>JBFMAT010000021.1:0-60190 GCA_040755495.1 Chloroflexota bacterium
GTCCAGCCGGGGCGGTCGTCGCGGTCCGGCTCGCGGTCCGGCTCGCGGTCGGGCCCGGACGCCGGGCCGCCGGCGCCGGCGCCGGCCGTGCCGATGGCCGGACGCCGGTTGCCGGGCGCCGCGGAGGCGAGCCTGGGCATGTCGAGCCGGTTCGTGAGCCAGGCCAGCGGCACGCTGCGCACGCCTCTCGCCATCAGGCGCGCCCGGAGGTCGCGGTCATCGGTGACGACGAGCACGCGCGCGGTCGCGGCCGGCCCGCCGCCGGCGGCCTGGGCGCCCGCATCGGCGAGCTCGAGGATGGTGTCGTCCGCGGCGCGCCGGCCCGCGTAGCGGACCTGCATGCCCTGCGCCACCCGCCCGCTGACGCCGTGGCCCGCGCCGTCGAACACGAGGTCGATGGCGATCGCCGCCGGCACCGCCGCCCGCAACCGCCCCACGGCCGCCGCGGGCGGCGCGGCGGTGCCGCGGCCCAGCCGGTACAGGAGGTTGGTGCCGTCGACGACGAGGCGGTCGGTGCCGTCGAGCGGCGACGGGGCGCCGCGGGTCGGGCGACCGGGCTTGGGGGCCGAAGGCATGGACAGACGGTAGCATCGTCGGATGCTCCTGCTCGTAGACCTCGACGGTGTCGTGTATCGAGCGTCCGAGAGCGTGCCCGGCGTGGGCCCCGCCCTGGCGGCCCGCGTGGCCCTGGGCGACACCGTGGTGTACGTCACGAACAACGCGATGCACTACCACACGGACTACTACCCGCGCCTGGCCGGCCACGGCGCGCCGATCGGGCCCGACGGCGTCGTGACCTCCGCGCGCGCGAGTGCCTTCTACGTGCGCGACCACATGCCCGAGGTCCACCGCGTGCTGTCGGTCGGCGCGGGCGGGCTGGAGCGCGAGCTGCGCGAGACCGGGTTCGACGTCGTGACGGCGGCGCACGCGGCCACCCGGATGAGCCAGGAGGGGATCGACGGCTGGACCGCCGCGGGCCACCCGGACGCGGTGATCGTGGGGCTCGACCCCCAGCTCACCTACCTCCGGATCGCCGCGGCCGCCGACTGCGTCCGGGCCGGCGCGGCGCTCGTCGCCACCAACCGCGACGCGATCTATCCCACCGAGCGCGGCTTCCGGCCGGGCGCGGGGTCGGTGGTGGCCGCCGTGGAGGTCGCCTCGCGGACGACGGCGAGGGTCACGATCGGCAAGCCGGAGCCGTACCTGCTCGAGGCGGCGGCGCACTCGGTGGGGCAGGACGTGCGGCGGGCGGTGATGATCGGCGACGCGCTGACGGACGTCGAGGCCGGCCATGCCGTAGGCGCCCGCACGGTGCTGATGCTGACCGGCGTGACGACCCCGCAGGCCGCCGCCGCCCTGCCGGCCGCGGAGCGTCCCACCCACATCGCGGCCGACGCCGCGGAGCTCGCCCGCGTCCTCGAGGAGCTCGCCGCCGGGTGACCGCGGAACATCGCGGGGCCGCGGGCCGTCAGCCGGGCGTGATCGAGCTGCGACGGGCCCTGCCGTTCCTCGCGTTCTCGCTGCTGCTGCTCGCCGCGGGCTGCTCGCTCCTCCCGGCTGCCACCCCCTCCGCCCGCCAGCTGCTGGCCGAGGAGCTGCGCGCGGCCGAGGGCCGTTGGGCCGCGAAGGACCTCTCGAGCTACCGCTTCACGCTCACCTACTCGTGCTTCTGCCCGTGGACGGATCCGATGTCGGTGACCGTGGTGGACGACCAGGTCACGTCCCTGACGATGAACGGCGAGCCGGTCACGAACGCGGCGGGGCTGCCGCTGCTGATCGAGTCGGCGTTCGAGCAGGTGCGCTCCACCCTCGACGCCCACCAGATCGAGGCCGCCTTCGACCCCGAGTTCGGGTTCCCGGTCCGGGTCGTCGCGGATCCGATCGAGAACGCGGTCGACGAGGAATTCTCGTTCCAGATCACGGACTTCGAGCCCGGCCCGGCGCCCTCGGAGGAGGCACCGGCCGGCGCCGGCGGCCCGGCCATCGGCGCGGACATCGCGGCGCATCGCCTGCAGTGGCTGGCGCTGGGCGTCTGGAGCTACGAGTGGCGGGTCACGTTCTCGTGCGAGTGCACGCTGTCCGGCCCCACGACCATCAGGGTCGAGAACGGCGTGGTGACCGGCGTCCACAATCCCCGGATCGCGGTGCGCCCGGAGGAGCTGGAGGGGTTCCCGCTGACCGTGGAGGCGCTGTACGACGAGGCGCTCCGCACGCTCGAGGCGGGCGGCACGGCCGAGGCGACGTGGGACGCCGCCACCGGCCTGCCGAGGACGCTGTTCCTGGACCGGGACCGCAACGCGATCGACGACGAGCTCTCGGTCACGATCGAGTCGCTGGTCCCGGCCCCGTAACGGCCGGGCGGCCGTCGGAGGGTCAGCCCTCCGTACCGCCGCTCGGCCTCGGGTCGCTCAGCCGCCGGTCACCGCGAACCAGCGCGGGCCGGCGCCCGTCTGCCCGGCGAAGAACACGGCCGGCGCGAGGCACGGGTTGGGCAGCTCGATCCGGGTCTTGACGTGGGCGTCGCCCTCCGGCGAGAAGGGGACCGTCTCGGTCATGACCTCGTCGGCGCCGCCGTTGCACACGACGATCGCGCGGCCGGTGGGGATGGGGTTCGTGCCCACGGCGCCGCCGGCGGCCAGCACGAGGTTGTCCACGGTGACCTGGAGCCGGCCGTCCGCGAACAGCTTCGCGTCGCCCCGATCGAGGACCCACGGCAGCCCGCCGCCGGCCACGCCGAGCAGGGTCTGGCCGCCGGTCGCGATGCCGGTCATCGACGCGTCGAGGAGCTTGGTGCCGGGATCGGCGGTGACACCGCCCACGGCGAGGACGGTGGCGAGGGCGGCGCCGACGAAGGCGGGCCGGACACGACGGAACACGGATTGGACCTCCAACAGGGTGGCCGGGGACGGGCCGCGGCCGGGACGGATCGAATGGGGCGACGTCGCTGGCGGGGGATACGCCGCCGGTCAGCGCCCGGTTTCGGTCGCCGGCGCGCCGAGCTCAGGGATGCCCGCACCCCAGGCGGTGAACGCCGCCCGGAGGCGCCGGCGCGCCGGCTCGTCGCAGAAGGCGGCGTCGAGCGACGCGAGGTCCATCGCCCACAGCTCGGGCACGGTCACGCCGATCCGCGTCACCGCCCGCTCGTACTCGTCAGACAGCGAGATGTCGGACACCGTGAGGTCGTCGGTGCTGAGGGTGACCCGCACGCCCGCGCGCAGCAGCCGTGCGAGCGGGTGGTCCGCGAGCGTGGGGACGACCCGGGCCTGGGTGTTCGAGGTGGGGCACAGGTCCAGCCACGTGCCGCGGGCGACCAGCTCGCGCACGAGCTCGGGGTCGTCGATCGCCAGCGGCCCGTGGGCGATCCGCTCCGGGTCCAGCTCGAGGGCGCGCCGCACCTGGGCCGCGCCGCCCCACTCGCCGGCGTGGAGCGTGACGTGGAGCCCGATCGCACGGGCGAGCCGGATCGCGTCCCCGTGGAGCAGCGGGTCCGGGAAGGCCGCCTCCCGGCCCGCGAGGTCCACGGCGACGAGGCCGTCCGGGATGCCGCGCGCCTCCAGGTCACGGACGAACGCGAGGTTCGCCTCCGGCGCGTGCGAGCGCAGCAGCGTCGCGATCAGCCGGACCTCGATGCCCGACCGCCGCGCCGCGGCGAACGCGCCGCGGGCCACCGCCTCGACCGCCCCGCGCCCGGTCAGCCCGCGCTCGACGTGGAGCAGCGGCGCCCAGCGGATCTCCGCGTAGCGGACCCGGTCGGCGGCCTTGTCCTCGACCAGGTCCCCGGCGATCCGCTCCAGCGCCTCGGCGTCCTGCATCAGCGCGATCGGAAGATCGAACGCGAGCAGCAGCTGCGCCTGGTCGGCGACCTGGTCGGGGGCCACCAGCGCCGCCCGCATCGCCGCGAACGTCCGGGGCGCCACGACGCCCCGGCTGGCGGCGATGTCGAGGGCCGTGTCGACGCGCAGCGAGCCGTCGAGATGGAGGTGGAGCTCCGCCTTGGGCATCGCGCGCACGAGCGCCCGCAGCGTCCGGGGGTCGAGGTCGCCCATGGGTGGATGGTAGGCGCGTCGGGCGGGACCGTGCGCGAGCGATGCCGGGCGTGGACGAGCGTCGTGGTCGTGCGCGGCGCGGGCTTGCGTTCGGCGATATCATGCTACTTCCAATTAGCACATTCCAGCCGCGGAGCCCGACCGAATGTCCAGCATCCTCGTCACCGGCGCCAACGGGTTCGTGGGCAGCCACCTCGTCCCGGCCCTCCTCGATGCCGGTCACCGCGTCCTCGCCCTCGTCCGGGACGACGCGGGCGCCGACGAGGTGCTCCGCCGCCTCGCGCCCGGCCAGCGCGACGCCGTCGAGATCCGCCGGGGCGACGTCACCCGGCCCGACACGCTGCCGGCCGTCCTCGAGGGCGCCGACGCGATCCTCCACCTCGCCGCGATCCCGCGCGACCGGGACGGCGGCGCCAGCCTCCGGCTCGTCAACACCGAGGGCACCCGCAACGTCCTGCGCGCCGCGCAGGCCGCCGGGGTCCGCCGCTTCGTCCACCTCGGCGCGCTCGGCGTCATCGACGACCCCAGCCTGCACTACGCGAGCGCGAAGGCGCGGGCGATGGCCCTGGTCCGCGACAGCGGCCTTGACTGGACGATCCTGAGCCCGTCGGTCCTGTTCGGGCCGCGCGACGGGTTCTTCAACATCCTGGCCGGGCTGGTCCGGATGTCGCCGGGCGTCGTCCCGATCACCGGCAGCGGCCGGGCGCGGTTCCAGCCGCTCGCGATCGAGGACCTCGGGCGCGCGGCCGTGGCCGCGTTCGCGGATCCCGGCACGGTGGGGCACGAGTACGAGCTCGGCGGGCCGCGGCACTGGACGTACCGCGAGATCGTGGAAGAGGTGCTCCGCGGGATGGGCCGACGGCGCCTGCTGGTGCCGATGCCGGTCGCCGTGATCCGCCTGGTCGCCGGCGCGGCGGAAGCCGTCCGGCTGCCGTTCCCGGTCGCCACTGACCAGCTGCGGCAGCTGCGCTTCGACAACACGACGGCGCTCGACTCGGTCCGGGCCGCCTTCGGCTTCGAGCCCCGGCCGATGGAGGGCGGGCTGACCCACCTGCGCCTGCGGCCGAGGGACCAGTAGCCCGGCCGGCCGGCGAGCTCGCCCGCTCGGTTGCGGGCGCGCGCCCGGGACGTCGACCCGTTACCCTCCGGATCGTCATGGTCCTGGACACGCTGCGCTCGATCCTCACCCGCCTCGCCTGGCTCGCGTTGGCGACGCTGATCGCGCTGGGCGGTGCCGGCCTCGTGGCATCCATGGATCACCTGCCCGGAACGGCCGGCCGCCCCGAGCTCACGTGGAGCGGCGACCGGGCCGCCACGCCCGCCCTCGAGGCCGCCACGCTGGAGCTGGAGCGCCTGGCCATCGACGTGGAGACGCTGGGCACGAGCGCCCGGCTGGCGCTGGCCCAGGTGGTCGCCGGCAGCCTCGACGGCCTCAACGCCACGATCGCCGACGGGACCCTCCAGCTGGCCGCGGTCACCGGCCAGGCCCAGCGGCTCGACTCGAGCCTCGCGGCCGTACCCGAGGTGGGCGAGGGTGCCGCCTACCGCGTGTCTGCCGACGTCCGCGACCGCTATGCCGAGCTGACCAGGGTCCACGGGGTCACCGACGGTCTCGAGGCGGACTGGACGGTGTTCACCGGGCGGGCGCTGGACGCGGCGAGGCTGACCGGCCTGCTCGCTGACCACGACGCGCGGACGGCCGCGGCCGCCAGGGAGGGCGCCGCCGCGCACTATGCCGCGGCGCTCGAGGCGCTGGACGGCTCGGACGCGGTGATGGCCGAGGCGCGCGCGCTGCGCGACCGCCTCGCGCCCACGACCGACGTCACGACGCTCACCGAGTGGCTGGACCGCAACGCCACCTACGACGCGGCGCTGCGGACGCTGTACCAGTCGCTGATCGACGCCAAGGGCCGCGTGACGGCCACCGTGCGCAAGGCGTTCGCGGCCGAGCAGGCGGCCCGCGAGCGGTTGCCCGGCGACAACCGCGGGCTGGTGGTGATCATGGCCGAGGTCGCGCAGGGCGGGCTCAACCAGGCCGTGATCTCGATCGAGGAGGCGCGCGGCGAGCTGGAGGACGCGCTGGCGATCCAGCGCCGGATCGAGGCGGGGCCCGAGCTCCCCGGCTGAAGGCGCGCCTGGGGCTGCGCCGGCCCAAGTCCCGGCCGAGCGCCGCGCCGGCCCCACCCGCCCGGCTACACTGCCCGGAACGGTCCCAGCTGTTGTCGCCGCAGCCGCCGCTCGCGGTTCGCGTCGCGGCAATCCGGAGGATGTCCCTGGTGCAGATTCGTGTCGTCTCCGACCAGCCGTGGGCGGCATCGGCCGACCTCCTGGTCATTCCCGTCGTGGGCGAGCCGGACTTCAGCGGCGAGCTCGACGAGCTCGACCGCCGCACCGGCGGGGAGCTGCGGGCCCTGGCCGCCTTCGGCGAGCTGCGCTCGAAGGCCTATCACACCATCCTCGTGTCGGCCGGCGAGCTGGCCGCCAAGCGGGTGCTGGTGGTGGGGGCGGGCGAGGCCGAGGCGCTGGACCGCGAGACGGCGCGTCGCGTCGGCGCGTCGGCGATCCGGCGCCTGGCCAGCCGTGATGTCCACTCCGTCGCCGTCTGGCTGGGCCCGATCGCGGCGCACCTGCCCGGCGGGGCCGCGCTGGCCGCGGAGCTGGTCGTGCGCGGCGTGGTGGAGGGCGGCTTCGAGCCCAAGGCGATCTACCGCGACGACACCGATGCCGCGCCGCCGGCGCTCGACGAGCTCGTCCTCGTCGCGCCAGGGGCGGACGTGCCGGCGCTGGAGCGCGCCGCGGAGCGCGGCCGGATCATCGGCGAGGGCGCCAACACCGCCCGCCGGCTGGCCAACCGCTCGGCCAACGACGTCACGCCCCAGGTCCTCGCGGACGAGGCGCGCGCGATCGCCGAGGCCAACGGCCTGTGGATCGACGTCATCGACGAGACGCGCGCCGCCGAGCTGGGCATGGGCTTGTTCCTCGCCGTGGGGCAGGGGAGCGACAACCCGCCCCGGATGATCGTCATGCGCTCCGGCGGCGAGGGGGAGAAGGACAAGCTCGGCCGCCGCCTGGCGCTCATCGGCAAGGGCGTCTGCTTCGACTCTGGGGGCATCAGCATCAAGCCGGCCGACCGGATGGAAGAGATGAAGATGGACAAGACCGGTGCCTGCACCGTGATCGCGGCCATCGCCACCGCCGCCCGCCTGTCCCCCGGCCTGCCGCTGCTCGCGGTCGCCGCCGCGGTCGAGAACATGCCCGGCGGCCACGCCACGCGGCCCGGCGACATCGTCAAGGCGCTCAACGGCAAGTGGGTGGACATCATCAACACCGACGCCGAGGGCCGGCTGATCCTGGGCGACGCCATGACCTACGCCGAGCAGCTGGGCGCGACGCACCTCGTGGACGTCGCCACCCTCACCGGCGCCGTGGGCCGGGCCTTCGGCAACCTCGTCACCGGCGCGTTCGCGACGCCGGACCCGTGGTGGGGCGAGGTCGCCGCGGCGGGCGAACGCGCCGGCGAGCGCTACTGGCGCATCCCGCTCGTCGACGACTACCTGCCCGAGATGGAGAGCTGGTACGGGGACATCCAGAACACCGGCACGCCGGACGGCAGCCTGGTGAAGAGCGGCCTGTTCCTGGAGCAGTTCCGGACCGTGCCCTGGGCTCACCTCGACATCGGCGGCACCGCGTACTTCCGCAAGGCCTACCCGTTCGCCCCGCGCGGCGCCAACGGGGTCACCCACGCGACGTTGGTGGAGCTCGCGCTCGCCGGCGCCGGCTGAGGGTCCGCCGTCCAGCCCGCGGCGGCGGCCGTCCTACCGCGGCGGTCGCCCTGCGGCGGTCGCCCCGCGGCGGCGGTCGTCCTGCCGCGGCGGTCGCCCCGCGGCGGCGGTCGTGCGGCGGCGGTCGTCCTGCCGGGACCGGACGCGCGGCGTCCGGTCCCGCGTCCGGGTCGTCGCTGGATGTGCATCCAGGCGGACACGAGGAGCCGCGCTGTGCATCGCGGCAGACACTCGCGCGCCCGTCGGCGCGAGATGTCAAGGCGCATGCACACATCGGACCTGGCTCCGGCGACTGACCGGCCGAGGTGTACGCCGGCATGCACCGATCCACGCAGTGCGTGGCCACGGGCCGGGCGTGGTGGTCCGAATGTATGCCCGAATGCACACGCCGCCCGAGTGCACACGCTGCCGGAGTGCACACGCTGCCGGGCAAAGCGGCGGGGACCGCCGAAGGAGCGCGTCGGGAGGTGCGAGCGCAACCGCCGCACGAGAGGGTCCGCGGACGCGGCTGGTCAGCGCCGGGACGCGCCGAACGCGCCGAACGCGGACGACTCCTGCGGGCCGGCGCCGCGCCCGGGCCGGCGCGCCCCGTAGACTCCCCGCGTGATCACGCCACTCGCGATCCTGCTGGCCGTGGCCGGCGCGGCCTGGGGGTTCGCCGCGGACCGCATCGGCGCGAGCTGGCCGGAGCACGAGGACGGCAGCGTCCGGCCGGTCGACTGGCGGACGGTGGTGGCGGTGGCGACCGGGGCCGTCGCGCTGGGCGCGGTCACGCTGCGGTTCCCGGAGCCGGTGCCGGCGCTCGTGTTCGGGGCGTACCTGGTGGCGCTGGTGCTGCTGCTCGCGACCGACCTCGACCAGCGGCTGCTGCCGGACGTGATCACGCTGCCCGCGATCCCGCTCGCGCTGCTCACGGTCGTGGCGGGGATCAACCCGTTCGTGTCCGTGGCCGACCTGCCGATCACCCTGGCGGCGGCGATCGGGATCCCGGCGCTGCTGTGGGTGCTCGCGGTGCCGTTCGGCGCGGGCGCGATCGGGATCGGCGACCTCAAGCTGCTGCTGTCGGTGGGGATCCTGGCCGGGCCGCTGCGCCTGTTCACGGGCGTCGTGTACGGCGCGCTGCTGGCGGGCGTCGTGATCGTCGTGCTCCTGGTCGCGCGGCGGATCACGCTGCGAACCTACATCCCGTTCGGGCCGTTCCTGATCTACGGCGCGATGTGGGCGGTCCTGGTCGTCCGCTGAGCCCGTTCCGGCGCCGCGAGACGGCCACGCGAAAACCGTTGCCCCCGCGCACCACGCTCGCCCGCGCCCCTCGGCTCCGCCGCCCGGCCGGCCGGGCGCCGGAGGTTGACTTCCGCGGCCTGACGTCGCATCCTTCCCATTCGACGGCCCGCTAAACCGGTTTAGGGACGGAGGACCGGCGGCGCTGAGCGGGAAGGCCCCCGCGCCGATCGACGCATCCCCTGGACCCCCGTTTGCGGCCACCGATCGCCTCGGCTCGCCTGCCCGTGCCCTGCGCCTGCGCTCGGTCCCGGCGGCGCCCGTGCACACGCCTGGCTTAGCTCGTTCCCGGAGGTGCCCTGGTGTTCGCCACGACGCTGCGGTCGGTCCGTCCGATTCGCCGCCGGCTGCTGTTCCTCGTGACGCTGGTCCTGTACCTCGCGTCGCTCCTGCCCCTCGCCTCGGCCATGCCGCTGGCGGCGCCTCGCGCGCTCGCCTCGCACACGGCGAACCCGGCGACGGTCACCCTCGTCGGCAGCCTCCAGTCCGAGCTGGGCTGCGGCGGCGACTGGGACCCGTCGTGCGCGGCCACGCACCTGACGTACGACGCGGCGGACGACGTGTGGCAGGCGAGCTTCATCGTCCCCGCCGGCAGCTTCGAGTACAAGGTCGCGCTCAACGGCACCTGGGACGAGAACTACGGCGGCTTCGCGCAGCAGGACGGGCCCAACATCGCGCTCACCGGCGACGGGACGAGCGTCAAGTTCTACTACGACCACAAGAGCCATTGGATCACCAGCAGCAAGAGCGCCGTGATCGCGGTCGCGCCGGGCAACTTCCAGGCCGCCCTCGGCTGCCCCGGCGACTGGGCACCGGACTGCCTGCGAAGCTGGCTCCAGGATCCCGACGGCGACGGCACCTACGCGTTCCAGACGACCGTCCTCCCGGCCGGCAGCTACGAGGGCAAGGTCGCGCTCAACGAGACGTGGGACATCAACTACGGCGCGGGCGGGGCGCCGGGCGGGGCGAACATCCCGTTCACGGTCCCGGCGCCCGGTTCCACGACCACCTTCAGCTACGACAGCACGAGCCACGTCCTGAGCATCGACAGCGTGCCGCCGGGCGGACCCGCCCACGACGACAACGTGATGTGGGACGGCCTGCGCCACGACTCACGCGACACGCTGTACCGGACGCCCGGCGGGGCGGTGGAGGAGGGGACGCGGGTCACGCTGCGGTTCCGGACCTTCCACGACGACGTCACCGGCGTGAGCGCCCGGGTGTTCAGCGTCCGGACCGGCGGCGCGACCATGGTGCCGATGACCCGCGTGGCGTCGGACGTGGGCTGCCAGCAGCCGTCGCTCCCGTTCAGCTGCGACTTCTGGCAGGCGAAGGTACCGGCCGGGCTCGCCGCCCAGGCGGACAACCTGTGGTACCGGTTCGTCGTCAGCGACGGCACCGACACGGACTACTACGCCGACAACACGGCCGCGCTCGACGGCGGCCTCGGCCGCACGACCGACGACCCCGAGGACCTGAGCTGGGCCCTCACGCAGTACGACGAGGGCTTCACCGCCCCGGCGTGGGCGAAGGACGCGGTCATCTACCAGATCTTCCCGGACCGCTTCCGGAACGGCCGGGGCAGCAACGACCCGGAGACCGGCGACATCCGCTACGACGATCCGGTCCTGGCGCTCGACTGGAACACGCTGCCCGAGGGCTACTGCCGCAACTACGCGGTGCCCGACGCGCAGTGCACGTCGCGCTTCGATGACAGCGGCGCCCGCGAGCAGCCGCGTGGCCGCGACTACATGGGCGGCGACCTGCGGGGCGTCGACCAGCAGCTCCCCTACCTCGACTCGCTGGGCGTCACGGCGATCTACTTCAACCCCATCTTCGACGCCGGGTCGAACCACTCGTACGACACCCAGGACTACACGAAGGTCGATCCCTACTTCGGCACCCAGAAGGACTTCGACAACCTCATCAAGCACGCCGCCAAGCGGGGGATCCGGGTGATCCTCGACGGCGTGTTCAACCACATGTCGTCCGACAGCCCGCTGTTCGACCGCTACCACCACTACGCCACGACGGGCGCCTGCGAATCGGCCAGCTCGCCGTACCGCGAGTGGTTCGTGTTCACCGACACGGCCCCGGGCGGCGGCCCGTGCGTGAGCAGCACCGGCGTCCCCAACTCGGCGCGCTACGAGAGCTGGTTCGGCTTCGACAGCATCCCCGTCCTCAACAAGTCGCAGGCCGAGGTCCAGGCGTACTTCCTGACCTCGGACGACAGCATCTCGAAGCACTGGATCGAGGCCGGCGCTAGCGGCTGGCGGCTCGACGTGTCCGGCGACGCGTCGTTCCCCAACGGCTACTGGGAGTCGTTCCGGGAGATCGTCAAGGACGTCGACCCGGACACGCTCACGATCTCCGAGACGTGGCAGAAGGACAGCACGCTGCTCCGGATGATCCGCGGCGACCGCCTCGACACGACCATGAACTACCGGCTGCGGGATGCCGTGCTGGGCTTCCTGGCGCCGCAGTCGTTCGACCCCAAGGGCTTCGCCGACAGCGGCAGCTCCATCGAGCCCTCGGCGTTCCTGGCCCGCCTGTCCTCGGTCCGCGAGGACTACGCCGACGCCGCCTACTACTCGCTGATGAACCTGCTCGACAGCCACGACACGGAGCGCCTGCTGTGGACGCTCACGCCGGGCGCCGAGACTCCCGCCGACAAGGAGCTGAACGCCGCCAACCTCGCCGCCGGCAAGCAGCGCGTCCGCCTCGCCTCGCTGATCCAGTTCACCGTCCCGGGCGCGCCGACCGTGTACTACGGCGACGAGGTCGGGATGACCGGCGACGACGATCCCGACGACCGCCGGACCTACCCGTGGGCCGACCTCGGCGGCTCGCCGGACACGGCCATGTTCGCCCACTACCGGGCGCTGGCCGCGCTCCGCGACGCCGTGCCGGCCCTCACCCGGGGCGACTTCCGGGCGCTCCTGGCGGACGACGCGACCGACGTCGCCGCGTACGGCCGGAAGATCGGTTCCAGCGCAGCCGTGATCGTGCTCAACCGGTCCGCGGCCGCGCAGGAGGTCCACGTCCCGCTCGCGGGCTACCTCCGCGACGGCGTGAGGTTCAGGACGCGATACCCGGCCTTCGGGCCGGCGGCCACCTCCGCCGGTGGCGAGCTCGTGGTCACCGTGCCCGCGCTGTCGGGGCTGGTCCTGGTGGCGAATCCCCGCCAGGACCTGGTCGGGCCCCGCGCGCCGACGTCGCTCGAGGCGACGGCCGGCAGCGGCCAGGTGGACCTCGACTGGTCCGGCGCGGCCGGCGCCGCCGGCTACCGCGTGTACCGCAGCGTGGTCACCGGCGGCGGCTACGAGCTCGTCGGCACCACCGCCGCCACGTCGTTCTCCGACACGGCGGTCGACAACGGCACCCGCTACTTCTACGTCGTCCGCTCGCTCGACGCGGCGGGCAACGAGGGCGCGGCCTCGAACGAGGCGGCGGCCACGCCGTTCTTCCCGATCGGCTGGGCGATCCTCCAGTGGCCCAAGACGATCGAGATCACCCGCGGCCAGACGACGCCGACGATCTACGGCCAGGTCTACGTCGCGGGCCTCACCGACGCGGGCGCGCCGGCATCGGCGATCGTGGCCCAGGTCGGGTTCGGCGAGCCGGGCTCGGACCCCGGTGGCTGGACGACCTGGAAGGCGATGTCCCGCAACGCCGGCTGCTCGTGCGGCAACAACTACGAGTACCAGGGCACGCTCCGGCCGCCAGTCGCGGGCACGTTCGACCTGCTCGTCCGGTTCTCCACCGACAACGGCATCAGCTGGACCTACGGCGACCAGGACGGCTTCGTCCCCGGCGACCCCGGGACGTACCTGCCCGGGGTGCTCACGGTCCTGCCCAGCGCCGACACCACGCCGCCCGGCCCGCCCGCGGACCTCGCGGTGACCGACTGGGCGGCCTCGTTCATCGAGCTCGCCTGGACCGGCCCGTCCGACCCGGACGTCGCCGAGTACAACGTCTACCGCAGCGAGGACGGTGGCCCGTTCGAGCTGCTGGCCAGCCTGCCGGTGACCCCGGCGCCGTCCTACCGGGACGAGACGGTGTCCAGCGGCACGACCTACGGCTACCGCGTGACCGCGCTCGACCCGTCGCTCAACGAGTCGGCGCCGTCGAATGAGGTGTCGCAGATCGCGGAGCCGAAGCTCGTGGACGTGACGTTCCGCGTCCGCGTCCCGGCGTCAACGCCCGCCGGCGACACCGTGTTCATCCCCGGTGACATCGCGCTGCTGGGCCCGTGGAACCCGGGCAAGCAGGCGATGGCGGACCAGGGCGGCGGGATCTGGGAGGTCACCCTCCAGATCCTCGACGGCACCGCGCTCCAGTACAAGTACACCCGCGGGACGTGGGACATGGTGGAGTGGTGGGGCTCGATCACGAGCACCGCCAACCGCCACGTCTCGATCAGCTACGGCACCGACGGGACCCAGCTGGTCGACGACACCGCGACCGACTGGGGCTCCGGCGCCGACGAGCACAAGGCCGTCCAGTACTGGCGCGACCCGCTGGTCGTCTCCGCGACGGGCGGCGCGGCCGGGGTCGTCGCCACCTTCGAGCGGAACGTCCAGCCGCAGCTGGCGGACTTCTCGACGTCGATCGTCGTCACCTCCGGCGGCTCGCCGGTGGCGGGCTCGGTGGCCGAGACGAGCGACGGCGTCCTGACCTGGACGCCGGCCGCCGCGCTCGGTGCCGGGACGTACGACGTGACGGTGTTCTCGGTCAAGAGCGAGCTCGCCGGGGACAGCGTGCCGATGCAGGACCCGTACCTGTTCTCGTTCACGGTGCCCTGAGCCCCCGGCAGGGGAGTCAGGACCAAGACGGCCGCCGGGCGCCGCGAGGCCCCGGCGGCCACGCGATTCCGGCGGCCACGCGATTCCGGCGGCCACGCGATTCCGGCGGCGGCTCGATTCCCGCGGCCACGGCGCGCTCGCGGCGGGCGGTTTGCCCACGCTGGTACACTGCCGGAGTCATAGCCGGGCTGTGGTCGTCTCGGGAGTGCCCACTGAGGCGCGCCGTATCCGGCGGGCGTACACCGATCGCGCCTCCGTCAAGCTCACCACTTACGCGCTCGAGACGAAACGCTCGCACGAGATGAGGACGCCTTCTCGTTGACCCGTCACACCGTCGCGCAGCACTACCCCGGGTCCGGCGGCCGCCGCCGGCTGCTCACCGCCCTCCTGATCGTCCCCATCGTCCTGGGCATGTTCGCCGCGCCCGCCATCGCCCCGTCCGCGGTACACGGCGACGAGCTCGCGGACGCCCAGCGGCAGCAGCGGGCGCTGGCCAGGAAGATCGCGGACCAGAAGAAGCTGATCGCCAGCCTCAACGGCTCGCAGTCCCGGCTCGAGGGCCAGATCGCCCGCACCAAGACCGAGCTCGACGGCATCACCGAGGACCTGTCGGCCACCCGCAAGCGGGTCGCCGCCCTCGCGACGGACATCAACGAGGTCAAGGCGGTCTACCAGACCCTGGTCTACCAGCTGTCGGACCTCGACCTCCAGGTCGAGCGGATCGAGGCCATGGAGGTCGCCAAGAAGGCCGAGCTCGGCCTGCGCAAGGCGGAGCTCGCGGAGCGGATCCGGCGCGCCTACGACGCCGAGCGGACGTCGATGCTCGAGACGTTCCTGTCCGGGGCCTCGTTCACGGACATGCTGGTGGCGATGAGCGAGGAGCTCGATGCGGCCGAGCAGGACCGCGAGCTCGCCCGCCAGATCGCCGAGGACCGGGCGACCCTGCTCTCGCTCCACCAGACCGTGGTCGCCACCCGCGCCCAGACGGACACGATCCGCCAGCAGACGGCCGTCCAGAAGCAGAAGCTGGACCTCCGCATGGCCGACCTGCGCAAGGCCCAGGCCAAGCTCCGCAAGCTGGAGAAGGCGGTCAAGGCGGTCCTCGCCGACCAGAGGGCGCAGTACGCGCGAATGGCCGCCGACGAGGCGAAGCTGCGCCGGGCGATGGCGGAGGCCGCCGCCGCCAAGAAGCGGCTCCAGAAGAAGATCGACAAGCTCGTCGCGGCCCAGTTCGCCGGCGGCAACATCCCCTCGCAGTACAGCGGTACGCTCCGGTGGCCGATGCCGGGCACGGTCACCCAGCCGTTCGGCTGCACGGGCTTCAGTTGGGAGCCGCCCAACGGCAGCTGCGCCCACTGGCACAACGGGATCGACATCGTGGCGCCCTACGGCACGCCGGTGCGGGCGTCCGGCGCGGGCCGCGTCGTGTACATCGGCTGGAACTACGCGGACGGCGCGGACCCGGCCTGGATCGTGATCATCGCCCACTCGTCCAACCTGACGACCTGGTACGCGCACATGCAGGCGCGCTACCCCGTCCGCGCGGGGCAGGTGGTGGCCAAGGGCCAGGTCATCGGCTACGAGGGCAACACCGGCCACTCCACCGGCGCCCACCTGCACTGGATGGTCCAGCTCAACGGGGACTTCGTGAACCCCAGGCTGTTCACCTGACGCCCCCGCCCCGCCGGTGCGGCCCGCGGAATCCGTTCACGACCGCGGTGTAGCATCGTGCCGGGAAGACCCCAAGCGCGGAGGGACGACGGTTGGTGAAGCCGGTCATCGCGGTCATCCTCGCGGGCGGCGAGGGCGAGCGCCTGTCGATCCTGTCCTCGATCCGCGCCAAGCCGGCGGTCCCGTTCGGCGGCAAGTACCGGATCATCGACTTCACGCTGTCCAACTGCGTCAACTCCGGCATCGACAGCGTCCTCGTCCTGACCCAGTACAACCCGCGGTCGCTCAACGACCACATCGGCCTCGGCCGGCCGTGGGACCTGGACCGCACCAAGGGCGGGGTGAAGCTGCTCCAGCCGTACATCCGCCGGGGGCGGGTCGCCGAGTGGTACCGGGGCACGGCGGACGCGGTGCTCCAAAACTTCAACGTGATCGAGAACGAGGCCGGCGACACGCTCCTGATCCTCGCCGGCGATCACATCTACAAGATGGACTACACGCCGTTCATCGCCGCCCACAAGCGCAAGCGGGCGGACGTGACGATCGCGGTCCGCCGCGTGCCGCTGGTCGAGGCCAGCCGGATGGGGATCCTCGCCGTCGACGACCAGGACCGGGTCACCGAGTGGCAGGAGAAGCCCAGGCAGCCCAAGAGCGACCTCGCGTCGATGGGCGTGTACGTGTTCTCCAAGCGGGCCCTCCGGCGCTGGCTGTCCGAGGACCGGATCGACTTCGGGTCGCACGTGATCCCGGCCATGCTCGAGGGCGGCGCCCGGGTGTTCGGCTACCGGTTCGACGGGTACTGGCAGGACGTGGGCACGATCCAGTCGTTCTGGGAGGCGAACATGGCCCTCCTCGAGGACGACCCGGAGCTCGACCTGTACGACCGCGACTGGCTGATCCACACCCGGTCCGAGGAGCGCGCGCCGGCCAAGGTGGGTCCCACCGCCCAGGTCCACCGGAGCCTGATCTCGCACGGCTGCGTGATCAACGGGACGGTGGTCAACAGCGTGCTCTCGCCCGGCGTGCGGGTCGACGTGGGGGCGGTGATCCGGGACTCGATCGTGATGTTCGACTCCGTCATCCGCACCGGCGCCGTCGTGGACCGGGCGATCCTCGACAAGGAGGTCGTCATCGGGCAGGGCGCGCTGGTCGGCGACGGGCCCGACTTCGACACCCCCAACAAGCAGGAGCCGGGCCGGCTCAACACCGGCATCACCGTGGTCGGCAAGCAGTCCGTGGTGCCGCGGGGCGCGAAGCTGGGCCGCAACGTCAAGGTGGGCGAGCGGGTGCGCCCGGCGGACTTCCCGACTCGCACGATCCGCGCCGGCGGCACGGTGGACCACAAGGTGCGCCCGACCCGGCGCGACGCCGAGGCCGACGCTGACCTGCCACCTGCCCGCGTGAGCGTGATCGGCGGGGAGTAGCGTCGACGCTCGCGCTCCGCCCGGTCACGTCCGGCGCCGGCCGGCCTCCCATGCCGGGCGTTTCGCCGGGCTCGGGTAGACTCCGCGCCATGTCCATCGCCCCCCGGGCGTCGGCGTGTGCCCCTGCCGACGTCGAGGCCTGGCTGCGAGAGCTGGGCCTTGCGCCGATCGAGCGCGCCGACCGCGAGGGCGTCACGTCGTGGGACCTCGTCCTCGACGGCCGCCGTCGGGCCGCGCTCCGCGTCACCCTGATCCTCGACCCGTCGCTCGCGCTGATCTGCTGGGCCCACTTCGCCCCGCCGATCGCCCACACCTTCCGCGTGTCGTACCGCCGGCTGCTGCGCTGGAACGACGAGCTGCCGTTCGTGAAGTTCTCGATCGGCGAGGACGAGCGCCCGCTGCTGGTCGCGGAGATCCCGATCGCCGCCGCGAGCCGCGACGCCCTGGGGCTCGCGATCGCCCGCCAGCTGGCCGTCGCGGACCGCTTCCACGCCGAGAGCGAGCCGTGGCTCAAGGGCGGCGGCTGGCCCACGGACCCGGTGGCCGCGTCGCCGGCCGGCACGCCGCCGGGACCCGGCGCGGCGCTGCTGGACCGCTACGCCGCACAGCTCGGCGAGCTGCTGGAGACCGCCCCGGCGGCGCGTGGCGAGCCGTTGGAGAGCGTCCCGTGACGGCGCGCGGGGTCCGGGGTGGGCCGGCGCTGCCCGGGCTGCTCGCGCTCGTCGTCGCGCTCGCCGCGGGAATCCTGGCGCCGGTCGCCGGCCTCGGCCCGGTGGCGCCGGCGCGGGCCGCGGACACGGACCTCACGCTGGTCACCGACGCCGCTTACGAGGTGCGGCCCGACGACCGGCTGGTCCGTGTGACGCTCGACGTCGTCGCGCGTAACCACAAGGCCGAGACGCGGACCCGCAAGTTCTGGGTCGACCGCGCGTACCTCGCCGTGCTGCCCCGGACGAAGGGCTTTCGCGTGAGCGGCCTGGCCGGTGCGTCCGTCCATGTCGCGCGCAAGACCGCGGCGTACACGCTGCTCCGGATCGACTTCGGCGGACGGCTGTACGGCGGCAGCGCGAAGGCGTTCCGGCTCTCGTTCGACCTCCCGGACACGGGCACCTCCGCGCGGGGCCAGGTCCGGATCGGCGGCAGCCTGGCCTCGTTCCCGGTCTGGGCGTTCTCGAGCGACGGGGCGAAGGGGAGCACCGTCAGCGTGACCTTCCCGGCCGGCTACGACGTCACCGTCCAGACCGGCGCCTTCGACCGGCAGGCGCCCACGGCGGGCGGCGGCACGCGCCTCGAGACGGACCCGATCGGCTCACCCACGACCTGGTTCGCATACGTGGTCGGCGAGCGCGAGGCGGTGTTCGCGGACACGTCCCTGTCGGTGCCGGCCGGCGAGCAGGAGGTCCGGCTCACGATGCGCGCCTGGGAGGACGACCCGGCCTGGGCCAAGCGGGTCGGCGGGGTGGTGACGCAGGCGCTCCCGGTGCTGGCGACCGACATCGGCCTCGCCTGGCCGCACGCGGACCCGATGGTCGTCCAGGAGGCCGTCACGCGCTCGACCGGCGGCTACGCCGGGCTGTACGAGCCGTCAGAGAGCCGGATCGAGGTGGCCTACTGGGCAGACCACCGGATCATCCTCCACGAGCTGGCCCACGGCTGGTTCAACGGCTCGCTGCTCGCGGACCGCTGGGCGAACGAGGGGTTCGCGTCGCTGTACGCGGCCCGTGCCGCCGTGGCCCTGGGCGCGGAGCCGGGCGCGCCGGAGGTCAGCGCCGAGGTTGCCGCGTCACGCCTCGCGCTCAACGCCTGGCCGCAGCGGGCGGAGGACGGCGACGCGGCCTCGGAGACCTACGGCTATGCCGCCTCCTACGAGCTGGCGCGCCTGATCGCGGAGCGTGCCGGCGACGACGCGCTGCGCCTGGTGTGGGCCGATGCCGCCGGCCGCGTGGGGGCCTACCAGCCGCCGGCCGGCTCCCCGGCCGGGACCGGCGGGGCCGGGACCGGCGGGGCGGGCGATGCGGCCGGCACGGGGGCCGCCGCGACCCGGGTGCCGGAGGCCCTGACCTCCGCGCCCGACTGGCGCAGCCTCCTGGACCTGCTGGAGGAGCACTCGGACGCGCGGTTCACCGACCTGTGGCGGACGTGGGTCGTCCGCGCCGACGAGCTGGCCCAGCTCGACGTCCGCACGGCGGCCCGGCTCTCGTACCAGCGGACGCTGGCGCTCGCGGACGGCTGGGCGCTGCCGGTCGGGATCCGCGACGCGCTGCGCGCCTGGCGGTTCGAGGCCGCGGAGCAGCTGATGGCCGACGCCCGGACCGTGCTCGCGCAGCGCGAGGCGGTCGAGGCGCGCGCGGCCCGGCACGGCCTCACCCCCCCGGAGGCGATGCGCCGGCTGTTCGAGGCCGGCCAGCTCGGCGAGGCGTCGCGCGAGGCCGAGGCGGAGCTCAACGCCCTGCTCGCGCTCGAGGGCGCGATCGCCGCGCGGCACGCCGACCCGGACATCCTGACCGCGATCGGGATGCTGGGCGAGGACCCCGAGGCGGAGCTCGTGGCCGCCCGGGCGTCGTTCGGCGCGGGCGACCTCGACGCGATGCATGCCGCGTCCGCCCGCGCGCTCGCGGCGTGGAGCGAGGCCTGGCAGGAGGGCCGTCGCCGGGCCCTGTTCGGGGTCGCCGTGCTGGCCACGGTCCTCGTGCTCGGGTCGGCGATCTTCGGCGGCATCCGCCGGTCCCGGCGACCGGACGTCCGCCGGCCCACGCCGGCCTGACGATGCGCCGCCCGGGGATCGCCCGCCACCGGCTCGCGGCGCTGCCGCTGGCCGCGCTGCTCGCCGTCGGGGCGGCCGTCCTGCCGCCCGCGGTGGCCCCGGCCACATCCCTCCTGGCCGCGCTCGACGCGCCCGTCGCCCGGGCCGCGGACGGCATCGCGATCACGACCGAGACGGGCTACACCGTCGTCCCCGACGAGGCGGTGATCCGGGTCGCCGTGACCGTCCGTGTCCGGAACGAGAAGCCCAATCGCGTGCAGGGCGGCGCGATCACGCGCTACTACTACGACGCCGTGAACCTCGGCCTGCAGGCGGAGGCGACCCGGATCCGGGCGACGCAGGGCGGGGTGGCGCTGCCCGTGGACGTCGCCCGCCGCGAGGACTACAAGCTGGTCACGGTCGGGCTGCGCGAGAGCCTGTTCTTCCGGGAGCAGGCCACGCTGCGGCTGACCTTCGAGCTGCCCGGGGGCAAGCCACGGTCCGAGAGCGACGTCCGGGTGGGCCGGGCGTTCGTGACGTTCCTGGCCTGGGCCTTCGGCGACAGCGGCACGGTGCGGATCGAGGTGCCGCGGCCGTTCGAGGTGTCCGCCTCCGGCGAGGAGCTGGAGCGCTCGACCGCCGACGGCGCGACGGTCCTGTCCGCGTCCGCCCCGGACGCCCTGGCGTGGTACGCGTGGATCAACGCCCGCAACGACTTCGACCTCACGCGCGAGCTGGTGGACATCGCCGGCGGTGACGAGATCGTGGTCCGCGGCTGGCCGGAGGACGCCCGCTGGCGGCAGCGGGTCGCGGACGTCCTCGAGCGCGGCGTCCCGGAGCTGGTGGAGCTGATCGGGCTGCCGTGGCCGGTGGACGGCCCGCTGACGGTGGTCGAGGTCCACACCGCGCTGCTCGAGGGCTACGCGGGCTTCTACGATCCCGCCACGGACGAGATCACGGTCAGCGAGGACCTCGACGACCTCACGATCGTGCACGAGGCCTCGCACGCCTGGTTCAACCGCGCGCTGTTCACCGAGCGCTGGATCTCGGAGGGCCTCGCCGACGAGTACGCGGCGCGCGTGCTGGGCGCGCTGGGCGAGCCGGCCGAGGCGCCCGGCGAGGTGTCCCGCACGGCGGAGGTGGCCTTCCCGCTCAACGGCTGGGGGCCGCCGGCGGCGATCCGCGACGAGGACAGCGGCAAGCGCGAGCGGTACGGCTACGACGCGTCATGGCTGGTGGTGCGGCACATCGTCGAGGCGGTGGGCGACGAGGGGATGCGGGCGGCGTTCGCGGCGGCGGTCGAGGGCACGACCGCCTACGTCGGCGCGGGTCCCGCGGAGCCGTCCGGGCTGGCCAACGACTGGCGCCGGCTGCTGGACCTGGTCGAGGAGCTGGGTGGCACGGATGGCATCGACGACCTGCTGGCGACGTGGGCGCTGACCGAGGCGCAGGCGGCCCGTCTCGACGCCCGCGACCGGGTCCGCGCCGCGTACCACGAGCTGCTCGACGAGGGCGACGGCTGGGCCGCCCCGGCCGCCGTGCGGCTGCCGCTCGACCGCTGGGCGTTCGAGGACGCCGAGGGCGCGATCGCGGCCGCGACCCGGATCCTCGAGCGGCGCGACGAGACCGCGACCCGGGCCGCCGACGAGGGGCTCGCGCCGTCCGACGACCTCGAGACCGCGTACGAGGACGCCCGTGACCTGGCCGCGCTCGCGGACGCGGCGGCGCTCGCGGACGAGACGCTCGACGCGCTCGAAGCGGTGGCGACGGCCGGGGACGCCGCCGCGGCGCCCCGCGACTGGCAGGCGACGCTGGGCCTCGACGGGACGGACCCCGACGGTGACCTGGCGGCCGCCCGCGACGCGTGGGAGGCCGGCGACCCGGCGACCGCCGCCGGCCGGGCCGCGGCGGTGTCGTCCACGCTCGCGGCGGCACCCGAGCGCGGCCGCCAGAAGGCGCTGCTGATCGGGTCGATCGCCGCCGTCGTGCTCGTCGCGCTGGTGGTGCTGCTGCTCGTCGCCCGGCGACGCCGGCGACGCCGGGTGGCCATCGCGGCCGGGCCGGATCGGTACGCTACACTCCCGGCCAGCGCAGCCCCCGGCGCCGATGCCGGCGCCGTCCCGGGCCCCGGGCCCGGTGCCGAAACCGCCGGCGCCGTCCCGGGCTTCGAGCCCGGCGCCGGACCAGCCGGCCCGCCGGTCGACGAGGAAGGAGCGGAACCGTCGTGACCCCGTCCCACGCCCCGGCCCCGGGGCGCGCCTGATGGGCCTGCAGCGCACCCGCCCCTCGCACGAGATCCTGTCGGGCGCCACCGCGGACGTGTACTTCGCCCGCGCCAACTCGATCCTCGACCAGGAGAGCCTGGACCCGGTCGTCGTGATGGAGGTCTTCTGCCGCGAGGACGCCGTGCTGTGCGGCATGGGCGAGGCCCAGAACCTCATCGGCCACGTGCTGGCCCACGAGCCGGGCGCCAAGGTGGAGGCCCTCGACGACGGCGATGTCGTCACGCCCAAGGAGATCGTCCTCCGGATCGAGGCGCGCTACCGCGCCTTCGCCCTGTACGAGACCGCGATGCTCGGCATGCTCTCGCAGTCCACGGGCTGGGCCACGGCCGCCCGCCAGTGCGTGGAGGCCGCGGCGCCCCAGCCGGTGATCAGCTTCGGCGCCCGGCACGTGCACCCGGACATCACCGACGTGCTGGACTACGCGGCCATCGTCGGCGGGTGCGTGGGCGCGTCGACGCCCGCGGGCGCGAAGCTGGCCGGCCTCAACCCGACCGGCACCATGCCCCACTCGCTGGTGCTGATCTTCGGCGACACCGTGCGGGCGTCCCAGGCGTTCGACCGCGACATGCCGCCGGACGTGCCCCGGATCGTGCTCGTGGACACGTTCAAGGACGAGGCCGAGGAGGCCCTCCGCGTTGCCCAGGCCCTGGGCGACCGGCTGTGGGGCATCCGCCTCGACACGCCGTCCGAGCGCGGTCGCGTCACGGCCGACCTGGTGACGGAGGTCCGGGCCCGGCTCGACCAGGCCGGCTTCGGGCACGTGCGGATCGTGGTCTCGGGCGGCCTCAACCCCGACCGGATCCGGTACTTCAAGGAGCAGGAGGCGCCGGTGGACTCGTTCGCCGTGGGCTCCTACATCTCGGGCGCCACGCCGATCGACTTCACGGGCGACATCAAGGAGATCGACGGCGCCCCGATCGCGAAGCGCGGGCGGATCCCCGGTCGCACGGCGAGCCCGCGCCTGCGGCCGATCGACCTGTCCGCCTGGCGCGAGGGCGCGTAGCGCGCCGCTCGGCCCGGGCGATCGGCGATCAGCCGCCCGGCCGCGCCAGCAGCGGGTCGGACAGCGTCAGCGCCATCGAGACCAGCAGCAGCGCGATGCCCGCCGCGAGCGCCGCGGACAGCCCGAACAGGGCCACGATCGGCGCGCCGCCGATGCTGCCCAGGGTCATCGCGACCGCGATGCCGCCCGACAGGAGGGCGAACGCGGAGCCCCGGTCCACGTCGCTCGAGCGGCGCGACAGCTCGATCGTGATCGGGGTCAGGACGAGCGCCCCGGCCCCGCCGCCGATGAGCCCCGAGGCCACGAGCAGCGGCGTGGTCAGCGGCAGCAGCAGCATGCCCACCGCGACCACCGTGCCAGCGGCGCCCGCGAGCATCAGGAGCCGGCTCGTGAACCGGTCAACCAGCCAGCCGGACGGCAGGCGCATCAGGAAGATCGCGAGCCCGTCGGCGGCGAAGTACAGCCCGATGTCGGCGCCCGCGGCCTCGGCCCGGGCGGGGAGGTACGCGGTCACGGCGCCCCAGTGGGCCACGTACGTGACCAGCACCAGCAGCGGGATCGCCCACTCGCGGCGGAAGGTGATCCCGAAGCGCCGGCTGGCGGCCCGCGCCGCGGCGTCGGTGGTGATCGCCCGGACGGGCATCCGCTGCCCGAGGACCATGCCCGCCAGCACGAGCGCGACGACCGCGGCGGCGACCCCGTCGAGCGAGGTCGCGTCGAGGATCGCGATCGACACCGGCGGCAGCACGACCAGGGTCAGGTTCTGCGCCGCGCCGACGTAGGCGAGGCTGGAGCTCAGGCGCGACGGCGCGACCATCCGCGGCACGAGCGACAGGGCGGCGGGCAGCGCCAGCCCGATGCCGACGCCCTGGAGGACCCGGACGAGCACGAACGGGACGAGGCTGCCGGTGACGTCCACCCCGGGCAGCAGCAGCACGCCGGTCGCGGCCAGGTAGGCGAGCCCGCCGGCCGCGAACAGGCGCCCACCGCCGAACGCGTCGACGAGCCGCCCGCCCGCGATCGCCGCCGGGATCTGGACCAGCGCCGCGGACCCCATGACCAGCCCGATCGACGCGTCCGCCACGCCGACGCGGGTCAGCGCGAGGGGCATCGCGGCCGTGTAGGCATGGAACCCGGCCTGGACCAGGAACAGGGCGACGGACAGGCGGAGGATGATCACGTGGGCTCGCGGGCTGGGCGGACGGCGCTCGCCGGCGGTTGGGCGGGCCGGCGCGTCGGACCATCGTACCGGCGCGATCGGGGCGTTCGTGCGAGCATCGGACCGTGACCGACCAGCTCCCCGACGCCGCCGGCGCCGACGATCACGAGTCCGCCTACGAGCTGCTCCAGCGCGGCCTCGCCCTCGCCCGGCGACGCCACCACGCGCAGGCCGTGATCGTGCTCGAGCGCGCCGCCCGGCTCGAGCCGGGCAAGGGGTCGATCCTCGAGGCGCTGGGCCGGGCGCTGTACAACTCCCGCCAGCACGAGCGGGCGCGCGAGGCGTTCGAGGCGCTGCTCGAGGTGGATCCCTCCTCGCACTACGCGCACTACGCGCTGGGACAGACCCTCAAGCAGCTGGGCCGCGACCGCGAAGCCTGGACGCACCTGCGGCTGGCGGTCGCCCTGGCGCCGGGCGCGGCGCTGTATCGCGGCGCCCTCGCCCGGATGCCGGTCCCCGAGAACCGCGACCCGCAGCCGCCGCCGATCACGGGGTAGCCGGCCGGACGCTCCCCCCCGGTCCGCCGCGCGCGGCCGTCACGCCGGCTACAGGTCGCCGGCTACAGGTCGCCCGCCCGGCGGAGCCGGTCCAGCCACAGGACGCCCAGGATCGACTTCGCGTCGCAGATCGCGCCCCGCTCCACGAGGTCCAGGGCCTCGTCCAGCGTCACGTGGTGCAGCTCCAGGCGCTCGTCCTCGTCGGGGGCCAGGCGGCCGTCCGCGTCCGCGCCGGCGATGCCGGTGGCCAGGTACAGGTGCATCAGCTCGGACGCGAAGCCGGGCGCGGTCCAGAACTCGGCCAGCCTGCGCCACCTGGCGGCCCGGTGGCCGGTCTCCTCCTCCAGCTCACGGCGAGCGGCGGCGTCGGGGTCCTCGGTGACGCCGTCGTGGACGTCCAGCGTGCCGGCCGGGATCTCGAGCATTCCCCGCCCGGCGGGGATCCGCCACTGGCGGACGAGCAGCAGGCGCCCGTCCTCGTCCAGCGCGAGGATCGCCACGGCCCCCGGGTGGCCAACGACGTCCCGCGTGCCGCGCGTGCCGTCGGCGCGCTCGATCTCGTCGACCCGGACCTCGAGGTAGCGCCCCCGGTGGATGACCCGGGACCCGACGACGTGCTCCTCGAGCGGGTCGTCACCGAACGGGACGGCACCGGGGTGGCGGCGTTGGGGGTCGGTCATCGGTCTCCGGCAAGGAAGCGGCCGGCCCGCCGCGAGGGCGAGCCGGCCGATGGGCTGCGATGGGCTGCGGACGTCCCGTGGTCAGGCGGCGTCGACACCCTTGGTCCGGACGAGCGAGGCGCCGGTCTCGGGATCGAACATGTAGACCTTCTCGGCCGGGAGCTTGAGCTCGACGACGTCGCCGGGCTTGACCCGGTGCGACGAGTCGACGATCGCCACCACCTCGCGGCCCTCGGAGGTGACGTGGAGCAGCTCCTCGTTGCCGAGGTA
The DNA here is from genome assembly GCA_040755495.1 of Chloroflexota bacterium. Lineage (GTDB taxonomy): Bacteria > Chloroflexota > Limnocylindria > Limnocylindrales > CSP1-4 > CAIXZV01. The sequence continues at coordinate 25,707 of JBFMAT010000021.1, forward strand.
CTCCACGACGTCCGCCGTGCCGCGGATCGACGCGGTCGTGCCCGCGAACTCGCCCAGCTCGAGGTGCTCGGGCCGGAAGCCCACCACGACGCGACTGCCGTGGAGGCGTCCCAGGGCCTCCCGGTAGTTGCTCGGCAGGGGGAACGTGAACCCGCCCTCGCTCAGCGTCTCGACGCCCTGGCCCGGGACCGCGGCCTCGATGAAGTTCATCGACGGGCTGCCGATGAAGCCGGCCACGAACCGGTTGACCGGGTGGTCGTACAGCGACTGCGGCGTGCCGACCTGCTGGAGCAGGCCATCGCTCATGACCGCGATCCGCTGGCCCATCGTCATGGCCTCGACCTGGTCGTGGGTGACGTAGACCATCGTGGTCCCGAGGCGCTGGTGGAGGCGCGCGATCTCGGCGCGCGTCTGGACGCGCAGCTTGGCGTCGAGGTTGGACAGCGGCTCGTCCATGAGGAACACGGCGGGCTCCCGGACGATCGCGCGGCCGAGCGCGACGCGCTGCCGCTGGCCGCCGGAGAGCTCCTTGGGCTTGCGGTCGAGGAGCTTCTCCAGCTGGAGGATCCCGGCCGCGTCGTTGATCCGCTTCTCGATCTCGGGCTTGGCGACCTTGCGCAGCTTGAGCCCGAAGGCGAGGTTGTCGCGGACCGACATGTGCGGGTAGAGCGCGTAGCTCTGGAACACCATCGCGATGTCGCGATCCTTGGGCGCCACGTCGTTGACGACCTTGTCGCCGATGCGCAGCGTCCCCTCGCTGATCTCCTCGAGCCCGGCGATCATCCGCAGGCTCGTCGTCTTGCCGCACCCCGACGGCCCGACGAGCACCATGAACTCGCCGTCGCCGATCTCGAGGTTGAAGTCCGACACGGCGACCACCTCGCCGTACCGCTTGTAGACGTGATCGAACGTCACGGTCGCCATGCGTCTTCCTCCGACCCGGCCTGAGGTCATCGCGGGCTCATGCATCCGGCCGCCTGGGCGGACTCGGACGAGCCCCGTACGAGGTGCTGGCTCGGGCTGACCGCATCGTACGAGTCCGCCGGGGCCCGCGCAATGCAGGAAACGTCACGCGCGCCGCTTGCCGCCCGCTCGCCGCCTTCGCCGCGCTGACCGTCGTCTGCCGCCCGCCCGTTCGCCGCCCAGCGGTTGAACGAGCCAGCGCGCCGGTAGCACCGCTGGACGGCTGGACGGCCCCTCGATGAGTCACCGCCCGGGGCGGCGGACCGGCTATCGTGGGGCCGGCATGCGACCAACGAGGCTGCGGTCGCCCAGCGTGAGGCCGACGATGAGCCAGCACCCGCGAGCCGGCCAGCCCGCCCTGCCCACCGAGCTGGTCGACGTGGCCGCGCTGCTCCGCGCCTACGCGGAGATCCGCCCGGACCCGTCCGACCCCGCGCAGCGGGTCGCCTTCGGCACCTCCGGCCACCGCGGCTCGGCGTTCCGGGGCGCCTTCAACGAGGCGCACATCCTGGCCACGACCGAGGCCATCTGCCGCTACCGGGCGTCGAAGCGGTACACGGGCCCGCTGTTCATCGGCCGCGACACCCACGCGCTGTCCGAGCCGGCGTGGCGGACGGCGCTCGAGGTGCTGGTCGCGCGCGGCGTGGACGTCCGGGTGGATGCCGCCGATGGCTACACCCCGACCCCCGCGATCTCCCACGCGATCCTGGTCGCGAACCGCGGTCGCTCCACCACCCTCGCCGACGGCATCGTCGTCACCCCGTCGCACAACCCGCCCGAGGACGGCGGGTTCAAGTACAACCCGCCCAACGGCGGCCCGGCCGACGCGGACGTCACGCGCTGGATCCAGGACGAGGCGAACCGGATCCTCGAGGGGTCGGGCACCGATGGTCTCGACGGCGTGTCGCGCGTCCCGTTCGAACGCGCCCGGGCACGGGCGGTGGCGCACGAGTTCGTCGCCGGCTACGTGGCGGACCTCGAGCACGTCGTGGACCTCGACGCGATCGCCGCGTCCGGCCTGCGCCTGGGCGTGGACCCGCTGGGCGGCGCGTCGGTCGGCTACTGGGGCGCGATCGGGGAGCGATACGGCCTGGACCTCACGGTGACCAACCCGGCCGTGGACCCGACGTTCGGGTTCATGACCCTCGACTGGGACGGGCGGATCCGGATGGACCCCTCGTCGCCGTTCGCGATGGCCGGGCTGGTGGGCCTGCGCGACCGGTTCGACCTGGCCCTGGGCAACGACGCGGACGCGGACCGCCATGGCGTCGTGGTCCCGGGCGCGGGCCTGATGAACCCGAACCACGTGCTGGCGGCGGCGATCTCGTACCTGTTCGGCGGTGGGCGCGGGTGGGGAGCGGCCGTGGCGGTGGGCAAGACGCTGGTGTCGTCGTCGATCATCGATCGGGTGGTCGCGGACCTCGGCCGGCGGCTGGTGGAAGTGCCGGTCGGGTTCAAGTGGTTCGTGGACGGGCTGGTGGACGGCGCGATCGGGTTCGCCGGCGAGGAGAGTGCCGGGGCCTCGTTCCTGCGCCGCGACGGCACGGTGTGGACGACGGACAAGGACGGGATCATCGCCTGCCTGCTGGCCGCGGAGCTGACCGCGAGGACGGGGCGCAACCCGGCCGAGACCTACGCCGCGCTGACCGACCGGTTCGGGGCGCCCGCCTACCGGCGGATCGACGCGCCGGCGACGCCGGAGCTCAAGGCGGCGCTGGGCCGGCTGGCGCCCGAGGCGGTCACGGCGACCTCGCTCGCCGGCGACCCGATCACCGCCCGGCTGACCCGCGCCCCGGGCAACGACGCGCCGATCGGCGGGCTCAAGGTGGTGACCGGTCAGGCATGGTTCGCCGCGCGCCCGTCGGGCACCGAGAACGTGACCAAGCTGTACGCGGAGTCGTTCCTGGGCGAGGCCCACCTGGCGCGGGTCCTCGACGAGGCGCGCGCGATCATCGACGCGGCCGTCGACGGGTAGCTGTCCGGGCCCGGCGATCCCGCATTACCCCATTCGGGGGGTGCGACCCCGGACCGTTTCGCCGCTCGCGCCGGGGCCGCGGGTGACCGACGATCGCAGGACCGCCGTCCTTCGCCCCTCGCTTCCCGGAGTACCCATGCCGGTTCAGACCGCCGATCTCGTCTGCCTCCAGTGCGGCACCGTCGCCTCGCGCGCCGCGGCCACCATGTGCCGTCGCTGCGGCCTCCGGTTCGGCGACGCGCCGCCCGCGCACGCGAAGCTCGCCGAGTGCCCGGTCTGTTACCGGACGACGGACGACGACGGGCGCCTGCCGTCGATGGTCCATCGCGGGTTCCGGGTCGACATCACGGCCCACGCGGAGGAGCACGAGCGCTTCCCGGTGGGCGACGACGCGTGGCTCGAGACGCTCCGGGTCCACGACCGCATCCGCATCGGCCGCTGGAGCGCGCCATTCGACCTCGTCCGGCGGTACCTCGTCACGGGCGTGGTGGACGCCGGCCGGAACCGCCTGGCGCAACACAACTCGATCGTGACCGCGATGACCCAGATCCAGCGCTGGGGCCGCGACCCGGACGTGTTCGGCGACCAGGAGGAGTGGCGGGCGGCGCGCGACGCGGTGACCACGCTGATGGACCGCTACCACGCCCGGGGGCCGATCAGCCGCACCGGGTAGGCGCTCCGGCGCGTTCGCATCGGGCCGCACGGCCCGAGGCGCGGTGCCGCGACATGGGCGATCATCGGCGCCACCCGAACGGAGCGCTCCGATGACCGACCGATCCCGCCGACTCGCCCTGCCCGCCGCCGCGCTGCTCGCGCTGGCGGTCGCCGCCTGCGGCTCGGGCGCGGCCACGACCGAGCCCGCGCCCACGCTCCGCGTGTCGGTGGCCCCGACCGTCCCCGCCTCGACGCTGCCGATCGAGATGGACGTCGCGAAGGCCGCCGCGATGCGCGACGCCGGCGCCTTCATCCTCGACGTCCGCGAGCTCGACGAGTGGGTCACCGGCCACATCCCGGACGCGACGCTGATCCCGTTGGGCTCGCTCGCTTCGCGCGCCGGCGAGGTGCCTGCGGACCGGGACATCGTCGTGGTGTGCCGGTCGGGCAACCGGTCCGCGCAGGGCCGCGACATCCTGCTCAACGCCGGCTTCAAGGCCGTGACCAGCATGGCCGGCGGCATGAACGAGTGGGCGGCGGCCGGCCTGCCGGTCGCGACCGGGGAGTAGGGGCGAGGGCCCGGCGGCGGGCAGCGCACCGGGCCGGGCGGCGGCGTCAGGCGCGGCCCAGGACGACCTCGCGCCACAGCCGGGCTGGCAGCCCGCGGTACGGGCGGGCCTCGACGGCCGTGCTCGCCATGACCCGCCGGATCCGCGCGCTCCGCCGCGCGACGACGAGGCTCGCGTCCACGACCACCGGCCGGTAGAGCGTCCGGGCGAGCCGCCGGCACGCGGCGAGGTCGCCGCCCGGGCCGTCCGCCCAGCGCCGCTCGAACACCGCGGGGGCGTCGCGTGGCCCCACCTCGGCCAGCGTGTCGGCCAGGATCCCGCCGCCGTCGAGCGCGTGGTGGATCCCCTCACCCGTGATCGCGTCGTTGGCGTTGGCCGCGTCCCCGATGAGCGCGAAGCCGGGTCCGGCGACCGGCCCCCCGCCGACCGGGATCGAGGCGCCGTATGGCAGGCGCGGCAGGTCGAGCGCGCCCGGGTAGCGGCGGGCGAGGAGGTCCAGGGTCCGGGCGCGCAGCTCGGTGCCGTTGCCGCGTCCGACGGGCACGGCGATGCCGACCGACGCGTGGCCGGGCCGCGGGAACACCCAGGCGTAGCCCGGGCAGTCGCCCAGCATCTCGATGACGATGTCGGGCTCGTCAAGGCCGGTCACGTGGAAGCCGCCCGTCGCGTAGCTCGCCCGCGACCCGGGGGCGCTCCCCACCAGCGACCGGCGCACGACGCTGGACGCGCCGTCCGCGCCGACCACGAAGTCGTGCGTGACGACGGCATCGCCGAGGTCCAGTGTCAGCGTGCCGTCCGGCGTGCGCTCGACGCCGTGCACGCGCATCGGGCGCAGCGTCGCGCCGGCGAGGACGGCCTGCTCGAGGATCGCGCCGTCGAGCACCGCGCGGGGGAAGATCTCGATCGGGGCGGGCATCGGGAACTCGACCTCGCGGGCCCGCGGGCCGCGCATCCGAACGACCTCCGCGGGGCGCCCCAACGGACGCAACGGGTCCAGCTCCGGCCACCGCTCGAACACCCGCGCTGTGACCCCGCCGCCGCACGGCTTCTCGCGCGGGTGGCTCGGGTCGTAGAGCGTCACGTCCAGCCCGGCCGCGGCGAGGCGCCAGGCGCAGAACGCGCCCGCGGGTCCCGCCCCGACGACCGCGATGGAGGCGGTCATGCGTCCGCCGGGTCGAACAGCACGCCCGGGTTGAGGATCCCGTCGGGGTCCAGCGCGCGCTTGATCGCGCGCATCGCCGCGAGCTCCGCCGGCGAGCGGTCCAGGGCGAGCCAGCGGACCTTGGCAACGCCCACGCCGTGCTCTGCGCTGATCGAGCCGCCCAGCTCCACGACCAGCCGCAGGACCGCGTCGTCCACGGCGTCGTCCGCCGTGTCGGGGCCCAGGACGTTGACGTGGAGGTTGCCGTCGAGGACGTGGCCGAACACGATCGTGCGAGCGCCGGGCGCCACCGCCGTCACCCGCCCGTCCACGCGGGTGACGAACTCGGCCAGGCGCGCCGCCGGCAGCGCCACGTCCAGCTTGTGGGGGACGCCCTCCCGGCCGATCGCCTCGGGCTGGCCCTCGCGCAGCTGCCACAGCCGGTCGCGGGTGGCCGTGTCCTCGGCCAGCACGGCGTCGAGGACGTCGCCGGTTGTCGCCAGCGCGTCGGCGAGTGTCGCCAGCGGGTCGGCGTCGCCACCGACCTCGACCAGGAGGCAGGCCCCGGGGTCGGCGGCGAACGGCCGCGCGGCGCCGGCATGGCGGACGACGAGGTCGAGGCCCTGGGCGAGGATCAGCTCCGCGGCCCGCAGGTCGGGGAGGGTCCGGCGGAGCTCGCCGGCGACCCGAACGGCGGCCGCCACGTCCGGCATCGCCAGCAGCGCCACGGCGAGTCGCGCCGCCACCGGGACCAGCCGCAGCCGGGCGGCGGTGATCACCGCCAGCGTCCCCTCGGACCCGGCGAGCAGGGCGGGCAGCGAGTAGCCGGTGTTGTCCTTGCGGGGCCGGTCGAGGCGGCGCAGGATCGAGCCGTCCGCGGTCACCGCCTCGCTGCCCACGACCTGGTCACGCATCGGTCCGTAGCGGAACGCGTGGACGCCGCCGGCGTTGGTGGCGATCATCCCGCCCACCGTCGCGGCGTCGCGCGCCCCGAAGTCCACCGCGGGCTGGAGGCCGCTCGCGCGAGCGTGTGCGGCCAGGCGCGCGAGCGTGACGCCGGCGCCCGCGACCACCTCGGCCGCGAGCGGGTCCACCGGCCCCAGGCCGGCGAGACGCCCCAGGCTCAGCAGCACGGTGCCGTCCCGTGGCACCCCGCCCCCCACCAACCCCGTGTTGCCGCCCTGCGGCACGACGCCCACCCTCGCGGCCCGGCACGCCCGGAGGACCGCCGCCACCTGGTCCGTGTCGGCCGGTCGCACGACCGCGAGGGCCGCCCCGTGGTACCGGCCGGTCCAGTCGGTCTCGAAACCGGCCCGCAGCGCGGGGTCCACGAGGACGTGGTCCGCGCCGACGATCCGGGCGAGGTCGGCGAGCAGCGGGTCGGGGTGCATGGGCACATGGTCGGACGTGGCCGGGTGCGCCGCAAACCGGGGCGCCTGGCCGGTGACGGCGCGTACCGCATGAGGCGCCAATCGGTCGGAGCGCCACCCCGCTCGCGGGTCCAGCGGCACTGTCCCGCATGCGGCGACCGGGGCTAGGCTCGGGGGCATGGGAACGGCGATTCCCGAGCGGGGGCCGTTCGCCCTCCGGGCACGCATCCTCACCCCCCTGGCCGCCGGCGGCACCCGGTACGAGGCCGACGGGCGGCTGGTCGTCGATGCGCGGGGGGTGATCACGGACGTGGGCCCCTGGTCGGACGGGTGGTGGACGGACGCCGGGACGGGCGCGGGGGCCCTCGAGCCCGTCATCGACCTCCGCCCGCTGATCCTGCTGCCCGGCATGGTGGACCTCCACGTCCACCTCCCCCAGCTGCCCAACGCCGGCGTGGGCGCCGGGCTGGACGTGCTCACCTGGCTGGAGCGCTACACGTTCCCCCTCGAGCACGCCTTCGACCGGGCGGCCGCCGAGCGCCTCGCTCCCCTGGCGTGCCGCGCCTTCGCCGCCGCAGGGACGACGACCGCGGTGACCTACGGGGCGGTCTACGAGGCCTCGCTGGACGCGGCGTTCCGGGCCGCCGAGGCCCACGGGATCCGGGCCGTCATCGGCAAGGTGATGATGGACCGCGACGTCTACGACGACAGCGTCCCGCCCGAGCGGCAGCTGGAGGCCAACCTCCGCCAGTCGGCGGACCTGTGCGCACGCTGGCACGGGCGTGACGACGGCCGCCTCCGGTACGCCTTCACCCCGCGCTTCGCGGTCTCGTGCAGCGCCGACCTGCTGCGCGAGTCCGCCGCCCTCGCCCGGTCCACCGGCGCCTACTGGCAGACGCACCTGGCCGAGTCGCGCCCGGAGCTCGCGGAAGTCGCCCACCTGTTCCCGGACGCCATCGACTACCTCGACGTCTACGACCGGGCCGGCGGCCTCGGCCCGCACGCGATCCTCGCCCACGCCATCCACCTCTCGGAGCGCGAGGTGGCGAGGCTCGCGGCGAGCGGCGCCGCCGTCGCCCACTGCCCGGCGTCGAACCTGTTCCTCGCGTCGGGGGCGATGCCGCTCACGCGCTACCGCGAGGCGGGGATCCGGGTCGGCCTCGGCTCGGACGTGTCCGGCGGCCCGGAGCTCTCGATCTTCGCCACCATGCGCGCCGGCGCCTTCGTCCAGAGCGCCCGGCGCGTCTGCGAGCACGACGAGGCCTCCCGGGCGCTCGGCCCCCTCGACTGGCTGCGGCTGGGCAGCTATGACGGGGCGCAGGCGCTGGGCCAGGAGGATCGCATCGGGTCGCTCGAGACCGGCAAGGAGGCGGACCTGATCGCGGTGGACCCGCGGCTCGTGGCGCCGGTTCCGGGCGAAGACTCCCACGATCCTGCCGAGGTCATGTCACGGCTCGCGTTCCGCCCGCACCCGGACATGGTGCGCGCCGCCTGGGTCCGCGGGCGCCGGCTGGAGGGCCCGCCCGGCGTCGCCTGAGCGGCAACATGCGCTCCCGATCGCGGCCTTCTCGTCAGCGATGATCGGGAACGTGACCCGCGTAGCCTGCGATGTCGGCCCGCGGATCGTTGATGAATACGGCGAGCACGTTCAGGCCCTGGCCGCGGAACGTCTCGTACGGCTGCCTGGAGGTCGGTGGCCTCGACCCGGCAGTCACGGCGCGACGACGCGCCGAAGGTGAGCCAGCCGGGGGTGCGATCGCGGGTCCGGGGACGCCTCGTGGCCCGGATCATCCCGTCCTGCCCCCGCGACGTCGATGAAGGGGCGGTCAGGCCTTCGTCACGTGTCCGTCAAGGGCGGTGGCGGAGGGACCTGGGCCTCAGGCGGCGGGGCGCGGTCCCGGTCAGGTCGGGCCGGCACGAGCTGCCTCGGGCGTTGACCAAGTCTTGACCAAGGCTTGCCGCTTCCTGCATTGGCTTCTCCCGCCACCCGGCACATCCTCGAATGAGACCGGTCGCGTCCCACCGGCCACACAGCAGGAGGCTCGCGGTGATGTCGGGCTGGACGATGGGTATCGAGGCGTGGCTCTTGATGGGAGCGTGGGCGCTCGTGATGGTCCTTGTCGTCTGGCTGCTCGTCCGGGAGCCGCGCCATCAACGCCACGACGATCCCGGCACGATCCTGCGCGCCCGCTTCGCGCGGGGCGAGATCAGCGAGGAGGAGTTCAAGCGCGCCAGCGAGGCGCTCGCCGACCCTCCCGTTACCTCCCCGATCGGCACCCGTCGCTACGTGAAGCACGCACACTCAGGGCAGGAGGCCCGCCATGACTGACCAGGAGCTGCGGTCCCGTCGCGAGCGCCGGGCCCTCGAGCGCGAGACCATCCACGGGCCCGCCGCCGAGCGCCGCAAGGCACGGATCGCCGAGCGAGCCCGTGAGTCGCGCAACGCCAGGATCCGCAAGCTCGCCTTCGGCGGGATCGTCGTCGCGGTGCTCGCGATCGGCAGTGTCCTCGCCTTCGGTGACTTCTTCGACCGGCCGACGGCCGGCGCGACGGCCGGCGTCATCGACGTGCAGAGCTCGATGGCCGGCTTCACGCCCTCGGAGATCCGCGTCAAGGCGGGCGAGACCGCGATGATGAACTGGTGGACCGACGACGCGGCCGTCCACCTCCAGGGTGGCGTGCACACCATGGTGGCGCCCGACCTCGGCCTCTACGAGGAGCTCCCGGCCGAGGGCAACCGGACCGTGGTGTGGCAGGTCCCGGACAAGCCCGGCACCTACGACGTGTACTGCGACTCGTGCTGCGGCGGCAAGGACAGCCCGAGCATGCACGGCCGGATCGTGGTCGAGCCCGCCTCCGCCGCGACGACGAGCGGGCGGGTCCTCGGATGACTGCCCCCACCGCCGGACCCCTCCAGGCGCACCGGATGGTGCTGGGCTGGCCGCTGCCGGCGATCGCCCTGGCTGTCCTGCTCGGATCGGTCGGCACCGCCGCCTCGGCCTACGTCCTCGCCGTGCCCTTCGACAGTGCCGCGTTCGGCGGCCTGACGATCCCCACGGTGCTCGCGGCGGGGGTCGCCGACGGGTTCAACCCGTGCGCCTTCGCGCTGCTCGTCCTGTTCGCGACCTACACGCTCACCCTGGTCAACGCGGTGACCGCGAGCGGCACGCCGACCCTCGAGGCCCGCCGCCGCCTGCTCGGTGCGGGCTCGCTGTACGTGGGCGCAGTGTTCGTGACGTACTTCATCATCGGCCTGGGCCTGTTGTCCTTCCTGGGCTGGATGGGGCAGGACCACCTCGTGGCGCGGATCGCCTCGATCATCGCCCTGGGCATGGCGCTGTGGATGCTCAAGGACGTGTTCCTGCCTGGCGTCGGGCCGTCGATGATGGCCCCGTCCGGCACCCACGGCCGGATGCAGCAGGCGATGGAGCGCGGCGGGCTCGCGGGGATGCTGATCGCCGGCGTCCTGGTGGGGATCTGCACCGTGCCCTGCTCGGGCGCGATGTACCTCCAGATCACGGCGGTGCTCCACGCGTCGGGCGGCGGGGCCACGGGCTTCGCGCTGCTCGCGCTGTACAACATCGCGTTCATCGCGCCACTGCTGATCCTGCTCGGCGCCGTCAGCAACCGCCGCGTCCTCGGCCAGCTCGGTCGCTGGAACCGCAGCAACTCGCCGTGGATCAAGGCGGGCATCGCGCTCGCGGTGATCGCCATGAGCTTCGGGCTGCTGGTGTCGATGTGACCGCGACCGGCCCCACCCCGGAGACCATCCGCTTCCCCATCGCGGGGATGACCTGCGGCTCCTGCGTTAACCGGATCATGCGGGCGGTCGGGAAGGTCGAGGGCGTCACGAAGGTGCGCGTCGACCTGCGCACGGAGACAGCGACCGTTCGTCGCGAGCCCGCGCTGGTGTCGAACGCGGTGCTCGCGGCGGCGGTCGCCGAAGCCGGCTACGAGGCCGATCTCGACGCCGCCGAGGTCATCGCACCCGGCGTCGACCGGTCGTTCCTGGATCGGCTCCTCAGGAGGTCATGATGGACAGTCAGCCGCAGGCGCAGCGCGCCACGGGGGCGATCCCCACGTGGTTCGTGCTCGCCGTCGCGATCCTCGCCCTCGTCGTCGGCACGGCGGCCCTCACAGCGACCTTGTTCGGCCGGGCCGGCGGGTTCCCGATGATGGGCGGCGCCGGCATGATGGGCGGCGCCGGCATGATGGGCGGCGCCGGCATGATGGGCGGGACCTGGAGCGCCAACCAGCGCAACGGCCCGCAGCCGGGCGATGCAGGCTTCGTCGCCGGCACCGAGGCAGCGCCGCGGGTGATCCGCATCATCGCCGGTCCCGGCTACACCTTCAGCCCGTCGGCCATCACCGTCGTCCGCGGCGAGACGATCGCGTTCCAGGTCACCACGATGGGTCCCGCCGCGCACGAGTTCATGGTGGGCCCGGCCGGAGCGGTGGCGGCGGACCGGGAAGGGACACCCGAGGTCGCCGACATCGGGATGATGCAGACGAGGTCGCTCACCTTCACCTTCGAGGGTGACGGCCCCTACGCGTACGCCTGCCATGCCCCGGGCCACTACGAGGCCGGCATGCGCGGTGCGGTGACCGTCGTCAGCTTGACCAAGTCTTGAGCAAGGCTTGCCGGTTCCTGCATTGGCGCAGGCGCGTGCGTCCAGCACCCTCTGGACAGGGCCCGGAGGTCAGCGGGCGGTCACGCAGAGGAGCGCATCGTCCCGATGTCCCGTCGCCGAAGCCGGGCCCGCGCCCAGACCCCTTCGTCCCTCTCGGGCGGCTTCGCGTCAGGTCCCACAGGCCACGGCCTCCTGGACCTGCACGCCGCTGCGATCGAGCGGCGCGCGTCGCGAATGCAGCAGCGCGTGCCGGCCCCCGCGACCGGTGCGACCGCGGACGCGATCGTGGACCCGGGTGATCGGGACGCGGTGCACCGACGGGCGCTCGAGATCCGTGAGTTCCGGATGGGCCGCGGCGCCAAGCCAGCCGGCCTCGATCTTCCCCGGCCTACGGTCACCGCGGCTGGGACAATCTCGGTGACGCTTCCGGTGATGGGCATGACCTGTCGGTCGTGCGAGGTGCGCATTGCCAGGTTCGTGGGGCGCCTCCCGCACGTCCAGCACGTGTCCGCGTCCGCAGCGCACGGCAGGGTCACCGTGGAGAGCACGCAGCCCGTCGCCCCGGCGGCGATCGAGACGGCTCTCAGGAAGGCCGGGTACGAGATCGGCCACACGCCGTGGCTGGAGCGCGATCCCAGGATCTGGCTGACGGCCGGCGCCGGGGTCATGCTCGTGGCCGTCCTCGCCACGATCGCGTCGGTCACCGGGCTCGCGGAGCTTGCGTCCGGCGCCGGTGACCTGAGCCAGGGCGGGCTCCTCGTCGCGCTCCTGCTTGGGCTGGCCGCCGGCGTGTCCACCTGCATGGCGCTGGTCGGCGGGCTCGTGCTCGGCCTCTCGGCTGCCTTCCAGGCGAGCCGCACCGCCGCCGGCCTCGGAGAGCAGGGCGCCGCCGCCCAGATGCGTCCCGCGGTCGTGTTCGTCGGCGGCCGCATCGCCGGCTACGCCGTTCTCGGCGGGGCGCTCGGGGCCGTCGGCGCGAACGTCTCGATGCCGCCGCAGCTGACCGCCATCCTCATGATCGTCGTCGCCGTCGTGATGACGATCCTCGGAGCGCGGCTGACGGGTCTGTCCCCCCGGATGGCCGGCTGGTCGCCGACCCTCCCGATGGGCGTTGGCACGAAGCTCGGTTTGGGCAGCGCCAACGTGAGCGGCTACTCCGACCCGCGGGCCGCCGGTCTGGGTGCCCTGTCGTTCTTCCTTCCCTGCGGCTTCACGCAGGCCATCCAGATCTACGCGCTCTCGACGGGCTCGCCGTTGTTCGGCGCGGCGCTCCTCGGAGCGTTCGCGATCGGCACCGCGCCTGGCCTGCTGGCGATCGCGGGGCTCCCCGTTGTCGTGCCCAGTCGCGCCAGGCCGACGTTGCTCCGCCTCGTCGGCGTAGTGGTGCTCGGCTTCGCGCTCATGAACGGCAGCGCGGGCCTCCAGCTCTCCGGCTTCACGCTCCCGTCCCTCGTCGGGTTCGCGTCGGCCGCACCGCTGCCCGGGACGCTCGGGCCCGACGGCATCCAGCGCATCACGACCTACCAGGACGCCGGCGGCTACAGCCCGGGCAACATCGCGATCTACGCGGGCTATCCCACGGTCTGGACGATCCAGTCCTCCACGACTGCCACGTGCGCCGCGTCGCTGTTCGCACCCGGCGTCGATGTCCGCGTCCGGCTCGCGAAGGGCCCCAATGTCATCAACCTGCCCGCCCTGCCCGTCGGGACGTTGCACTACACCTGCGCCATGGGCATGTACGGCGGACGGATCACGGTCGTCGAGCGAGCCGCGGAGCCCGCGTCCTGATGAGCCGCCCGCGCGACGGGGCCCACCAGCCCCCTGGGCCTCGATCAGCATCGTCGATCCGGCGACCGGCACGACCGATGCCGGTGGGTGATCGAACCTGCTCACGACCCAGTGACGCCAACCTCCCGCCCGACGCCCAGGAGTAACCGGAGCCCCACATGACCAGCACGTCCGCCCCGCTCGAGATCGCGTCCTTCCCCATCGAGGGCATGACCTGCGCGTCCTGCGTCAACCGGATCACCCGCTTCCTGTCCAAGGTCGAGGGCGTGGAGGAGGCCAATGTCAACCTGGCGTCGGAGTCCGCGACGGTCCGGTTCGACTCGGCGAAGGTGGCGCTCGCGGACCTTGTGGACGCCGTTGACGCCGCGGGCTACGTCGCCCGCGTCGAGCAGGTGGCAAGCGCCGAGCACGAGGTCGATGTCGCGGCGGCCGCGGCGGCCAAGGCCGAGCGCGACGAGGCGGCAGCACGCCATGCGGCGGACCTCCGTCGACGGGTCATCGTCGCGGCGCTGCTGACCCTGCCCCTGCTGGGCGGCCTCGCGCGGATGACGGTCGCACCCTGGTTGCCCGCGTTCCTCACCAACCCCGTGTTCCAGCTGTCCGTCGCGACTCCCGTGCAGTTCTGGGCGGGCTGGCCGTTCTACACGGGGGCCATCAAGGCGCTGCGCCACAAGGCGTCAGACATGAACACCCTGATCGCCGTGGGCACGTCCGCCGCGTACGGCTACAGCGTCGCCACCATCGTGCTCCCGGACTTCTTCGTGGCTGCCGGCCTGGGCATGGACGGCGCGGACCTCCCGATGTACTTCGACACATCGGCGGCGATCATCACGCTGATCCTGCTCGGGCGGTACCTCGAGGCTCGCGCCCGGAGCCACACCTCGGACGCCATCCGTCGCCTGATCAACCTCGCGCCTCGCACGGCCCGCGTCATCCGCGATGGCATCGAGCTTGACGTGGCCGTTGCCGACGTCCGCGTTGGCGACGCGGTCCGGGTGCGCCCCGGCGAGACGATCGCCGTGGACGGGGTCGTGACCGAGGGTGCGTCCGGCGTCGACGAGAGCATGATCACGGGCGAGAGCCTGCCAGTTTCCAAGCGGATCGAGGACCTGGTCGTGGGCGGCACGCTCAACACGACCGGGACCCTGACGTTCCGGGCCACCCGCGTGGGAGCCGACACCGTGCTCGCCAGGATCATCCGCCTCGTGTCCGAGGCGCAGGGCTCGCGCGCCCCCATCCAGCGCCTCGCGGATGTCGTCACCAGCTACTTCGTGCCCGCGGTCCTCGCGCTTGCCGCGTTCACGTTCGCGCTGTGGTTCATGTTTGGCCCTGAGCCGGCGTTCAACCTCGCGCTGCTCAACACGGTCGCGGTGCTGATCATCGCCTGCCCCTGCGCGCTGGGGCTCGCGACACCCACCTCGATCATGGTCGGAACCGGCAAGGGGGCCGAGAACGGCATCCTGTTCCGCAACGCGGAGGCCCTCGAGCGGCTCGGGTCGGTGCGGGCCGTGGTCCTCGACAAGACGGGCACCCTGACCGAGGGCAAGCCCCGGGTGACCGACGTCATCCGTGCCGGCGACGCGCCCGCCGAGGACGAGATCCTCGCGCTCGTCGCAGCAGCGGAGCGGGGCTCCGAACACCCGCTGGCGGATGCGATCGTGCGCGAGTCGATCGATCAGCGTCGGCTCGTCATCGCCGACGCGACGGACTTCCTGAGCGTCGCTGGTGGGGGTGTCTCGGCGATGGTCGACGGTCGCCGGGTCCTGGTGGGTCGCCCCGGGTTCCTGGTGTCGCTGGGGGTCGACGTCGAACCGCTCGTGGGCGCTGCCGACGCGCTCGCGGCCGACGGCAAGACCCCGGTCTTCGCCGCCCTCGACGGCTGCATCGCCGCGGTCATCGCCATCGCCGACACGCTCAAGGCGGGCTCCGTCGAGGCCGTCGCGGAGCTCCACCGACTGGGGATCGCCGTGGCCATGCTCACGGGCGACAACCAGCGCACGGCCGAGGCCATCGCGCGCGCTGTCGGGATCGACCGCGTCGTCGCGGACGTCCGCCCAGATGGCAAGGCCGCGGCTGTGAACGCGCTCCAGGCTGAGGGCAAGGTCGTGGCCATGGTCGGCGACGGCGTGAACGATGCCCCGGCGCTCGCGTCGGCCGACGTCGGCGTCGCGATGGGCACCGGCACTGACGTGGCGATGGAGTCCGCGGGCGTCACCCTGATGTCGGGCGACCTCCGTGGTCTGGTGACTGCCATCGCGCTGTCCCGCGCGACCATGCGGAACATCCGCCAGAACCTGTTCTGGGCGTTCGCCTACAACGTGATCCTGATCCCGATCGCGATGGGCGCGCTGTACCCGTTCACCGGCCTCCTCCTGGACCCGATCCTCGCCGCCGCCGCGATGGCGCTGTCCTCGGTTACCGTTGTGTCCAACGCACTTCGGCTTCGGCGCTTCGTGGCCAGGGCCAATGCCGCCCAGGCTCGGCCTCGCCCGGCCGCGCTCCCGTCAGTCTCCTGAAGGAGGACCCATGCGTCCCGTTCGAGTCGCGCCCCTCGCCGCCATCGCGTTCCTGGCCGCCGCCTGCTCCACGGGTGGCGGATCCCCGACCCCAGCCAGCGCCGCGCCGGCTCCCAGCGCTCCGGCCAGCTCCGCCACTGCGACCCGGATCGAGGTGAAGCTGACCGACGCGCTCAGGATCGAGCCGGCGGCGATCACCGTGCCTGCGGGCCAGCCGGTCACCTTCGTGGTGACCAACACCGGCACCATCTTCCACGAGTTCGTCCTGGGCGACGAGGCGGAGCAGATGGCGCACGACAGGGAGATGGTGGAAGCCGGTGGCATGTCGATGCCGAAGGACGAGCCGATGGCGATCGGGGTCGAACCGGGCATGTCGAAGGAGCTCACCGTCACCTTCGACGAGGCCGGTTCCATGCTGGCTGGCTGCCACGTCATCGGCCACTACGGCGCCGGCATGAAGGCGGACATCACGATCGAGTGACCTCGAGCCGCGTTGTCGAGTCCCGCGGACGGGGCGGCTCGGCCCGCCGCCGGGCGGTTGTACCAGCGCACGAGGGCCGATCCTGGTCGCCCGGCGAACGACCTGGCGCACGGCCGGCCCTGCCATGCGCCGCACCCTCCGCTCAACGGCCGAGACCGCACGCGCTGCGCTCGTTCGACCGCGGGGCGAACGGCGGGGACCAGCACGGAGCGCGGCTGTTGAGCCGTGGTGGTGGGGTGGCCTACGGGTCTCGAACCCGTAACCTCTGGAGCCACAATCCAGTGCTCTGCCGATTGAGCTAAGGCCACCAAGGGTCGCCCGGGCAGGACGTGCTCGAAGGCACGGGTCCGAGCCACGGGGCCACCGGAGTGTACCCGACGCGCGACGCGGGCAGGTCAGATCCGCACCACGACCTTGCCGTGGGCCTGTCCGGTCTCCAGGTAGCCGATCGCCTCGCCCGCGCGGTCGAGCGGGACGGTCCGGTCGATGACCGGCGTCAGCTGGCCGGCCTCGGCGAGCGCCTTGAGCACGAGCAGGTCGTCGCGGTTGGGCCTCGCGATGAACGGGATCATGCGCCGGCCGCCGAGGCGCGACCGGACCACGGCCGCGACCGGCTGGACCAGCGCCCCGAGCCCACGTCCGTCGCCGGCCGCCCCCACGAGCACTAGGACGCCCTCGCGCGTGAGCAGCCGGCCGAGCGCGGACAGCGACGACCTGCCGGCGACATCGAGGATCGCGTCGAACCGGTCCGTGCCGCGGGTGACATCCTCGCGCGTGCGGTCGATCACCCGGTCGGCGCCCAGCGCGGTCACCATTGCCACGTGCCCGGGCCCGGTGACGGCGGTCACGTGCGCCCCGTAGGCCTTCGCGATCAGGACGGCGAACGAGCCCACGCCACCGCCCGCCCCGGTCACGAGCACCTGGTCCCCTTGCCGGACCCGGCCGTGGTCGCGGACGGCCTGGAGCGCCGTGAACCCCGCCGTGGGGATCGCGGCCGCCTGCTCGAATGTCAGGTTCGACGGCTTGGGCGCGAACGTCCGGCCCGCCACGAACTCCGCGAACGCGCCGTTGCGCGCCCCGAACACCTCATCGCCTGGCTGTGCCCAGGTCACGTTCCGCCCGATCGCTTCGACGACCCCCGCCACGTCGACGCCGCGGATCGGGCTCGGCCGGCGCAGGCCGTCGGTGAGCCGGACGAGGACCGGGACGCCACGCATCATGTGCCAGTCGAGCGCGTTCACGGAGCTGGCCACGACGCGGACCAGGACCTGCTCATCGTCCGGCACCGGCACGTCGGCCTCGCCGAGCCGCACCACGTCCGGCGGGCCGTAGCGGTCCTGGATCATCGCCCGCATCGTCCGGCGGTGCGTCGTGTGCTCGATCGTCGACATCGACCCTTCCTTCGCCGCCATGCCCCATGCCTGCCGGCGTTGACGTACACTGTAAGTAGGAAGATACCTTAGACGTACAGCGTAAGTCCGTCAAGGGCAGGATCGAAGCGTGGAGGAGGAGGAGGGCAGTGCCATCCGGGACCCGTGGCAGGCGTCGCGTCCCGCTGACCCGGGATCGCGTCCTGCGTGCCGCGATCGAGCTCGCCGACGAGGACGGCCTCGAGGCACTCTCGATGCGCCGCCTCGCCGCACGGCTGGGCGTCAAGGCCATGTCCCTCTACAACCACGTCTCCAGCAAGGACGACATCCTCGACGGGGTCCTCGACCACCTGGTGGACCAGATCGAGCTGCCGCCGGACGACGCGGAGTGGCGGTCCGCGATCCGCGGCCGGGCGCTCGCCGCCCGCCGCATGGCGACGGCCCACCCCTGGATGGCCCGCCTGATCGCGACTCGCGTCCCGGCGAGCCGGGGGATCATGCGCTACCTCGACGGCGTCGTGGCCGCCTTCGGTCGCGCGGGCTTCCCGAACCAGCTGACGCACGACGCGACGCACCTCATCAGCAGCCGGATGCTCGGGTTCACCCAGGACGTGTTCGACCCCAACGCGATCCCGCCCGCCGCGGCCGCGGTGTTCGAGAGCGAGCTGCGAACGGGTGGGTATCCGCACATCCTCGCCTCCCTGGAGGGGGTGACCCACGACGATGACGCCGAGTTCGCGTTCGGGCTCGACCTGATCCTCGATGGCCTCGAGCGGGTGCGCGATGCGCGCCGGTGAGGCGCCCGCGTCCTCGTCCGGCGTCAGTGGGCCGCCTGCGGTGCCGCGGTGAGGGCGACGCCCTCGGCGGCCGCCCACGAGGCGAGGCTCCGCCGCTCGATGGCCGCCGCCATGAGTCCTGGGAACTGGTCCGGCGTGCATGCGAACGCCGGGGCGCCGAGGGCGGCCAGCTTCGCCGCCAGCTCGTGGTCGTAGGAGGGCTTGCCGCGGTCCGAGAGCGCGAGCAGGACGATCACGGTCACCCCAGACGTGAGCATCGACTGTACCCGGCGCAGCAGGTCGTCCTCGACCCCGCCCTCGAACAGGTCCGAGATCAGGACGAAGATCGTCTCCGTGGGGCGGCTGATCCGCGCCTGGCAGTAACCGACCGCCCGGTTGATGTCGGTGCCGCCCCCGAGCTGGACGGAGAACAGGACGTCCACGGGATCCGCCAGCTGGTCGGTGAGGTCGACGACCTCGGTGTCGAACACGACCAGCCGCGTCCGGACGGCGCGCACGGACGCCATGACCGCCGAGCACACGGACGAGTAGACGACCGAATCGGCCATCGACCCTGACTGGTCCGCGGCGATCACGATGTCGCGCAGCGCGGACTGTCGCCGCCCGTGGCCCACCAGCCGCTCCGGGATCACCGTTCGGTGCTCGGGCACGTAGTGGCGCAGGTTCCTGCGGATCGTGGCGTCCCAGTCGATGTCGCGGTGCTTCGGGCGCCGGGTGCGCTGGCTCCGGTCGAGGGCGCCGGTGATCGCGGACCGGAGCCTCGACGACAGCTTGCGCTCGAGGTCGTCGGTGACCTTGCGGACCACCTCGCGAGCCGTGGCGCGGGTCCGGTCGGGGAGCACGCCGGACAGCGCGATGATCTCGCCCACCAGGCCGATGTCGGGCTCGAGGGAGGCGAGCAGCTCCGGCTCGGTGAGCATCCGCCGCAGGCCGACCCGGTCGAGGGCGTCGCGCTGCATGACCTGGACGACCGTGCTCGGGAAGTAGGTCCGGATGTCGCCCAGCCAGCGGGTCACGCGCGGCGCCGACGCCCCCAGGCCGGCCCCCTTGGCACCGGCGTCCGCCTCGCCGCCGTACAGCGCCTCGAGGGCCGCGTCCATCGCGGCCGCGGTGCCCTGGAGCCTCGCGCCCGTCCCCTCCGCCGGACCGCCGCCCAGCAGCAGCCGCCAGCGCTCGAGCCGCTCCTCCTGCCCGATCACGAGCCACCTCCCAGGCCGAGCAGGTCGTCCAGCAGGTCGAGGCCCGGCCCGCCGTCGGGGGCGGGGGTCGAGGGTTGGGCGCCGGTGGTCGACGGCTCGGTGGCGGGCGTGGGCGTCTCGCCGGCGGCGGGCGCGTCCGCGTCGGCCACGGCGGCCGCCGCCCCGACCGGGACCGCGTCAGGGCCGGCACGCGAAACGCGGACGCGGTCGCCGAGGGTCCGCCGCTCCGCGGGGCTGAACCGCGAGAAGGTCCGGCGCAGCAGCGGCAGCACGGCCGTGAACGCCTCGCCCGGCTGCTCGCACACCCAGTCGTCGATGAGCCGGAACAGGCGCGGGTCGTGGACCAGCAGCGCGCCGGGCCCGGCGAGGAAGCCCTCGAGGAACGCCGCGGCCTCGGGCGGGGTGGCCCCGCGCGAGATCGCCGCCGACAGCCGCCGCGCCACCCCGTCCGCGTCCAGCCGCCCGCGATCGAGCAGGATCCGCACCACCCGGCCCACGACCAGGCCGTGGACGCCGCGCTGGTCGGCGACGCCGATGAGCGCCCCGTACCACGCCGCCCGGAGCGCCTCGCGCTCCAGGACGGTGACCGCGGCCTCGCCGCTCTCGATCCGCCCGACCATCGCCGCGGCGGCCTCGTCGTCCAGCGACGCCACGGCGAGCCCGAGGCCCACCGACGCGCGAAGGACGATCCCGTCGGTCACCGCGCCCAGCGTCTCGCGGTCCGTGCCCCGGACGTTCCCGTAGCGGAGCGATCGGGCGAGCGAGGGCAGGGCATCCAGCTGGGCCGTGACGTCCGTCGCCACGGCGGACGCGGTCGCGAGCCGGCCGACGAGCATCGCCACCGCCCCGGGCAGGTCCGCGAGCAGCGCGGTCTCGATCCGCGCCGCCAGGGCGGTGACCGAGTCCATCGTGGCGGCCTCGTCGCGCAGCCGCGCCTCGGCGGCCTCGGCGATCGTGTTGCCCCACCGGCTGTTCGCGATCAGCGCGATCGCGAACGCCGGGTCCCAGCGGAGGCGCCACGGCTCGCGGAAGGTGCCCATCGCGCGCCGCGTGTCCGCGGTCGGCGTCCCCCACGGGACGTCGAGCAGCCGCAGCCGGTGGAGCAGGTGGCTGCGCGCGAGATCGGTCTCGCCGCGCAGGTCGAGCTCCAGCAGGCGCTCGCCGGTCTCGGGCGGCAGCCGGAGCCGGCGCTGGAGCGCGGCGAGGTCCCGCGACAGGGGCGCGGTCTCGATCGCCGGCGGGACGCTGCCGAGCCCGGTGCCCACGATCAGCCGGGTCCGGATGAGCGCCAGCGGGACGTCGTTGCCGAACAGCATCACGCTCCGGGTCGCGTCGCCCATCTCCGTCAGCCCGGGCACGGCCCGGCCGCGGAGGGCCGCCAGCGCGTCGGCGAGCCGCGCGGCCTCGACGAGGTGGGCGGGGCTGACGTCGAGGCCCTCGTCGCGAAGCACGCCGGCGACCTTCGCCATCCAGCGCTCCGTGAGGTGGTCGGTCGTCGTCCACAGGTGGCCGTACCAGCCCGGCGACTCGACGCCCGCGCCGTAGCCGGACGACGCGGCGAGGTGCCCCTCGCTCCACGGGACCCAGGTCGTGGCGACCTTCGTCCGGGGCAGGCCGCGCAGCCGGGCGGCATCGCCGGCGGCGTCGTCGAGGTCGGCCAGCGCGGGCGCGTGCCAGGCGCCGCACACGACCGCGATCCGCTCGAAGCCCTCGTCGCGGGCCGCCCGGATCGCCGTCCGCATCGCGGCCTCGCGCGCCAGGTCGGAGGGGAGGGTGGGGACGGCGTCGCGCAGCTCCGCGACGAGCAGGGCGATCGCGGCGAACAGGTCCGTGGCGTCGCGCCGCTCCTCGACGAGACGCTCCCACCACCGCTCGCCGTCCTCGCCTGCCAGCCGGCCGATGTAGCCCAGCGGGTCCAGCCGCAGGTCGACGTCGGTCTCCGGGCCGGTGTCGTCGGCCTCCTCGGCCCCGATGTCGGCCCCGGCGGTGTCGACGGTCGCCCCCCCAGCCCCGGCTTCGACATCGGCTTCGCCTTCGACTTCGGCTTCGGGCTCGGCTTCGACCTCGCCGTCGCCTTCACCTTCGGCCCCGTCGGCGTCGTCGTCGTCCTCGCCCAGCCCGAGGAGCGCGGCCAGCTCGGCGGCGCGGTCCATCAGCAGCGCGTTGGCCAGCGGCAGGTCCATGAACCGCACCGGGATCCCCGCCGCCAGCCCGAACCGGACGGCCTGCCATTCGGGCGAGAACTCGGCGAACGGGTAGAAGCCCGACCGCGACGGCTCGTCGGGGTCGTAGGCCAGGATCGCCACCGGCGGGACCATCTCCGGGTCCGCGGCGAGCGGGATGAGCGTGCTGGCCTCGGGCGGCCCCTCGACGAGCAGGCAGTCCGGCCCGAAGGCCTCGAGCGCCGCGCGCAGGCTGCGCGCCGACCCGGGGCCGTGGTGGCGGATCCCGAGGACCTCGACCCGGCCCGCCGACGCCCGGCTCATCGCGGCGCCCGCATCCGCCCGCCCGCCAGGCCCGGCCGTCCCTCGCCCGTCCGTCACGAGACCTCGCGGCAGGCCCGGTACAGGTCGCTCCACTCCTTGCGGTTCTTGGCGACCGTCTCGAGGTACTCCTCCCAGATCACGCCGTCGGCGGCCGGATCGCGGACCACCGTGCCGACCAGCGCGGACGCGACATCCGCGGCGGAGATCCTCCCGCGCCCGAAGTGGCCGGCGAGCGAGAGGCCCTGGTTCATGACGGCGATCGCCTCCGCCGTCGAGAGCACGGCGGAAGGGATCTTGACCTTGGCCTTGCCGTCCAGCGTCTGCCCCGAGCGCAGCTCGCGGAAGATGGTGACGACCCGGCGGACCTCCTCGAGCGCGGGCGCCTCGGCCGGGATCTCCAGCGCGCGCCCGAGCGCCGCCACGCGCGTGGCGACGATCTCCACCTCGGCGTCGAGCGTGGCCGGCAGCGGCAGCACGACGGTGTTGAACCGGCGCTTGAGCGCCGAGCTGAGCTCGTTGATGCCGCGGTCGCGGTCGTTCGCCGTGGCGATCACGTTGAAGCCGCGCCGGGCCTGGACCTCGCTCTCGAGCTCCGGGATCGGCAGCGTCTTCTCGGACAGGATCGTGATCAGCGCGTCCTGGACGTCGGACGGGATGCGGGTCAGCTCCTCCACCCGGACGAGCGCGCCGGTCTCCATGCCGCGCATGACCGGCGACGGCACGAGGGCCGCCCGCGACGGGCCCTTGGCCAGCAGCTCGGCGTAGTTCCAGCCGTAGCGGATGGCCTCCTCGCCGGTCCCGGCCGTGCCCTGGACGAGGAGCGTGGAGTCGCCGCTGATCGCGGCCGCGAGGTGCTCGGAGACCCACGTCTTCGCCGTCCCGGGCACGCCCAGCAGGAGCAGCGCCCGGTCCGTGGCGAGCGTGGCGACGGCGATCTCGACCAGTCGCCGGTCGCCGATGTACTTGGCGCTGATCGGCGTGCCGCCCGCCTTGCCGCCCACGAGGTAGGTCACGACGGCCTGCGGGGAGAGGCGCCACGACGGCGGGCGCGGCCGCTCGTCGTGGGTGACGAGCGCGGCGAGCTCGGCCTCGAACTCGTCCTCGGCGTGGCGACGGAGCAGGTCCCCGGTCATCGGTCTCCTCCTGGGCCGCCGGCGGCGGCAAAGGCGTCGTTGAGCGAGCGGCGGGCGGCGACGAGCGCCGCGAGATCGGCGAGCAGCCGCACGGCGGGGCTGGTGGCGGCGCGCTCGTCGATCAGCCGCCCGACCTCCGGCAGGATGCCCGCCGGCACGTGGCTGATGAGCGCGTCGAGGTACGCCCGCACGAGGTACTCCTGGCCCGGGCGGATCGAGTCGAGCGTCTTCGCGATCTCGTACCGGACGATGGTCGTGAGCTCGTCCGACCAGGGCCTCGGGACCACGGCCAGCGCCCGGCCGAGGGCCATGCCGTGGCCCCACGACGCGGCGGTGCCGGACTGGAACGCCGGCCGTACCAGTGCCTCGCGTCGCGCGGCGGGGACGAGCGGCCACAGGTCCGCACCGAAGGCCGCCATGCCGTCCGGGACGGCGATGGCGAAGGCCTCCGCGAACGCGGCGTCGCGATGCGCCTCCACGGCGCCCGCGAGGGGGACGGCGAGCATCATCGCCTCGGCCCGCCCGCCGCCCATGAACGCCGTGATCACCTCGGCGGGGGACAGTCGCAGCCACGCGGCCCAGCGTGACGGCGCCACCCGCTGGACGTGCCACACGACGACGGCGTCGCGGCGCTGGGCGAGCGAGGCCTGCGCGAAGTACGGCGCGAGCGCCATCCCGTCCCGCTCCATCTCCGCGATCGTCTCGGCGGAGGGCGTCGCGAGCTCGAGGCCCTTGCCCAGCAGGCCCTTGCGCGTGACGAGCGTGCGGGCCCGAGCCTCGATCCGGTCGCGGACCGCCGAGCCTGGCACGCGGCAGGCGATCGTGGCGGCCTCCTCGCGACGCTGCCTGTTGCCGTCGCTGGCTACCAGGTGGTCGAGCAGCCCGGCGTCGCCCGGGCCGGGGTTGACGGCCAGCGCCTCCAGCATGGCGGTCCGGGCGGCCGAGCCCTTGCGCGCGGGCCAGGCGGCCTCGATCCACGCCCGGGCGCGATCCGGGTCCACGGCCCGGAAGGCGCGCAGGACGGTCCGCAGCTCGGGGGCGGGGAGGGCGGTCGTGGTGGTCGAGGGCGGCGCGGGAGTCGTGGTCGAGGTCTTCGTCGACCTCGCGCCCGCCTCGCCGGCCGCCGGGTCGCCGAGGATCGCCTCGAGCGCCGCCGCGTCGCGGGCGGTCCGGGCCGCCTCGAGGGCCCCGGCACTGGCGGTCGCGCCGCCCGACAGCCACCCCGCGCGCGCGCCGAGCACGCGCTCCACGCCCTCGACGGTGCGGATCCCGTCCAGCGCCGTGAGCCGGGGCAGCAGCTCGGGCGGCGCGGTGACCCCGGCGCGGTCGGCAAGCCCGAGCCACTCCAGCACGAGGGCGGGCGACCCGATCGCCGCGACGAGCGCCCGGGTGATCGCCGGCGGCGCGACCGGCAGGGCCTCGTCCGGTGCGGCGGGGACCGGCACGGCCCCGGTCGCCGGGACGATGGCCGGCGTCGCCCGACGCCGGACGGCGAGCGACGCGGCGAGCGCGAGCAGCTGGTCCTCCGGGGTCCGGTCGGCGAGGCGCGCGAGGAGCGGCGCGAGCACGCCGTCCGGGGCCGTCCGCGTGGTGCCCAGGAGCGCCCAGGCCCGGAGCGCGTCCCAGGCCGGGTTCGCCGCCGTGGCCCCGGGACCCGCGGCGCCCGCCGGGAGGCCGCCCGCCGGCAGGCCGACCGGCTCGTCTGCCGGCTCGTCGGCGGCGACGTCACCGGTGCCCGGGATCGCGATCCAACGCCGGCCGTCACCCGCGGCGAGTGGCGTGAACGCGGCGCCGTCCCACTCGCCGAACAGCGTCACCGGCCGCCCGCCGGCGAAGGCGTGGAGGGCGTCGCCGACGCCCGTCCCGGGGCGGACCGCGACCGTCTGGCCGGCGGCGTCGCACCAGGCGGGCGCGCCATCCAGCGTGACCGGCCGGACGCCCGCCACGCAGGCCGGGTACCGCTCCAGCCACGGGTTCGCACCCAGGGCCGCCGCGTACGGGGCGACCGCCTCGCGCCACGTCGTCGGCGCGTTCGCCGCGACGGCCTCACCGCCGGGTGACCAGCCCGGCCGGATCGCCGCCCGGAGCGGGTGCGGGCCGGGATAGAAGGCCAGGGCGCCCTCGATGGTCGACCCGACGGGCGGCTCGTTCGCAGGCACGGACCGGGCGGGCTGCCAGTCCATCACGACCGCGGACCGCCCCGTGCCGATCCCCCGCAGCCAGGTCCGGGTGGCCAGGAGCCGCTCGTCGGGCTCGTGGCGCCGTCCCACGACCAGCCAGCGGTCCGTGACCGCCGCGTCGTCGGGCAGGTCGGCCTCGCGGACCGTCCACCCGATCAGCGACCGGACCTCCGCGAGCAGCGGCTCGGGCAGGGTGTCGCGACGACCCCATGACTCGAGGAGCAGGAACAGCCGCCCCGCGTCGTCGAGCAGGGCGTCCGCCCAGGCGCCGTCCGTCGGCCCGCCGTCGCGGGATCCGGCACGACCACGCCGCCCACCGGTCCGGCCACCACTCGACCCGACCCGCGACCCGGCCCCGCGGACCATCCGGGCGAGCCCTGCGGCCTGCGCGTCGACGAGCCTCGCGGCGGCCGCCTCGAAGGGCGCCGGACCCTCGGTCGCGAGGTCCGCCAGCCCGCGGCGGGCGAGGTCGGCCAGCCACAGTCGCAGCTCGTCGCAGCCCTGCTCGACGCGGCGCTCGCGGGTGGCCGTGCGCTTCGCCCGCGCGCGCTCGTCGGCGGCCGCCCTGGCGGGGTCGGCCTCGCGTGCCGCGACGGGCTGGGCGGCCGTGGTCGCGCGCGCGCTCCGGCCCTCGAGCCAGCGGGCGGTCGTGTCCGGTGGCGCTGCCGTCGGGATCGCACCGGCGCTGCCGCCGGCGGCGAGCAGCAGCAGCCCGATCGCGTGCTTGCACGGGAACTTGCGCGACGGGCAGGAGCACCTGCTGGCCGGTCCCTCGAGGTCCACGCTGACCTCGTACGGATCCTTGCCGGACCCCTGGCAGCGACCCCACAGCGCCCGGTCGCTGCGTCCCAGGCCGCTCCACCGGGATGGGTTGGCCAGGCCCTGCCCTGCGTTCAGGACGCCGGCGTCGGGCGCGAGCGCGCGGACGGCTTCGGTGGTCAGCGAGAACAAGCGGCATCACCCCATGTGCCGGGTGGGTGTCGAGGCGTCAGGTTCGGCCGGGCGGCCCCGGACGTCAACCCGCCGATGGTCGCCCCGGGTCCCGCCGGTCCCCGCGCCCACCTGCGACTCCGCGCCGGGCACAGGTGCTCCTGCGGCGCGGCGCCGCCGAGCCGTGCGCGGCCAAGCGTCACTCGATCGACAGGTTCCATGACGAACCTGATGCGACCGGCAGGCGAAGACCGCCCGCCGACTTCGTGAGACCCACCTTGACGACCATCCGCAACCGACGCACTCGTTCCAGGCCGGCCACCGCCCTGTTCGTGGGCCTGCTCGCCATCGCCCTCCTCGCGTGCTCGACCGGCATCGACCCAGGGGCGAGCCCAGCGGCAAGCGCTGCGCCGTCGTCGACCGGCACCGGCTCGGCGCTGTTCGACGCCTCCCGCGTCCACGACATCACCCTGACGGTCGACGAGGACGCCGTCGCGGCGGCCCTCGCGACCTATGCGGCGACGGGCGAGAAGGCATGGATCGAGGCGACGCTCACGATCGATGGGTCGACGTACGAGCGGGTCGGCATCCGCCTCAAAGGCAACTCGTCACTGCGGAGCCTGAGTGACGGGCGGGGTGGATCCAGCATCGGCGCCTCCGACGACCCTGCCACGCTGCCGTGGCTCATCGACCTCGACCAGTTCGTCGACGGCCAGGCACACGAGGGGGTGGTCGAGCTGGTCGTGCGGTCGAGCAGCACACAGACGGCGCTGAACGAAGCGGTCGCGCTCGAGCTCCTCGAACGGGCGGGCCTCGCGTCCCAGCAGGCGATCGCCGCTCGGTTCCGGGTCAACGACGGCGAGGCCATCCTGCGACTCGTGGTCGAGAACCCCGACGATGTCTGGATGGCCGACGCGTTCTCGTCCGATGGTGCCCTCTACAAGGCCGAGAGCTCCGGCGACTACTCGTACCGGGGCGAGGACCCGTCGAGCTACGCCGAGGTCTTCGACCAGGAGGCCGGCAAGGACGACGCCGACCTCGGGCCGCTGATCGACTTCCTGCAGTTCGTCAACGAGAGCGACGACGCGACGTTCGCGGAAGACCTTGCGGAGCATCTCGACGTCGATGCCTTCGTGACCTACCTCGCGATGCAGGAGGTCGTCCAGAACTTCGACGACATCGACGGCCCCGGCAACAACTCGTACCTGTACTACGACCCGGCTACTGGCATCTTCACCGTCGTGCCATGGGACTACAACCTCGCGTTCGGGGTCGGGTTCGGCGCCCCCGGCGGCGAGGGCGGGGCGGGATTCGGCGGTCCTGCGGACGGGGACGACCCCCCGCCAGGCGACGGCGCGGGTCCCAGGCCCGGTGGTGGTCCGGACGGGCGCAGCAACGTCCTCGTCGAGCGGTTCCTCGCGATCGACGGGAACCAGGCGCTCGTCGACGCGCGGACGGCGGAGCTGAAGGCCAGCCTGCTCGACTCGGGCGAGGCGGAGGCGATCCTCGCGGACTGGGTGGAGGTGCTGACGTCGCAGGCGTCAGACCTGGTCGACCCGGCGACCGTCGAGGCCGAGGCCGAGCAGGTCGCCGCGCAGCTTTGAGGGCGGCGCCCGCGGGTCGCGGGCTCGATGGCGCCCATCCCTGACGGCTCATCCTCCATGCGGCAGCCCGATGCGGCTGGCCTTCGACAGATCGAGCACGAACCGTGCCCCGCCATCCTCGGGTGACTCGAGGCGGATGTCGCCGCCGTGTGCCCGCGCCGTCTGGGCGACGATCGCCAGTCCCAGGCCCGAGCCCGGCGTGCCGCGCGCGCCCGGTGCCCGCCAGAAGCGGTCGAAGACGTGCGGGCGATCGTCCGGCTCGACACCCGGCCCGTGATCGCGAACGGACACTCGTCCAGCCGCAACGTCCACCTCCACCGGCGTCCCGGCCACGCTCCACTTTCCCGCGTTGTCGAGCAGGTTGTCGACAGCCCTGCGGAGTCGCACCGGGTCGCCAACGACCGTCGTCGGCTGGGCGCGGACGACGAAGCTGGTGTCAGGGTAGTGGGCGCCGGCCACGGCGACGGCGGCCTCGACGACCTCGTCGAGCTGCACCTCGACCATCGCCGGCTCGAGGAGCTCGTCGCCGCGGGCGAGCTCGATGAGGTCTGCGACCAGCTGACTCAGCCGCTCGATCTGGCCCACGAGCAGGGCGAGCATCTGTCCACGGTCCTCGGCGGCGAGGTCCCGGTCGAGGGCCAGCAGTTCGATGTTCGTGCGGAGGCTGGCCAGCGGGGTGCGGAGCTCGTGCGAAGCATCGGCGACGAGCTGGCGGCGCGACTGCTCCGACGCATCGAGCGCCGCGAGCATCCGGTTGAAGCTGTGGGCGAGGCGTCCGATCTCGTCCTTGCCCGGCTCCTCGACACGTTCCCGCAGATCCCGCGTCCCGGCAATGCGTTCGGTCGCGTGGGTGAGGCGCGCGACTGGCCCGAGCGCCGAGCTGGCGATGGAGCGGCCGAGGACGACGGCGATCACGACGCCCACGAGCGAGGTCGCGAGCAGCAGCCATCGAAGGTTCGCCACCACCTGCGCGATCCGGTCGCTGGGCAGCGCGACCTGCAGGGCGCCGCCGGACTCGACCGCGTGGGTGAGCAGGCGCATCGTGACCCCGTCGACCACGACGTCCTCGACGACATCATCTCCCGAGCCCACCGCCAGCGCTTCTGCGGCCGGGCTGACCGGCAGCACGGGCGCCTGGTCGCCCACGCGCTCGACGGCCCCCGTCGACCCGATGAACTGGATGATGCCCGCCGAGTCACCGGGCCTCGGCGCCGGAACTGGCAGCGCGCCGGGCGGCGGGCAGGATCCGTCCGGGCTCGCCCCGGGCGAATCCGTCGCCGAGGCTGTCGGCGCGGGCGACGCCGATCCCGCACCGGCACCGTGATCCAGGCACCGCTCCGCGATGCCGGCCCGGACCGCCGTGATCTGCCGTGCCCGGTCCGCGAGCTGCCCGTCGAGTTGTCCATACAACTGGGCGTTCGCGACGACGAACAGGATCACCATCGCGGCTGCGACGCTCAGCGCGACCGCAGCGCCGACCAGGACGGTGAGCCGGTTCCGAAAGCTCATGGCTCGCGCAAGACGTAGCCGACCCCGCGCACGGTGTGGATCAGGCGCGCCTCGCCATCGGCCTCGAGCTTGCGGCGCAGGTACCCGATGTAGACGTCGAGCGAGTTGGACCCCTGGTCGACTTGGTAGCCCCACACACCGTCCACGATCGTCGCGCGGTCGAGGACCTGCTGGGGCCGGGCCAGCAGCAGCTCGAGCAGGCGGTACTCCGTCCTGGTCAGCTCGATCGACCGCTCGCCGCGGCGCACATCCATGAGCGATCGCTGCATCGTGAGATCGCCGTAGCGGAGTGTGCTCGAGTCGTTGGTTCCCGTCCGCCGGAGCAGTGCCCGGAGCCGCGCATACAGCTCGGCGAGCGCGAACGGCTTGACGAGGTAGTCGTCTGCGCCGGCGTCCAGCCCGGCCACGCGGTCCGACACGGCGTCGCGCGCGGTGAGCATCAGGACCGGCGTCCGGAACCCGTCAGCCCGGAGTCGCCGGCAGACGGACAGGCCATCGACGATCGGCAATCCCACGTCGAGCACGATCGCGTCGGGCTCGTGGCGCTCGATCGCGTCAATGGCGGCCAGCCCGTCGGCCACCGAGGACACGACATAGCCGTCCCGGCGCAGCGCGCGGTCCAGCGACGCCCGGAGGGCCGGATCGTCGTCGACGACGAGGACGGTCTGCATGCCCCGATCGTAGGCGCCGTTTCTAAGAGTTCCCTAAGAAGGCACTCATGGAGTCGCAACTCGCGGTGCTGAGACTCGGGACCGAGAACCGTTGTCATCCGCTCGTGGCTCACCCGTGCCACGCGTCACTGCGTCCTTGGGAGCGCATCGCCAATGAACATCAAGGTCATCGCGGCGGCCGGACTTCTCGTCGTCGGGGCCGGTGCCATCGCGGTCTCCGTCCTGGGCCTCGGCTTGCCCAGCTCCGAGGCGACAACCACGTATCGGACGTCAACGGCGACGACGACGACCGTCCAGCAGACGGTGGCCGCCAGCGGCAACCTCGTTGCCGCCACGATCTACGACCTCGCCTTCGGCGAGCCACCGCTGGCGCGATCGGGGACCTCGACGTCGTCGACAGCGACCACCGACTCGACGTCAACAGCGGCGGCCTCCAGCGTGTCAACGGGGTCCGGCTCGTCGTCCGTGACGGTCACCTGGCCCGTCACCGAGGTCAACGTCGAGGTCGGCGACGTGGTCAAGGCCGGCGACGTCCTCGCCGTCGCGGAGGACACGACCGCGCAGCTCGCCGTCGACCTGGCCGAGGCCGACCTGGCCACGGCGCAGGCCCAGCGCGCGACCGACCTCGCCGGCGGCACGGCCGACAGCCGCGCCACGGCCAAGGACCAGCTGAAGAGCGCGAAGAACCAGCTCTCGAACGCCCGCTCGTCCTACAGCTCGACGGTTGCGCAGGGGAACCTGCAGCTCAAGCAAGCGCGCCAGGCAGTCACCTCCGCGAAGCAGCAGCTGGCCCGGGACAAGGAGGCGGGTGCCCCGGATGCGACGATCCAGCAGGATCGCGCCTCGTTGAAGGCTGCCGAGCAGAGCCTGGCCTCCACGAAGCTCCAGGTCCAGTCGAGCAACCGCCAGGCCGCAAACCAGGTCACCAGCGCAGAGCTGTCCGTCAAGACGGCGCAGCGGAACTACGACAACGCGACCACGTCCGCCTCCGATGCCACGATCACGGCTGATGACGTGGCGATCGCCCTGGCCGAGCAGGCGCTCGCCGATGCCAAGGCGGCGCTCGCGGCTGCCACGATCGTCGCGCCCATCGACGGCCGAGTCACCGCGGTCAACGCCGTCGTCGGCACGGACAGCACCGGCACCGCGATCGAGCTCCAGTCCAGCCAGCTCGCGCTGAGCGTGAGCGTGGCCGAGGACGACATCCTCTCGCTCCAGGTGGGCCAGCAAGCCACCGTGGCGATCAGCGCGACCGGCGGGACGGCCACCGGCATCGTGAGCTCCATCAACCCCGTCGCCTCCACGGCCAGCTCGTCGGTCGTGTCATACGCGGTCGTCGTCACGCTGGACGACACGTCGGCCACGACGGCCGCCTCGTCCACGTCCCCGAGCGGCACCGACTCCAACTCCGGCGCCGCGGGCTCGGCGACCGCCGCGGCCTCGGCAACCCCCTCCGCGTCCCCGGACGCGAACACCGACGTGCTGGCCGGCATGTCCGCCGACCTGACGATCGTCATCGCGCAGGCCGAGAACGTCATTGCCGTGCCGGCGATCGCCGTCACGGGCACGAGCGGCAACTACACCGTCCGCGTGCTCGGCGCGGACGGCACGGTCGAGATGCGCAGCGTCGGCGTGGGGCTCATGACCAGCGACCTTGCGCAGATCACGTCTGGGATCAGCGACGGCGAGGCCGTCATCACCGGCAGCTCGGCGGACCGGACCTCGACGTCCACGGACAACGGCGGGGGGTTCGGCAACGGCGGGTTCGCTGGTGGCGCGGGCGGCTTCCAGCCACCGGCGGGCGGCTTCCCGGGTGCACAGCCATGAGCCGTCCAATCATCGAGCTCACCGACGCCTACCGCACCTACGACCTCGGCCGGGTGCAGGTGCACGCGCTCGCGGGTGCCAGCCTCCGGGTCAGCGAGGGGGAGTTCGTGGCCGTGATCGGACCATCGGGCTCGGGCAAGTCCACGCTCATGAACATCCTCGGCTGTCTGGATCGGCCGACCGCCGGCACGTACGTCCTCGACGGCATGGAGGTCGAGACGCTCGACGACCACGACCTCGCGATCGTGCGGAGCCGGATGATCGGGTTCGTGTTCCAGAGCTACAACCTGCTGCCCCGCACCAGCGCGCTGGAGAACGTCGCGACGCCGCTCCTCTACCAGGGCGTGCCGAAGAAGGAGCGCCTCGCGCGCGCCAAGGCCGCGCTGGAACGGATGGGCCTGGGCGACCGGCTCGACCACGAGCCAACGGAGCTGTCGGGCGGCCAGCAGCAGCGCGTGGCGATCGCCCGGGCACTCGTCACCGAGCCCCGGATCATCCTCGCCGACGAGCCGACCGGCAACCTCGACAGCCACACTGGCGAGGAGGTCCTCCAGCTGCTCCACGACCTCAACGACCAGGGCGCCACGATCGTCCTGATCACCCATGACTCTGACGTCGCCGTCCGGGCGAGCCGCCAGATCCACGTCCGGGACGGAAGGATCGCGGCATGAGGCTGACCGAACTGGTGCAGCTGGCGTTCTCGCGCCTGGGCACGAGCCGGGTGCGCTCGGCGCTGACCATGCTGGGCATCATCATCGGTGTCGCCTCGGTGGTGGCGCTCGTGGCCGTCGGCCAGGGGGCGTCGACCGGGATCACGGACCGGATCTCGAGCCTTGGCACCAACCTCCTGACGATCAACGCCGGGGCGACATTCAGTGGCGGCATCCGCCAGGCCGCGGGTTCGGCAACGACGCTCACGCTCGACGACGCGACCGCCATCAGCGAGCTCGACGGCGTCGCCGCGGTGGCACCCGAGCTCTCGACATCGCAGACCGTCGTCGCCGGCGACTCCAACACCACGACGACGATCCTGGGCACCACCGAGGCCTACCCGGAGGTGCGCGCCTTCGAGATGTGGCAGGGGAGCTTCCTCACCGACACGTCGGTGGAGCAGTCGCTCCGGGTCGCGGTCCTCGGGTCCACGACGGCCGACGACCTGGGTCTCGACGCCACCTCGATCGGCTCCACGATCACGATCGGCGGCTACCCGTTCGAGGTGGTGGGCATCCTCCAGGCCAAGGGCGGCTCCAGCTTCACGAGCGGTGACGACCAGGTGCTCGTCCCCGTCAGCACGCTCAAGCGCTACTTCACCGGCTCCGCATCGAGCGGCGTCCGATCGATCGGCGTGAGCGTCGCCTCGGCCGACGAGATGGCGGCGGTCAAGGCCGACATCACGGCGGTGCTCCAGGAGCGGCACTCGATCGCGTCCGGCGAGGACGACGACTTCAGCGTCGCCGACCAGACCCAGCTGCTCGAGACGGCGACCTCGGTCTACGACCTGCTCACTGTCCTGCTGGCCGGGGTGGCGTCGATCAGCCTCGTCGTGGGCGGGATCGGGATCATGAACATCATGCTGGTCTCGGTCCGCGAGCGGACGCGCGAGATCGGCATCCGCAAGGCGATCGGCGCCCAGAACCGGGACATCCTGCTCCAGTTCCTGGTCGAGGCCCTCGTCCTGTCCGCCCTCGGCGGCCTGATCGGGATCGCCGTGGGGCTCATCGCCTCGGCGGTGATCGGCGCGATCGCTGGCTGGGGCTTCACCTTCAATCCGTTGACGCTGGTCGTGGCAACGGTCTTCAGCCTCGCCGTGGGCGTCGTGTTCGGCGTATGGCCTGCCCGGCAGGCGGCCCGGCTCAACCCCATCTCGGCCCTTCGCTTCGAGTAGGAGATCCCGTTCATGGACTACAGGAGCCCCGTCTACCCGGACAGCCCGGAGGCGCCGCCGCCGACGCCGGTCGTCGCGCCCAGGAAGAAGTCCGGGAAGGCGACCAACCTGCTGCTCATCGGCGCGGCGTTCGTCGCGGTCGGCGGCATCGCGTTCGCGGGCGGCCGGGCCACGGCACCGGCCGCGGCGGCCACCGGCTTCCCCGGTGGTCCGGTTGGGCCGACCGGCAGCTTCGATCCGGGCACTGTGCCCGGCGGTGGCGGCGGATTCGGTTTCGGCAACGCATCGGTGGCCATCAGCGGCACCGTCAAGAGCGTCGACGGGACGACGATGACGATCACGATCGCCGACGGCACGGAGACCGTCATCGACACCTCGGATTCCACGTTCCATGCCCAGTCGGCGGCGACCGCCGCTGACGTGACGCCGGGCTCGACGGTGTCCGTGTCGGTCTCGGGTCTCGGGTTCCGGCCCGGCACTGGTGGCCCTGACGCCAGCGGCGCTCCCACCGGCGCCAGCGGGACCGCAACCCCGATCAAGGCAACCGACGTGACGATCACGGCGGCGCGATAGGTCGTACCTCCGCGGACGGCCGTGGACGGCCGGTCCGCGCCCGCACGCGTCGACTTGTCGTCGACGGAGCGGGCGCGCTACGACGACGCGCAGCGGAGGATCCTCGTTCTGCACCACGTCGTCGGCCTGTCTCCAGGCGAGGCGCCCGACGCCGGATAGTGAGCCGCCGGGCCGGGGGGGGGGCCCCGCCCGGCGCGCCCCGGGGACCCGGGGGGGGCCCCCCGGCGGGCCG
>JBFMAT010000022.1:0-58871 GCA_040755495.1 Chloroflexota bacterium
GCCCCGCAGGCGACCGTCCGCCGCGCCGCGAGGACCGCGGCGACCGGGGTCCCCGCCGCGAGGACCGGCACCACGACCGCGGCCCGCGCCGCGAAGAGCGACCGTCCCGGGGCAGCTCGGAGCTGTCGGCGGCCGAGGTCGCGCAGGTCGCGACCGCGCGCGGCTCCGTGGCCATGGAGCGCGCGGAGCTCGAGGCCGCGGAGGCGACGCCCGAGGCGCTCGCCGCCGGGCGCGAGATCCTCGAGACCCTGATGGCGCACCTCGGCTTCGAGGGCGTGCGGGTCGAGATCCGCGAAGGGGAGACCAGCCGGCTCAACGTCGTCGGCGAGGATTCGGACCGCGAGGCGCTGGGGTCGCTGATCGGCCGCAAGGGCGAGCGCCTGTCCGCGCTGCAGCACCTCGTGAACCTGATGCTGTCGCGCCGCACCGGCCAGTGGACGCGCGTGCTCGTCGATGTCGAGGACTACCGGGGCCGGCGCGAGCGCCAGCTGATCGACCTCGCCCAGCGCGCCGCGGAGCGCGTCGTCGAGACCGGCAAGATGCTCCAGCTGGAGCCGATGCCCGCGCTCGAGCGCCGATGGGTCCACCTCGCCCTGCGCGATCACGCGGGCGTCGCGACCCAGTCCATCGGCGAGGAGCCCAACCGGCGGGTGGTGGTCCTGCCGCGCAACCCGTAGCGCGAGGCCCCGGATCGCCAGCCCGGACCTCGCAGGGTACGATCCTCCCCTCCGCAGTTGACGATGCAATGACCGAGACGCCCGAGATCACGCCCGACATCACGCCCGAGATCACGCCCCGGCCGCGACGCCGCTCGCCGGGGCTGCGCTTCGCGGTCGCGTTCCTGCTCGGCGTGGCGCTGGTGGCCGGCGCCGGCGGCGGCGCCCTGTTCGCCTACGGCCAGCAGTACTCCGGGCGGATCCTGCCCGGGGTGCGGATCGGCGACACGGACCTGTCCGGGCTCACGCCGGATGCGGCGCGGGCGGCCCTCGAGGGCGCCTACGCCTCGCTCGGCGGCGGGCACGTCGTGGTGGCGGGCCCCGACGGCGAGCTCATGATCGGCTACGCCGAGATCGGGCGGCGGGCGGACCTCGACGCGATGCTGGACGCCGCGCTGGGTGCCGGGCGACATGGCGCGCCGGTGGCCGACCTGCTCGGCGCCCCGCAGGCCGCGCTCCACGGCATCCGGCTCGAGCCGCTCGTGGTGTTCGACCAGGCGAAGCTCGAGGCGGCCGTGGCCGCCGTCGCGAAGACCATCGACCGGGAGCCCGTGGACGCGACGCTGACGGTGGCGGCCGACGGCGCGTTCACCCTGACGCCCGGCCGCGACGGCCGCGTCGTGGACCAGGGCGCGCTGGTCGCGGCGATCGCCGCGGAGGCCGGGCAGCTGGACGCCCCGGCGGAGCTCCGCGAGGAGGTCGTGCTGGTGGCCCAGCCGCCGGCGATCGACACCGCGGACGCCGAGGCGGCCCTGGCCGCCGGCGAGCGCATGGCGGCCGACCTCGTGCTCACCCGCGGCGACCGGACGTGGACGATCGAGGGCCAAGAGCTCCGCAAGCTGATCACCTTCTCGCCCACCGTGGACGGCGGGATCGTGCCCGTGTTCGACGTGGGGGGGCTCGACCCCCTGGTCGCGGCCATCGCCAAGGACATCAACCAGAAGGCGACCAACGCGCGGTTCAAGCTCAACGGCGGACGGGTCGTCGTCGGCGCGCCGGGCAAGGAAGGCCGGGCGCTCGACCGGGCGGCCACCCGGGCGCTGGTGGTGGACGCGCTGATGGCCCGCCAGGGCGGCGCGACCGAGCCCACGATCGAGCCGGTGGTCGCGGTGACCGACCCGGCGATCTCGACCGCGGACGCGGAGCGCTTCGCCCCGAGGATGAAGGCCATCTCCAGCTGGACCACCTACTTCCCGATCTACGTCAACAACGGGTTCGGGGCGAACATCTGGATCCCGGCCAAGCTGATCAACGGCTACGTCGTGGGTCCCGGCGAGACGTTCGACTTCTGGAAGGCGGTCGGGACCGTCACCCGGGAGAAGGGCTACCGGCAGGGCGGCGCGATCATCAACGGCCGGACCGAGCCGCAGGGGGCGCTGGCCGGCGGCATCTGCTCCTGCTCCACGACGCTGTTCAACGCCGCGCTGCGGGCGGGCATGAAGATGGGCGCCCGGCGCAACCACTACTACTACATCGACCGCTACCCGCTGGGGCTCGATGCCACGGTGTTCATCTCCAACGGCGGGTCGAAGCAGACGATGAGCTTCACCAACGACACGGAGTTCCCGGTCCTGATCCGCGGCATCAACACCCGCAAGGGCAGCTCCGGGTACGTGACGTTCAAGATCTACAGCGTCCCCAACGGCCGGCAGGTCATCATCGGCCCGGCGACCGTCAAGAACGTCCGCCAGGGCCGCGACTCCGTCCAGTACACGAAGAGCCTGCCCCAGGGGTCGTCGAAGCGGATCGAGTACCCGGTGAACGGCAAGGACGTGTGGCGGACCGTGACGGTCAAGGAGA
Organism: Chloroflexota bacterium; assembly: GCA_040755495.1. Taxonomy (GTDB): domain Bacteria; phylum Chloroflexota; class Limnocylindria; order Limnocylindrales; family CSP1-4; genus CAIXZV01. The sequence continues at coordinate 2,517 of JBFMAT010000022.1, forward strand.
ACGGCAAGGTCATCCGGCGCACCACGTACTACTCGCACTACGCGGTGATCACCGGGGTCGTGCTCGTCGGGACCGGCGGCGGCGGCTCGCCCGATCCGACGCCCACCCCGGCGCCCTGACGCCGGCGCCGCGGCGCCGGCGTGACACGCGCCCGGCGAGCCCCGATACACTCGCCCGTCCATGGACCTGAGCCTGTTCCTGCGCGGCCTTGCGATCGGGTTTGCGGTCGCCGCCGCGCTCGGCCCGATCGGCCTGCTCGTCATCCGTCGCACGATCGACCGCGGCTGGCCGCACGGGTTCGTCTCAGGGGTGGGCGTCGCGACCGCCGACGCGACGTACGGCGCGCTGGCCGCGTTCGGCCTGACGGCCATCACCGAGACCCTGGTGGGGATCGACCGCCCGCTCGGGATCGTGGGCGGCGCGGTGCTGCTGGTGCTCGCCGGCCGGGCCCTCCGCGACACGCGGACCCCGGGCGACGGACCGGTCGCGCGGGCGGAGCGCGGGCGGTTCGACGGGCCGCTCGGCGCCTGGGCCACGATGGTCGGGCTCACGCTGACCAACCCGGCCACGATCCTGTCGTTCGCGGCGCTGTTCGCGAGCCTCGGCGCCGGCTCGGCCGGTACCGGTGGCGCGGTCTCGGTCGTGGCGGGCGTGTTCCTGGGCTCCGTGACCTGGTGGGCGATCCTCACGGGGCTCGTCGCCGGGCTCCGGGCGCGGCTCACCCCGCGCGTGATCCGGGCGCTGAACGTCGCGTCGGCGCTGATCATCGGCGGCTTCGGCGTCGTGGCCATCGCGCTCGGCCTGGCCGGCTGATCTCGCCTACGATTCGGGCGTGACCACCGCGCGAACCCTGCCCGCCGCCGCCCTGTTCGACTGGGACGGCACGATCGTCGACACGCTGGGGCACATCTACCGGGCGAACGTCGTCGTGCTGGGCGAGCTGGGGATCACGATGAGCCGCGACTGGTTCCGGGAGCGGTACACGCCGGACTGGCGCTCCTCGTACCGGGAGCTGGGGATCCCCGAGCACCTGTGGGACGCCACCGCGGTCCGGTGGTCCGAGGAGATGCGGTCGGCCCGCCCCAGGGCCCTGCCGTGGGCCCGGGGCGCGCTCCGGCGGCTGCAGCGCCGCGGCGTCCGGCTGGGCCTCGTGACGGCCTCCACGCGCAACGTCGTGGAGCCGAACCTTCGTCGGCTGAACCTCGAGGGCCTGTTCGAGACGACGTGGTTCGCGGACGACGTCGCCAACGGCAAGCCGCATCCCGAGGCCCTGCTCCGGGCCCTGGGCGACCTCGGCGTGGAGCCCGCGGACAGCGTGTACGTCGGCGACACGCCCGTCGACCTCGAGATGGCCGCCGCCGCCGGCGCGCCGTTCGTCGCCATCGGCGGAACCACGCCCGAGGGCGCTTTTCGGGCCGCCGGCGCGGATCGGGTGTGGCCCGGCGTGGGCGCCTGGGCGGACGACCTGCTGGGCGTCGACCGGATGCCTGCCCGCGGGTCGCACGAGGCGAACCCGGCCGGGCGCCCGTCACGCCGGCGCCCGGAGCGACGCCGCGGCTCGCCCGATCGCACGGCCTGACGGCCGTCGCGTCGTACGATCCACGCCGATGGACGAAAGCTTCGAGCGGCTGGTGACCCCGCGCCTCGTCGTCCGGCGGTTCGCCGCGACGGACGCGGAGGCGTTCGCCCGATACCGCTCGCTGCCGGAGGTCGCCCGCTACCAGGCGTGGGACGCGCCGTACCCGGTGGACCGCGCCCGGGCGTTCGTGGACTGGATGGCCGAGCATCACCCGGACGAGCCGGGCGAGTGGTACCAGCTCGCGATCGCGACCCGCGCGGACCCCGCCACCCTGCTCGGCGACTGCGTGCTCCGGCCGCGCGCCGACGAGCCCCTCGTCACGGACATCGGGTTCACGCTCGACCCGGCGGCCCAGGGCCGCGGCTACGCGACCGAGGCGGTCGGGGCGCTCCTGCGCTACCTGTTCGTGGACCGTGGCAAGCACAAGGTGTGCGCCGACTGCGACACCCGCAACGAGGCCTCGTGGCGGCTGCTGGAGCGGCTGGGCTTCCGGCGCGAGGGCGAGCTCAGGGAGAGCTTCCGCGACGGGCCGCGGTGGGCGAGCGACTACCTCTACGGGCTGCTCGCCGAGGAGTGGCGGAGCCGGTCCGCGGCGATGTCGATGACGGCCTCCAGCGCGCGCGCCAGCTCCGACGCCCGGTCCGCGTCGAGCGCCGCGACGAGCCCGGGGAGCAGAGCGGCGCGTGGCCGCCCGGCCACGAACACGCAGTAGCGGAACCCGAACCGGGCCTCGTAGGCGGCGTTGAGCCGCGCCAGCTCCGCGTCCACCCGGCGGCGCTCGGACTCCGCCGCCGCCCCCGCCGCCTCGCGGTCATACCCCTGCTCCACGAACGACGCCGTCGACACGGAGCCCGGTGGGGCGCCGAGCCGCGGGTGGGCGTCGACCAGCTCGACCTGTTCGTCCTCCGGCATCGACCGCGCGATCTCGCGTGCCCGGTCCAGCAGCGTCGGCCAGTCGGTGAATGGCCGCGCGGCGCACAGCCGGGCGAGGAACCGCGGCGCGCCCTCGAACAGGGGGGCGAGCGCAGCGGCACAGGCCGCGTCGTCGAGGGCGTCGAGCCACGCGAGGGGTGTCACCGCCCGGTCGTCACGAGCCCCGGTACGTCGTGAGCCCGAACGGCGCCAGCAGCAGGGGGACGTGGTGGCTGCGGGTGGCGTCGTCGATCCGGACGTCCACGGCGAGGCGCGCGAAGTACCCGTCACCCAGCGCGAACTCGAGGCGGTAGGTCCCCGCCTGCAGCGGCGTCCCGGCGAGGAGGTCGCGGACCCGCCCGTCCGCGTCGGTCACGGCGCCCGCGACGAGGTCGTGCCGCTCCCCCGACGCGTCCGCCGCACGCCATACCCGGACACGCACGCCGGGCCGGGGCGTGCCCTGCGCCGTGTCGAGGACGTGCGTGGAGATCGTCGGGGGGTGTTCGGCCACCGGGTATCCTCCGCCGATGAGCGTCCTGTCGATCCGCGTTGGTGACCTGCACTTTAGCGCCCGCTGGGAGCCCGAGGCCCCGGCGACGATCGCGGTCATCCGGGCGATGCTGCCGCTGCGTGCCCGGCTGATCCACTGCCGCTGGAGCGGCGAGTCGACCTGGATCCCGTACGGCGACCTCCGCCCGGACGTCGGCTGGGAGCACCACACGTCGCACCCGGCACCCGGCCAGCTCGCCCTGTACCCGGGCGGGATCAGCGAGTGCGAGATCTTCTTCCCGTACGGCGCCTGCACCACGTCCTCGAAGGTCGGACAGCTGGCCGCGAACCACTTCGCGACGGTCCTGCCCGACGACGGCTGGGAGGACCGGCTGCGCGAGGTCGGCCGCCGGTGCCTGTGGGACGGGGCGCAGGAGATCGAGATCGCCGAGGCCGGCTGAGGGCGGCAGGGTGACCCCCGACCTGGTCATCCGCGGCGGCACGGTCGTCACGGCGGCCCGGTCGTTCCGAGCCGACGTCGCCGTGGCGGGCGGGCGGATCGCGGCCGTCGCGCCGGACCTGGCCGGGCCGGCGGCGGGCGCGCGCGGCGTGGTGGACGCGACGGGGCTGCTCGTGCTGCCGGGCGTCGTCGACGTGCACACCCATGCCCGGGTGGCGACCGACGCGGAGCCGGACCGGTGGTTCCGTGACTCCGTGGCGGCGGCGTTCGGCGGGACGACCACCCTGCTCGCGTTCAACAACCCGGGCACCGGCTCGTCGCCGGCGGCGGCGCGGTCGCTGCGGGTGGGCCTCCGCGAGTGGCTCGCCGCGACCGCGTCGGACGCCGCGGTGGACGTCGGCCTGAGCGCCGTGATCACCGCCTCGCACGCCGACGCGGCCGCGGAGATCCCCCACCTCGTCGCCGCCGGGGTGCCGACGTTCAAGGCGTTCATGGTCTACGACTTCGGCGTCGACGACGCGACGCTGCTCGGGCTGCTCGGGGCGGCGGCGGGTGCCGGCGGCATGCTCGCGGTGCACTGCGAGAACCGCACGATCCTCGAGGCGCTCATCGCGCGCCACCTGGCCGCCGGCCGGACCGGGCCGGCATTCCATGCCACGTCGCGCCCGCCGTACGTGGAGGCCGAGGCCACGCGGCGGGCGATCGCGCTGGCCCGGGCGGCCGACGCGCCGCTGTACGTGGTCCACCTGTCCTCGGCCGACGCCCTGGCCGAGGTCCGTGCCGCGCGAGCGGACGGCCTGCCGGTGTCCGCCGAGACGTGCCCCCACTACCTGGTGCTGACGGACGACCGGTACGCACTGCCGGCCGAGGACGCCGCGCGCTACGTGATCTCGCCGCCGCTCCGGCCGGCGGGGCACCCGGACGCGCTGTGGGCCGGCCTGGCGGACGGCTCGCTGGCGCTCATCGCGACCGACCACGTCCCGGACCGGGCCGGGATCGAGAAGCAGACCTGGCGCGAGTCGTTCGACCGGATCTCGAACGGCGGACCGGGGATCGAGACCCTGCTCGGGGTCACCTACGACGCCGGCGTCGCGACGGGCCGGATCCCCGTGGAGCGGCTCGTCGACCTGCTGTCCACGACGCCCGCGGCGCTGTTCGGGATGCCGGCCAAGGGCGCGATCGAGGTCGGCCGGGACGCGGACCTCGTGCTGTTCGACCCGCATGCCCGGCGCACGATCCGGGCGGCGGACCTCCACCACGCCAGCGACTACACGCCATACGAGGGCCGCGAGGTGCGGGGTGCCGTGCGGTCCACGCTCGTCCGCGGCGCGTTCGTCGTCCGCGACGGCGCGTTCGTCGGGCGGCGCGGGTTCGGGCAGTTCGTCGGGCGGTCGCTGGGCCCCACGCGCTGACGCCGCGGATCGCCGGCGGACGAGCGTCGCCGGCGTCGCCGATCAGTCGAGCAGGGCGTAGGCACCCAGGGTCAGGAACTCCGGGAACTCACCGGCCCCGACGAGGGCATCGAGCAGCCCGGCCGCCTCGGCGACGCGCCCAGTGTCGCGGCCGAGCCGGGCCAGCTCCTGGTCGCGGATGGCCCGGTAGCGGGCGTCGTCGAACGTCGTCCCGTCGTCCAGCACCGTCGCGTGCCGGCGCCACTGCCACAGCTGGGACCGGCTGATCTCCGCGGTTGCCGCGTCCTCCATCAGGTTGTCGATGGCGGCCGCGCCGTTCCCGCGCAGCCACGCGTCGAGGTAGCGGATCGCGACGCTCACGTTCTGGCGGACGCCCGCCTCGGTCACCCGGCCGCCCGCGACCGCGATGTCCAGCAGGGCGGACCCGGTGACGGCGGGGTCGCCGGGCGCGGCCTTCTGGTGGGGCCTGGCGCCCAGCACGCGGTCGAACTCGGCGATCGCGACCGGGACCAGGTCGGGGTGGGCCACCCAGGTGCCGTCGAAGCCGTCGCCGGCCTCGCGCTCCTTGTCCTCTCGGACCCTGGCCAGGGCGTTGGCCGTGACGGCCGGTTCGCGCCGGTTGGGGATGAACGCCGACATGCCGCCGATCGCGTGCGCGCCGCGCCGGTGGCAGGTCGCGACCAGCAGCCGGGTGTAGGCGCGCATGAACGGCACGGCCATCGTGACCTGCCCGCGGTCGGGGAGGACGAACTTGGGCCGCCCGCGGAACCGCTTGATGATGCTGAACAGGTAGTCCCAGCGCCCGGCGTTGAGGCCCGCCGCGTGCTCGCGCAGCTCGAACAGGATCTCGTCCATCTCGAACGCGGCGAGGATGGTCTCGATCAGCACCGTGGCCCGGACCGAGCCGCGCGGCACGCCCACGGCGTCCTGGGCGTGGACGAAGACGTCGTTCCACAGCCGCGCCTCGAGGTGCGACTCGAGCTTGGGCAGGTAGAGGTAGGGCCCCGAGCCACGGGCGACGGCCTCGGCGGCGTCGTGGAACAGGTACAGGCCGGCGTCGAACAGGCTGGCCGAGACGGGGCGCCCGTCCACCAGCAGGTGCCGCTCGTCGAGGTGCCAGCCTCGCGGCCGCACGACGAGGGTTGCCGTCCGGTCGGCGAGCCGGTAGGCCTTGTCCGGGGTGTCGAGGCGCAGGGTCCGCCGCACGGCGGCCGCGATCGCTGCCTGGCCGCCGACGACGTTGTGCCAGGTCGGGCTGAGCGCGTCCTCGAGGTCGGCCATGAACACCCGCGCGCCCGAGTTGAGGGCGTTGATCATCATCTTCGGCTCGGCGGGGCCGGTGATCTCGACCCGCCGGTCGTCGAGGTCCGCCGGCGCGGGCGCGACCCGCCAGCCGGCGGCCCGGACGTCGGCCGTCCCGGGCAGGAAGCCGGGCAGGTCTCCCGCGTCGATCGCGGCATGGCGCTCGGCGCGCCGCCGGAGCAGCGCGTCCCGCTCGTCGCGGAACCGGCGCTCGAGATCGGCGACGAACGCGAGGGCGTCGGGCGTGAGCACGTGCTCGGCCCCCGCGACCGGCGGCCCGACCAGCTCGACGCCCGGCAGCCCGGTGCTCACGGGGCGGGCGTCTCGCGGCGGACGGTCGCCTCGATCAGGCCGTGGGGCTCGGTCGTGGCGACGAAGACCTCGCCGGCGTTCGTGCCGCCGAACGGCGACAGGTCGACCGGCCAGTGGTGGAGGTTCGGCAGGCTCAGCCGCACCTCCGAGATCCCCGGGTGCCGGTCGAGGATCGCCCGGCCCATGAGCCAGATCGAGTGCTGGACCGACTCGCTGTGGTGGTCGGCGAACACCTCGAGCAGGGTCCGGGTCACCCCCAGGCGGCTCGCCGGCCAGTCCACGTCCGCGTCGCCGTGCCGCCAGGATGCGGTCACCTTCGTCGCCAGGAGCCGGTCCGAGACCTCTGGCAGGGTCGTGTACCGGTCGCGGGGAAAGCCCGAGAACGCCGACTTCGTCGTCTTGAGCACCACGAGGTCGGTCACCCCCGACTCGACGGCCTCGCCGTCACGCGAGACGGCCACGGTCGCAGTCTGCGTCGCGACGCCGGATCGGCGGAAGGCGTCCGGGGCCGGCCCGTCCGCGCCGGCCAGCCGTTCCCAGCCGTGCTCGGCGATCGTGACCGTCGCGCGATCCACCTGGTGCGCCCCGGAGAAGTGGCGGCCGAGGACGAGCCCAAACGCCTCGATGGCGCCCGTGAGGTGCTCCGGGGCGAACGCGTAGACCGTGTTCTTCATGGTGTCGGTGGCGATCACGAGCGAGTTGTCGGCATCGGTGTATGAGGCCGCGAAGTCGCCCTCGAGTGTGATGCCCACGGTCAGGTCCCGCACCTCGTGGCCGTCCCGCCCGCGGACGACCTTGACCAGCCGGATCGCCTGCTTGCCATAGCGGTTGGGGCCCATCGCGATCACGAGGCGTCCTCCAGGAGGCGGCGCAGGATCCGGCCCGAGACCTCCAGCCGGTAGGCGGCCGTCGAGCGCACGTCGTCGATCGGGTGGAGCTCGCCCAGCAGCGCCGCCACCGCCCGGTCGATGGCCTCGGGCCCCGCCGAGGCACCCTCGAGCGCCGCCTCCGCGGCCGTGGCGCGGACCGGCGTGGCCGCCACGGAGCCGAAGGCGATCCGGACGTCCCGCCAGGTCGGGTCGCGGCGCCACGACGCCGCCAGGACGACCTTGGAGATCGCCTGCGCCCGCCGCGTCCCGACCTTGCGGAACGCCTGTCGGCGCCCGTCGACGATCGGGATCCGGACGCCCAGGAGCAGCTCGTCCGGGCGCAGGGCGGTCGTCCGGTACGACGGCCAGAAGGCCGCCGCCGGGACCTGGCGCTGGCCGCGCGGCCCGCCCGCCACCAGGACGGCGTCCAGCGCGAGCAGCACGGGCAGCGTGTCCCCGGCCGGCGACGCGTTCATGACGTTGCCGCCGAGCGTGCCCCGGTTCTGGACCTGCGCGGCGCCGATGGTCGCCGCCGCGGCGACGAGCGTAGGCGCGTGGGCGGCGCACGCCTCCGAGCGCCGGAGCTGGGCGTGGGTGGTGAGGGCGCCGATCTCGAGCGCTCCCCCCGCCACCCGGATTCCGCGCAGCTCATCGAGCCGCCACAGGTCGAGGACCCGGTCCGGGACCGGGCCGAGCTCGCCGGCCAGCTGGACCAGCAGGTCGGTGCCGCCCGCGAGCGGCCGGTGAGGCGCCGACGCCAGCAGCGCGTAGGCCTCGGCGAGTGAGCGCGGCGAGACGACGGGCGGCTCGACGGGCACGGTCAGGCGGCTCCCGCGCCGGCCCGCCGCTCCGCGGCGAGCCGGATCGCGTCCACGATCTTGGTGTAGCCGGTGCAGCGGCACAGGTTGCCGGCGATCGCCTCGCGGATCGATGCGTCGGTGGGCTCGCCGCCGGCGGCCAGGAACGCCTCGGCGGCCATCAGCATCCCGGGCGTGCAGATCCCGCACTGCGCGCCGCCGGCCTCGAGGAACGCCTGCTGGAGCGGCGCCAGCGCGCCCCCGGCCACGGCCAGCCCCTCCACCGTCCGCACCGTCGAGCCGTCGACCTGGCACACCGGCACGAGACAGCTGACGACGACCTCGCCGTCCACGAGCACGGTGCACGCCCCGCACTCGCCCTCGCCGCAGCCCTCCTTGGTCCCGGTGAGGCCGAGGTCCTCGCGCAGGACGTCGAGCAGCCGGCGCATGCCGGGCACGCCGACCTCGGCGGGCTCGCCGTTGACGACCAGGCGGTAGGTCACGGCGCCGGTGCCATCGACGACGACGACGACGCCGACGCAGCCGCCGACACCGTGGACACGCCCGGCGGCCCGGGCGCGGTCGTGCCGGCCAGCGCCGCGACGATCCGTTCCGGCGAGGCCGGCAGCTCGTCGATCCAGGTGCCCGTCGCGTCGTGGATCGCCGCCACCACCGCGGGGGCCCCGACGTCCATCGGCAGCTCGCCGACCCCCTTCGCGTGGTGGGGCGCGTCCTCGAACGGGGCCTCGACCAGGATCGTCTCGATGCGCGGGGCGTCCAGCGAGGTCGGGATGAGGTACGTCTGGAGCCGGTCGTTGAGGTACCGCCCGTTGTGGAGCCGGATCTCCTCGATCGTCGCGTAGCCCACGGCCTGGAGCGTCCCGCCCTCGACCTGGCCCTCGCACAGCACCGGGTGGATGGCTTGGCCCACGTCGTCGACGGCCACGACCGAGACCACCGTGACCTCCGCCGTGTCGAGGTCCACCTCGACCTCCGCCACCGCGGCCGCCCAGCCGAACGTCGGGTACGCGTCGCCGCTGTAGGTCGCGTCGTCGAAGGCGCGACCGGCATACGGCGAGAACCGCTCGTCGATCCGGGTCGGGCCGTGGGCCCGGGCGTCGTCGCGCCAGGACAGCTCGAACGGCCGGCCCGTCCGGCCCTCGACCTCCGCCTTCAGCCGGCGGGCGGCGTGGACCAGCAGCCCGCCCACGACCATCGCGGTCCGGGACGCCACCGTGGGCCCCGAGTCCGGGACCAGCGAGGTGTCCTGGGGCCCCATCTCGACGTCATCGTGATCGACGCCCAGCTCCGCGGCGACGAGCTGCGGGAAGATCGTCTTCGTCCCCTGGCCCATCTCGGTCGACGCCGTGAGGATCCGGATTCGGCCGTCGCCGGTGAGCTCGAGGCTGGCCACGGATCCCATCTTCGCCTCGCCCGAGCCCGTGAACCCGGCGCCGTGCCAGCCCAGGGCGAGGCCGATGCCCCGCGCCGTGCGCGCCCGTGGGTTGCGCCCGGCGCGCTCGGCGGCCGTCCGCATCCGTACCCGCTCGAACTCGCTCGCCTCCGCGGCGCGCTCCAGGACCTCGAGCGCGGCCGCATCGCCGTGGAGCACCTGGCCCGTGGGCGTGATGCCCGTGGCGCGGTAGGCGTTGCGGCGGCGGATCTCGAGCGGGGACATCCCGACCGCCTCGGCGCAGCGGCCCACCTGCATCTCGGCCGCGAACTCGGCCTGCGGCGCCCCGAAGCCGCGGAACGCCCCGTTGGGCGGCGTGTTGGTCGCGACCGCGCGGGATCGGATCCGCACGTTGGGCACGTCGTACGGCCCGCCGGCGTGGATCGTGGCCCGCGACAGGACGACCGGCGTGAGCGTGGTGTACGCGCCGCCGTCCAGCACGAGCTCGATGTCCTGGGCGACGATCGTCCCGTCGCGCCGCACCCCGGTCCGGTGCCGGATCACCGCCGGGTGGCGCTTCGTCGTCGCGGCCAGGTCCTCATGGCGGTCGTAGATCATGCGCACGGGCCGTCCCGTCCGCCGGGCGAGGAGCGCGGCGTGGAGCGCGATCATCGACGGGTACTCCTCCTTGCCGCCGAACCCGCCGCCCGTCTCCGCCTGGACGACCTGCGTGTGCGCGTCGTCGAGCCCGAGGCCGGTGCGCAGCGCCCGGTGCACGTAGAACGGGCACTGGAGGCTGCCGTGGACGGTCATGCCGCCGTCCTCGCGCGGGACCGCGACCATCGCGTTGTTCTCGATGTACAGCTGCTCCTGGTGGCCGACGCGGTACGTCGCCTCGACGATCGCGAGCCCGTCCGCGGCCAGTGCCGCCTCGACGTCGCCCTTGACCAGCTCGTGGTGGGCGAACACGGTCGTGGACTCGAGCGGGTCGAACACGGGCGGCAACGGCTCGGTCCGCAGGCCGACCCGGCGGCGCGCCTCGCGGAGCGTGTCCCGGTCGGCAGCGGCGAGGAGGGCGACCGGCTCGGCCTGGTGGCGGATCTCGCCACCCACCGGGACCAGGATCGGCTGGTCCTCGGCGATGCTCGCGACGACGTTGCGGCCCGGGATGTCGTCGGCGGTGACGACCGCGACCCGGCTCCAGTCGAACCCGGGGTCGAGCTCGATCGCGAGCAGCCGGGCGCGCGGGACGGCGGAGCGGATCGTCGCGCCGTACCAGGCGCCGGGGAACACGAGGTCATCGGTGTACAGTGCCCGGCCGGTGAGCTTGGCCGGCCCCTCACGCCGGAGCGGCAGCGGGACGGCACGGCCCAGCCTCGGCGTCGTCGGCCGGCTGGCGGGCGTCTGGATCGTCAACGCGGGGCGCCTCCGTTGAGTTCGCGGAAGCGTGCCGCCGCGCACGGCGGCGTGTCAAGCGACGGGCCGGCCCCGGCGGATCGCCCGCCCCGGCGTCGCGCCCGTGTGCTCGCCCCCGTCCACGACGACCTGGCCGTTGACGATCACGAACGGGATGCCCTCCGGGTAGCGGCGGGGCTCGTCGTGGGTGGCGGACGTGCGGACGGTCGCGGGGTCGAACAGCACGAGGTCCGCGGCGAAGCCGTCGGCGAGCACGCCGCGGTCGCGCAGCCCGAGCCGCGCCGCCGGGGCGCCGGTCATCCGCCGCACCGCCTCCTCGAGGCCCAGCAGTCGCTCCTCGCGCACGAACTGGCCGAGGATCCGCGGGTACGTGCCGTACGTCCGCGGCGCCGGCCTTGCCCCGATCATCACCCCGTCGGTCGCGATCATCGCCCCCGGGTGGCGGAGGAACCGGCGGATGCCCTCGGTGTGCGGCCCGGGTGTCACCTGGTTCACCCGCAGGTCCTCGGCGAGCAGCAGCTCGCAGATCGCGTCGACGGCGTCGCGACCGGTCTCGCGCATGACCTCGCCCAGCGTCCGGCCCTCGAACGCGAGGTGCTCGGGCCGGGTGAAGGCGCCGAGTCGGACCTCGTCCCAGGCGCGGTCGCCGGCGAACATCCGCCCCCGGCCTCGCGCCTCGTCCCGGATCCGGGCACGGACCGCGCGGTCGGCCAGCCGCTCGCGCAGGGGGCGGATCCCCCCGGCCTGGATCCACGTCGGGAGCATGATCAGCAGCCGGGTGCTCGCCCACTCGGAGGGGTAGAGGTCGAACGTCACGTCCAGGCCCTCGGCGCGCGCGTCGTCGACGAGGGCGAGCAGGGCCTCGGGCGGCCCGGGGAACGTCGCCCGATGGTAGAAGTGCGTGATGTGGACGGGCGACCCGCCGCGCCGCCCGATCTCGATCGCCTCCCGGAACGGGTCGAGGAAGCCGTCGCCCAGCGGGTAGCGCACGTGGGTGTGGTAGAAGCCGCCGAGACGGGCACTCTCCTCGGCCAGCGAGGCCAGCTCGGCCGTCGAGGCGTAGGAGCCGGGCGGGTAGTCGAGCCCGGTCGACAGGCCGAAGGCCCCGTCCTCCATCGCCTCGCGGAGCCGGGCGCGCTGATCGGCGACCGCTGCCGGCGACGCCTCCGCCTCGTCCCAGCCGAGGGCCGCGATCCGCAGCGGCGAGTTGCCCACGACGTACGCGACGTTGACCGAGGCGGCGCCGTCGTAGCGGGCGAGGTACTCGTCGACGGTGGCCCAGTCGAAGGCGATCGCCGGCCGGCCGTCGAGGCCGCCGTTGAGCACCGCGAAGTCCTCGAGGTCGCGTCGCGACGGGAACGGTGCGTACGCGTTGCCGTCCACGCCGATCAGCTCGGTGGTGACCCCCTGGCGCACCTTGGGCTCGTGGCGCGGCTCGGCGAGCATCACCAGCCCGCCGTGGCTGTGGAGGTCGATGAACCCGGGCGCGACGACGAGCCCGCGTGCGTCGATCGTGCGGCCGGCTCGCACCGCGACCCCGTCCGGCGGGAGGACGATCCGGTCGCCGGCCACCGCGAGCCGCCCCGGCCTGCCGGGCGTCCCGGTGCCGTCGGCCAGCGTGGCGCCCGTGACGAGGAGGTCGACGTCGAGCGTCACGCGAGCCCCGGCGGGCCGTCGAGGCGGCGCCCGCGGACCCAGGCCGCCCGCACCATGTCCGGGTGCGGCCGGAACGCGAGCCGGGACATGACCTCGGCCGGGTCGTCCGAATCCACGCCCTCGACCGGCGCCACCAGCCGCGGGTCCACGGCGATCAGGTCAGCTGCCTTGCCCACCTCGAGCGACCCGATCTCGCCGGCGATCCCCAGGACCCGGGCGCCCTCGAGCGAGCCGAGCCGCAGCCAGTCGAGCGGACCCAGCGGCCGGGTGTCGTCCTCGCCCAGCACCCGCAGGCCGCTCTGCGTGTACGCTCCGGCCCGCATGTTGGCGAAGATCGAGAGCTCGGGCCCGGCCGACACGTCCGAGCCCAGCCCCACCCGGATCCCCGCGCCGCGGAGGCGTGCCAGCCGCATCGCCCCCGAGGCGAGGAACAGGTTCGACGCCGGGCAGTGGGCGATCGCCGTGTCGGTCTCGGCGAGCCGGGCGACCTCGCGCGACGACAGGTGGATGGCGTGGGCGAGGATCGTCCGCGGGCCCAGGCCGCCGGCCCGATCGTAGACGTCGAGGTAGTCGAGGGCCTCGGGGAACAGGCGCGCGACCTCGCGGACCTCGCCCCGGTCCTCGGCCAGGTGCGTCTGCCAGTAGGCGCCGGCGGACCGGGCGAGGGCCGCCGACTCGCGGAGCATGTCCGCGCTGCACGAGACCGCGAAGCGGGGGGTGAACGCGTACCGCAGCCGGCCGTCGTCGCGCCCGTGCCAGCGCGCGCACAGGTCGGCCGACTGGCGCAGGCTGGTGTCCAGGACGCGGTCCATGGGCAGCCGGTCGTCGTAGCTGCCGCGGTCCATCATGACCTTGCCCAGGATCGCCCGGATCCCGTGCGCCTCCGCGGCGCGGAACGAGGCGTCCATGGAGGCCTCGAACACGGCCCCGTAGGCGAGGACGGTCGTGGTGCCGGCCGCCGCGAAGGCCCGGAAGGCGCGCGGGGCGAGCGCCTCGGCGGCGGCCTCGTCGAACTCGCGCTCGAGCGGGAAGATGTAGCGCCGGAGCCAGGTCAGCAGGTCCAGGCCCGCGCCCACGCCCGCGTTCGGCAGCTGCGGCAGGTGGACGTGGAGGTCCACCATGCCGGGCATCACCACCAGCGGGCGGAGGTCGACGACCGGCGGGTCCGGCGGGTCGGACGGTGCCGCTCGATCGGACGGCGCCGCTCGATCGGACGGCGCCGCTGGGTCCGCCGCGCCAGCCGGCGCCCCCGGCCACGGCGCCACGGACGCGATCACGCCCCGCGCATCGACGGCCAGCCGGCCGTCGGGCTCGTAGCGCGTGCTGCCATCGGCCAGCGGCGTCAGGATGCGGGCCCGCAGCACGAACGGCGGACGCCCGGGAAGGGACGCTCCCATCGGCGGATGCTAGCGCGTCGGGGGGAGGCGACGCGCCGCCCGCCGCGGGCGTCACATCATCGGCGTGTAGTCCGGCGCGAGGAACCGCTCGGGATCGTCGCGGAACTCGAGCAGGCAGCCCTTGCCGCAGAATACGTACTCGCGGCCCTCGTGGGTGGTCACGAGCCCGCGATCGCGGGCGGCATCGGGGTCGGGGTGCATCCCGCACACCGGGTCCTCGTTGGGGGCGATCGGGCGACGCTCGGTCATGGGAGGCCCTCCTTGGTCAGGCTGATGCCGGCGCCACGGCCGGCAGGGTGATGGTGTCCGCCGCCGGCCGGAGCCGGAGGCGCCGCAGGAGCTGGGCGTTGGCGGCGACGATGATGGTGGAGGCGCTCATCGCGATCGCCCCCGCCGCCATCGGCAGGTCGAGGCCCCAGGGCACGAGCACGCCCGCCGCGACCGGGATCGCCACCAGGTTGTAGCCCGTTGCCCAGACGAGGTTCTGGACCATCTTCGCGTAGGTCGCCCGGGACAGCTCGATGGCGCCCACGACGTCCCGCGGGTCGCTCCGGACGAGGACGATGCCGGCCGATTCGACGGCCACGTCCGTGCCCGCGCCGATCGCGATCCCGACGTCGGCGGTGGCGAGCGCCGGCGCGTCGTTGACGCCGTCGCCGACCATCGCGACCCGGCGGCCACCGGCCTGGAACCGGCGGACGGCCGCCGCCTTGTCGGCCGGCAGGACCTCCGCGGCGACCTCGTCGATGCCCAGCCGGCGTGCGACGGCGTCCGCTACGGCCCGCGCGTCGCCGGTGATCATCGCGACCCTGAGGCCCATCGCGTGCAGGCGCTCGACCGCCGCCCCGGACTCGGGACGGACCTCGTCTTCGAGAGCGAGCGCACCGACGACCCGGCCATCGGCGACGACGTGGAGCGTGGTCCGCCCCTCCGCCGCCCAGCGGTCCGCCGCGGGGACCGGAGGCACGCCCAGCTCGGCGAGCAGCCGCGGGCCGCCGACGGTCACGCTGCGTCCGTCGACCGTCGCGCGGGCCCCACGGCCGGGCAACGACTCGAACGCCTGCGCGGCACCGGGCTCGATGCCGCGCAGGGCGGCCGCCTCCACGATCGCCCGAGCGAGCGGGTGCTCCGAGTCCGCCTCGACCGACGCGGCCAGCCGCAGCAGCTCGTCCTCGGATGCCTCGCCGGCGGCCGCGACCGCGGACACCACCGGCCGGCCCCTGGTCAGCGTGCCCGTCTTGTCGAAGATGACGACGTCCAGCTCGCGGGCGCGCTCCAGCGCGATCCGGTCCTTGACCAGCAGCCCGTTGCGGGCGCCGAGCGAGGTCGAGATCGCGATCACCAGCGGGATGGCGAGCCCGAGGGCATGGGGGCACGCGATCACGAGCACGGTCGCGGTCCGGACGAGGGCGCCCTCTGGGTCCCCCTGGAGCCACCACACGACCAGCGTCACGGATCCGGCGGCGAGCGCCACGTAGAACAGCGCCGCCGCCGCCCGGTCCGCCAGCGCCTGTGCCCGCGACGCGGATGCCTGGGCCGCCGCGACGAGGCGCATGATCCCGGACAGTGCCGTCGCCTCGCCCACGGCGTCGACCCGGATCCGCAGGCTGCCGCCCGCCGCGACCGTTCCCGCCACCACCCGGTCGCCGGCCTGCTTCGCGACCGGCCGCGACTCGCCGGTGATCATCGACTCGTCCACGTCGGCGGCCCCGTCGGCGACGACCCCGTCCGCGGGGATCCGCGCCCCCGGCCGGGCGAGCACGACGTCTCCGACCGCGAGCGCGTCGAGCGGCACGATCTCGGTCCCGGCCGCCGTCACCCGCTCCGCCGTGTCCGGCAGGAGCGCCGCCAGGGCCGCGAGCGCCCCGCGCGCCTGGGCGATCGAGCGCATCTCGAGCCAGTGGCCGAGGAGCATGATCGTGATCAGCGTCGCCAGCTCCCACCAGATCTCGACCTCGAACAGGCCGAGCGTGCCGGCCCAGCTCGTGACGAATGCCACCACGATCGCGAGTGAGATCAGGGTCATCATCCCCGGCCGGCGGTCGCGCAGCTCGCCGACGGCGCCCCGCAGGAACACCAGGCCGCCGTAGGCGAACACGATCGTCCCCAGCCCGGCCGGGATCCAGTCCGAGCCCGGGAACATCGGGGCCTCGTAGCCCAGCCATGCCTCGAGGTCATGGCTCCAGGCGAGGACCGGCAGCGTCAGCAGCAGGCTCAGCCAGAACCGGTCGCGGAACATCGCGACCGAGTGGCCGGCGTGCTTGTCGTGGCCGGCATGCGATGCCGTGCGAGCCGGGGTGATGTCGTGGTGGTGGGGCGCTGCGTCCATACTCCCCCCCAGTATTCCAGCGGTGTCAAGGCGAGGCCGGCGACCGCAGCCGTCGCGCTTGACGGCGGGTGGCACCGCACCCGATCCTGTCCCGACGAAGGGGAGTACCCCAGCCGGTCCGCGGCGTCACCCCGGCCACCTCGGTGGCCCGCTGCGGCCGACCACGGCCGAACCGTGGTCGGGAGAGACCTTCGGCCATCGAAGCCGGAGGCGTCCCGTGTCTGCCGATCTCGTTTCCTGGTTGGTGCTTGCCCTGGTCGTCGGGGGCATGCTCGCCCTCGACCTGCTCGTCCTCCATCGCGATGCGAAGCCCGTGCCGTTCCGCGAGGCGGCGGCGTGGAGCGTGGTGTGGGTGAGCCTCGCCCTGGGCTTCGGTGCCTTCGTGGCCGCAACGCGCGGCGGAGAGGTGGGCGGCGAGTACCTCGCGGGCTACCTGATCGAGCTGTCGCTGTCGGTCGACAACGTGTTCGTGTTCGCCCTCATCTTCGCGGCGTTCGCGGTCCCCGCCGCGTACCAGCACCGGCTGCTGTTCTGGGGGATCTTGGGCGCGATCGTGTTCCGGGCCCTGTTCATCGCGGCCGGCACGGCGATCCTCGCCGCCGCGCACTGGGTGATCTACCTGCTGGGCGTCCTGCTGGTCGTCACCGGCATCCGGCTCGCGCGGTCCCGCGGGCACGCCGTGGCGCCGGAGCGCAACCCGGTCCTCCGGCTGTTCCGCCGTGCCGTCCCGATGACCGAGGGGTACCGCGGGGCCGCCTTCGTCGTGCGGGAGCACGGGCGACGTGTGGCCACGCCGCTGCTCGCGGTCCTGGTCGCGATCGAGACGACCGACATCATGTTCGCCCTCGACTCCATCCCCGCCGTGTTCGCGGTGACCACCGATCCGTTCGTGGTGTTCAGCTCCAACCTGTTCGCGATCCTCGGCCTGCGATCGCTGTACTTCCTGCTCGCCGGCCTGCTGGACCGGTTCGTGTACCTCAAGATCGGGCTCGCGGCGCTGCTGGTGTTCGCCGGCGCCAAGATCCTCGTCGGGGCCGTGGTCAAGGTCCCGATCGGGCTGTCGCTCGCGGTCATCGTGCTGATCCTCGGCACTGCGATCGGGGCGTCGCTGGTCGCGACCCACCCGCGGCGGGCGGAGCTCCGGGCGCTGCTCCGGGCGCCGCTGCTGCGCGTCGCGACCGGCACCGCGCTGGGCATGGCCGCGACCAGCCTGTTCGTCCTGGCGGCCGCGGTGCGCGACGGCATGACGTTGCCCGTCGCCATGCCGCTGTGGCTGGCGATCGACGTGGGGATCCTGGCGGGGGCGTCCGTGGTGGTCGCGGTCGGGATCCCCGTGCTGCGGCGGCTGCGGGCGAGGTCGGCCGTGGTGCGCGCATGGGTGGCCATGGGCGTCGCCCTGCTGCTCGTGGTGGGCCTGTTCATCGTCCTCGACTGACCCCGGCAGGACACTTGGACGCGGGTGTGGAGTAGGGTCGCTGTCCTACTCCACAGGCTGAGGGGCGTCGCCGGCGGCAAAGACCGGATACAGCCCGCGCCACTCCGGCTGGCGCCCCCGAAGGGTCTGCTGCCGAGCGCCCAGCGCCCGGGCGTGGTCGGCGACCGCACGCTCGACTGCGGCCGGATGGCCATCGCCATCGGCGGCGACCTCGTCCATGAGAGCAAGCCAGTCCACTTGAAGGGCCTGCCAGTCCGGGTCGGGCGCGCTGAGCTCGGCGAGGTGCCCTCGGGCCGCGATGACCGTTGACCTGCCGTTCGCGCCTCCACCCCCCGGGAGGAGGTCGAGCGCCCGCAGGAACGAGCGCACGGGAACGGAGAGAGCTTGCTCGAAGGTCCGCTGCCGCGACGGCAGGGTCCGCCGGAGTCCGTTGACGGACCACCATGCCCACATCCGCTTGCCGCCGATCACGAACGCGATGATCCAGATGCCCGCGACCAGGGTGAGAACCCGGCGCTCGTCGGGCCCCACCAGGAGCCCCACCAGGCCGAGCGCGATCGGCGGCCCAGCCAGCGAGACGAACCCGACGGGGTCGCGCTTGGCGATCTGGCCGAACAGCGCCGCGGAACCCAGCGCCGCCGGCACCAGGGGCACGAGCCGAGGCCAGGGCGGAGCGGCGCGCCACAGGACGATGCCGAGGACCACGGCCGCGATCCCGGCAACGGCCCACGCGGCGCGGGCCGCTGACTGCGCGGACCGATCCGATCTTTTCATCGTCGCGATCGTGGGTGCGCGCGATCGTGCCCGTCAAGGGCCGCCGATGAGCTGGATCGGCTTGAGCTGTCCGGGTTCCTCTCGACTCGACGTCGCGGTTCCGTCTTCGGATGGCGCCACACTCTATCCAAGTGCGTCGCTGTTCTCATCCTCGACTGAGACTGGCACGGCGTGTGGGTTCGGTAAGTGGTCGCAGGTCGACTGTTACGCTCGCCGCATGAAGGAGTGGGACGACTTGGACCGGGTGGTGCTGGAGCTCTGGACCGCGGACGCCGTGGTCTTGTTCGACTGGCTGATGTCCGTCGACTTCGAGACGATCCCGGTGACCCACCGCGGCCAGAAGCAGGCGCTCATGGACCTCCTGACAGCCCTGGAGGTTACCGAGGTGGCAGCGTCCAGAGGTGACGACATTGGGGCTGCGCAGGAACGAGTCGCGCGTGACATGGACTGGTAATCCAGCCTCGTCGCATCATCGCCAGCCCGTCATCGACCACGACGTGCCAAGACGCCCTGCCGGTCTCGTCCTCGACTGCCCCCGCGTCCGCCGACGAGCGTAGCCGCACGGCGAGCCGGCACGCGGCAAGCCGAACGGCGACGATGCATGGATGCGCTCCGACCCGGACACGAGACGCCACCGCGGCGAGCTGTACGCGGCCCTCGCGGCGACGGCGTTCGGCTCTGCGTACGTGGCGACCGCGTTCGCGCTGCGGGGGTTCGGTCCGCTCCCGGCCGCCGCGTGGCGGAGCGCCGTCGCGGCCGCCCTGCTCGTGCTCGCCCTGGGTCTGCGCGGCTGGGCTCGGGGACACGCGGCGCCGCTCCTCGCCGCGACCCCGCGCCCGGCTCCGACGCGGGGGACACGCGTCGCCCGATCGTTGCGGCTGGCGCTGGTCGCCACCCTCGCCGGCCCGGTGTTCATCGTCGCGATGAACCTGGCGGTCGCGGAGGTCGGGGCCACGATCACCGCCTTCTTGGCCGGGCTGTACGCGGTGCTCTCGGCGGCCATCGCCCCCGCCTTCCTGCCGGAGCGGCTGGCACCGAGGGTGATGCTGGGGCTCCTGCTGGCACTCGCCGGCACCGCCCTGCTCGCCGAGCTGGACCCGGGGCACGCGGATGCCGCGGGGATCGGCTGGGGGCTGCTGGCCGCGGTCGCGTTCGCCCTGTTCCTCGTGCTCTCGCGGCGCTGGTCGGTGCCGTACGGCCTCGACGGGCCCGGGATCTCGCTCGCGTCGATGGCGATCACGGCGCTCTCGATCGGCGGCTTCGTCCTGGTCGACGACCCGGCGTCGCTGCTGCCCGCCGCGATCCCGTGGGAGTCCGCGGCCGCCCTCGGCTGGCTCGCCGCCGCCGCGGTGGTCGGCCAGCTGCTGACGATCGCGAGCGTCCGGCTGATCCCCGCAGCCCGCTCGGCCGCGTTCCTGCTGCTCAACCCGATCAGCGCGACGATCCTGGCCGTCCTGCTCCTCGGCGAGCGGCCGACGGCCCTCCAGGTCGCCGGCGGACTCCTCGTCCTGCTCGGAATCGCGGCCGCGACGCTGCCACTTGGGCGGGATCGGTTCGGCTGGGGTCGAGGCGAAGCCTGACGACGGCACGCTGGAACGGCCGCTCGACCGGCAGCACGGCGACGCCCGCTACCGATCGAGCGCGCGATCCGCCTTGCGGTCGATCTTCGTCTTCTCCGACGTCGTCAGGTTGCCCTGCTCCGCCTGCTGGGCCGCACGGGCCTTCGCGTTCCGGGCATGGTCCTTGTCGGGCATCGGGTACTTGCGCTCCTCGGGCAGCCCGAACTGGGACGCCTTGAGCTTGTCGCGCTGCTTCTCGCTGAGCGTGGCCATCGGTCACCTTCTGCGACGCTCGGGCTTCGGTTCGTGGCCCGTTCCCATCGCTGTCCGCCCTACCGTCGGCCGGACAGCATCGCCCGCGCGCCGCGTGGGTCGGGGCGCACGTTGCAGGCGAGTTGCAGGTGGGCTGCAGCAGCCCAGGCGGGTCACAATGGCGCCGAGATGGAACGCCTCACCCGGCAGCACGATCCGTTTCGGCCCCGATGCACGTCTCCAGCCGGAAGGCCCGCGGCATGACGACGAGACGCGTCACCTGGCGGCGCTCCGACGAGGTCGAGACCGCCGAGCACTGCACCCTCACGCTGCGCGACAGCGGCCTGTCGCTGGTCGGCACCGTCCTGGGCGCGGAGGGCGGGCTCCCCGTCCGCACCGAGTACCGCATCCTCACCGACGCCGCCGGCCTCACGTCCGCGGTCAGCGTGCGGGACCTGCGCGGCTTCGAGCAGCGGACGCTGGCGCTCGCGCGCGACGCCAAGGGCAATTGGACCGTGGACGGCGCCCCGGTCCGGGCGCTCAAGGGCTGCACGGACGTCGACCTCGGCTGCAGCCCGGCGACCAACACGCTGCCGATCCGCCGCCTGCGGCTGGCGGTGGGCGCGTCGCACACGATCCGGGCCGCCTGGGTCCGCTTCCCGGAGCTCGTGGTCGAGAAGGCGGCCCAGACCTACACGCGGCTCGACGAGTTCACCTACCGCTACGCCAGCGGCACGTTCGAGGCGGAGCTCTCGGTGGACGACGACGGGCTGGTGGCCGGCTACGCGGTGTGGCGGCGGACCGCCGTCGCGATGGGCCCCGACGACACGGAGCCGCTCGACGCGCGCTGAACGGGCTGCCACGGCGTGCGGCGCGGCGCGTGACGGCGACATCAACGAGGGTATTTGGTGGAGATGGGGGAGAGTCGAACTCCCCGTCCAGAACCCTTCGCCAGGACCCACTACGAGCGTGTCCGATGGTCTTCGTCAGCCGGTCGGACGCCCATCGGCAGGCTTCCGTCCGGCCCAGTCACGTGTCCCTAGATCGGGCTTCGCTCCGGACTACGCGGCGCTCATCCGGGCTGCACCTCCGCTGAGTGACGCTTCCACGGCCCGCGGAGGGGAGGCCGCTTCCACGCTCGCCTTACCGCCTAAGCGGCGAGGGCGAGAGCAGGCTGCTTGTTGGCAGGTACTTCGGTTTGCCGCCTGTTTAGCGAGGCCTGACGGCACCTCGGCTCGCGTTCCCTGACAGCCAGGCCCTGTCGAAACCACGCATCCCCACAGGACCGAACCACCGTTCGGGGCGCGAATCCTAGCACCGGTCGGCCGAGCCGGCCATCGGCCCGTGGCCCACGTCGCCCGGCACGGCACGGACGACGGCCGGATGCCCTCGCCCGAACCTTTCCGCGCCGGGAGTCGTAGGATCGGGCGATGACCGAGACCCTCGACCTCGACACCCTCATCGAGCGGCTGCGCGCCCGGGCCGCGGACCCGGAGCGCCGCACGTCCTCGCGGCCGTCCCGGTTGTTCGCCGCGGCCCGGACGATGGACCTGGGCGGGCTGCTGCAGATGGGCCGTTCGCTCGCCTCCGAGCTGGGGCGGGTGGTGGCCGCGAACCAAGCGGGGCGCGTGGACGAGGCGGGGTACGAGCGGGCCCGCGAGCTGGAACGCGAGATGTCCACCCCGGCCCCGATGGTGCTGCCGGCACCCGCTGGGGTGGCGTCGATCGCCGCCGCCGAGGCCGCGCTCGGGGTCACGCTGCCGCCCGCGCTCCGGCGGGTGTACGCGGAGGTTGCCGACGGCGG
Organism: Chloroflexota bacterium; assembly: GCA_040755495.1. Lineage (GTDB taxonomy): Bacteria > Chloroflexota > Limnocylindria > Limnocylindrales > CSP1-4 > CAIXZV01. Next base: position 24,664 of record JBFMAT010000022.1, read on the forward strand.
GTTCGGGCCTGGCGAGGGAATCCTGCCGCTGGCCGAGGTCGTGCGCGCCTGGCGCGAGCTGCGGGCGCCCGGGTCCATGCCCCGCGGCCGGGCATGGCCGGACGGGTTGCTGCCGCTGGTGGAGATGAGCCCGGGCTTCGACTGCGTGGACGCGGCGACCGGCCGGATCGTCGCCTGGGATCCCGAGGAGCTCACCGAGCGGAGCAGCGAGGAACGGTTCCGCCGCTCATTTCGCGAGCTGTTCCCGAGCGTCGAGGCCTGGCTGGCCGATTGGGTGGGCTCGAAGACCCAGGCGGAGCAGCAGGCCGAGCTGATGGCGCACGTGCTGTCCGACGAGTCGCAGATCCAGCAGGCCCGCGAGGCCCGGGCGGTGATCGGGCGGATGACCCCCGAGGAGCGGGCGAAGATGGGCCTGCCCGAGGTGGGCTGGGAGCGCGTGGTCTGGGGTGGCCTGGGCTGGGACGAGGACGAGGCCGGGTCCTGATCAGGAGCCGGACGGGTCCGCGACCCGGCCGAGGAACAGCACCGCGCCCGTGTCCGTGTCACGGAGGGCGAACAGGAACGGCCGGTCCACCGTCAGGGTGACCGTGTCGATCGGCGCCCCGGCCGCCTCCATGACGACGGCCGTGGCCGCCGCGGCCTCGGTGCCGTTCTCGTCCACGTCGATGTTCGCCTGGTGGATCACCGCGCTGATGTACAGCTGCACCTCGGTCGTGATGCCCGAGAAGTCGGCGGCGACCTCGTCGAACGCGGTGGGCATCCCCATCGCCGCCAGCACGTCGTTGAGCTCGAGCTGCGACTCGGTGCCGAACTTGGGCAGCCCGAGCGCGACATGCCGGGGGCCGAGGCCGGACACGATGGCGTCCAGGGCCGCGTCGTCGAAGGCGGGCTCGAAGGCGGCGAGGTCGTCGGGGACGATCACCAGCATCGCGAGCTTGCCGCCGACATATGGCAGCTCCACCGCCCGCCAGCCATCGCCGGCGGCATACGGCAGCGCCCCGCCGCCCTGCATCATCGGGACGTCCACGATCGAGCCGTCCAGGCGGGCGAACGGGGCCGGAGCGGTGGCCTCCTCCGCGAACGGGGTCTGCCAGGCCGCCTTGAGGTAGATGGCGTTGACGAGGACCAGGCGGGTGAGGTCATCGATCGTGCCCTGCGCGAGGAGCTCCTCGATCCGGTCCTCGGTCTGGTCGGCGACCCAGGCGTTGATCAGGCGCCGGGCATCCTCCGCGGCGGCCACATAGTCCACGAGCCGGAGCCCCGCGCCGAACCGCTCGGCCAGCGCGTCCAGGAACGGGTCTTCGAGCGTGAGGCCGCGCTGGGCAAACGGGGCGTTCACGATCCGGAGCGTGACCTGCTGCTCCTCGCCGCCCTGGTCGCGGAACGTGCCGGTGCGCGAGTTGAGCGACGCATCGAGCGCCGCCAGCCACGCGGCATGCTCGTCCGTGCCCAGCTCACGCAGGACGGCGTCCATCTCCGCCGCGGTCCGGCCGCGGGCGCCGGCTCGCGCCATCGACAGGGCGATCGCGATGCTGGACGGAGAGATCACGAGGTTGGCGCCCGGGTCCGCCGCGGCGATCGCCGAGTACAGGTCGAGGCCGAAGGCGTTGACCGCGGCGCCGGCGTTCGAGGCGTCGGCCGGCGTGCCGGTCAGGTGCGGGACGTTCGCCGCCGCGAGCTCGATGTCGTCCGGACCCGGCGAGCCGGATCCCGCGCCGCACCCCGCGGCGAGGACGATCGTGAGCAGGCCGGCCAGGAAGCGCGTCATCGGTCCAACCTCGCAGCAGCGTGGGACGCCCGGTGCCGGGACGATCCGCGCCCCGCCCCGGTTCCGCGCGCCGCTACCATCGTGCGATGCGCCTGATCCCGTGGGAAGAGGAACGTCTCGCGCTCTTCGCCGCCGCGGAGCTCGCCCGCCGCCACCGCGCCGCCGGCCTGCGCCTGAACCACCCGGAAGCCGTGGCGCTGATCTGCGACGCGATGCTGGAGGCGGCGCGGGCCGGGGCGTCGTACGCGGAGGTCGAGGCGGCCGGGCGCGTGGCCGTGGCGCCGGAGGACGTGCGGGACGGCGTCCGCGAGCTGCTCGACGAGGTGCGCCTCGAGGTGCTGCTGGGCGACGGCGCCCGCGTCATCGTCCTCGTGGACCCGCTGGACCGCGGGACGCCGCCGGACCCGCTCGGGCCGGGCGCGCTGGTCATCGGCGATCACGCGGACATCGAGGTCAGCGGCGACCGGGAGACCATCGAGCTCACCGTGACGAGCCGGTCGCGGCGGCTGGTCCGCGTCTCGTCGCACTACCCGTTCGACCGGGTCAACCCGCGCCTGGACTTCGATCGCGCCGCGGCGCGGGGCTTCAGGCTCGACATCCCGGCCGGCAGCTACGTCGGATGGGCGCCGGGTGAGTCGAAATCCGTCCGGCTAGTGCGCTATGCGGGCGAATCCGGGGCGAATCGGTGACCCGGCTGTCCGCGGATGCGTACCGCGTACGCTATGGCGCCACCACCGGCGACCGGATCCGGCTCGGTGACACGGACCTGTGGGTCCGGGTGCAGGAGGATCGCACGGCGCGGGGCGACGAGCCGATCTGGGGCTACGCGAAGAACCTGCGCTCGCGGATGGCGCAGTCGGACGCGGCCAGCGGACCCTCGGAGCTCGACATCGTGCTCACTGGGGCCCTCGTCATCGACCCCGTCATCGGCGTCGTCAAGGCCGACATCGGCATCAAGGACGGCCGGATCGCCGGCATCGGGCGCTCGGGCAGCCCGGAGATCAGCGACGGCATCGACCTGGTCATCGGACCCCACACCCGCTCGTACATGGCGTACGGGTTGATCGCCACGCCGGGCGCCGTGGACAGCCACGTCCACACGATCGGCCCCGAGCTGCTGCCGCCCGCCCTGGCCGGCGGCGTCACCACGCTGGTCACCGCCGGCTTCGAGGAGCCGCCGTGGGCGATGGAGCGGGTGCTCGCCGGGCTGGAGGGCTGGCCGGTCAACGTCGGCCTGCAGGCGGGTGCCCGGGCGGCGGAGGACTCGCACCTCGACGCACTGGTCGAGGCGGGCGCGCTGGGGTTCAAGGTCCACGAGGACAACGGCGCGTACCCGGAGCTCATCGACCACGTCCTGGGCTACGCCGACGCCCGCGACCTCACGGTGAGCCTGCACACGGACGGCCTCCACGAGTCCGCCGAGCTGGAGGACACGATCGCGGCCATCTCCGGGCGGACGGTCCACGCCTATCACGTGGAGGGGACGGGTGGCGGCCACGTGCCGGACCTCCTCGGGCTGGTCCGCGAGCCATCGATCCTGTGCTCGTCCACGACGCCGACGCTCCCGTTCGGCGTGCACACGGCCGTGGAACACGTGCCGATGACGGTGCTCAACCACGGGCTGTCGTGGTCGGTGCCGGGTGACCTCGCGCTGGTCCGCGAGCGGGTGCTGGAGGCGCGGATGGCCGCCGAGGGGCCGCTCCATGAGCTGGGCGCGATCGGGATCGTCAACTCCGATTCGCAGGGGATGGGGCGGATCGGCGAGACGGTCCGGCGGACGTTCCAGCTGGCGCACGCGATGAAGGCGTGGCGACGGTCCGAGGCCGGGTCCGGGATCACCGGCCTGCCCGACGACCCCGGCCTCGAGGACCCCGACGACCGCGACGACACGGCGCGGGTGCTGCGGTACCTCGCCAAGGTGACGATCGAGCCGGCGATCACGCACGGCCTCGCCGACCACGTCGGGTCCCTGCGGCCGGGGCGGCTGGCGGATCTCGTGCTCTGGAAGCCCGGCTTCTTCGGCGTCAAGCCCGAGTGGGTGTTCAAGGGCGGCTTCCCGGCCTGGGGGCCGCTGGGGGACGGGAATGCCTCGTTGGAGCGCGCCGAGCCGACCCGCTACCGGGCGGACTGGGGCGGGACGGCCCGGGCGGCGCCGAAGGTGGCGGTGACGTTCGTGTCCGCCGGCGTGGACCGCGCGGCGCTGGCCTCGCGCCTGGGCACGCGGCGCACGCTGTTGCCGGTGGCCGGGGTCCGCGGGCTCACGCGCGCCTCGCTGCACGCGAACCGCGCCACGGCACCCGTGGACATCGACCTGCGGACCGGGGCGGTATCGCTGGACGGGCGGCCGCTGGCCGTGGACCCGGTGGCCGAGGTCCCGCTCAGCCGCCGCTACCTGCTGCGGTGACGGTCGTCGTCACCACAGGTCGCCGACCGTGAAGCCCTCGACGAACGGGTCCGACGGGTCGACCACGTAGCTCGCGAAGCCGGTGATCCATGCCGTGCCCGTGAGCGACGGCACGATCGCGGCGTGGTCGCCGACCCGCGTCTCCGCCTCGACCCGGCCCCTGAACACCGTCCCGAGGATCCCCTCGTGGCGGAACTCGTCCCCCACCCTGAGCTGCCCCTTGGCGTGGAGCACGGCCATCTTGGCGCACGTCCCGGTGCCGCACGGCGACCGGTCGATGACGCCGGTCCAGGTCGACGGCTTCGACCAGTCCAGCTCCCCGGTCGAGACCGTGACCACGTTCCGGCGCGAGTTCTGCGGGTTGTGCGGGATGCCGGACAGCTGGCCGATGCTGATCCCGGCGAACCCGGGCTGCTCGGGGTGGACGACCGGCAGCTGCTCCCGGGCCGCGGCCTTGATCATCTCGGTCACCCGGGTGATGTCGCGGCCCTCGTCGGGCGTCAGGCGGAACCCGAGGGCCGCCGCGTCCGCGATGACGTAGAACATGCCGCCGTACGCGACGTCCACCGTGACCGTGCCCAGCTGGGGGACCTCGACCGGTGCATCGAGGTGGGTCGCGAACGCGGGCACGTTGCGGAACGTGACGCCGGTGACCTTGCCACCGGCGCAGGTCGCCCGGATGCGGATGAGGCCGGCCGGCGCCTCGAGCGTGATCTCCGTCACCGGCTCCGACATCGGCAGCATGCCGGTCTCGAGCAGCACGGTCGCGACGCAGATCGTGTTCGTGCCGGACATGCCGGGGTACTCGACCTGCTCCATGATCACGTAGCCGGCGTCGGCGTCGGGGTGCGTCGGGGGCAGGATGACGTTCGCGCACAGCGCCGGGTAGCCGCGCGGCTCGCGCAGCATCAGCTTCCGGAGGCCGTCCCCGTGCTCCGCGAGGTGGCGCATCTTGTCGAACATCGTGGCGCCCGGGACGTCCAGCACGCCGCCCGTGATCACCCGCCCCGGCTCGCCGGCCGCGTGCGCGTCGACCGCCTGGAGCATCCGCGCGAGCCGCATCGGGCCTCCTCCCTTGCCGGCGACGCTACCGGCGCCGCGCGTCCGCCACGGCGCGGTCCATCTCGCGCCGGCTGTCCCGCTCCGCGATCTCGCGCCGGCGGTCCCACGTCTGCTTGCCGCGGGCGAGGCCCAGCTCCAGCTTTGCCTTGCCGTGGTCGTTGATGTAGATCCGGAGCGGTACCAGCGTGAGGCCCTTGGCCTTCGTCTTGCCCAGCAGCTCGTCGATCTGCGAGCGGTGGAGCAGCAGCTTCCGCGCCCGCTTCGGCTCGTGGTTGAAGCGGACGTCCGTGGACTCGTACGGGGAGATGTGGAGGCCGATGATCCAGGCCTCGTCCTTCTCGATCCGCGCGTACGCGTCCGCCAGGCTCACTTTGTGGGCCCGGATGCTCTTGATCTCGGTGCCGCGCAGCACGATACCCGCCTCGAACGTGTCCTCGACGTGGAACTCGTGCCGTGCTCGGCGGTTCTGGGCGATGGTGTCGCCCATCGGGTGTGGCTCCTCTCGTGTGGGTGGCGGGCCCAGTGTCGCACGGCGGCCGCCGCCGGCCGCGCCGCCCGGTCCGGGACGCACGAACGCCGGCCCGTTGCCGGACCGGCGTTCGAATTGCTACCGACCACCCGTCGGGATCGCCTCTAGACGACGATCTCCGCCGAGGTGGTGCAGCAACTACCGCTTTCTGTCACTGCACATCACCTCCTTTCGTTCGCAGGGAACGTACCCGATGCGCGCCGAAGGCGCAAGCGCGACGTTCGTCCGGGCCGGCGGCCGCCGCCCAACGCCCGGGCCTCCGCCCAACGCCCGGGCCGCCGCCCCACGTCTAGTCGCCGCCCCACGCCTAGGCCGCGGCGCGCTCCCGGAGCCCCGTCGCCGAGTCGCCGAGCACCTCGAGCGCGGCGTCGAGGGCCGGGTCGTCGCCCGGCTGCTCCGGCTGCGTCGTGACGACCACGTCCGGCTCGATGCCCGTGCCATGGACCCAGGTCTTGTTCGGCGTCAGCCAGCGGGCGATCGTCAGCCGGAAGCCGCCATGGTCGCCCTCGAGCTGCGTCCACTGCTGGACCGTCCCCTTGCCATACGTCGTGGAGCCCACGATCGTCGCGCGGCCGCGGTCCTGGAGCGCGCCGGCGACGATCTCGGAGGCCGACGCCGAGCCGCCGTCCACGAGCACGACCAGGCGGATCGCGGGATCCGTCGCCGCGCCCCCGGGCTCGACGCGGGTCTCGGTCTGGTTCCCCTGCGCGTCCTGCTCCCAGAAGATCGTCCCGTCGGCGAGGAACTGGCTGGCGATGTCGCGAGCGGCGGTCACGAACCCGCCGGGGTTGCCGCGCAGGTCCAGGATCAGCTGGCGGCGACCCGCCGCGACCTCCTCCGCCACGACCCGGTCGAACTCCTCGGACGCGTGATCCGAGAAGCCGGACAGCCGGATGTACGCGACCGTGCCGCCGGCCAGGTCCTCGACCTCGACCTCGGGTGACACGATCACCGCCCGGACGATCTCGACGTCGAACGGCGCTCCCGCACCCCGCTCGATGGTCAGGCGGACCGCGGTGTCCTTGGGTCCCCGGATGCGGCCGCGGGCCTCGTCCACGGTCAGCCCCTCGAGCGCCGTGCCGTCGATGTGGGTGATGACGTCGCCGGGCCGGAGGCCCGCCTTGTCGGCGGGCGAGTCCGTGATCGGCGCCACCACCACCAGCCGGCAGTCCGGGGCGAGCGTCGTGCACGACGCGGTGCTGCCGGTCGCGTCCACCGTGCCGATCGTCGCGCCGATGCCCTCGAACTCGCCGGAGATGTCCTGGAGGGTCGCCCGGAACTCCTCGGACGTGAGGTACGCCGAGTAGGGGTCGTCGAGCGCGGCGATCATGCCCTTGATTGCGCCCTCGACCAGTGCCTTGCGGTCGATCTCGTCGCCGCCCGCCCAGCGTTCCGTGATCGCGTGGTAGGTGTCCCAGAACGGCTGCCACGCCTCGGCCTCGCCCGATGGCGTGCCCGGGGTCAGCGCCGCGTGGCGGCCCAGCGTCCAGCCCGAGGCGAACAGCGCCGTGCCGGCGAGGACGGCGACCACCGTGATCGCGACCAGGAGCGACGTCGAGCGCCGCGCCGGCGCGGCAACCGCGAGGGCGGCGGCAGGCGGCGCAACGACCGGCTCGGCGACGGGCCGGCTGACCGGCTCGGCCGCGACCGGTGATGCCGGGTCGGCAGGGGTTGGATCGGGTTCGAGCGACATGCCTGTGTCTCGGTGACGGGAAGCGGACCGACAGCGTACAGCCGGACCCGTGACGGGGCCGCGGATGGGCTCCGGCGCCCGCCTCCGGGCGGCTACCGGATGAGGTACGTCCGGACCGATAGCCAGGATCCCAGCACGCCGAGGCCGAGGCCCGTCGCGAGCACGATCACGGCCGTGTCGCGGGCGACCGAGCCCAGCTGCAGCGGCAGCACGCTGAAGAAGCCGACCATCGCCTTCGACAGCGGATCGGCCGACACCGCCAGGAGCCCGAGCGCGATCAGCGCACCGAGGAGCCCCACCAGCGCGCCCTCGAACACGAACGGCCAGCGAATGAACGCGTCGGACGCCCCGACCAGCCGCATGATCTCGATCTCCTCGGCCCGGGCGACGACGGCGAGCCGGATGGTGTTCACGATGATGAACAGGACGATCACGCCCACGATCGCGACCATCGCCACGCCGGCCGTCCGGACGAAGTTCGTGACGGTCAGCACCCGCTCCACCAGGGCCTGGATGTTGAGCACGTTGCGGACAATCGGCTCCCGCTGGGGCTGGAGCGCGTCGGTGACGGTCCGGAGCTCCGCAGGCGACCGCAGCTTCACGTTCACGCTCGCGTACAGCGGGTTGGCCTCCAGGTACTGCGTCAGGTCCTCGCGCCCCTGCGCCGCCTGGGCCTCCTTGAACCGGCGCAGCGCCTCGTCGCGCGAGACGTACTCGACCGATGTCACCTCGGGCATCGCCTCGAGACGCCCGACGAGCTCGTCGGTCTGCGACTGGGTGGCGTTGTGCTGGAGGTAGGCCACCACCTCCACCTTCTGCTCCACGAACCCGAGGCTGGCCAGCAGCACGTTCTGGAGGACGAAGAATCCGGCCAGCAGGAGCAGCATGAGGACCATCGTCAGCGTCGCCGCGAGGCTCATCAGGGCATTGCGCCAGAAACCCTGCCAGGCCCGGCGCAGCGAGAACGCGACGAACGTGACCACGTCTCAGTCCTCGCGGTGGTAGCCGGCGCCCGTCTCGTCGCGGATCACCCGGCCGTCCTCGAGCGCGACCACGCGCTTGCGGAGCGCCGTGACCACCTCGGCGTCGTGGGTGGCCATCAGGATCGTGACCCCGAGCTCGTTGATCCGCAGCAGCAGCTGGATGATCTCCCAGCTGATCACCGGGTCGAGGTTGCCGGTGGGCTCGTCCGCGATGATGATCCGCGGGTCGTGGACCAGGGCGCGGGCGATCGCGGTGCGCTGCTGCTCGCCGCCGGACAGCTGGGCCGGGTACTGCGGTGCCTGCGCGGTGAGGCCGACCAGCGCCAGCACCCGGTCCACCGCCGGCCGGATCCGGTGACGCGGCGTGCCGGTGACCTCGAGCGCGAAGGCGACGTTCTCCCAGACCGTCTTGCGCGGCAGCAGCTTGAAGTCCTGGAACACGATGCCGATCTTGCGACGGACCCTGGGCACCGCTCGCCGGCCGATGCGGGCGACGTCGTCGCCGTCCACGATGACCACGCCGCGGGTCGCCAGCTCGTCCCGGATGAGCAGCTTCATGATCGTGGACTTGCCCGCGCCGGACGGGCCGACGAGGAACACGAAGTCGCCCTCGGGGACCACGAGGTCGACGTCCTTGAGCGCCTCCTTGCCGTTGGGGTAGCGCATCGTGACGTCGTGCAGCACGACGACGGGATGCTCCGGCCGCGGCACGTGCCGGCGCCCGGTCAGGCGGTCGAACAGGGACGGCGGCGTGCTCGGCGGGGCGACGGTCATCGGCTGGCTCGGTGACGGATGGTCTGGACGCGGGCCGGCTGGCCGGCCCGCCCGTCCACTCCGCCCGCGGGCACGATCGGAGGAGTCACGTCCGGCGAGGCTAGCACCGCCGCGTCGATCCTGCCCGTCGTCCGCTCCACCTGTCGTCCGCTGGGCGTCGCTCCCGGAGCGCGTGGGTGCGGCCGCTACACCAGCGCCAGCGAGATCGGGGCGTAGCGTTCGAACGGGTGCCCGGACGCGGACCAGCAGATCAGGCCCGGGAAGCCGTCGAAGCGGAGGCCGGCCGCGAGCAGCGCCCGCGTCGCGAGGTCCGCCGTGCCCGGCACCCAGATCGCCAGGGGCCCCAGCACCGGGGTGCCACGGACGGCGGCGCCGATCAGCACCGGGAACAGGTCGGGGTCCAGCGTGGCGACCGGCCCCAGCCTCCCCACGCTGGACCCGTACGCATATCCGAGCGGCCGGCCATCGCCGCGGTCGCGGAGCAGGAACCCGGCCCGGCCCTCGCGGCGCAACCAGGCGTGGTCCCGGGCGTGCGTCGAGCCCACGATCTCGCGATCGAGCCCGTCCACCACCGCCGCCAGGCGACGATGGCCGTCCGGCCCGCCGCCGCCCTCGGCCACGACCGCCTCGAACGGCACCGGCTCCATGGCGGCCGACGGCAGCGGCAGGGCGTCCCAGCGCCGGACCTCGCCGAACAGCCGCCAGATCGGGATGCGCGGCACCATCCCCCGTCTCGCGTACAGGCCGTTCGAGATGGGCTGGACGGCGTCGGTGCACATGCCCCAGGTGTGGATGCCCGTGTCGAGCGGGTCGTCCGGCCCGGGCACGGCGGGGCCACCGGGATCCACGTCGCGCCCGGCCTGGGCCCGGTCCATCAGCGCCTGCCCGATCCCGCCGGCCTGCGCGGCGGGGTCCACGAACAGCATGGCCAGGAACCACAGGCCGTCCCGGACCGAGGCGCTGGAGAACCCGACCAGCTGGTCGTCCCGGGTCGCCACCCAGAAGCGCTCCGGGTCCGTGGCCAGGAGGTGCGCGAGCAGCCGGCGCAGGGGCGCCAGGTCGTCGGGCATGGGCGGCTGGTTGAGCCGTGCCTGGTAGTCCTCGATGCCGGCCTTCCAGATCCGGCCGCAGGCGTCGAGGTCGGCCTCGCCGGCCGGCCGGTAGGCGACCGGGATCCTCGCCCGCCGGGCCGTGGGCGGGGACGCGGCCACGGTCAATCCGCCGCGTCGTCGGCCGCGGGCGGCCGGCCGGTCGCCAGCCGTTCCAGCTCGGCCTGCATGAACGCGTCCAGGTCGCCGTCGAGCACCGCCCCGGTGCTGGACGTCTCGTACGAGGTCCGCAGGTCCTTGACCATCTGGTAGGGATGGAGCACGTAGGAGCGGATCTGGTTCCCCCAGCCCGCGGTCACGTGCTCGCCGCGGAGCTTGCGGAGCTCCTCCTCGCGTCTCTCCAGCTCCAGCTCGAGGAGCCGCGACTTGAGCACCCGGATCGCGAGCTCCCGGTTCTGCGTGGCGGATCGCTCGTTCTGGCAGGTGACGACGATCCCGGTCGGGAGGTGGGTCAGCCGGATCGCGGACTCCGTCTTCTGGACGTGCTGGCCCCCGGCCCCGGACGAGCGGAACGTGTCGGTCCGGATCTCGTCCCAGTTGAGCTCGATCTCGACGTCCTCGTCGGCCTCGGGCATCACCTCGACCAGCGCGAACGTCGTCTGCCGTCGCTTCTGCGCGTCGTAGGGGCTGATCCGCACCAGGCGGTGGACGCCGCGCTCGGCACGCAGCCAGCCGTAGGCGAACCGCCCGTCGACCGTGACCGTCGCGCTCTTGATCCCGGCCTGCTCGCCCTCCTGGGAGTCCACGATGTCGGCCCGGAACCGGTGGCGCTCCGCCCAGCGGAGGTACATCCGCAGCAACATCTCGGCCCAGTCGGTGGCCTCGGTGCCGCCGGCACCCGCGCTGATCGTCAGGACCGCGTTCTTCGCGTCGAAGTCGCCCGAGAACAGGAGCAGGGTCCGCTCCCGCTCGAACTCGACCCGCAGGGCATCGGCCTCGCGCTCCACGTCCGCCTCGGTGTCGGCATCGGGCGAGTCCTCGAGCAGGCCCAGCAGCTCCTCGAGGTCGTCGGCGCGCTTCTCCAGCGAGCGCCAGAGGGTGATCTCGTCGCGCAGGCCCTCGGCCTCGCGAAGGGTCCGCTGCGCCGCGCGCTGGTCGTCCCAGAAGCCGGGTTCGCTGGCGCGCGCGTCAAGCTCGGCGAGGCGGGTCTCCTTGACGGCCAGGTCAAAGACGCCCCGAGGTCGCCCGAATCCGCTCCGCCAGGTCGCGGGTGGACGCGGCGTCCACTAGGTCCGCACCCGGAGGTCCTGGAGCAGGATCGGTCGGAGCTCGATCAGCCGAAGGGCCGTCTTGCTCCGGGCGACGACGGGGTTCACGCAGGGACAGTAGCCGTTGTGGGGGCACACGCCGCAATTGCCGTCACAGTCGAGGGCCGCGGCGTAGCTGCAGGTCCGGCAATCCCGTTCGCACGCGATCAGATCGACGAACTGGGCCTCCTCAGCCTGCTTCACTCATCCCTCTCTCTCGCTCTCCGCTGTCGATCGGGCGTGACGATTCGGGACGGGGGCGCCGGGTGCGTCGGGGGCGCGGGGGTGGGCGTGGGCGCCGGTCCCTGGTGGCGAAGAACTGATCGCGAGTATAGGAGAGGGTCCCGCGGACGCCAAGGGGGCAACCGGGCTTCGGCGGCAGATTTCGCGCCCGGGCCGCGCATCGCCCGCCGGGCCGCGCCGCCTATCCTCCGGCCTGCTCCACCGCGGGCGTGCCGCCGCTCAGGAAGTAGACCGCCAGGGCACCCAGCTCGTGGATCGTCGCCCGCATCCGGCGGCCGGGATCCTGCTGCACCGGGGACCGGGGGGTCGGCGACCCGAAGGCGTCGATTCCGAGATCGTCGGCGATCCGGAGCACCCGCAGCATGTGGGTGGGGTCCGACACGAAGAGCGCCGTCCGCAGCTCCCGCGCCTCGAGCATCTCCGCGACCGAGCGCAGCGAGGCGAGCGTGTTGTGGCCCTCGTCCTCGCCGAAGATCGCCTCCTCGGGCACCCCGCGCTCGATCGCGTAGGCGCGGGCGACGGCGGCCTCGGTCGTGCGGTCGCCCTCGAGCTTGCCACCCGTCACGACGAACGCCTTCGCGAGGCCGGCGTGCCACAGTGAGACGGCGTGGTCGAGGCGCGCCTCGAACACCGGCGACGGGCGCCCGTCGTACTGCGCGGCGCCCAGGACGACGATCGCGTCGACCGGCCGCTGCTCGTCGCGGTCGCCCTGCTGCCAGATGCGCAGCGTCGCGTAGCCCGCCACGAGGGTGACGGCGAGGCCACCGGCGATGATCAGGCGCACGAGATCGCGGCTCCGGGAACGGGTCAGGCCCCGTGACACTTCTTGTACTTCTGGCCGGAGCCGCACCAGCACGGGTCGTTGCGCCCGATCCGCGCGCCGGTCGGGGTGTGCCCGGGCCGGGCGTCCGCGGCCGCCCCGGCGCCCGCGCCCGGCGCCTCGCGCGCGCCGCGCATCGGGTCGGCCGGGAGGCCCGCCACGGGACCGGACGCCGCGCCCCGACGGAGCACGCCCTGGCCGGCGGCGAGGGGCCGCGCGGCCGGCCGGGCCCCGGGCTGCTGCCCGTTGCCGGACGAGTCGCCGCCGTCGGTGCCGGGGCGCGGGGGCTGGCCGGGGCCGGGCAGGCTCATGACACCCGACGGCGGCGGTGCCGGCTGCCGGGTGACGGTGACGCGGAAGATCGAGGTCGCGACCTGGCGCCGAATGAGCTCGCGGAGCTCCTCGTACAGCCGGAAGGCCTCGCGGCGGAACTCGTTGAGAGGGTCCTGCTGGGCGTAGCCGCGGAGCCCGATGCCCCGCCGCATGTCGTCCACCTCGGTGAGGTGCTCCACCCACAGGCTGTCGATCGTGCGCAGCAGCACGACGCGCTCCACCTGCGACCAGACCTCCTCGCCGTGCTCCTCCTGCTTGGCCTCGAGCTTCGCGTCCACGAGGTCGTGCAGGTGCTCGACCAGCGCGTCCCGGCTGCTGGCCGACTGGTCGAGGTCCGCCTCGGTGGTGCCCGGGCCGTCGAGGCCCATCGCCCGGAGCGCCGCCGCCAACCCCTCGAGGTTCCACTCCGACGGGGACAGGCTGCCGAGGTACGTCTCGGCCATGGCCTCGATCTCCGCGTCCAGGAACTCGCGCACGGTCTCGGTGAGGTCCTCGTTGCGCAGGACCTTGTCGCGCTCCGCGTAGATCGTCTCGCGCTGCTTGTTGATCACGTCGTCGAACTCGACCACGCGCTTGCGGATGTCGAAGTTGAAGCCCTCGACGCGGGTCTGCGCGCTCTCGATCGTCTTGGACACCAGGCGCGACTCGATCGCGACGTCGTCCTCGAGCCCCATGCGCTCCATGAGGCCGGCCACCCGCTCGGAGGCGAACCGCTTCATGAGGTCGTCGTCCAGCGACAGGTAGAAGCGCGATGAGCCCGGGTCGCCCTGGCGCGCGGCGCGGCCGCGGAGCTGGTTGTCGATCCGGCGGCTCTCGTGGCGCTCCGTGCCGATGATATGCAGCCCGCCCGCCTCGACGACCTTCTCGTGGTCCACGGCGACGATCGCCTTCGCCTCGGCGAGGGCCGCGTCGTAGGTGTCCTTGTCCACCTCTGCCGGGTTGAGGCCCTGCTTGTGGAGGAGATCGGACGCGAGGCCCGCCGGGTTGCCGCCCAGCTGGATGTCCGTGCCCCGGCCGGCCATGTTGGTCGCGATCGTGACGGCACCGCTGCGGCCCGCCTGGGCCACGATCCCGGCCTCGCGCTCGTGGAACTTGGCGTTGAGCGTCTCGTGACGGACCCCTCGGCGCTTGAGCAGCGTGCTCAGCACCTCGGACTTCTCGACGGACACCGTGCCCACCAGGACGGGGCGCCCGGCGGTGGTCATCTCCTCGATCTCGTCGATCAGCGCGTTGAACTTGGACGTCTCGTTCTTGTACACGAGGTCCGGGTAGTCCTCGCGGATCATCGGCCGGTGGGTGGGGATCGCCACGACCTCGAGCCCGTAGATCTTGTGGAACTCCTCCGCCTCGGTCATCGCGGTGCCGGTCATGCCGGCCAGCTTGTCGTACAGCCGGAAGTAGTTCTGGAACGTGATCGTGGCCAGGGTGCGGCTCTCGCGCTGGACGCGCAGGCCCTCCTTGGCCTCGATCGCCTGGTGGAGGCCCTCGCTCCAGCGCCGGCCCGGCATCTTCCGGCCCGTGAACTCGTCGACGATGATGATCTCGCCGTCCTCGACGATGTAGTCACGGTCGCGCTTGTACAGGGCATGGGCCTTGAGGGCGGAGTCGAAGTGCCGGGCAAGCCGCGGGTCCGCGTCGTACAGGTTCTCGATGCCCAGCAGCTGCTCGATCTTGTCGATGCCGTCCTCGGTGGGCGAGACCGCCTTGTCCTTGAGGTCGACGAAGTAGTCGCCACCCTCCTCGGCGCCCTCGTCGCGGGGCTTGAGCCGCGGGACGAGCCGGGCGAACGTGAAGTAGAGGTCCGCCGACTCCTCCGCCTGGCCCGAGATGATGAGCGGGGTCCGGGCCTCGTCGATCAGGATGTTGTCGACCTCGTCCACGATCGCGAAGGCGCGCTCGCGCTGCACCCGCTGGTCGAGCTCCAGGACCATGTTGTCCCGCAGGTAGTCGAAGCCGAACTCGTTGTTGGTGCCGTAGGTGATGTCCGCCGCGTAGGCCTCGCGGCGCTCGACGGGCCGCAGGTTGATCAGCCGCTCGTCGCTGGTCGGGTAGCCGGGCTCGAACAGGTACGACGTGTCGTGGGTGATGACGCCCACCGACAGGCCCAGGAAGTGGTACACGGGGCCCATCCACTGCGCGTCGCGCCGGGCGAGGTAGTCGTTCACCGTGACCAGGTGGGCGCCGCGCCCGGCGAGCCCGTTGAGCAGCAGGGCCAGGGTCGGGACGAGGGTCTTGCCCTCGCCGGTCCGCATCTCGGCGATCTTGCCCTGGTGCAGGACGATGCCGCCCATCAGCTGGACGTCGAAGTGGCGCATGTCCAGCGTCCGCTTCATCGCCTCGCGGGAGGCGGCGAACACCTCGGGGATGGCGCCGTCCAGCGCGGCCTCGAGGCGCTCGTTCTGGCGCTTCCGGCGGGCCTTCGCGAGGTCTCGGCGACGCTCGATGTCCGGGTGGTGGAGCTCGTCCTCGGACGGCTCCTCCGGCTCGGCCGCCTCGGCGATGTCGGCCCGGATGACGGCGATCCGCTCGCGGATCTCGTCGTCCGACAGGGCCTCGTACTCGGGCTCGAGGGTGTTGATCTCGTCGATGATGGGCTGGAGGCGGCCCACCTCGCGGTCGTTGGTGTCGAAGAAACGGGAGAGGAAGCGCATGGCCGGCTGAGTATAGGGCGCGAGGCCCGAATGCCCGGCCCGTGCGGAGGCCCGCGCGACGGCCGGCCGGCGATCGTCAGCGCCGGACGATGGTGCCCGGGCCCGGCAGCGCCGGCCCCTGCTCCGGCAGCGCGATGCCACCGCTCCAGGCGTCGTCGTCGATCCTCACCGGCGCGTCGTCGACCAGCACCGGGGCGGGCTGGACCAGCATCGAGTCGCGGACCCAGGACGAGCCGCCGGCAACCATCGCGCCGTTGGGGAACAGGGTCGCGGCGAGGGCGGCGGCGGCGAATACGAGCCCGGTTCCGAGCCCCAGGACGCCGGTGACGACCAGCCCCGATCGCATCGCTTCAGCCGCCGTTCGCGTCTCCCGCATCGACCTCGACCCGGTCGACCTGGATCTGGATGTCGTCGATGGGTCCGACGGGCGCCGGCACGGGCACCGCGATGCCCGGCTTCCCGAACCCGCGCTCCCACATCACCTGGTTGCCGGGGACGACGGTGCCGCCGGGGAGGAGCGTCGCGGCGAGGGCCGCGGCCGTGAACGTCAACGCGGTCCCACCGCCCAGGATGCCGGTGCAGATGAGGATTCGTCGCATCGCGGTCCCCCGACGTCCGGGTCGCCCGTCCGGTTCCCGGCCTAGTGCCAGATCGGCCCGAACAACGGGTCGACCCCCACGTAGCCCACGACGATCACGGCGAACGTGATCGCGGCCAGCACCACCCACAGCGCCACGGAGCGAGCGGTCGAGGTGGGGTGGACCTCGGGGTTGTCCAGCGCGGGCAGCCTGCCGCCGCGGAGCGCGGCGCCCCAGCGCGGTGAGCGCAGGTTGTTCCGCCAGTTCTGGTCCGTGACGGGCCGGACCTCGAGGCCGCCCTTGCCGTCCGGGCGGTGCAGCTGCAGGCTCATGGGTCTCCGGTGGATGTCGGCCGGTCAGGCGCCGGCGGGTGCGGGCATGGCTGATGGTACGTCGTCGTCGGATGCGGGGTCGCGGCCCTCCCCGGTGCCGCCGGTCCTGTCGCTCCCCGCCCCGTCGCTCCCGGCGAGGCCGTCCTCCCACAGGAGCATCTCCTGGGTGAACGAGACCTCCGACGAGAACAGTGCCCCGACGGATTCGCCGCGGTGGATCCGCTTGATGGCCTCGCCGATCAGCGGCGCGACGGACAGCACCTTGATCTGGGGGGCGTGCTTGGCTGCGGGCAGTGGCACGGAGTCGGTGATGATCACCTCCCGCAGCGTGGAGTTCGCGATCCGCTCGGCGGCCGGATCGGACAGCACGCCGTGGGTGGCGCAGGCGTAGATCTCGTCCACGCCCTCGCGCTCCAGCGCGCGGGTGATCTCGATCAGCGTCCCGGCGGTGTCGATCTCGTCGTCCACGATGATCGCCTTCCGCCCGCTCACGTCGCCGATGACGTTGATGACCTCGGCGCGGTCCAGGTTCCCGTGGCGGCGCTTCTCGACGATCGCCAGCGGCGCGTCCAGGAGCTCCGCGAACGCCCGCGCCCGCTTGGCGAAGCCGAGGTCCGTGACCACCACGCACTCGTCGAGATGCTTGTCCAGGAAGTAGCGCGACAGGATGTGGACCGCCGTGAGCTCGTCCACCGGGATGTTGAAGAACCCCTGGATCTGGCCCTGGTGGAGGTCCATGGTGAGCATCCGGTCCGCGCCGGCGACCGAGATCATGTCGGCGACCAGGCGGGCGGTGATCGGCACCCGGGGCTGGTCCTTCTTGTCCGACCGGCCGTACGCGTAGTACGGCACGACGGCGGTGATCCGGCCGGCGGACGCCCGCTTGAAGGCGTCGATCATGATCAGCAGCTCCATGATCGACTGGTTGACCGGGCGGCAGGTGGGCTGCACCACGAACACGTCCTTCTCGCGGACGTTGTCCAGGATCCGGACGAAGATGTTCTCGTTGGCGAACTGGAAGACCTCGGCCTGACCCGGCTCGCCCCCCAGCCAGTGCGCGATCTTGCGCGCCAGCTCGGGGTTCGCGTTGCCGTGGTAGATCTCGAACTGGTCCGCGTACACGGCAGCCTCTCGTTCGCCGAAGGCGGTCACGACGAGCGTCCCTGTCCCGGTGCGTCCGGCCCGCCGCCGGGCTGGTCGGGGGCGTCATTGTCGCCCATGGCCCCGCGGTCCGCCAGCCCCGGCCTGAAGGCCGCGATGGCCGCCACGCTGTCGCCCTCGGCCAGGCGCATGACGATCACGCCGCGGGCCTGGGAGGAGTACCGGTTGATGGTCTGGGTCTCGGTCCGGATGACCTGGCCGCCGGAGGAGATGAGGACCAGCTCCTCGTCCTCGTCGGTGACCTGCTGGACCGCGGCCACGAGGCCGGTCTTGCGGCCCTCGAGGGCGATCAGCCGGACGCCCTGCGGCCCGCGCCGCATCGTTCGGAACTCGCTCAGGCGGACGCGCTTGCCGTAACCGGTCTCGGTGAGCACGAGCAGGTCGGCGCCCGGGTCCACGACGCTCATGCCCACCACCTGGTCGGCCTTGTTGGCCAGCCGGATGCCGATCACGCCGCCGGCCGGCCGGCCCATGGCCCGCACGTCCGCCTCGTTGAACCGGGCGATCTTGCCCATGGCCGTGGCCAGGATCACGTCCTCGTGCCCGCTCGAGACGTCCACCCAGGCCAGCTCGTCGTCCGGGTCCAGCGTGATCGCGATGATCCCCGTGGACCGGACGCGCTCGAACTGCTCCAGCGGCGTCTTCTTGATGATCCCCTTGCGGGTGGCCAGCACGAGGAAGTGCCCCGGTTCGAAGTTGGGCAGGCAGATCGTGGCCATCGGCACCTCGCCGGAGTCGACCTGGACACCCGGCAGGTTGATGATCGCCATGCCCTTGGCCTGGCGCGAGGCGTCGGGGACCGCGTGGACCTTGGCCGAGAACACCCGGCCCCGGTTGGTGAAGAACAGCGCCCAGTCGTGCGTGTTGGCGACCAGGAGGTGCTCGACCGCGTCCTCCTCGCGCGTGACGTGGCCGATGATCCCCTTGCCGCCGCGGTGCTGCCGGCGGTAGGTCGCGACGGGCTGGCGCTTGATGTAGCCCCGGCGGCTGATCGTGACCACGACGTCCTCGTCGGCGATCAGGTCCTCGTCGGTCATCTCGCGGCTCGAGTCGTCGACCACGCGGGTGCGGCGCTCGCCGGCGTACTTGCGCTTCAGCTCCGCCAGCTCGTCCTTGATGATCGAGAGCACGCGGGCCGGGTTGGCCAGGATGTCCTCGAGCTCCGCGATCAGCTGGATGACCGCGAGGTACTCGTCCTCGATCTTCTGGCGCTCGAGGGCGGCCAGCCGGGCGAGCCGCATGTCCAGGATGGCCTGGGCCTGGGCCTCGGACAGCCCGAACCGGGCCATGAGGTTGGTGCGTGCCGCCTCGACGTCGGCCGACTCGCGGATGGTCTTGATCACCGCGTCGAGGTTGTCGAGGGCGATCTTGAGGCCCTCGAGGATGTGGGCCCGGGCCCGGGCCTTCTCGAGGTCGTACTCGGTCCGCCGCCGGACGATGTCGCGCCGGTGCTCGATGTAGTGGCTGAGGACGCTCTTGAGCGACAGCGTCTGCGGCTGCCCGTCCACGAGCGCGAGCATGTTGAGGTTGAATGCCGTCTGCAGCGCCGTGTGCTTGAACAGGTTGTTGAGCACCTTGTGCGGGTTCGCGTCCCGCTTGATCTCGATGTAGATCCGCATCCCGTCGCGGTCCGACTCGTCGCGCAGGTCCGAGATGCCCTCGAGCTTCTTGTCCTTGACGAGGTCCGCGATCTTCTCGAGCAGCGCGGCCTTGTTCACCTGGTACGGCAGCTCGGTGACGATGATCGCCGTCCGGTCGTTGCGCGTCTCCTCGAACGCGACCTGGGCGCGCATCACGACCCGGCCGTGGCCGTGCGCGTACATCTCCCGGATCGCGTCGATGGTCTCGTGCTCGCCCGTGAACGAGTTGCGCCGGGTCTCGAACCGGTAGATCGAGCCACCGGTCGGGAAGTCCGGGCCCCGGACGATGCGGCACAGGTCGTCGTTGGTGACCGTCGGGTCGTCGATCAGGGCGACCGTCGCGTCGGCGATCTCGCCCAGATGGTGGGGCGGGATGTTGGTCGCCATGCCGACGGCGATGCCCGAGGACCCGTTGATCAGCAGGTTGGGCAGCTTCGCCGGCAGGACGGACGGCTCCTTCTGGGTGCCGTCGTAGTTGTCGACGAAGTCGACGGTCTCCTTGTCGATGTCGGCCAGCATCTCCGCCGAGATGGCCGTCAGGCGCGCCTCGGTGTAGCGCATCGCCGCCGCGCCGTCGCCGTCCACGGAGCCGAAGTTGCCCTGCCCGTCCACGAGCGGATAGCGCATCGAGAAGTCCTGGGCCAGGCGAACCAGGGCGTCGTACAGCGCGACGTCGCCGTGCGGGTGGTACTTGCCCATCACCTCGCCGACGATCGCGGCGCACTTCCGGTAGGAGCTGGTGGCGGACAGCCCCATCTCCCCCATCGTGTACAGGATCCGCCGGTGGACCGGCTTGAGGCCGTCGCGGACGTCCGGCAGCGCCCGAGCGACGATCACGCTCATCGCGTAGTCGAGGTAGGAGGTCTGCATCTCCTCCTCGATGCGGATCGCTCGGACGTTGCCCAGGTCGTCGGTCACGTGGTGGCTCTCCTCCGGTCAGTCGGGGGTGTCGGGTCAGGGCCGCGGCAGGATGGGCCGCTCGGCGGGCGGCACCTGGACGCCCAGGCCGGTGAAGGCCGCGGCGGTCTCCGCGGCACGGGACGTGGACGGGGCGCCGGGACGCTTCCGGACACCAGCGACGGTCACCCGGATCGCGTCGGCGGCTTCGGATGGCAGCTTCTCGAGGGCGTCGCGGACGACCCATGCCCGGTGGCCGTCGCCGTCGCGGACGGCCGCCGCCGCCTCCGCGCGCAGGAACGCCGTGGTCGCCGCGGCGTCCACGATCGTGAGCGAGCGGAGCGCCCAGGCGAGGGCCTTCTGGACGTCCGGCTCGGCGTCGCCGATGAGGTCGCCGACGATCGCGAGGCCGCGGGCCGCCACCTCCGGACGGCGACCCGCCGTCCGGTCCACGTACGGGATCGTCGCGATCGTCGAGCCAACCAGCCGCCGCTCCCAGCGCCAGGGCGAGTACACGAGCTGCTCGAGCTCCGCCCAGCGGTAGGGCTCGGCGAGAATGCCCCGTCCGGCCACGTGGGCCAGCGAGTCCACGGTGATCCAGTCGCGGGCGCCGCGGGCCTCCGCCCGAACGAGCTGCCAGGCGCGTTCCGGGTCCCGGGTGATCGCGCGCTCCAGGAGCGGGAAGGCGAGCCAGTGGAGCTCCAGGAGGTCCTCGCGCAGCAGGCGGTCCGCGACCTCGAGCAGGGTGGCCGTGGCGTCCCGTCGGGTGGCGGCGCGGAGGCCCGACGTGACGGCGGTGAGCAGCGGCTGGCGGACGCCGAGGATCGGGGAGATGCCCGGCGCCACCCGGCGCTGGCCCTCGAGGTACTCCTCGTCCGCGAGGTGCCCGAGGCCGGCCCGCAGCTCGGCCGCCACGGCCCCGGGATCCTGGACGAGGTCGCCGGCGCGCCGTCCCAGGGCGAGGGCGTCGGCGCGGCGGGCCGCGACGATCGCCCGGCCGCGCTCGGTGGTGGCGCTCGGAGGGGTCATCGATGGTGATCCACGGTATCGGGCGTCTCGCCGATCCCGGCGCCATCCGAGGACGGCGCGGGCGGCTGGGCGGGCGCATCGGGCTCCAGGCGGAACCGGTAGCGCGCCTTGAGCTCCTCCTTGCGGGCCTCCGGCGCCCCCACGAAGGTGCCCTCCGCGCGGGCCAGCAGCGTGCCGTCAGCGCCGTCGAGGACCACGCCCTCCGCCGTCACCAGGCGGCGGCGGACCTCGAGGACCCGGCCCTCGGCTCGGATCGGGCGGCCGATCCTGACCGGCCGGCGGAACTCGACGTTCATGCGCGCGGTGACGCCCCACACGTCGTGGTCCACCAGGGCCCACGCCATCACCTCGTCCAGGATCGTGCACACGATCCCGCCGTGGGCGATGCCCTCCCAGCCCTCGAAGCGTTCACCGAGCGTCAGCTCCGTCCAGCACCGATCCCCGCCCGCGTGGAGGTCGAGGTGCAGCCCATGCACGTTGAGCGAGCCGCAGGCGAAGCAGTTGTGCGGCGTCAGGACGATCCGGCGACCCCCGACCCGGATGTCGGCGAGGGCGACCGTGGCGTCAGAAGTCAAGGTTCTTCACCTTGCGGGCCTCGGTCTTGATGAAGTCCTTGCGCGGCTCCACGCGCTCGCCCATGAGCATCGTGAAGATCCGGTCCGCCTCGGCGCTCTCCTCGACCTCGACGTTGAGCAGCGTCCGCGTCGCCGGGTCCATCGTCGTCTCCCAGAGCTGGTCGGCGTTCATCTCGCCGAGGCCCTTGAAGCGCTGGACGCTCACGTTCCTGGTCGTGAACTCCTTGACGACGCGATCGAGGTCCTTGTCGGACTGGGCGTACTTCGTCACCTTGCCGGTCGAGATCCGGTACAGCGGCGGCTGCGCGATGTACAGGAAGCCGGAATCGATCACCTCCGGCATGTGCCGGTAGAAGAACGTCAGCAGCAGCGTCCGGATGTGGGCGCCGTCCACGTCCGCGTCGGTCATGATGATGATCCGGTGGTAGCGCAGCTTCGAGATGTCGAAGCTGTCCCCGATGCCGGCCCCGAGGGCGATGATCAGCGGCCGCACGTTCTCGGAGCTGAGGATCTTGTCCAGGCGCGCCTTCTCGACGTTGAGCAGCTTGCCGCGCAGCGGCAGGATCGCCTGGAACCGGCGGTCGCGGCCCTGCTTCGCGGAGCCCCCGGCCGAGTCGCCCTCGACGATGTACAGCTCGCTCTTGGCCGGGTCGCGCTCCTGGCAGTCCGCGAGCTTGCCGGGCAGCGAGAGGCCGTCCAGCGCGCCCTTCCGGATGACGAGGTCGCGGGCCTTGCGCGCGGCCTCGCGGGCCCGCGCGGCCGTGAGGCACTTCTCGATGATCCGCCGGCCGTCGGCCGGGTTCTCCTCGAGGTGCTGGCTGATCGCGTCCGCGACCGCGCCCTCGACCTGCCCCGCCACCTCGGCGTTGCCGAGCTTCGCCTTGGTCTGGCCCTCGAATTGGGGCTCGGTCAGCTTGACGCTGACGACCGCGGTGAGGCCCTCGCGGACGTCATCGCCGGACAGGTTGCCATCCGCGTCCTTGAGCACGCCCGCGCGCTTCGCCCAGTCGTTGAGCGATCGCGTGAGCGCCCGGCGGAAGCCCGTGATGTGGGTGCCGCCGTCGACGGTGTTGATGTTGTTGGCGAAGGCGAGGACGTTCTCGGCGTAGGTGTCGTTGTACTGGAGGGCGACCTCGATGGTGGTCGTGCCGTCGCGACGCTCGCAGTAGATCGGGCGGGTGTGGAGCGCCTCCTTGTTGCGATTGAGGTGCCGGACGAACGAGACCAGGCCCCCCTCGAAGTAGAAGGAGCGCTCCCGGTCGTTGCGCTCGTCGATCAGGGTGATCCAGACGCCCTTGGTGAGGTAGGCCGACTCGCGCAGGCGCTGCGAGATCGCGTCGAACGAGTAGTCCGTGGTCTCGAACATCTCGTCGTCGGCCTGGAACGTGGTCCGCGTGCCCTTGCGCGCGCCCTGCGGCCCGATCTTCTGCACCGGGCCCCGCGGCTTGCCACGCTCATATTCCTGCGCCCAGATGCCGCCATCGCGCGCCGTCTCGACGCGCAGCCACGAGGAGAGTGCGTTGACCACCGAGACGCCGACGCCGTGCAGGCCGCCGGACACCTTGTAGCCGCCGCCGCCGAACTTGCCGCCGGCGTGGAGGACCGTGTGCACGACCTCGAGCGCGTCCTTGCCGGTCGCGTGGCGCCCGACGGGCACGCCGCGCCCGTCGTCCTCGACGGTCACGGTGCCGTCCTGGCGGATCGTGACCCTGACGGTCGTCGCGAAGCCGGCCATCGCCTCGTCGATCGAGTTGTCCACCACCTCCCACACCAAGTGGTGCAGGCCGCGCCCATCCGTCGAGCCGATGTACATGCCGGGCCGGCGCCGGACGGCCTCCAGGCCCTCGAGGACCTGGATGCTGGCGGCCGTGTAGTCGCTGCCCGCCGCGGCCTTCGTCTTCCGTCCGCCGGGGGCGCGGCCGTTGCTCTCCGCGGTCCGCTGCCGATCGCCGACGTCCGTCACGCAGTTCCTCCGATCAAGCGCTCGTAGAGCCTGGCCAGCTCCTCGTCGCTGTAGTACTCGATCACGATCCGACCGCCCTTGCGGGACCGGGTGAGGCTCACCTTGGTGCCCAGCCGCTGCCGGAGGTCCTCCTCGACGCGCTCGAGGTCCGGGTCCAGGCGCGGCCGGGGCGACGGCGCCCTCGGCTCGCGTGGCTCGCGGAGGCGTCGCACCAGCTCCTCGGTCTGGCGGACCGACAGCTCCTGGCCGAGCACGGTGGCGAGGACGTGCGCCTGGCCACTCGGCTCGAGCCCGCCGAGCGCGCGCCCGTGACCTTCGGTCAGCCGGCCGTCGGCGATCGCCGCCTGCACGTCGGGGTGCAGGTCGAGCAGGCGGAGCGTGTTGGCGACGGTGGCGCGGGCCTTCCCCACGCGCTCGGCGACACGTTCCTGCGTGAGCCCGAACTCCGAGATCAGCTGGCGGTACGCGAGCGCCTCGTCGATGGGGTCGAGATCCGATCGTTGGACGTTCTCGACGAGCGCGACCTCGAGCTGGTCCTGGTCGGCGAGCTGGCGGACGACGGCGGGGATCCGCTCGAGGCCCGCGAGGCGGGCGGCCCGCACGCGGCGCTCGCCGGCGATCAGCTGGTATCCCTCCAGCGTCTCCGTCACCAGCACGGGCTGGAGCACCCCGTGCTCGCGGATGCTCGCGGCGAGCTCTTCGAGCGCCGCTTCGTCCATGCGGTGCCGGGGCTGGAACGGGTTCGGGGTGACGCGGGCGAGCGGGACCTCCACGATCATGGACGGCGCGGCCGCGCGCTGCGGGATCAGCGCGGCGAGCCCGCGGCCCAGCGCGGACGTGGGACGATCGGACCTCAGCGTCATGCGGGCGTCCCGGCCAGCATCGGGCTCGAATCGGCGCGGGCGACGGCCGCCGCGTTGCGCGGGGCGTCGGCCGGGGCGGCCGGGGCCGGGTCATCCGATCCGATCGTCGCGTGCCGGCGGGCGCGCAGCTCGTCGGCGAGCGCGGCATACGCCTCGGCGCCCTTGGAGTCCGGCCGGTAGAGGGCGATGGGGAGCCCGTGGCTGGGCGCTTCCGACAGGCGGACGCTGCGGGGCACGATGGTCCGGAACACGGCGTCGTGCAAGTGTCGGCGGACCTCGCCGGCGACCTCGGCCGAGAGATTCGTGCGGCCGTCGTACATCGTGAGCACGACGCCCGAGATGGCCAGCGCCGGGTTCAGGTGGTCGCGGACGAGGTTGATCGTCGCGATCAGCTGGGTCAGGCCCTCGAGCGCGTAGTACTCGCATTGGATCGGGATCAGCACCGAGTCGGCGCCCGTGAGGGCGTTGACGGTGAGCAGGCCGAGCGACGGCGGGCAGTCCACGAGCACCCAGTCCCACGCGTCGCGCTCCTCGCGGACGACGCGTCCGAGGCGGCGCTCGCGACCCTCGACGGCCGCCAGCTCGATCTCGGCACCGGCGAGCGCGATCGAGGAGGGCACCAGCCGAACGCCTTCGACCGGGGTGGCCACGTGGAGCCCGGACAGCGGGAGGCCGTCCACCAGGGCGTCGTAGACGGACCCGTCCACGGTGGTGCGATCGATGCCGAACCCGCTGGTCGCGTTGCCCTGGGGATCGAGGTCGATGACGAGGACGCGGTCACCGAGGAGGGCCAGGTAGGTTGCGAGATTGACCACCGTCGTGGTCTTCCCGACGCCGCCTTTCTGGTTCGTGCAGGCGATCGTCTGGCCCACTCAGCCTCCCGTCCCAATCGTGCTCATACAGGAAAAGTCTAGCATCGAGGCCCCCTTCCCGGCCGGATCGGGCCCGGTGGAGTCGCATCTTCGCGCGTCCCGATCACCCCAGTCTTATCTCGCTTGAACGCTCTGCGCGGCGTGGTTGCGCACGCAGCGGGATCCCGCCTTGCCGACGCCCGGGTGGGTACTGCACCCGCACGCGTCGAGCGACACGCCTGTGTTTCACGTGAAACAAGGTGGCCCGGCCGCCCGCATGGAAGATTGCCCGTTCGCGACACCCATGGGATACTTCGCCCGAGGTTGCTGTTACCCCGTCGTCGCGGTCGCCACCCGCCTGCGCCCGACCGTCGGCTCCACAGCCGAGGATCGAACGCCCCATGCACCTGACCATCGCCGCGGCGCTCGCCGTGGTGGCTGCGCTTGCAGAGTTCACTGTCGTTCCATACCTGAAGATCGGCGAGGCTACTCCGCACCCGGTCCTCGTCTTCGGCGTCATCTGGGCCATCGCCGGCGGTCTCGAGGCCGGACTCGCCTGGGCCTTCGTCGGTGGCCTCGCCCTTGACATCCTCGGCCAGCGTCCGCTCGGCTCATCGGCGTTCTCGCTGCTGATCGCGATCGGCATCGCCTCCATCATCGGCGGCCTCCTCAGCCGGGTGAGGATCGTCGCCCCGATCATCGCCATCATCATCGCGAGCCCCCTCTATTCGATGCTTCTGCTCGCCGCAACCACCGCGCTCACGACCGCACCGCTGACCGGCCCCCCGCTGGACGCGGTGGTCCCCTCTGCCGTGTATGACAGCGTGCTCGCGGCGATCGCGGGCCCGCTCGCGGTCGCGGTCGTCGTTCGGCGGCGCGAGACGGAACGGGTGGACTGGTGATCGACTCGTTCCTCGGGCCGAAGCCACAGCGTGACCGGCGTCCCCTGCGGTTCCTGACGTTCGGGATCATCACGATCATGGCGTTCAGCCTGCTGACGACCCGGCTCGCCTACCTCCAGCTCGGCAACGGCGAGGCATATGCGGCGCAGGCGGAGGCCAACCGGACCGTCGAGCAGGCGATCACAGCACCACGCGGCCTGATCTACGACAGCAAGGGCCGTCTGCTCGTGGCGAACGTCGCCTCGTTCGCCGTCAAGATCACACCAGCCGATCTCCCGTTCGGCGAGCGCGAGGACGTTGCACGCCGGCTGGGCGGTCTCCTGGGCCTCGACGCGTCGGACATCCTGACCACCATCGACAGCGCGCCCGGTTCGCGGTTCGATCCGGTCCGGGTCGCCCAGGACGTCCCCGAGGCCACCGCCCGGCTCGTGTCGGAGTCCGCCGATGAGCTCCCCGGCGTCACGGTCGCGGTCGAGACGCGCCGCGAGTACCCCGACGGACCGCTGTTCGCGCACATCCTCGGGTATACCGGCGCGATCGACGGCGGAACGCTGGAGCGGCTCAAGCCGAGCGGGTACCTGGCCGACGACATGATCGGCAAGGCGGGCGTCGAGGCCACCTTCGAGTCGTCGCTCCGCGGCACCTACGGCCGGCAGCTCGTCGAGCGGGACGCGACGGGCAAGGACGTCCAGGTGCTCCAGGTGCTGCAACAGGCCGTGCCCGGTGCGTCGCTGACCCTGACGATCGACAGGACCGTGCAGCGCGAGGCCACGGCCGCCCTGAAGTGGGGCATGAAGGCCGCCGGCCTCAAGCGCGGCGTGTTCATCGCGATGAACCCGCAGACCGGCGAGATCCTGGCCCTGGTCAGCCTGCCGACCTATGACAACAACCTGTTCGCGAAGGGCATCTCGACCAAGGACTTCCAGGCGCTGCTCAACAACAAGGACAAGCCCCTGACCAACCACGCGGTCCAGGCCCACTATCCGCCGGGGTCGACGTACAAGCTGGTCGCCGGGACCGGCGGCCTGCAGGACAAGAAGATCACGCCCAGCACGAGGCTGCGGACGCGCGGCTACCTCACGATCGGTTCGACGAAGTTCTACGACTGGAACCGGCGCGGGTTCGGCCTGTGCGACCTCAATTGCGGGTTCGGACACTCGTCGGACACGTACTTCTTCCAGGTCGCCGGCATGCTCGGCGCCGACCGGCTCGCGTACTGGGCGCGCCAGTACGGCTTCGGCCAGCCGACCGGGATCGACCTGCCCGGCGAGGCTGCCGGGATCGTCCCGTCCAACCAGTGGAAGATGAACGCCCTCGGCCAGCCGATGTTTCCGGGCGAGGTCTACCAGGCCGGCATCGGGCAGGGATACGACGTCGTCACGCCGATCCAGCTGATCAACGCGTACGCGGCCCTCGCCAACGGCGGCAAGGTGTACCGGCCGCAGCTCGTGAAGGAGATCATCGGGCCGGACGGGACCGTGATCCAGCCCTTCGAGCCCGACCTGATCCGCAAGATGAAGGTCTCCCAGGCGACGCTGCGTGCCATGCGGCTCGCGGGCCGCTCGACGGTCACCCTCCGTCACACCTACAACCTCGTGGACATGCCCGTGAAGGTCGCTGGCAAGTCCGGCACGGCCGAGTTCGGCACGCGCGACAAGAAGGGCCGGCTGCCGTTCCACTCCTGGTTCGTCGGCTTCGTGGGCAAGGACCCGTACAAGGCCAACTTCGCCAAGACCGACTCGGAGCTCGTGTTCCTCGCCTTCGCCTACGACTCACGGACCAAGGGCAACGCCGCGACCGAGATCGCGAAGGCCTTCCTGCAGCTCCACTTCCACATCAAGAAGGACTACCTGAACCGCGATCTCCTCAAGCGCGGCAACTTCTACCAGAGCAACTAGCGAGCCATCGAATGCGCGTGATGCGGGCCGAGCCCAGCCGCTTCGCCGACATGACCGCCAGGTCCGTCGGGGCGGTGTGGCGCGCCTACGACCTGCAGCTCACGACGTACGCCGCGCTCCTCGGCGCGATCGGGCTCGTGATGGCCTACACCAACAGCGTCGAGGCGGGTCAGTCCGTGCTCGAGAACGGCACGGTGTTCTCGCGGGCGCTGATGTGGTCCGGCCTGGCGATGGTCGTGTTCATCACGGTGACGGCGTTCGACTACCGGTGGCTCAAGACGTTCCGGTGGCCGCTGTACGCCGCCAACGTCGCCCTCCTGCTGCTGACGCTGGCGATCGGTGACGGCGTGGGCGGATCGGCGCGCTGGGTGCTGATCGGGCCGTTCACGTTCCAGTTCTCGGAGCTGGCAAAGATCCTGATGATCGCGGTCCTGGCGGCGTACCTCGGCGATCGTGAGAGCCGCCTCGACTCCCTGTGGCCGATCCTCGGCGCGGGGCTGCTCATGGTCCCGCCCTGGATCCTGGTGATGATGCAGCCGGACCTCGGCACGTCGCTCGTGCTGCTCGCGATCCTGGCCGGGATGCTGTTCATGTCGGGCGCCAGCCTCAAGTGGCTCCTGACCGGCGCCGCCGGGGCCATCGCCTCGATCCCCATCGCCTGGACCTATGTGCTGCGCGACTACCAGAAGGAGCGCATCGCGTCGTTCATCAACCCGGTGGCCGACACCCAGGGCTCGAACTGGCAGGTGCTCCAGTCACAGATTGCCGTCGGCTCCGGCGGGCTGCTGGGCACCGGCCTCACGAACGGCTCGCAGGGCCGTGGCGAGTTCCTGCCGGTCCAGGAGAGCGACTTCGTGTTCGCCGTGCTCGCCCAGGAGCTCGGGTTCATCGGGGCACTCGTCGTGTTCCTGCTGTTTGCCGCGCTGATCTGGCGGATCCTCGTGTCCGCCTGGCGGTCCCGGGACCCCTTCGGGACGCTGTTCGGTGCCGGCGTCGCCTCGCTCATCCTGTTCCAGGTCTTCGTCAACGTGGGGATGGTCATCGGCATCCTGCCGGTGACCGGGATCCCGCTTCCGTTCATCACTCATGGCGGCGCGTCGCTGGTGAGCATCGCGATCGGCCTCGGGGTGATGCAGAGCGTGAACATCCGGCAACACCGCGCCGAGTGGTGACGCTGCTCGCGAGCATCGTCCCGGGGGCCGCGAGCGGCGGCATCCCGCCCGCCGCCGGCGCGGACGCGGAGGTGCTGGGGATCCTCGCCTCCCTGTTCGTGCTCCTGGTGGGCGCGAAGCTCGGCGAGGAGGTGCTCCGGCGGCTGGGCCAGCCGGGCGTCATCGGCGAGCTGCTGGGCGGGTTCGTGGTCGGCCCGTACGCGCTGGGACTCGTGGCGCCCGGCGCCACGGAGCTCGTGTTCGCGGAGATCGGCGTCGTGGTCCTGCTGTTCTCGGTGGGGCTCGAGGTCCGCACGGACGACCTGTTCGCGGTGGGCCGGCCGGCCGTCCTGACCGCGATGGTCGCGATGGCATTGCCCATCGTGGCCGGCTTCGCCATCGCGATGCTGATCGGCGAGCCGGTCGTCGCGTCGCTGTTCGTCGGCCTCGCGCTGGCCGCGACCAGCATCGGCATCACGAGCAAGGTCCTGCGCGACATGGGCGTGCTGGATCGCGGGTTCGCCCGCGTCATCATCGGCGCGGCCCTGGTGGACGACATCCTCGCGCTGGTGCTGATCGGCCTCGTCGCGGGCATCGCGGAGGGGAGCGTGTCCGCGAGCACGCTGCTGGTCGGCGTGGCCGGCGTGGGGCTCGTGGTGCTGGGGTTCCTCGCGGCCCGCCGGGCCCGCGGGCTGCCTTCGGCCGTGTTCACGTGGCCGAAGTTCGCGGACACGCCACTGCTGCCGGCGTTCCTGCTGATGCTCCTCGTCGCGCTGCTGGCGGCCGCGATCGGCCTGGCCGCGATCATCGGCGCGTTCGTCGCCGGGCTGATCATCGCGGAGACCGAGGCACGCGAGGAGGTGGAGCACGAGATCCGGCCCCTGTCCGCCATCTTCACGCCGTTCTTCTTCGCGGTCACGGGCGCGCAGCTCGACCTCTCGAAGCTGCTCGATCCGTCCGTCGCGGTGCTGGCCGTGCTGCTGGCGATCATCGGCGTGATCACCAAGGCGCTCGGCGGCGTGATCGGGGCACGATCGCAGGGTCGATGGGGCTCCGTCGCCGTCGGGTTCGGCATGGTGCCTCGCGGCGAGGTCGGCATCGTCGTCGCCAATCTGGCGCTCGTGACCGGTGCGATCGACGAGGCGCTGTTCGCCGCGCTGATGGTGGCCGTCGTGCTCACGACCGTGGTTGCGCCCTACCTGCTCGCCTGGGCCGTGCCCCGGGCCGCGGCGGAGCACGCCGCCGAGACGGCGACCGTCGCCTGACCCTCAGCCGCGCCGGAACAGCCCCTTCCTGGGGGACTTCCCGGTCGGCGGACTGACACGCCGACCGGCCTTCCGCAGGATCGCGTCGATCTCCGGCTGGTAGAAGCGGCCGATCGGCATCCGGTCCAGCCACTCGAGGTACTCGAGCTCCACCCTGGCGATCTCACCCAGCGACCAGCCGCTGTAGCGACCGAAGTTGAGCACGCTGCCCGACGGGTTCCCGGGCGGCGGGCCGGCCGCGGCCTCCCCGGGCGCGAAGCGCGACGTCGCGGAGCCCGCCTCGGCGGCCCGCGACTCATCCGACGGATCCCGCATGCCGGCCATCGGCCAGCGTGGATCCGACGAACCCGGACCGCCCGAAGGCGTGGACCCGGTTCGGCGCTGGAACGGTCCAGCCGGCCCTGGTCGCGCGCCGTACGGTCCCGTGCCGGCGGTGCGCGCCTGGGCGTCGGCGGCCGTCACCCTGGCGGCCTGCGAGGCGGCACGCGCCCGCGCGCGGTCCACGGCCGCCCGCCGGACCGGGTCACGGAGCTGCTCCCAGGCCTGGTTGATCCGGACCATCCGCTCCTGGGCGTCCGGTGCCGGCGCCACGTCCGGGTGGTACTTGCGCGCCAGCCGGCGGTAGGCGGCCTCGATGACCTCCTCCTCGGCCTCGGGGTCCACCTGGAGGACCTTGTAGGGATCCGGCGTGCTCACGATGCGGATTGTGCGTCAGCGGCGGGGTCGCCGGGGCCCGTCGCGCCGGGACCCGGGCCGCGGGAACCCGGCGGGACGGACGCGGCGGGGGCTTCGGAGCCGGCGGGCGGGCCGCCCCCCTTGGCCGACCCGGCGGCCGTGGCCCCTTCGGCTCCGGACCGCCAACGCGCGGCGAGCCGGGACGAGACGTGGGCCAGCGCCTCCTCCACCGTCGCCGGGGGGTCGTCGACACGATGGAACGCGTACCGGAACAGGTCGCGCGAGGCCGCCGCGATCGGCAGCGACACGATCGCGCCGAGGATGCCGCCGATCGACGCCCCGATGACGAGCGCGAGCATCACCGCGGATGGATGGAGCTCCACGGCATCGCCCTGGATCTTCGGCACCAGGATGTTGTTCTCCAGCTGCTGGATGCCGAGGTACAGGAGCAGCGCCGCGCCGAACCCGCCGAACCCGGCGGTCAGGCCGATGAGTACCGCCGGGATCGCGGCGATGATCGGGCCGATGAACGGGACCAGCTCCAGCAGGCCGGCGATGATCGCCAGCAGGACCGCGTAGCGGCCGAACACCGGGTCCACCCAGGTCGAGAGCGCCATCAGGCCGGCGTACGACAGCACCCCGACGGCCGCGCCGAGCACCAGCTGGCCGCGCACCCAGTTGCCGAACACCCGGTTCGCGATCGCGAACGACGCCAGCACGTCGTCGCGCCAGGCGGCCGGCAGCGAGGCCTCCAGCCGGGCTCCCAGCCGGGCCCGGTCCTTGAGCAGGAAGAACAGCCAGGCCGGGAGGATGGCGTAGGCCGTCACCATGCCCAGGAACCCGACGATGGAGCTGACGAGGGGCGACACGATCGAGCCGAGGTCGATGCCGCCGAGGCTGGTGCCCGCGTTGTTGATCAGGTTGTCGATCAACTCGCGCACCTCGGGCGAGAGGGTCAGCTCCTGGTAGGACTCCGTCAGCGAATCCCGCACGGTCGCGACGATGTCCGGGAGGTCCTCGACGAACAGCCGCGCCTCACGGATCAGCGGCGCGAGGGCGATCGTCCCCGCGATGGCCACCACGACGATCGCGGCCACGAACACGAGCAGGACGGCGAGCGCGCGGGGCACGCCCAGCGCCGCCAGCCGCTCCACGGCCGGCGACAGGAGGTAGACGAGCAGGACGCCGAGGACGAACGGCTTCACCGCCCCGGCCGCGAGCACGATGACCACGCCCAGGGCGATGGCGGCGGCGATCGCGAGGGCCACCCGCGGCGTCGGGGGCCCCAGCCGCCGCGTGCGGCGTGCCGCCGGACCGGTGTCGAGCGGGACGGCTGGCTCCATCCCGGGCAGACTAGCACGCGTGACCGGCCACCCAGACCCCCTCCCGAACGGGGACCAGCCCTCGCCTGGGGCCCCGGCGCCACCCCCGCCCGCGACCCGCGAAGCCGTGCAGCGCTGGCGGTTGACGCTGGCGCGCGAGCCGGTCGGCGACCTCGGGCAACGCGAGCAGCTGGCGGCGTGGGAGGCGATGCTGGCGGCGTCTGGCCTGCCGCTCGCGGGCCTCGACGCGGCCTCGCCGCGGCCGCGGTTCGCGCTCGCGGCGCCGCTCGCGGCGAGCCTCCCGGGCGAGGCGGAGCTGGTGGACCTGTGGCTGGTGGAGCGACTCCCGGTGTGGCGGGTGCGCGAGGCGCTCGATGGCCGCCTGCCGGTCGCATACCGGCTGGTGGACCTGTTCGACGTGTGGCTGGGCGAGCCGGCCCTGCCGGGCCAGGTGGTGGCCTCCGTGTACCGCGCCGAGCTCGCGCCCGGCGCCGATGCGGCGAGGCTCCGAGCGGCCGCCGCGTCGATGCTCGCGGCAGGCACCCTCCCGAGGAGTCGCCGCAAGGGCGAATCCAGCGTCGCCTACGACCTGCGGCCGTTCCTCGACGGGCTCGATGTCGTGACGACGCCGGGGGCGGAGACACCCGCCCTGCGGATGACCCTGCGCCATGACGCCGAGCGGGGGATCGGGCGGCCGGAGGAGGTCGTCGGCGAGATCGGCGACCGGCTCGGCACGCCGCTGGCCGTGGTGCGGCTCGTGCGGGAGCGGCTGGTGCTCGGCGCGAGCCGTCCCGGAACGCCCGGCCGCTCGCCCGGCACGGCCCAGGCGGCGAGCTCCGCCGGCAGGCGGGGCAGGAGGTAGACCGCGGCCGCTTGGGCCGGTTGCGGTGGCGACCGGGTGGCCGTGGCAATCAACGACAGTCGGGGCCACCCTTTTGACGTGGTTCGCGCTTGGGCCCTACACTCACCCTTCGCGCCCGCGATCCTGCTGGGCGTCCCACCATGTCCAACGCTGCGGTCGCCCCGCGGCCGCCATCGCTCTTCCGAGGACCCATGTACGCAGTCATCGAGACCGGCGGGAAGCAGTACCGCGTCGAGGTCGGCACCGAGCTCGAGGTGGAGCTGCTCGACGTCGAGCCGGGCCAGTCGATCACGCTGGAGCGCGTGCTCCTCGTCGCCGACGGGGCCGAGGCCGCCGTCGGCACGCCCGTGGTCGCCGAGGCGGCCGTCGAGGCCGAGGTCATCGGCCGCGACCGGGGGGAGAAGGTCATCGCCTTCAAGTACCGTCCCAAGGCCCGCCGCCGGGTGAAGAAGGGCCACCGCCAGGAGCTCACGCTGCTGCGGATCGCCGACATCCGGTTCAATGGCAAGAGCGCCGCGGCGGCCGAGGCGAAGGCCAAGGACACGAAGAAGACCGAGCGCCAGCGCCTCGAGGAGGCGGCGGCCCGCCAGGCGGCCGAGGACGCGGCCCTGGCCGCGAAGCTCGCCGT
>JBFMAT010000023.1:0-44892 GCA_040755495.1 Chloroflexota bacterium
GGGCCGGGCGTCCGGTCGGGCTTGCCGCCGTTGTCGCCGCCGCCCGCGTTGCCGCCACCGGCGTTGCCGCCACCCGCGTTGTTGCCGGACCCCGGGTCAGACCCGCTGCCGGCCCCGGAGGCGCCGCCGGCCGCGCCGAGCTTCTCGATCACGCCACTGCTGTGCGCGAGGGCGTTCTCGAGGCCGGACAGCGCCTGCGGCTGCGCGATGTCCACGAGATGGAGCAGCACGGTGCGATGGAACTGCACGGCCTCGAGCGCCCGGCTCGCGGGCCCACCGGTCGTGGCCGAGAGGTCGTCCAGCGATCGCTCGTAGCCCGCGAGCGCGGCCCGCACGGCGCCCTGGTCGCCACGGCCGGCCGCCTCGACGAGCTCCGCGAGCCGTGTCTGCGCCTGCGCGAGCTCAGCCTCGAGCCGGGCCTCCGGATCCGAGGGCAGCGTCATTGCCTCGAAGGTCAGACGCGCGTCGTAGAGCGGGCCGCCGGCCCGCGAGGCCGCGAACGTCGCGGACCCGACGAGCAGCCCGGCGAGCACCGCCGCGGCCATCGAGGCTCCCAGCCGCCGGGCGGTCCAGGAGGCGAACAGGCCGCGCCGGCCACGACGCGAGGATGTCGCCGGGGCCCGGTCGAGCCGCTTCCGCCAGGCGAGCTCCATCACGGCCGCGCGGGCACGTCGCGACTGCGCCGGCGTGGGATCCAGCCGAACGCGCGCGTACCGTGCCAGCTGCCGCTCGAGCTCATCGCCCGCCAGCGGCTCCAGTGCCTGCATCTCGTCCTCGTTCATCGGGTCGTCCCTGAGACCCGGGGCAGCTCGTCGGGGCCGACCTCGATGCCCAGCTCCCGGCGGAGTGCGGCGATGGCTCGGAACTGGAGGCCCCGAATGGTGCCTTCCTGCCGGCCCATGGCCTCGGCAGCCTCCCTCGCAGACAGTCCCGCGAAGAACCGCAGCTCGATGGCCTCGCGCTGCTCGGGTGTCAGCCGGCGCAACGCGGCCGCGACGCTGTCCATCTCCTGGCGGAGCACCGCCAGCTCGTCCGGGCCGTTCGCGTCCGTTGACCGCTCGACGATCAGGTCCAGCGGTGCGTGCTCCCGGCGGGTCCGGATGTGATCGATCACCACGTTCCTGGCCAGCTTGAACAGCCAGCCCCCGAAGGGGACGCCCCGCGCCTCGTAGCGCGGCAGCGCCTCCAGGGCCTTGACGAAGACGAGCTGCGCCAGGTCCTCCGCGTCGCTCGGGCGGTTGACGCGGGCGACGACGTAGCGATAGACCGGCGCGTGGTAGCGGTCGAACAGCGCCCCGAAGGCCTCCGGGTCGCCCTTGCGAGCCGCGTCCACGAGACGTTCGAGCGCCTCGTCGTCCATGGTCATAACGATCAGCCGACCCCCGTGTTAGGCCTGCGGACCTACGTCGCCCGTCGTATCGGCACGGCCACGGTGACCCGCTCGCGGCCACGACGGAACGTGAGCGCCCTCGGATCCGGCGCCCCGCGACCTGACGATACGCCTCCTCGGGGCGGGATGCGAACCCATCGGTTCGGGTGGGCTCCCGATCCGATCGTCATGGTGCGCCGGTCGGCCGACGCCGCGATCAGGGTGCCTCGACGATGTTCGATGGGCTGTTGGCGTCGGTCAGGTCCATCGAGATCGCCATCGAGGCATCGCCCGTGCCCCTGCCCTCCATGACGTAGCTGACCGCGTAGCCGCCGTCCTTCGCGATCCACACGTCCCAGGACCAGGTCGCGTCGTCAAGCCCGAGCGACGACAGCGACGAAGCGGCCTCCGCCATCAGCTCCGGCGTGGCCGTGAGATGGGTGGTGGCGACACCGTTCTTCGTCTCGTCGCCCACGACCTGCATCCGCGGCGTGTACGTCGAGAACCCGCCCAGGAGCTTGTCGGGTGAGAACGAGGACACGAGGCTGGACTGCGAGGCACCGCCCTCGGTGAGACCGCCGCCCATGTCCACGTACGTCTTGCCGCCGATCTCGACGATCCGCATCTCGAGCGCCTGGCCCGACTCGCCGATCGCGAGCACCAGGTCGGCCGCGGCCTCGGGCCGGCGCACGAACGTGCCCGAGATCGAGATGTCGCCCATGGCGGCGATGCCGCCGGCCACGTTCTCGGACGCGATGGTCAACGCGAGCTTGTACGAGTCCAGGTCGGCCAGCGCGCCGATCGGGTCCGGGCCCTCGGAGGCGGCCGGCGTCGCCTCGGCGGGACTCGCCGTGGGCGCATCCCCGG
Source organism: Chloroflexota bacterium (assembly GCA_040755495.1). Classification (GTDB taxonomy): domain Bacteria; phylum Chloroflexota; class Limnocylindria; order Limnocylindrales; family CSP1-4; genus CAIXZV01. Next base: position 2,237 of record JBFMAT010000023.1, read on the forward strand.
TCGGCCCCGTCGTCGCGTCCGGGGTCGCCGCCGGCGCGGTGGGTGCGGCCGTCGGCGAGGCCGTCGTGGCGCCGCCACACGCGCCGAGCAGGAACGCCAGCGCCCCCGCGGCGATCAGCTGCATCGTCCGTGCCCGGTTCCGGTCCATGGCTGTCCCCTCCTGGCCCCTCGGCCGGGCTGCCGCGGCTACCCTCGGCGGCCCGATGGCACGGCCACGGCGACCCGCTCGCCGCCGCGGCGGAACGTGAGCGCCTCGAAACCGGCGCCCGTGGCCTGACGATACGCCTCCCCGAGGCCGTACGCGAACCACTCCGTCCGGTGGGCGTCGGAGCCGATCGTCACGTGCCGGCCGCCCAGCTGCCGGTAGCGAGCGACGATCGCGGCCGAGGGGTACGTCTCCCGGGGCAGCTGGCGCAGGCCCGACGCGTTGACCTCGAGCGCCGTGCCGCTCTCGACCAGCGCCCGGAGGACCGGCTCGTACAGCTCCGGCGCCGCCGCGAGGTCCGCGGGCATGACGTGCGGGACGAGGTAGCGCTTCACGAAGTCGAGGTGCCCGAGGGTGTCGAACAGGCCCGACCGCGCCGCGCCGACGATCTCGTCGAAGTAGGGCGCCACGATCTCCGGCAGCGACCGGCCGTGCACGAACGTCGCCACGTTGCCGGCCTTGTACGGCGATGTGGCGCTGACGTGGACGCTGCCGATCGCGTAGTCGTGGGGATGGCGGCGCAGCCAGCCGCGGATGTCGTCCTCGTACCGGCGCTCGTAGGTCACCTCGACGCCGAACCGGATCGCCAGGCCGCGGTCCGCCCACCGGGCGGCCGCCTCGCGGACGTCCCGCTCCCGGTCGGCGAACGAGGCGAACCCGTAGGCCGGCATCGCCGGGTCGAAGTCCACGTGGTCGGTGATCGCCAGCTCCGCGATCCCGCGCTCCACCGCGAGCGCGGCATAGCCGTCCAGCTGGGCATCGGCGTCCGGCGAGCGGACCGTGTGGAGGTGCGAGTCGAGGGGCAGGTCGCGCGCGTCGCCGAGGCCCGCGGCGAGCCCGGCGAGGAACGCCTCGTGCTCGACCTCCGCCCGCGGGCGCGTGTCCGCGGGCTCGGGCGACGCTGGCCGGCGGCGGCTCACCCGGCGGTGACGCCCAGCTCGCGGCCCACCCGGTCGAAGGCCGCCAGCGCCTCGTCGAGCATCTCGTCCGTGTGGGCCGCGGTCACGATCGTCCGGATCCGGGCCCGGTCGAGCGCCACCGTCGGGAACACGACCGAGGTCCCGAACACTCCCTCCTCGAACAGCCGGTTGGAGAACCGGATCGTGGTCTCGGAGTCGCCCAACAGCACCGGCGTGATCGGGGTCTCGGAGTGGCCGATGTCGAAGCCGAGCCGCGCGAGCTCCGCCTTGAACCGGCGGGTGTTCGCCCACAGTCGCTCGATGAGCTCCGGCTCCTCGACCATGATCCGGAGCGCCTCGCGGCAGGCGGCGGCGACGGCGGGCGGATGGGAGGTGGAGAACAGGAACGGCCGCGCCCGCTGGACGAGGATGTCGCGCAGCGCCTGGCTGCCGGCCACGTAGCCGCCCAGCACCCCGACCGCCTTGGACAGGGTGCCGACCTGGATCGCGACCCGGCCCTCGAGCCCGAAGTGGCTGACCGAGCCGCGGCCGTCCTTGCCCAGGACCCCCGACGCGTGGGCGTCGTCGACCAGGACCGCGGCTCCGAATGCCTCGGCCGCGTCCACGATGCCCGGCAGGGGCGCGATGTCGCCGTCCATGCTGAACACGCCGTCGGTCACCACGAGGATCAGCCGGTACGGGGCGCCCTGGCCGTCGCGCCCGGTCTCGCGGGCCTCGCGGAGGACCTCGCGCAGGGCGTCGACGTCGGCGTGGGCGAACACCTTGCGCGGCGCCTTGGACAGTCGCATGCCGTCGATGATCGAGGCGTGGTTGAGCTCGTCGGACACGATCAGGTCGGTCTCGCCGGTGATCACCGGGATGACGCCGGTGTTGGCGGTGAACCCGGACTGGAACGTGAGCACGGCCTCGGTGTGCTTGAACTCGGCCAGCTCCGCCTCGAGCGACTCGTGGAGCGTCATCGTGCCCGCGATCGTGCGCACGGCCCCGGAGCCCGCCCCGAACCGCTCGACCGCCTCGATCGCGGCCCTCTTCATCCGCGGGTGGTGCGACAGGCCGAGGTAGTCGTTGGAGGACAGGCTGATCACGCGCCGGTCGTCGAGCGAGACGATCGGGCCCTGCGCCGAGCTCATGACCCGCAGCGGCCGGTACAGGTGCCGCTCGCGGAGCGCCGCCAGCTCCTCGTCGATGAACGCCAGCGGATTGGGGCGGGATGCGTTCATGAGGGTTGGCAACCTCCACGGAGTGTCGAGACTCGCTCTCCGAGCGCCGAGGCGACGCTCCCGTGAGCCATCGGCGCGAGGATGGCGACGCTCCTGCTAGCCATCGGTCTGAGGACTCCAGTCCAGGATGACCTTGCCGGCGTCGCCGGAGCGCGCCGCGGCGAACGCCGCCTCGTGCTCGCGGAACGGGAAGCGGTGCGTGATCGCCGGGGTGATGTCGAGCCCCGACTGGAGCATCACCGTCATCTTGTACCAGGTCTCGTACATCTCGCGACCGTAGATCCCCCGGACCGTCAGCAGCTTGAACACGATCTCGTTGACGTCCAGGCTGACGTCCTGGGTGGGGATGCCGAGGATGGCGATCGCGCCGCCGTGGGCCATGTTGTCCAGCGTCGCCCGGATGGCGGCCGGGGCCCCGGACATCTCCAGCGCCACGTCGAACCCCTCGACCATGCCCAGCTCGCGCTGGACGTCCGCGAGGTCCCGCTCGCCTGGGTCCACGGCCACGGTGGCGCCCATGCGGGTCGCGAGCGCGCGGCGCACGGGGTTGGGCTCCGAGACGACGACGAACCGCGCCCCCGCATGCCGGACGACCGCGGTGGCCATCAGGCCGATGGGCCCCGCGCCGGTGATCAGGACGTCCTCGCCCAGCACCGGGAACGCGAGCGCCGTGTGGACCGCGTTGCCGAACGGGTCGAAGATCGCGGCCACGTCCTCGTCGATGCCCGGCCAGTGGTGCCACACGTTGGTCATCGGCAGGGCGACGTACTCGGCGAACGCGCCGTCGCGCCCCACGCCCAGACCGACCGTGTTCGCGCACAGGTGGCGCCGGCCGGCCATGCAGTGGCGGCAGCGGCCGCAGGTGACGTGACCCTCGCCGGACACGATGTCGCCGGGATGGAAGTCGGACACGTTCGCCCCCAGCTCGACGACCTCGCCCACGAACTCGTGGCCGACGACGAGTGGGGGCTTGATCGTCTTCGCCGCCCAGGGGTCCCACGACTCGATGTGCAGGTCGGTGCCGCAGATGCCGGTCTTGCGCACCCGGATCAGGACGTCGTTGATGCCGACCGGCGGGTCGGGGACGGTCTGGAGCTCCAGCCCGGGCCCGGGCTGGGTCTTGACCAGGGCGAGCATGTGCGCCTCCTGCTTCCCCGACCTCCGGCCTCCTGCGCTCAGGCGTCGCGGCGGGGGTCGTCCGTCCAGTCCACGATCGGATTCTCCACCACGCCGATGCCCTCGATCTCGCAGCGCGCCCGGTCGCCGGGCTCCAGGAACACCGGCGGGTCGCGGAACACCCCGACGCCCGCCGGGGTGCCGGTCGCGATCAGGTCGCCGGGGTCCAGCGTGATGTGCCGCGAGATGTAGCTCACCAGGGCCGGGACGCGGAAGAGCATGTCGGACGTATTCCCGTCCTGCATCAGGACCGGGTCGCCGGCGCCCGGGCCGCTGCCGGGGATCCGCCAGCTGCGGATCTGCAGCCCGGCCGCGGGATCCAGCTCGTCGCGGGTCACGAACACGGGGCCGACCGGGAGGAAGGTGTCGCTGCCCTTGGCGCGCAGCCACTGGCCGTCGCCCTTCTCGCCCTCGCGCAGCGCCTGCGGGTTGCCCTGCCAGTCGCGGGCGCTCACGTCGTTCACGATCACGTAGCCGGCCACATGGTCCAGCGCCTCGGCCTCGCTCACGCGGCGCGCTCGCCGGCCGATGACCACACCCAGCTCCACCTCGAGGTCGAGGGCGCGGGTGCCCTCGGGCCGGACGATGGCGTCGCCGTCGCCGATCACCGTGTTGCCGAACTTCGCGAACAGCATCGGCCGGTCCGGCGTGGCGCGGCCACCCTCCTTCGCGTGGTCGGCGTAGTTGAGCCCCACGCACACGACCTTGCCGACGACGTCCGGGTCGATGGCCGCGATGGGCCGGCGCGCCTCGGGGTCGATGAGCGGTGCACCCGCCCGGAGCGCGCGCCGGGTGGCCTTGGCCACGCTCGCGAACCAGCGATCGTCGCCGGGGAAGCCGATCCCGAAGTGGGTGTCCTCGGCGAACCGGCCGCGCTTCTCGAGCTGGGCGCCGGTCAGCAGGCGCCCCTCGACGAGGACCCCGAACCGCGGGTCATCGAACCGGTCGCGGTACGCGTAGAGGCGCATCGGGCTGGGCTCAGCCGGCCGACGGGCTGGGCTCGGCGCTGGGGCTGGCCTCGGCGCTGGGGCTGGCCGACGCGTCCGGAGACGCCGAGGCCGACGGGGACGCCGACGGCGACGGGGACGCCGATGGCGACGGGGCTGCCGATGGCGAGGGCGCCGCGCACTGCGGCTCCGGCGGCGCGATCCACGAGCCGTCCGACACCCGCTCGCCGTAGGCCGCGTAGAAGTCGTAGACCCGCTGGCTGTCGAGCGTGTCGAGGTACAGCACGCGGTCCCAGACCAGGGCGGCGTACCTCGTCGGCATCTGCTCGAAGCGGGCGATGACCGGGCCCACGATGCCGGGCTGGAGGCCGCACACCGGGCTGTCGGGGAAGCCCTGGGCGAAGGTCCCGAGCTGCTGGATCGATGGGTCGTCGCAGGCGCCCTTGTCGCAGGAGTAGAGCAGGACGAGTCCGCCGTGCTCCAGGTTGTGCACCCAGCCGGTGGGCGCGCTGGCGTCGTCCGGGCCGTAGACCTTGGGCTGCAGGGGGCCGAAGCCGGAGCGGTTGAAGTGCTTGCCGGACGCGGGCGGGCAGACGGGGTAGGTGACCTTGTCGCCGGCCTGGAGGTGGGCGTTGCCCTGGTCCGGCTGCACCTGGCCGATCTCGCCCTCGACCGGCGCCTGGACCGTGTCGATGCTCGTGCAGGCGTAGGTGGGGGCCGCGGCCGACGTGAGCACGAACGCGCTCACGCCCACGATGACCGCGATCACGCCCAGCGACAGCAGCGGGGCTCGCAGGCGCTGGAGCGTGGTCGGCTCGTCGTGGCGGCGGCGCTGGGTGTCGCGCCGTCCGGACCGCGCGGAGCCCGACGGGCCGCGGGAGCCAGTGCGCTGTGCGGGGACGCCGGATGCGGGCCGCTTGCCGGACGACGCCGGACGATCGTTCGAGCTGGTCAAGGTCGGGATGCTCCGTGTGCGTGACGGGGGCGGTCGGCCGCGACCGCCGGCGCCCTCGGCGGATCGGCCCTCGGGCGCTCCGCGAAGGGTAGCGTCCCGCGCGGACATGCGCGCCGAGGGGGGCCCGCGCGGCCGGCTGCCCGCGCGGTCGGCTGCCGCCCGCGGCCGACCCGCCGGGCGCCGGGCTACGGCTCGTTCAGGTAGCCGCGGACCTCGGGCCGGGTCAGCCCGAAGAACAGCAGGCCGGCCAGCGCGGCCATGATCAACGCGTACAGCGGCAGCGCCGCGAGCAGCAGCAGCGGCACGGCCGGCAGGGTGAGGGTGGACAGGCCCAGCGCCAGGCCGCGTGCGGCCTCCTTGCGCTGGAGCACGAGGGTGGTGGTGAAGATCGTGTAGGCCAGCAGGACCATGACCACGATGCCGGGCAGCGAGACCGGGGCGCTGATCGCCTGGTCCACCACGAACCGCAGGCTGACCCCGATGAGGCCCAGCACGAGGAAGGCATAGCCGAGGAAGATGCGGATGCCGGGCGGCATCTCGCGCAGGCGGGCGAGCACGGGACGATGATGCCACCGGTTCGCGGATGCCACCGCACGTCGGCCGGGGCGTACGACGCCGGTGGCGCGCGGGTGGCGCAGCGAGGGTGCCTCCCGATGGGCGGTCCATCTACCGGCGCGCCGGCTGAGCCAGATCGCGAACGAGGGAACCACTGGGCCATGATCTGGCGCTCGTGGTGCGCCATTGCGCGATCCGGTCATCCGGAGGCTCAGCCAGCGACCCACGGCCGCACCGGCGGAGCGTACCCGCGACACCTGTCCGGCGTCGGGTATTGACACCGGAGCAGCAGTTTACTAATCTCGCTAAACCGGTTTGCTAAACCGGTTTTGACCCTACCGCCGGCGCTCCGTGGCAAGGCGGCTCGCAAGCGTGGTGATCTGCGGACGCCACGCCCTGTCGGCCCCGAGTCCCCAACCAGCGCACGCGAGCCCGGCAGCGAGGAGACCGTGGAGGAGCGGACCCCGCGACGGCCGCGCATCGCCGACGTTGCCCGTGAAGCGGGCGTGTCGAAGACCGCGGTGTCGTTCGCGTTCAACAGTCCGGATCGGCTGGCGCCGGAGACGGCGAGCCGGATCCTGGACGTGGCGGACTCGCTCGGCTACCGCCCGCACCCGGTCGCGCGCATGCTCACCCAGCGCCACACCCACACGATCGGGGTGCTGACGCCGCAGGCCCTGTCGGTCATCTTCTCGAACCCGTTCTTCGGCGCGTTCTCGGAGGGGGTCGCGCTGGCCGCCGAGCAGGAGGGCTACGCGCTCCACTTCATCTCGCCGCTGCACGGCTCGCTGGCCAGCGCGATGGGCCGGGCGACCGTGGACGGCGTGGTCGTCATCGGCCTGTCCGCGGACCACCCCGAGGTCGAGCAGATCCGCGCCGCCGGCGTGCCGCTGGCGATGGTGGACTGCACCGCGCTGCCGGACCAGCCAAGCGTCGTGGTCGACGACGAGGGCGGCGCCCGCGCCGCCGCGGAGCACCTCCTGGCGCTCGGCCACCGCGACTACCTGGTGGTCGGCGTGGAGCCGCCGGTCCCGGGCGCCAAGCTGGACCCCGAGGGCGTGATGGGCAAGCGCCTCAAGGGCTACCTGTCCGCGCTGGCGGCCCACGGCGTGGAGCTGCCGGACCACGCGGTGGTCGTGGGCCCGGCGAGCATCGAGGGCGGGATCGCGGCCATGCGCCGCGCCTACGAGGACGGCCTGCGTCCGACGGCGGTGCTGGCGATGTCGGACGCGATGGCGATCGGCGTCCTGCGCGCCGCACGTGAGCTCGGCCTCCGGGTGCCGGAGGACCTGTCGGTGGTCGGGTTCGACGACATCGACCTCGCCCAGCACACGAACCCGCCCCTGACCACCGTGCACCAGCCGATCCGCCAGAAGGGCGAGAGCGCGGTGCGCCTTCTCCTGTCCGTCGTCGAACGACGGGATCTACGTTCAGAGCAGCTCCGGCTCGAGACGCGCCTCATGGTCCGCGGCTCGACCGGGCCCGCGCCGCGCAGGCGGCAGGAGGTGGTCCGGGTCCCAAGCTGACGTCGAGACGGGCGGCGTGCGGACGATGAGTTCGCCCGGCATGCCACGCCCACCCATGTCTGTCGTGGCACGTCGGACGCCGTCAGGGCGACCGAAGGGGGCCGGACCGGCCGCACAGCGACCGGCTTCGCCGGCCGTACCATCTGTCCAGGAACACGTTGGAGGAGATCAGCACACGTGAACACCAAGCTTCGGTTCGCGTCGCTCATCGGCGCGGTCGCGATCATCGCGGCCGCGTGCGGCGGCGGCACGGCCACCACGGCCCCGACGGCCCCGGCCTCGGCCGAGCCGACCACGGCTCCGGAATCGGGCGAGCCGTCCGCGCCGGCGTCCGAGGAGCCCACGGGCGAGCCGCTCGTCGGCGAGCTCACCGTCTGGCACTCCTACGGGTCGGGCGGCGGCGAGACGGGCGCCTTCCAGAAGGCCCTCGGCGCCATCCTGGTCGCCAACAAGGACCTCAAGGTCAACGTCGTCGAGCAGCCGTTCAGCGACATCTTCAACAAGTGGAACACGGACGTCGCCGCGGGCGGCGGTCCCGACATGTTCATCGCGCCGAACGACAACCTGTACAGCCAGGCTGACGGCGGCGTCCTGCTGGACGTCACCGACGCCCTCGCCGGCAAGCTCGACGGCTTCAGCCAGACGGCAGTCGACGGCTCGCAGGTCGACCTCGGCACCGGCCCCCGCTTCTACATGGTCCCCGAGTCCCTGAAGGCCGTGGCGCTGTGGTACGACAAGACCGCGGTCGCCACCCCGCCGGCCACGACCGACGCGCTCCTGGCCGGGGTCACCGACGGCTCGATCAAGCTGGGCCTCAACCAGAACGCGTACCACATGTTCGGCTTCACCGGCTCGTTCGGCGGCACCCTCATGGACCCCGACGGCAAGTGCGTGGCCGACCAGGCGGGCTTCGCCGACGCGTTCAAGTACTTCCAGGATCTCAAGGCCGCCGGCGCCAAGTTCTACACGGACGGCAACGCCCTCAAGCAGGACTTCCAGACCGGCGCCCTGAACGCGGTCGTCGACGGCCCGTGGCAGACCGCCGACTTCGTCAAGGCGCTCGGCGACAAGGCCGCCGTCGCCCCGATCCCGGCCGGTCCGAGCGGCGCCACCGCCAACCCGTTCACGGGCACGGACGGCTGGTACATCAACCCCAACAGCGCCAACACCGAGCTCGCCATCGCGTTCGCCCTCCAGATGGTCGGCACCGCCAGCGAGCAGACCCTGACCAACGACGCCGGCCACGTCCCCGCGGCCCCCGGCGTGACCATCAACAGCCCGATCGTCCAGGGCTTCGCCGACGCCGCCGCGGCCGGGCTTCCGCGCCCGCAGCGCGCCGAGTTCAACAACTACTGGGGCCCCTTCGGCGACGCGATCAACCTCGTGCTCGACAAGGGCGAGGACGCCGCAGCCACCGTCACCAACGCCTGCGCGCTCATGAACGAGGCGAACGGCAAGTAGCCTTCGTCCCGCGACCTGCGATCCGGGGGCGCCGTCCGCGGCGCCCCCGGGATCGTCCCCGGTCCGCGTTCCGGAAACGACCAGCACGGAACCCGATCCGGGGCCGATACTCCGGCCACCAGGCACGGCACCTTCGAGTGAGGCAGGAGGAGGCAGAGTCCACGGATGGCCACGACCGCTTCGGCCCTCCCGGCGCCGACCCGCGGCAGGCAGTGGCGGCGCCTGGCGTCGCCCTACCTCTACCTGCTGCCGGCGCTGGCGGTGATGCTGATCATCACCTTCTACCCCCTGGTCTACCAGGTGTGGATGTCGTTCCACGACTTCGGGCTCAAGAACTTCCGGGTCAACAACCCGATCCCCCCGGAGTTCATCGGCTTCGACAACTACACCCGGATCGCCTCGTCGAAGCTGCAGATCCCGAACTTCGAGTTTCCGCGACTGGTGCTGTTCAACCTGTGGTGGGCGTTCAGCAACGTCGTGGTCCACGTCATCCTGGGCGTCCTGATCGCGGTCGTGCTCAACACCAAGGGGCTGCTGTTCCGGGGCGTCTACCGCGCGCTGTTCATCCTGCCGGTCGTCCTGCCGTCGCTGATCGTGGCCACGGTCTGGCGGAACATGTTCGATACCGATGCCGGGGCGGTGAACTACCTGCTCCAGGCGGTCGGCGGGGTGTTCGGCATCCCGGCGGACCACCCGGCGTTCCACCTCAACTGGCTGCGCCAGTCCAACGACCCGATCCCGTTCATCCCCCTGCCCCTGGCGTACTTCGCGATGCTCACGGCCAACACCTGGCTGGGCTGGCCGCTCAACTCGGTCGTCGCGACCGGCGCGCTCCAGAGCATCCCGGGCGACCTGTACGAGGCCGCGGAGATGGACGGGGCCAACTGGTGGCAGCGGTTCCGGACCGTCACGATCCCGTTCCTGCGGCCCGCGATGCTGCCGTACGCGATCTACGGCTTCGTGATCACGTTCAACCTGTTCTCGCTGTCCTTCTTCATGACTGGAGGTGAGCCGTTCGGGAGGACGGAGATCCTCGTGACCCAGGCGTACCGGCTGGCGCAGGAGCGCCAGCTGTTCGGGGTCGCGGCCGCCTTCTCGGTCTACCTGTTCTTCCTGCTCCTCGCCGTGACGCTGGTGACGAACCGGCTCGCCCAGGCGACGAAGAGCTACGCCGACTGACGGGAGGAGTTCGAGATGTCCGCTGTCTCCACTGTCCGCCGGCTGCCCATCCTGAACCGGGTCGGTGCCCGGGCGAAGGCCAGAGGGGAGGAGGAGCGGCCGCTGCCGGTCGGCCGCCAGATCGTCCTCCAGCTGATCCTGCTGTTCATCACCGCGACGGTGCTGTTCCCGGTCGTGTGGATCTTCAGCATCTCCATCGACCCGCGCGGGTTGTTCCGGCCCGACGGACTCAACCTGATCCCACCCGGGGCCACGTTCGCGGCCTACCAGAAGGTGATCGCCCAGCCCACCAGCAACCCGATCAGCTTCATTGAGCTCGCGCTCAACAGCACGAAGATCGCGCTGGGCAGCTCCGCCGTCGCGGTCATGCTGGGCATCACGGCGGCGTACGCGTTCTCGCGGCTCAAGTTCCGCGGCCGCGAGGCGCTGATGATCGGCGTCCTCGGCGTGCTGATGCTGCCGGCGGTCGCGACGATCATCCCGCTGTACGTGTTCCTCAACCAGTTCAAGATCGACTTCTTCGACCTCTCGTTCAACCTCCGGGCGTCGCTGCTCGGCGTGTCGCTGGCGGTCATCTCGGCGCAGCTGCCGTTCGCGATCTGGAACCTCAAGGGCTACCTCGACACGATTCCCAAGGACCTCGAGGAGGCGGCCGCGGTGGACGGCGCCTCGCAGAACCAGATCTTCACCAAGGTCGTGCTGCCGCTCGCCACGCCGGCCATCGCCGTCACCGGCTTCCTGGGCTTCCTGGGCGGCTGGACCGAGTACCTGACCGCCTACATGTTCGTCGGCGGGACGGTGAGTGACTGGACGCTGTCGATCGCGCTCAACAGCATGGTCGGCCAGTTCGCCCGCAACACGCCGTGGTCCGAGTTCGCGGCGTTCGCGATCCTGTTCGCCCTGCCGGTGTCGCTGGTGTTCTTCGTGTTCCAGCGGTACCTGGTCGGCGGCCTCGCGGTGGGCGGCGTCAAGGGCTGATCCCCGGCCGCTGCGCGCCGCTGGCGCGTCCGGCGGTGCCTCGCCTGGTTGCGGCGACGTCGCGGCCTGGCGTCGCGGCCTGGCGCCGCGGATCGCCGCCGCGGTCAGTCCTCGTCGCCCTCCGGGCGCTCGACCACGGCGTCGGGCGACCAGGTGAACCATGGGCGCTCGCGGAACAGCGCCAGCACGACCACGACGTCCAGGATGCCGAACAGCAGCCCGAGCGCCGTCCAGGAGCTGATCTCGAGGAACCCGGCGACGGCGGCGACGTTCACGGCGACCAGCCACGCCGCGCCGTAGCGCACGAGGATGCCCAGCACGAGGCTGCCGATCCCGATGGCGAGCGAGAGCAGCGCGATCGGCGCCGACGCTGTCCCCTGGTCCGCCAGCCGGGCCACGACCTCGAGCGAGGTGATCGCGCTCAGGCCGCCGCTCACGATCAGAATCGCCGCCGCGAGCTCCACCAGCGGCGGCCGGGGCGGACGGCGCGGGCGCTGCTCGTAGGCGCCGACGGGCGGCCCCGCCGTGCCGAGCCGGCTCACGGCGCCGCCTCGAGCGCGATGACGTAGCCGCTCCGCGGCGCGAGCGTGCCGACCGGCGCGTACCCGTCCAGCCCGCCCCCGCTCGTCACCTCGGGGGCCGCCACAGGTGCGCCCGGATCGCCGCCGATCGTCCCCAGCAGCCGCGCCGTGGCGCCGCCGCACAGCGGGCCCTCGGCCACCGACAGCCCGTAGTCCGCCACGGGCTCGTCACCCACGTTGACCACGACCAGCAGCACTTGGTCGGCGGTCGTGCGCAGCCAGCCGATCACGGGTTCCGCGCCGCCGTCGAGGACCGTGGTCGCGCCCTCGCGCAGCGCCGCGTTCGCCGTCCGGAGCCGGATCAGGTCCCGGTACGCGGTCAGCAGGCTGTCCGGGTCCCCCTCCTGGGCCGCGACGTTGACCGTCGCCCAGTCCTCCTGGAGCGCCTGCCAGGCCGCAGCCGTCGAGAAGCCGCCGGACGGCCCGTCGGGCGACCACTGCATCGGGGTCCGGATCCGCTCGTCCGGCTTGCGCCCGCTCATGCCGATCTCCTCGCCGTAGTACACGAACGGGACGCCCGGGCCGGTGAGCAGGAGGAAGGCGGCCAGCCGGGCGGATGCCGCGTCGCCGTTGAGCTGGCTCATGATCCGGTCCTGGTCGTGGTTGGTCAGGAACGATGCCTGCTGGTTCACCGGCCACTGCGCGATCGCGTCGCCAAGTGCGGTGGCCAACGGCGCGGCCCGGCCGTTCTGCAGCGCGAGGCGGATCCCGGTGGCCAGCCCGAAGTTGAACGTCAGGTCCACGCTCCCGGGCACGTATCGGCCGGCGATCGAGGGTGGGTCCCAGACCTCGCCCACCAGCAGGCTGCCCGGTTTGGCCGCCTCCGTGGCCGCGTTGAAGCTTGCGAGCCAGTCCAGGGTCTCGGGGGTGTTCGTCTGGACCTTGCCGTCCTCGACCAGGTGCTTGGCCGCGTCCAGCCGGAACCCGTCGACGCCCATCTCGGTCAGCCAGAAGCGGGCGACGTCCTCGAGCTCCGCGGTCACCGCGGGGTTGCGCAGGTTGAGGTCCGGCATGCCTTCCCAGAACACGCCGTAGAACCAGCGGTCATCGAGCTTGTGCCACGCGACCCGGCCGTCGGGCCCCAGCCAGCCCGGGTTCTCGGTCGCCCACAGGTACCAGTCGTCATGCGCGGATCCAGGCGTCCGCGCGTCCTCGAACCACGGGTGCTCGCTGGAGGTGTGGTTCATCACCAGGTCCACGATCACGTCCAGGCCACGCTCGTGGGCCGCCGCGACGAACGCCTTGAAGTCCTCGTTGGTGCCGTAGTCCGCCTCGACCGTCCGGTAGTCGATGACGTCGTAGCCGTGGTAGCTGGGGGACTGGGCCACCGGCATCAGCCACAGGCCGCCGACGCCGAGGTCGTCGGTCGTGGCCGGGTCGCCGTCGTTGAGGTAGTCGAGCTTCGCGGTGAGGCCGCGCAGGTCGCCGATCCCGTCGCCGTCGCCGTCGGCGAAGCTGCGGACGAAGACCTCGTACCAGGTCCGCTGGTTCCAGTCCGCCGAGACGGGGGTCGTGGCCGGGACGCAGGCGCTGCCGGGTGCCGGGCTGGCCGTCGGGGTCGCTGTGACCGGCGCCGGGGTCGGGGTCGGCGGGGCGCTGGGCGACGGGGTGGCGCTGCCGCAGGCCGAGGCCACGAGGGTCGCCGTCGCCACGACCCAGCCGAACCGAGACCTCGCCTTGCGCACCCGCGCAGTCTACTGTGCGCGGGTGACCGACCCGCCTGCCGCGCCCCCGCCCGGGACGCCCGAACCGTCCGGGCCGGCCCCGAGGTCCGCTCCCGCTCCGGCGGACCCCCGCCCGGGCGGCGAGACCGGGCTGTACGACCCGGCATATGTCCGGGCGCTGTTCGACGAGATGTCGGCGTCGTACGAGCGCGTCAACACGCTCACCTCGTTCGGGTTCTCGCGACGCTGGCGGCGACAGGTCGTCGAGCGGCTGGCGCCGGAGCCCGGCGCCGTCGTCCTCGATGCGATGACGGGGATGGGGGAGGGCTGGCGGCACCTCCTGCCGCGGCTCGGTCCACGGGGCCGGATCGTCGCGCTGGACTCGTCGCCGGGGATGCTCCGTGGCGCGCGGCGCGAGCGCGAGCGGCTCGGCGCCGAGGGGGTCGAGATCGTGCTCGGCGATGCGCTCGCGACGGGACTCGAGGACGGCTCGGTCGATGCCGTGCTGTGCCTGTTCGGGCTCAAGACGCTGTCCCCGGACCAGCAGGCGCGGTTCGCGGTCGAGATCGCGCGCGTGCTCCGGCCCGGCGGGCGGCTGGCGCTGGTCGAGGTGTCGTCGCCGCCCGGCCGCGCCCTGCGTGCCGCCTACCTGCTGTACCTCAGGCAGGTGATCCCGGTGCTCGGCCGGCTGCTCCTCGGCAACCCCGACAACTACCGGATGCTGGGCCGGTATACCGAGCGGTTCGGCGATGCCGGACCCCTGGTGCCCGTGTTCGCGTCGGCCGGGCTCGACGTCGCCGTGCTGTCGCTGTTCTTCGGCTGCGCGACCGGGATCGTGGGCCGCAAGCCGGACCCGTAGACGCCCCGACCGCCCGTAGACTCAGAGGATGCCGATCGACACGCCCGACTGGGTCCGCGACGCCGTCTTCTACCAGGTCTTCCCGGACCGCTTTGCCGCCTCGACGCGGGTGTGGAAGCCCGGTCGCCTCGAGCCCTGGGACGCGCCGCCGACCAGCCACGGGTTCAAGGGCGGCGACCTGCTGGGCATCGCCGAGCACCTGCCCTACCTCGCAGACCTCGGGGTCACGGCGCTGTACCTGACCCCGATCTTCTCCTCGGCGTCGAACCACCGGTATCACACGTACGACTACCTCACGGTGGACCCGCTGCTGGGCGGCGACGGCGCGCTCCGGGAGCTGCTCGACGCCGCGCACGCCCGCGGCATGCGGGTCGTGCTCGATGGCGTGTTCAACCACACCGGGCGCGGGTTCTGGGCCTTCCACCACGTCCTCGAGAACGGCGCCGCCTCGCCGTACCGCGACTGGTACCACTTCGACGCCTCGGCGCTCGAGGGCCGGCGCACGTTCAGGCCCTACCCGTGGACGCCGGACGTCGACGACATGCCCGACGAGCCCGGGCTCAACCCGACCGACGACGAGCGGGGGGCCCAGTCGCTCCACCGCCTGGGCTACCGCGCCTGGTGGGGGCTGCCGGCCCTGCCCAAGCTCAACACCGCCAACCCCGAGGTCCGGGAGCACCTGCTGTCGGTCGCCGAGCACTGGCTCCGGTTCGGCATCGACGGCTGGCGCCTCGACGTGCCCACCGAGATCCGCGACCCGGCGTTCTGGCAGGAGTTCCGGCGCCGCTGCCGGGCCGTCAACCCGGACGCCTACCTCGTGGGCGAGATCTGGCACGAGGCGCCGGACTGGCTCGCCGGCGACCGCTTCGACGCGGTCATGAACTATCCCCTGGCCCAGGCCATCCTCGGCTTCGCGGCGCAGGGGCACCTGGACGAGGCGGTCGTGCGGGCCCACCACGAGTACGGCCCGAGGGTCCAGCGGCGCGACGGGCACGCCTTCGGCCTGGAGCTGGAGCGGCTGACCGGCCTGTACGACCCGGCCGTCGTGGAGGTCCAGCTCAACCTCCTCGACTCGCACGACAGCCCCCGCTACCGGACGATGGCCGGACGCGACCGGGCCGCCTACCACCTCGCGGTGCTGCTCCAGGCGACGCTGCCCGGTGCCCCGTGCGTGTACTACGGCGACGAGATCGGCCTCGAGGGCGGCAACGACCCCGACTGCCGCCGCGCCTTCCCGTGGGACGAGAGCCGGTGGGACGCCGACGGGCTCGCCTGGACGCGCGCCGTCCTGGGCGTGCGGCACGCGCTGGCGCCGCTGCGCCGGGGGACGTTCCGGGTCGTCGGGTCGCACGCCGACGCGCTGGCGTTCGTGCGCGGCGCGGTCGCGGGCGCGGGTCCCGTCCTGGTCGCCGTCAACGCCGGTGACGCGGCGGTCGAGATCCCCGTCCAGGTCGCGGAGCTGGCCGGGGCGAGCCTGGGCGACGCGCCGCTCCCCGGCACCGATCCGGCCGCCTCCGCCGTCGTCGTCGGGGCGGACGGGACGGCCGTCGTCCCCGTCCCGGCGCGGACCGGACGCGTCCTGCACCGCGCGTAGCGACGGCGGGCCTGGCGCGGCCCGGATATCCTCGGCCCACGTGGCAGACCTTCCGTTCCAGCTCGGCGGCCCGCTGGCCGACCGGCTCGCAGCGGTCGCCGACGTCGAGGGGAAGCTGATCCGTGCCCTCGATTCGCTCGGCGTCCTGGCGGGCCGTGAGGTCGTGCTGCTCGACGGCCCGGCGGGCGCGATCAGCGGCCGGCTCGAGGCCGCCGGCATCGCCGCCGCCGTCGTCCCGCTGACGGTGCCCCTCCGCCTGGACCTGCCCGACGCGAGCGTCGACGCCGTGCTCAGCCTGTGGTCCGGCTTCCGCGGCGTGGACCCGGCCGACGTGGCCGAGGTGGACCGCGTCCTCCGGCCCGACGGGCGGCTGCTCGTGGTCCACGACTACGGCCGCGACGACGTCAGCGCCCTCCGCGACGCGGACGCGCCGGAGTACCGCGTGTGGAGCCGCCGCGAGGGCCCGTTCCTGCGCGGCGGCGGGTTCCGCATCCGCGTCGTCCACTGCTTCTGGACCTTCTCCACGCTCGAGGACCTCGCCACGTTCCTGGGCGACGCCTTCGGCGAGCGGGGCACGGCGGTCGCGAGCCGGCTCAAGCGGCCGCGCCTCAGCTGGAACGTGGCGATCTACCACCGGCCGCGCGGCGGCGCGCCCGAGGGCCTCCCGGGATCGCCGGGCGCGGACGGGCACGACCGGCTCGCGGCGCGCAGCCCGGCACGGTCCGCCTGACGCCTGCGCTGGCGCCTGCGCCAAGGCCGCGTTCGGCGGCGCCTGCTACGCTCGGGGTGATGAGCGGCAGATACTCAGACGGCGACAATCGCCGGGTCCAGGCGCGTGGCACGCGGGCGCGCCAGCCGCGGTCCGGGCCCCACCTCGGGCCGTTCCGCGTCACGCCGGCCCGGGTCACGCTGCTGGTCGCCCTGGGCGGCGGCCTCGCCTTCCTGGCGTACTCGGTCATCGTCCGCGACCAGCTCCAGATCCCGCTCATGGCCTCCGGGTTCGCGATCGTGGGGCTCGTGTTCGGGGCGGCCGCGGTGATGGCGGCGGCGAACGTCGTGCGCGCCGGGCGGGAGGGACGCGACGGCACCGCGGTGATGACCTCGGTGCTGGGCGGGCTGCTGGCGATCGCCGCGTTCCTGTCGTTCGCGGCGGCCATCATCATGGGCCTCATCTGGGGCGGCACGGCCACCTCCTGACCGGGTCTCCGGCGGGGGTCCGGAGCAGGCCCTCTGGTACACTCGGCCGGCCCTCCCGACCCCGTGCCCCCATCGTCTAGAGGCCTAGGACGCCACCCTTTCAAGGTGGAGATCACCGGTTCGAATCCGGTTGGGGGTACCACCCCGTCCGGCGGGGGGCCCGGTCCCAGGCACCCCGTCCCGGCATGCCCAGGTCATGTCCCGCCCGCACGCCCTCGACGTCACCCTCCTCGCGCTCCAGCCGGCGCACGCCCCCGCGGCCGCGTCGCTCGTGTGCGCGCGCGTCCGGGCGCTGCGCGAGGTGGTCAGGGAGCTGCCCGACGCCTGGACGGACGAGACCACCGTGGCGCGGCTGATCGCCGAGATCGCGGTGCGGGGGTCGGGCCTGGCGGCGGTCTCGAGCGGACGGCTGGTCGGGTTCCAGGCCGCGACGCTGATCGACGGGCACGGCGGGCGCTGGGCCTACACGCCGGACTTCGCGCATGCCGCGACGGGCGACCGGGCCGGGCGCATCGTCGAGTCGCTGTACGCGCGGCTGGCGGAGGGCTGGGCGCGGGAGGCCTGTCTCGAGCACGTCGTGACGACGATCGCCGGCGACGACGAGGCCACGCGGACGCTCGTCCGCCTCGGGTTCGGCGAGACGGTCATCGACCTCGTGCGCGACCTCGGCCCCGTGCGCGGCCTGCGACGGATGCCAGGGCTCGTCGTCCGGCGCGCCGGTCCCGACGACGCCGGCGCCGTGCTGGACCTCGACCTCGGGCTCCGGCGCCACCTGGCGGCCTCGCCGGTCTTCCTGCGCATGGGGCCGGCCTCGCCGCCCGAGCTCCACCGGCGCGCCCTCGCGGATCCCGCCCAGGCGACGTTCCTCGCGGAGGCGGGCGGCCGCCCGATCGCGATGCTCCGGATCGGACCGTCAGCCACCGACGTGGCGACCATCGTCCGCGACCCGGGCACGGCGAGCATCACCTCGGCGTTCACGGTGCAGGACCGCCGCGGCGACGGGGTGGCGACGCACCTGCTTGACGCCGCCCTGGGCTGGGCTCGCGAGGCCGGCTTCGCCCGGGCCGCCGTGGACCACGAGTCCGCCAACGGCGAGGCGTTCAGGTTCTGGGGCCGGCACTTCACGCCGGTCGCGGTGTCGCTCGCGCGCCGGCTGCCGGCGCGGGTGGCGCCCTAGGGTCACGGGGCCGTGGCGGCCCGCCCGCCCTGCTATCCTCGGAGGCGATGGAGCTCATGGGCGTCACGATCCGCACGATCGTCACGGACAACGTCGCGATCCGCTGCGACGGGTGCCGCGAGGTCATCGCCGGCACGCCCTGGCGGGTGAACCTCCTCGACATCGTCGCGCCCGAGGTCGCCGTGGGCTGGACGGAGGCGACGCCAATCAACCCCGGCCCCCACCAGTTCCACTCGGACCCCGCCTGCGTGCGGCGGTGGATGGTGGAGAAGGGCTACTACCTGTGCCGTCGCGGCGAGGTGCGCGAGATCATGCGACCCGTGCCGCTGCCGCTCGATCCGCCGGCGTGGGGCCTGTGCGACGGCATCCACCACGACGATCACGAGTTCGTCCCTGCCTGATCGGCCACCGGTCGGACGGCGTGGGCAGCGATCCCCGGCCCGTTTGACGGTCCTCCTCGGCGCCACCTACACTCGCGCCCGGCGGGGCGAGTTGGGGAACCCAGATTCACCCAGGTTTTGGTGCGCCCGTCAGTCCTGATCCGGAGGGACCGTGATCGACAACCGGTCGTCGGGCGACCGCAAGCTCCCGGAACGGCTCGCGCTCGGCGAGGCGAGCCGCCTGCTGGGGGTCGACCCGGACACGCTGCGTCGCTGGGCCGACGAGGGCCGCGTGCCCGCGTTCACGACGCCGGGCGGCCACCGGCGGTTCGAGCGCCGGGCGCTGGAGCGGATGATCGCCTCGCGACGGACGGGGCCCGTGGGCGGCCTGGCGGCGTTCGGCGCCACGCAGGACCGCCTGAGCGCCGCCTACCGCCGTCGCTACGGGGACCTGCACGGCGGCGCGGTGCCGGATCCCCGGTCGACGGTGCCCGAGACGGACCGCGAGACGTTCCGCGACACCGGGCGCCGGCTCGTGGATGCGCTCGTCCGGCACCTCGACGAGGGCGGGTCCGCGCGGGCCACCGCGGCCCGCGACGCCGTCGACCTGGCCGCCGACATGGGCGACCGCCTCGCGCGCCACGGCGTGCCGCTGCCCGACGCGGTGGCGATGTTCCTGTCCGCCCGCCGGCCGTTCCTCGCCGAGCTCAACGTGATGGCCCGTCGGCGGGGCGTCGACGGCGGCCGGTTCGGGGCCCTGTGCGACACGACCACCAGCCTGCTCGACCGGCTCCTGCTGGCGTTCGTGGCCGCCCACGCGACGGTGTCGGCGCCGGGCGCGGCGGGGGCGCCGGGCGCGGCACGGGCGTCGGACGCGGCACGGGCGCCGGACGCCGCGGGCCTGCCGGACGGGCCGGACGCGACGGACGCGGACGCCCGGCCCGGCGGCGATGCGGCACCACCCGCGCGGCCTGATCCGGTTGCAGCCGCCCAGCCCGTTGGGCGCAAGGCCCGCTCGCCCCGGTCGCGCCGATGACGGCCCTGCTGCCCACGCTGACGGCGGTCCTCGCCCTGGTGTTCGCCGTGCTGCTGGTGGACCAGTGGCGGGAGCGGCGTCGCGGGTTCCAGCTCGTCTGGGCGTTCGGCATGCTCGCCTACGCGGCCGGCGCCGGCGCCGAGGCGCTGGCGGCGATCGGTGGCTGGAACGAGCTCCTGTACCGCACCTGGTACCTGACCGGCGCGGTGTGGACCGCCGCCTGGCTGGGGCTGGGCACGGCCTTCCTGCTCGGCCGGACCCGGTTCGGCTACACGTATGCGTTCCTGCTCCTGCTGTCGGGCCTGATCGCGCTGATGATCCGCAACGACCCGAGGTACGACGGCGCCGGCCCGCTGCCCGTCCTGTACCTGATCGGGGCCGTGATCCTCGCGCTGGCCATCGGCGTCGAGACGTACTTCGGCAACGAGCGCTGGCCGCGGTTCGCGGCCGGGGCGATCGTGGCCACCACGATCCTGTCCGTCGTGCTGATGCTGGCCACGCCGGCGCTGCCGGATCCCGGGTACGCGCTGAGCCCGGCGACCGGCCAGCCGGTGGGCGACGCGATGCCCGGCCAGCTGCGCCTGCTGACCCCGGTGATGAACGTGCCGGGCGCGCTGTCCCTGCTGCTCGGGGCCGCCTTCTCGGCCTACGTGTTCATGCCCAAGCGGCGGGTGCTCGCGTACTCGCTCGACGCCGACCAGCCGGGTGACCAGTTCCTGTTCAACCTGCTGATCGCACCGGTCGCGATCGTCGTCAACCTCGTGGCCTCGCTGCCGGGCGCGCTCCGCGACCTGGCCGCCGGACGGCTGCACTCGCGGGTGCCGGCGACCATCCTGATCGCGCTCGGCGCGTTCTTCCCGACGATCACCGACAGCCTCACCCGGTTCGGGTCCACGGAGCTGTTCCAGCTGGGCAAGTTCCTGGGCGTCGTGTTCCTGTTCGCCGGGTTCCTCGTCTCGGTCGAGGTGTTCCGCGACGTCCGGATCCCGTTCACCGGGATCCGCCTCGGCGTGGCCCGCCGGGAGGCCGCCCGGCGCCGGGATGCCGCGGCCGCGGCGATGCACGAGGCGCCCGGCGAACGGGCCGCGGCGGGCACCGCGGGGATGCCGGATCCGGCCGGCGGCGCGCCGCCGACTGGCGATCCCGGTCGCGCCTGACGCGGCCGCGCTCGCGGACCGTCGTGCCGGTACCGCGCGGCGGCTATCCTCTGGGCCATGGATGGGGCGCCCGCGCGACCGGACGAGGGTCCGGACGGCTCCGCGAAGATCCGGGTCCTGCTGGCGGATGACCACGCCGTCGTCCGCCGGGGCCTGCGTGGCTTCTTCGAGCTGCTCGACGACATCGAGATCGTGGGCGAGGCCGAGGACGGGCGGCGGGCCGTTGAGCTGGTCGAGGCGCTCCACCCCGATGTCGTGCTGATGGACCTGCTGATGCCGGTGATGGACGGGATCGCCGCGACGGCCGAGATCAAGGAGCGGTTCGCCGACGTCGAGGTCGTGGCCCTCACCAGCTTCATCGAGGAGGAGCGGGTCACCGCGGCACTGGAGGCCGGCGCCACTGGCTACCTGCTCAAGGACGCCGACGCCGACGACGTCGCCGTGGCCGTCCGGCGGGCGCACGCCGGCGAGGTCCACCTCGACCCCCAGGTCGCCCGTCTGCTCGCCCGGCGGATCCGCACCCGTCGCGACGACGCCCCGCAGCACGAGCCGCTGACGGACCGCGAGCGCGAGGTGCTGTCGCTGGTCGCCAAGGGCCACTCCAACAAGGAGATCGCGGCGCTGCTCGACATCACCGAACGCACGGCGCGGACCCACGTGTCGAACATCCTGGGCAAGCTCGACCTCGCGAGCCGGACGCAGGCGGCGCTCTGGGCGATCGAGCACCGGGTCGGCTGAGCGCGGCGATGGCGAGCGCGACGGCCCTCGACGGGGCCACCCGACCGTGGACCGTCACGGGTCCCGAGCATGCCCCGGCGCTGGTGTTCGTCCACGGGACGCGCCTGTCGCGCGGGTACTGGGCGCCGCAGGTCCGGCGCCTGTCGGAGGCCTACCGGTGCGTCGCGCTGGACCTGCCGGGGCATGGCGTCCGGGCGGCCGAGCGGTTCACCCTCGAGACCGCCGCCGCGGGGGTCGCCGAGGCGATCGAGGCGGCCGTGCCCGGCGGCCGGGCGATCGTCGTGGGCCTGTCCCTGGGCGGCTACGTCGCGATCGAGGCGGCGGACCGGTATCCGGACCACGTCGCGGGGCTCGTGCTGGCGGGCTGCTCCGCCGAGCCCACCGGGCCCGCGGCGGCGACGTTCCGGGCCCTCGCCTGGGCCCAGGAGCGGCTGCCCCGCCGGGCCCTGCGCGCCGTCAACACGGCGTTCTTCCGGCTGCGCTACCGCGGCCCGGTCGCCGACGCGATCATCTCCGGGGGCTTCTGGTGGGACGGCGGGGCGCAGGCGCTCCGGTCGCTGCTCCCCCGGCGCTTCCTGGAGCGCCTGGGGCGGTTGTGGACGCCGGTCCTGATCCTCAACGGTGCCCTCGACCCGATGTTCGGGCCGGGCGGGGAGCCCTGGGCCGCGGCCTGCCGCAACGGCCGCGCCGAGGTGATCCCGTGGGCCGGCCACCTGTCCAGCATCGACCGCCCGGGCACGTTCTCCGCGCGCGTCGCGGCCTTCGCCCGGTCCGTGGCGGCCTCGGCCTGACCCATCGCCGCGGGGGATCCCGGGGGGCCGCGGGTATACTGGCGGCCTCCACTCCCGACCCGAGAGGTTCGATGCGCGTCCGCAAAGCCGTCTTCCCCGCCGCCGGCTGGGGCACCCGCTTCCTGCCCGTCACGAAGGCGCAGCCGAAGGAGATGCTCCCCCTCGTCGACAAGCCGGTCATCCAGTACGCGGTCGAGGAGGCGGTGGCCGCGGGCATCGAGCAGGTCATCATCGTCACCTCGTCGCAGAAGCGCGCGATCGAGGACCACTTCGACCTCAACTACGAGCTGGAGCACCTGCTCGAGGAGAAGGGGGAGATCGAGAAGCTCCGCCAGGTCCGGCACATCAGCGACCTGGCGCAGATCGCGTACGTGCGCCAGAAGGAGCAGCTGGGCCTGGGGCACGCGGTGCTGATGGCCAAGGACCTCATCGGCCACGAGCCGTTCGCGGTGATCCTGCCCGACGACGTCGTCATCAGCGACCGGCCGTGCATCGGGCAGCTGATCCACGCCTACCACCAGTTCCACGGCTCCGTGGTCGCGGTGATGGAGGTCCCGCCCGAGGACACGCAGCGCTACGGCGTCATCGGCGGGGAGCCGATCGGCGACGGCCCCGACCGCGAACGGACGTACCGCGTGTCGGCGATCGTGGAGAAGCCGGACCCCGACAGCGCGCCGTCGAACCTGGCGGTCATCGGCCGCTACGTGCTGACGCCCAAGATCTTCGACAAGCTGGAGCAGACCCAGCGCGGCGCGGGCGGCGAGATCCAGCTCACGGACGCGATCCAGGCGCTGATGGAGGAGCAGGGCGTCTACGGCTATGCGTTCGAGGGGACCCGCTACGACGCCGGCACCACGATGGGCTGGCTCCAGGCGTCTGTTGAGCTGGCGCTCGCCCGGCAGGACATCGGGATCCCGTTTCGCGAGTACCTGCGCAGCCTCGACATCTGAGGCCGCGGCGCGCCCCGGACCGTGCGCTAGCATTCGGCTGATCGCGGCTCCGATCGGACGCCGCAGAGGGGAGACGAGCACACCGTGACCGAGATCGGGAGCACGCTGGGGGGGCGGTACCGCCTCGTGGAGCTCCTCGGGCAGGGCGGGATGGCGACCATCTACCGCGCCCGCGACGCGCAGCTGGAGCGGGACGTCGCCGTCAAGCTCCTGCGGCCCGAGTTCGGTCGGGACCCCGACTTCCTGAGCCGGTTCCGCGACGAGGCCCGTGCCGCGGCCTCGCTCAGCCACCCCAACATCGTCGCCGTCCACGACTTCGGGCAGGACGATTCCGGCCCCTACATCGTCATGGAGCTGATCGAGGGCCAGGACCTCGCGTCGATCATCCGGGACAACGGCCCGCTGGCCCCGCGCCAGGCCGCGCGCGTGTCCGCCGACGTCGCGAAGGCCCTCCATGCCGCCCACGTCCGCGGCATCGTCCACCGGGACGTGAAGCCTTCGAACGTGCTCGTCGGGCGGGACGGGCGGGTCAAGGTGGCCGACTTCGGGATCGCCCGGGCGCTCTCCGAGTCGCAGCTCACGCTGCCGGGCACGACGATGGGCTCGGTCCACTACTTCAGCCCCGAGCAGGCGCGCGGCGAGGTGGCCACCGTCGCCTCGGACGTCTACTCGCTGGGCATCGTCCTGTTCGAGTCGCTCACCGGCCAGCGGCCGTTCTCGGGCGACGGCGCCGCCGCCGTGGCCCTGGCCCGGCTGACCACCACCCCGCCGCGCCCGTCCGCCCTGCGCTCGAACGTCCCCTCGCACCTGGACGCGATCGTGCTGCGCGCGATGGCCCTCGATCCCGTCGGGCGGTTCGCCACGGCGGCCGCCATGGCCAGCGCCCTCGAGGGCTTCCTCGCCGAGCCCGGTGACCGCCCCGCGACCGGCACGGCCGCCGCCGGCGCGGCCGCCGGCACGACCGTCGCCTCGGCCACGGCCCGCCCCAACGCGCCGGTCCCGTACGCGCCCGACGCCTACGCGCGCCCCGCGCCGGCGCCGGCTCGCGTCACGACGCGCAGCGCCCCGCCGCCCCCGCCCGGCGGCGAGGGCACCGGCGGCTACGCGACCGGCGAGCCGGACGAGGAGCCGGGCGGGACCGGCCCGTGGGCCTGGGTGGCGGGCCTGCTCGGGCTCGCGATCCTCGCGATCGTCGGGTTCCTCGTGTTCCGCCTCATGACCGGCGACGGCACGCCCGCGGGCAGCCAGGCGCCGGACCAGGTCACGCTGCCCAGCTTCGTCGGCCTCACGTCCACCGAGGCCCAGGCGCAGGCCACCGAGCTCAACCTGAACCTCGTCGTGACCGGCAGCGAGGAGCGCACGGACGTGGAGCCCGACACCGTGATCTCGCAGGATCCGGCCGAGGGCGCGACGGTCGACGAAGGCTCCGATGTCCGGGTGGTCGTGTCCCGCGGCCAGACCTCGGTCGCCGTCCCGGACCTGCGCGGCAAGACCGAGGCGGAGGCGCTCCAGCTGATCGTGACCGCGGGCCTCACCGTGGGGCCCCGGACCGAGGCCGACGACGACTTCATCCCGCCCGGCGCCATCGTGGACCAGCAGCCGGGGCCGGGGATCATCGTGGCGCCCGGGACGCCGGTGAGCTACGTCGTCTCGACCGGCCCCGCGCCGACGCCCTCGCCCACGCCGTCACCGTCGCCCACGCCCGCCCCGACCCCGACCCCCACGCCCGCCCCGACACCCACCCCGACGCCCGCCCCGACGCCGACGCCCACGCCGGTGCCCAACGCGACGGTCGGCGACTACGTGTGCATGACGCTCGGCGACGCGCGGAGCCAGGTCGTGGCCGACGGGTTCAGCGTGGGGGTCGTGCTGCCCGCGGCGGCCCCCGACGGCTGGTTCGTGGCGACGCAGGACCCCGACCCGGGCACCAGCCGGCCGGTCGGGTCCAACGTCAACCTGGGCGCGGCGGAGACGCAGCCCGTCAGCTGCCTGCCCTGACCTCGGGGCTCAGCCCTCCGGATCGCCCCACAGCGACCAGCCGCCGGGCTCGGCGGCGGGATCCGGGCGAGCGGTGGCGATCACCGGCGCCGGCCGGCGCGCCGGCCGGCGCACAGGCTCGTCGACGGGAACGAACGTTCGGCTGTGCGGCCGCCCGTCGTCGTCGGCGGACGGCACCGGCGCGGGCATGCCCGCCCGGGCGTCGCGGGCCACGGCCTCGGCCGTCGTGTCGCGCGAGACCCAGCAGGCGCGCATCTCGGTGCCCTGGAGGGCGGGGTGCCGGGGATCGAGCCCGCACAGGCCGAGGCCGCCCGCGATCCCCCGTCGGAAGTGGCGGCAGGTCGCGCACGACGTCGTGGAGCGTCCACAGACCCAGCAGCGCGAGGTCTCCGCCTGCGGGGTGCCGCAATGGGGGCAGCGCCAGACCGGCATGGACGGATCGTAGCTGCGCCGCGGCGCCCTGTCGAGGGGCCGGCGCCCGGGCCCGAACGCCTATTCGACGGTCAGCGCCTGCCGGTCGGTCCCGGTGCCGTAGTCATCGGTCGTCACCTGCACGGCGGCGAGGCCGGAGCCCGCCATGGCACCGCTGGGGATCCGGGTGCCGAACCTGGCGGTGCCGTCGGCCCGGGTCGTCATCTCCCCCGAGACGATCGCCTCGAGGCCCGGGATCGTGACCGTGAACAGCACCGTGGCGCCCTTCACGGGCTGGCCGTCCGGGCTGGTGACCGTGACCGTGAACGTCACGTTCTTGGGCAGCTTCGCCGCCTTGAACCGGTAGGCGGTCCCGGTCAGCCTGACCTGCAGCTTGCCCGAGCCCTTGACCACGGTGACGGTCTTGCTGTTGGCGTTGCCGGCCAGGTCGGTGGCCGTGACGGTGATCGGGTTGGCGCCGGTCCCGACCGCCACGGAGACCTCGAACAGCCCGTCCTGGTCCGCCGTCGTGCTGGCCGTGGCCCCGTTGCCCTCGTTGCGGACCAGGACCGTGCTCCGGGCCTGGGTCTTGCCCCGGATCTTGACCGAGTTCTTGGCCACCGACGCGCCGTCCTTGGGGGCGATGATCGTCACCTTCGGGGGGACGGTGTCGAGGACCCAGGTGGCCACGGCCGACAGCTCGCTCTCGCCGCCCGGGCCCATGATCGAGGCCTGGAGGTCGTTCCGGCCGGCGACCAGCGTGACGCCCGGGATCACCAGCACGGACGTGGGCCCCACGGCCACCTCGGCCACCATCGTGCGGGGCGTGTCCTTGGGCGTCGCCCACAGGCGCACCGTGTAGCCGTCCTGGCCGACCACCGCGGTGGGCACGGTGACCGTGACGTCCAGCAGCTCGTCGCTGGTGTACGGCTCCTCCGGCGGCGTGATGACGGGGGCATCGCCGACCAGGGGAGCGGGCGTGGGCGACTGGCTGGCCACGGCCTCGCCGATCCGGCCCACCAGCCCGCCGAAGCTGTTCGCGATGCCCGCGATCACCGGGCCGATGCCGCCGCTGCCGATCCAGGCGATGGACACGGCGAGCGCGACGATCGCCAGCGCGAGGAGCGCCTTGGCGGCGAGCGGGAGATCCCGTCGCCGCTCGATCTGGCGGTGTCGCGACAGCCGGGTGGGTGACGGCGCGATCGGGCGCGTCCTCACCGAGGCCGGGCGGCTCCCCGACGGGGGACGGGGGCGGACCTGCGACGGCCGGCCCGCTCGACTGGAGTCCATCGCGCGGATTGTCGCACGAAGCGAGCGCCGGCCCGGCCCGCGGCCGGCAGCGGGGCGGCACCGTGGCGTCAAGCGTGCGCACCGGCGTGGCGCGCGCCGGCCGGTGGTGCTCGGCACCGCCATCGATCCCGTGCGGACGGGGGGTCCTGCCCCGGTGGTACCCTGCGCTGCGTCGAGGCACCGCACGTCTCCAGCGGCGATCGACCACATGAGGGAGGCCAGGGCAGCGTTGGAACCCCGCGACCGGCGGCCGATGCGACCGTCCCCCGGGGACCGCGGCTCGTGGAGCCACGGACCGATCGCCCGCGTCCAGCCCCGTGCCGGGGCCCCTCGCGGCGAGGCCGCCGTCGAGGTGCCCGCGCCGGCCCCGGCGCCGCCGCCGTACGCCCCGGCCCCGCAGCATGCCCCGGGGCGGCGTCCGATACAGGCACCCGCGCCGCTGCGCCCCATGGGTCCCGGCGCGCGTCCGCTGCTGCCGCCCCCCCGCGGCGGGTTCGGGCTGCCCAGCCTCCGGCGCAACGTGTGCCCGCACTTCTACATGACCGGCACCCGCGGCGCCATCCCGATCCAGGCGCCGCACCTGCTCAAGGGCCTGCTTCGCCAGCCGAACAACGTCTCGCGCTGCCAGCTCCGGGGCGGCGTGCACCTTGATGAGGGGTATGTCAACGACGTGTGCCTCACCCCGCGCTTCAACCAGTGCGTGTTCTACGAGGACGAGCTGACGAAGGGGTGAGCGAGCACCGCCCGGAGCCGTCGCCGTCCGCCGCCGGCCTGACCTATGCCGAGGCGCTCCGGGCGATCGAGGCCCGTGGCCGCTACGGCATCCGCCTGGGGCTGGGGCGTGTCCGGGCGCTGCTCCGCGCGCTGGACGACCCGCAGCGGTCGGTGCGCGGCGCGCTGGTCGGCGGCACCAACGGCAAGGGCAGCGTGATCGCCCTGGCGTCATCCGCGCTGCGGGCGGCCGGGTATCGCGTGGGCGAGACACCCAAGCCGCACCTCGTCACGTACCGGGAGCGGATCGTCGTGGACGGGCGCCCGATCGCCGCGGACGCGTTCGCGCGGCTGGTCGCGGAGGTGCTGCCGCTGGCGGACCGGATCGCACCCCGGCTGGGGCCGCCGACGGAGTTTGAGCTGCTGACGGCCGTGATGTTCCGCCACTTCGCGACGGCCGGCCTGGACGCGGCGCTGGTCGAGGTGGGGCTGGGCGGGCGGCTCGACGCGACGCACGCGTGGGACGGCGGCGTGGCCGTGGTGACCAACGTCGACCTCGACCACATGGACCGGCTGGGCTCCACGATCGAGGCGATCGCGCGCGAGAAGGCGGCGATCATCGAGCGCGCCGACATCGCGGTGACCGGCGCGGCCGGCGAGGCGCTGGCGATCATCCGGCGCCGCTGCGCCCGCCTCGGGGTGCCACTCACGGAGGTCACGCCGCCGCCGGTGCTCGGCTGGGGGCGCGACGGACTGCGCGTGGACCTGCCGCGGCTGGGGGCGGTGGACGTGGGCCTGCGGGGCCGCCACCAGGCGGTGAACGTCGCGGTGGCCGACGCCCTGCTGGACGGCCTCGAGGCCGCCGGCATCGCGAGCGTGCCGGCCGACGCCCGGCGGCGAGGGTACGCGACGGCGCGCTGGCCGGGCCGCCTGGAGCTCCTCGACGTGTCGCTCGCGGACGGATCGAGGCGGGAGGTGCTGCTCGACGGCGCCCACAACCCGTCCGGGGCTGCGGCGCTGGCGCAGGCTCTCGACGACCTCCGCCCGTACCTCGCCGGCGGCACGGATCGGCCCACCGCGCCGCTGACGCTGGTGTGGGCGACGATGGCGGACAAGGACGTGCCCGGGGTCATCGCCGCGGCCTCGCGCGCCCGCGCGCTCGCGGGCGCGACGATCGTGTGCACCGCGCTGGACCTGCCCCGGGCGCTGCCGGCCGCCGCGCTCGCCGACGCGTGGCGCGCGGCGCTGCCGGGTGCACGCGTCGAGGTGGTCCCGGACCCGGCCGCCGCGCTCGAGCGGGCGCTGGCGGCGGCGAGCGGGCCGGTCGTGGTCGCCGGCTCGCTGTACCTCGTCGGGGCCGCCCGGGCACGCCTGGTCGACGACCCCGCGCTCCGGGACCCGGTGGCGGCATGACCGACCGGCAGCTCCCCGGGGAGCGGGGCGTGGTTCGCGAGCACCCGGAGCTGGGCGGCGGGGCGGCGACACCCTCGTTCGCCCTGCCGGCCGGCGCACCGGACGGCCTGCCGGGCGCGCCGGCGCCGCTCGCGATCGGGTCGCGGACGTTCGAGTGGGGCCGCCGCACGTTCGTGATGGGCGTGCTCAACGTGACGCCGGATTCGTTCTCCGGTGACGGGCTGCTGGCAGACGGCGACGCGGCGGACCCGGTCGCCCGTGCCGTCGAGCGGGCGCGCCGGATGGTCGCCGACGGCGCGGACATCCTCGACGTCGGCGGGGCGTCCAGCCGGCCGGGCCACGCCCCGGTGCCGGCGGACGAGGAGGCCGGGCGGGTCGTGCCGGTCATCGCCGCGATCGCGGCCGGCCTGCCCGACGTCCCGGTCTCGGTGGACACGACGAGCCCCGCGGTCGCGGCGGCCGCGCTGGATGCCGGCGCCCACCTCCTCAACGACGTCTGGGGGGTGGCGCCGGACGACGCGCTCGCCCGCCTCGCGGCCGAGCGGGGGGTGCCGATCGTGCTGATGCACAACCGCGAGCAGGCGCGCTACCGGAACGTCGTCGCCGAGGTGGTCGCCGACCTCCAGCGGGCGCTGGACCGGGCGCTGGACGCCGGGGTGGCCTGGGACGACCTGATCGTCGATCCCGGGTTCGGCTTCGGCAAGACGCCGGACCACAACCTCGCGCTGATGACCGAGCTGGAGGCGCTGCTGGTGCTCGGGCGCCCGATCCTGCTGGGGACCTCGCGCAAGAGCACGCTGGGCAAGCTGCTGGACCTGCCACCGGACCGGCGCCTCGAGGCGACGGTGGCGACGACGGTGCTGGGCGTCGCGGCGGGCGTGGACATCGTCCGCGTCCACGACGTGCTCGAGAACGTGCGTGCCGCCAGGGTGGCGGACGCGATCATCCGTGGCTGGCGCCCGGAGGGCTGGGCCGGAGGTGGGACGCCGTGAGCGACAGGATCGTCCTCCACGGGATGGTGTTCCAGGGCACCCACGGCGTGTACCCGGAGGAGCAGGTCACCCCCCAGCCGTTCGAGGTGGACGTGGAGCTGGGCCTCAACCTCCAGCCGGCCGGCCTGTCGGACGACCTCGCCCAGACCGTGGACTACGCCCGGGTGTTCGAGACGTGCCGGGTCATCGTGGAGTCGACGCGGTTCAACCTGGTGGAGGCGATCGCCGAGGCGATCGCCCACGAGCTGCTGGCGGACTTCCCGGTCAGCGAGGTCACGGTCCGCGTGCGCAAGCCGCAGGTCAGGCTCGGCGGGCCGCTCCGCGCCGCCGGCGTCGAGATCCGGCGGCGCCGCCCGGCCTAGCGGGGCTGTCCCCCGGCGGCCGGGCCGCGCCGCCGGCCCGTCAGAGGTTGCCGGGGCGCGTCCCCAGCGTCACGTCGAGGCTGAGCGAGGTTCCGTCGCGGAGCACGTCCAGCGTGATGGTGTCGCCGGGCGCGAACTGGACCAGCAGCGCGTCGAGCGGATGCTCGGCGTCCAGGAGCCGGCCGTTGAGCGACAGGATGATGTCGCCCTCCTCGAGGCCAGCCTTGGCGGCCGGGCTGTCGGCGACGATCGCCGGCTCGGTGCTGTTGGTGGACACCAGGGCGCCGTTGTCCACCGGCAGGTTCCGCTCCGCCTTGAGCTGGAGGTCGATGGACTCGAACCGGATGCCGATCCACGGGCGGGACAGCTGCTTGCCCTCGCGAGCCTGCTCCATGATCGGGCGGGCGATGTCGATCGGGATGGCGAACCCGATGCCGCTCGAGTCCGTGGCCACCGCCGTGTTGATGCCCACCACGGCGCCGCTCGCGTCGGCCAGCGGGCCGCCGGAGTTGCCGGGGTTGATCGCGGCATCGGTCTGGATCAGGTTGTTGATCCGGGACCCGTCGTCCACCTGGATGTCGCGGCCCTTGCCGGACACGATGCCGCTGGTCACCGAGAACGAGTACATGCCCAGCGGGCTGCCGATCGCGACCACGAGCTGGCCGATCTTGAGGCCGTCGGACCGCCCGATCGGCGCCGTGGGCAGCCCGGTCTGGTCCACCTTGACGATCGCGAGGTCGGTGAGCGTGTCGATGCCGTACACGCGGCCCTCGAACCGCCGGCCGTCCTTGAGCTCGACGGTGAGCGTCTGCGCGTCCGACACGACGTGCCGGTTGGTCAGGATCCAGCCATTCGAGTCATAGATGAACCCGGAGCCCACGCCCGACGTGGGGACGTTGCCGAACGGGTCGGTCGCCTCGCCGGTGACGTCGATCTTGACCACGGCCGGGCCGACCTTGGCGGCGACGTCGATGACCGCCGACGACTCGTCGATGGTCACCGGCTGCTGGTTGCCCGTGACGGTGGCGGATCCCGTGGCGGCCGGAACCACCGTGCGGTCCAGCGCGCCCAACCGGTCGAGGACGGCGACGGTGCCGCCCGACGCGATGACCGCGGACAGCAGCGAGGCGGCCACCACGGTCCCCACGCCGGCTCCGCCCCGCTGCCGGTGCACGGGTGCCGGCGCGGTCACGTACGCGGGGGGCGGCGGCGTCGCCGCGCCGGCCGCCGGCTGGCCCCAGCTCGGTGAGGTCCCGTAACCCGGCGTCGTGGCGGGGCCCGCGGCCGCCGGCTCGTACCAGCGCTCGCCGGAGCCCTGGCTGCCGGGCGATGCCCACGCCCAGCGGTCGTCGGGACGGGGATCGGGGGTCGGGGCATAGCGCGGGACGTCGAGCCGCTGCGTGTCGTCCAGCGGGTCGGGGCCGCCTGCGCCCTGGGGGTCGCTGGGGATCGGCTCGTCGTTCATCGTGGGGCGATCTTCCCTCTGGTTGCGTTGGCCGGCGGATGGCCGGTCCGGAATTGCGTCTAGGGTGCCTGACGGTGATTCACGGGCGATGCCCCGATCGGTGAAGAATCATGCACGTTCCGGGCGCCGGCGGCCGCGGCCGGCTCGGCGGGCTCGGGTGCGGGCACGGCCGGCGCCGCACGCGGGTCCCTGGGCAGCGTGACGGTGAAGCGCGAGCCACGCCCGATCCGGCTCTCGACGGCGATCGTGCCATGGTGCATGTCCACGATCGACTTCACGATCGCGAGCCCCAGGCCGGACCCGGTGCTCCGGGCCTCCATCGCCTCCGACCCACGGTAGAAGCGGTCGAACACCCTGGGCAGCTCGGCAGCGTCGATGCCCACGCCAGTGTCCACGACCTCGATCCGGGCGCCGCCGTCGCCGTCGGAGCGGGCCAGCACGCCCACCTCGCCGCCGCGGTTCGTGAACTTGATCGCGTTGCCCACCAGGTTCGTGACCACCTGGCCGATCCGCGGCGAATCGTGACGGATCCGCAGCGGCCGGTCGGGGAGGGTCACCGTCAGCCGGATCCCCTTGCGCTCCGCGGCGGCCAGCTGGTGCTCCACGGCGGACTCGATCGTTCCCCGGACATCGTCCGGGCGCAGGTCCAGCAGCACCAGCCCGGAGTCCAGCTTCGAGAGCTCCAGCAGGTTCTGGGCCAGCCAGTCGAGGCGGTCGAGCTGGACCGCGGACGAGTCGAGGAACTCGGCCCGGGCGGCCGGATCGGTGCCGGCCGGGCCCTGCAGCAGCTCGATGAACGTGCGCATGGCCGCGATCGGGGTGCGCAGCTCGTGGCTGACATCGGCCAGGAAGTCGCGGCCCCGATCACGGTCGCGGCGGATGATCTCGACGCTCTCCTCCAGCCGGTCGGCCATGGCGTTGAACTGGGACGACAGCGCCCGCAGCTCCAGCGTGCCGGACGACACCTCGTCGGGGGCCATGCGCGTGGTCAGGTCGCCCTCGGCCAGGCGCCGGGTGGCCTCCGTAAGGCGGGTGAGCGGCGTGGTGAACCGGTGGGCGATGAACGCCGCGACGAGCACCGCCACCAGGAACGCGATCGAGGCCATCACGATCAGCAGCCCGGTGATGGCGGCGATCGTGCTCGCCCGGCTGGTGTACGGGTTCGACAGCGTGACGACCATCCCCCAGTCCTGGACCGGGCTGGTGGTCGCGAACCCCTGGCGCACCGGCGGGATCGCCGGGTCGCGCGCCTGGCCGCGCCCCGGCTCGCTGCTCAGGCGGGCGTCGAAGCCGAGCGACGCCACGGGATCCGCGACCATGCTGCCGTCGGTGTCCATCCTGGCCAGGCCGAACCGGATGCTGACATCGGCCTGGGCGACGTTGTCCGCGACGAAGGTCAGGATGCCGCCGTCCACGAGCAGCGTCCTGACCGCGGGATTGAGCTGCGTCTCGCCGTCGACCACGGCGACCACGGCGCTGCCGCCCACCTCGTTCTCGATGAACCGGTCGAGGATGGCGGCCGTCGCCGCGGCCCGGGCGCGCAGGCTCTGCTCCTCCTGCTGCCGGAAGTAGTCGTCCAGGCGGTTGATCACGACCGGCGCGACGAGGAACAGCGTCAGGGCGACGACGCCCATGAACGCGATCGTGAGCCGGGTCTGGAACGACTGGGGCACGCTCGGGCGGCGCGATCGCGTCTCCCACGGCTGCAGCTCGCCCGCGCGCCCCTCGGCCGCCTGCGCGTCCGGCGGGCGGACGTCGGCCACGTCAGCGCTCGGCGAACTGGTAGCCGGCGCCGCGGACGGTGAGGACGAACTGCGGCAGCGACGGGTCGTCCTCGATCTTGTCCCGCAGGTGGCTCACGTGCACGTTGATGGTCTTCTCGTCCTGGTCCAGGGCTTCGTAGTCGCGCAGCAGCTCCAGCAGCTCGCGGCGGCTGAACACGCGCCCCGGCCGGCTGGCGAGGTGGCGCAGGATCTCGAACTCCGTGGCCGTCAGCGGGATTCGCCGGTTGCCGCGCTGGACGCGGCGCCGCTCGAGGTCGATGACCAGGTCGCGGTGGCGGATCACGCGCCCGCCGGCGGCGTTGGACAGGTCGCCGTAGGCGCGTCGCAGGAGCGCCCGGATGCGGCTCATCAGCTCGCGCAGCGCGAACGGCTTGGTCACGTAGTCGTCGGCGCCCAGCTCGAGGCCCACGACCTTGTCGAACTCGTCGCCGCGGGCGGTGAGGAACAGCACCGGGGCCTTGGACCCCACGGCGCGAAGCCGGCGCAGGACCTCGAAGCCGTCCATCCCCGGCAGCCGCACGTCGAGCACGATCAGGTCGGGCGCCTGGTTGGTGGCGAAGTCGAGGCCCTCCTCGCCCGTCCGGGCCACGGTCACCTCGTATCCCTCCTGCTGGAGGGCGTACTGGATCCCTCGCGCAACGGCGAACTCGTCCTCGACGATCAGGATGGTGGCGGCCACGGCGCGCCGATCCTACACCGGGGCGGCCCCGCGGGCGGGTCAGGGCCGGGTCCGGGCCGGGTCCGGCTGCCGCCTGTGGTAGCCTCGGGCGCACGAATGCGACGGGCGGGAGGCCCGTCGCCGGGCGGCACCGCCCCCCCAGCCCCGGGCAGGAGCGCCGCCCCAACCAGAGAGGTTCACCACGATGTCCGACCGCCCCCGCCTCGCGGCCGCCAGCCGGTCCGTGACCGGCAAGGCCGTCGCCAGCCTGCGCCACGAGGGCCGGCTTCCCGCCGTCGTCTACGGCCACGGGACCGCGAGCGAGCCGCTGACGCTCGACGCGCACGAGTTCGACCTGCTCCGCCGCCGCACCGGCGCGTCCACGCTGATCGACCTCGCGGTCGACGGTGGCAAGACGCGGCCCGTGCTCGTGCACGGCGTCCAGTTCCACCCGGTCAACCGGCGCCCGCTCCACGTCGACCTGTTCGCCGTCCGGATGACCGAGGAGCTCACGGTCGAGGTGTCCCTCGTCGGCACCGGCACCGCCCCCGCCGCGGAGACCGGCGGCACGCTCGTCCACCCGGTGTCCTCGATCAAGGTCCGCGCCCTGCCCGCGAACCTGCCCGAGGTCATCCACTACGACCTCTCGTCGCTCGACAGCTATGACGCCACGATCACGGTCGCGGACCTGGTGGCGCCCAAGGACGTGACCATCCAGGCCGACCCGGCCGATGTCATCGCGCGGGTGCTCCCGCCGCGCGTCGAGGAGGAGGTCGCGCCGGCCGCCGAGGCCGAGGCCGTGGCCGAGGGCGAGGCCGCGCCGGCCGGCGAGGGCGACGAGGCCGCGGAGGCGTCCGCCGAGGGCTGACCTCAGGCGGCGTCGTCCGGGCGTCGCCCCGCCGCGTACACGATCGGCAGGACGAGCCGCAGCCCGTCGGGCGGGAGCGCGCGCAGTCGCGCGCGCAGCTCGGCGTCGAGGCGCGCCCGGACGTCGGGGGCAAGCGACGCGAACCGGTCCTCCTCGTCGAACTGCGACAGGAAGCCGACGAAGCCCGCCTCGCTGAACTCGTGCGCCAGCGTTGCCGCCCGGGCGCGGACCGCGCCGAACCCCGCCCGGCGGAGCTGGGCGGCCGCGGCGGCCGGGGAGGCCGGGTCGTCGCCGTCGCCGCCACCGCGCTCGCGGGGTTCCAGGCCCACGGCGACCAGCGCGTCGTCGAACGCGTCGTCGGCCGCGAACGGCGGGCCGCCGCGGAGCCAGGTCACGTATGCCAGGCGCCCGCCCGGCCGGAGGACCCGCCGGAGCTCGCGCAGGGCGCGGAGCCGCGACGGCACCAGCTGGAGCACGAACGCGCTGACGACGAGGTCGAACGTGGCGTCCTCGTAGGGCAGGCCGTCCGCGTACCCGTGCCGCAGCCGGATCCGGGCGCCGGCGCGGGCGTCCAGCGTCGAGCGCTGGCGCTCCGCGACGGCGAGCATCCCGGCCGACGCGTCCACCCCGTCCACGACCACGCCGGGCCAGCGGGTGACCGCGGCCGCGGCGAGCGCGCCCGTGCCGCAGCCCACGTCCAGCAGCCGCGTGGCGCCCGCCTCGACGTCGGGCGCCACCTCGTCGAGCAGCGCCACGGTCGCCGTGCGATGCACCGGCGCCCACCACTCGGCGTAGCCTTCGGCGATCCGGTCGTAGCGTGCCTCCTGTTCGGTCATGGCGGCATGGTGCCATGACGCTTTTGGGCCCTTCGGCCCGTGATGCGCGGTCCGCGGGCCGCTGTACCCGGCGTCGTCCCCGCGCGATGCTGCGGAGCGTGCAGCATCGGGTCCCGCGGATGGCTGTCGGCCGTGGCCGGCGCCGCGGCCCGGAAGGAGCCGTGCGAATGAACAAGATCCTGCTCGCGTACGACGGCGGCGAACCCGCGAAGCGTGCTCTCGAGCAGACGATCGAGCTGGCGAAGGCGTTCGGTGCCTCCATCGGCGTCGTGAGCGTCGTCCCGGTGCACCCGGGTCGCGCCCCGATCGACCCGTGGGACGACCGGACCGTCCATGCCGAGGAGCTCCTCGAGGCGCGCCGGCTGCTCCGCGAGGCCGGCATCGAGGCCGAGCTGTTCGAGCCGGGTGGCGATCCCGCCAAGGTGATCGAGACCATCGCGGACGAGCGCGGCTACGACACCATCGTGATCGGGTCCCGTGGCCTGAGCACCCTGGCCAGGGTGCTGCAGGGCAGCGTGTCGGACCACGTCGCGACCCACGCCCACGCCACCGTCGTCGTCGC
The DNA here is from genome assembly GCA_040755495.1 of Chloroflexota bacterium. Taxonomy (GTDB): domain Bacteria; phylum Chloroflexota; class Limnocylindria; order Limnocylindrales; family CSP1-4; genus CAIXZV01. Next base: position 38,833 of record JBFMAT010000023.1, read on the forward strand.
CCGTTGATGCCCAGTCCAACAGCAAGGAGCGGAGGCGGACCGAAGGGCCCGCCTCCGGATGATGCCGCCATGATCGCCGCCCCGCCCACCGCCCCCGCCCGTGGCCATGCCCACGTCCTGTCGCGCGCCATCCTGGACTCGCTCCGGACCGGCACCGGTCCGGCACCCGTGACGCTCCGGGGCATGGCGCTGCTCGAGGACCCCGTGCTCAACAAGGACGCGGCGTTCACCGAGGACGAGCGCGAGGCGCTCGGGCTCCGCGGCCTCCTGCCGCCGCGCGTCATGACCATCGAGGACCAGGTGGCGCTGGAGCTGGAGCACGTCCGCCGCAAGGAGGACGACCTGGAGCGGTACATCGGGCTGGCCGCCCTCCACGACCGGAACGAGACCCTGTTCGTCCGGGTGCTGTGCGACAACCTCGAGGAGTTCCTGCCGATCGTGTACACCCCGACGGTCGGCCGGGCGTGCCAGGAGTTCAGCCACCAGTACCGCCGGCCGCGCGGCGTCTGGATCACGCCGGACGACGTCCATCGGGTCGCGGACATCCTCCGCCACGCCGCCCGCGACGAGATCCGGCTGATCGTGGTCACGGACAACGAGCGGATCCTCGGGCTGGGCGACCAGGGCGCGGGCGGGATGGGGATCCCCGTCGGCAAGCTGGCGCTGTACTCCGCGGCCGCCGGGATCCACCCCGGCCTCACGCTGCCGGTGTCGCTGGACGTCGGCACGGATCGCGAGTCGCTGCTCGCCGATCCGTCGTACATCGGCTGGCGCCACCCGCGCCTCCGCGGCGCCGCCTACGACGAGGTCGTCGAGGCGTTCGTGGCCGGCGTGCGCGAGGTGCATCCGCGGGCCGTGCTCCAGTGGGAGGACTTCAAGCAGCACAACGCGATCCGGCTGCTGGAGCGCTACCGGCAGTGGATCTGCAGCTTCAACGACGACATCCAGGGCACCGCGGCGATCGCCGTGGCGGTGGTCGAGTCCGCGCTGCGCTCGTCGGGCGGACGGTTCGCGGGAACGCGGATCGTGCTCGCCGGCGCGGGTGCGGCCGGGACCGGGATCGCGCGGCTCCTGCGGCTCGCGATGGAGGAGGAAGGGTCCACCCCGACCGAGGCCCGCGAGTCCATCGCGATGCTCGACTCGCACGGGCTGCTGGTCGAAGGCCGGCCGCAGCTCGATGACGACAAGCGGGACTTCGCCCTGTCGCGTGCCTTCGTCGCGTCGCTGGGGCTCGACCCCGACGCCCAGATCGGCCTCGACGCCGTCACGGCCGCCTTCCGGCCGCGGGTCCTGCTCGGGACCACGGGCACGCCCGGGGCGTTCACGGAGGCGACGATCCGGCCGATGGCGGAGACGCACGACCGGCCGATCGTGCTGCCGATGTCCAACCCGACCGACAAGACGGAGGCGCGCCCCGCCGACATCTTCGAGTGGACGGGTGGCCGGGCGCTCGTCGCCACCGGCAGCCCGTTCCCGCCCGTGGAGTTCGGCGGCCGGGCCCACCCGATCCCGCAGGCGAACAACGCCTACGTGTTTCCGGGCATCGGGCTGGGGGCGATCGTGGCCGAGGCGCGGATCCTGCCGGAGTCGGCGTTCCTCGTCGCGGCCCGGCGGCTCGCATCGCTGACGAGCCCGGAGGTCCTCGCCCAGGGCCACCTGTTCCCGCCGATCTCCGAGCTCCGGCTGGTGTCCCGGGAGATCGCGATCGCGGTCGTCGGTCACCTCGGCGACCTCGGGGTCGGCCGGCGGTTCGCGCCGGACGCGATCCCCGCCGCCGTGGACGCCGCCATGTGGCGGCCCGACTACGTCCCGTACGCCGCGGTGTAACGGACACGATCGACCCACGCCCGGGGCGGTGACCCCGCCCCGGGAGCGCATCGAGCACCGCGTCCCGGCGCCGCCAGGCACCGCGTCACGCGGCGCCACACCGGCGCGCAGCCGCCCGTCTCCGACCCGGCCGCCAACCCCGCGGCCGCCGCACCGGAGACCCGTATGCCCCGAGCGACCGCCGCCCGCATCCTGCTGCTCGCCGTCGCCGGCGGCATCCTGGCCGACATCGTGGTGCCCGGCAACGCCGCCGGTCTCAACGCCCCGCTGCTGGTGGCGGCGCTGCTGGTGGCGGCGCTCCTCGTGGCGGGCCGTGACGGGCTCCGGCGCATGGACCCGGCCGATGCGTGGCTCGCCCCGGCGGCGCTCGCGCTGGCCGCGATGGCGGCCGTCCGCGCCGACCCGTGGCTGGTCACCGCCGACCTGCTGCTCGCGGCCGCGCTGGCGGCCGGGTCGATCGCGTGCCTCGGCGGCGGACGCGTGACCCGCGGGCTGGTGCCCCAGGTCCTCGCCCTGACCGCCGGCGTGATCGCGGCCGCGCTGGCCGGCGCGGCCGAGGTGCTGGCCGGGCTCCGCCGGGCACCGGTCGCGGCGTGGGATGCCGGCGCCGGCCCGGCCACCTCGGGGGGCGGCATCCGGGACCGGCTGGGACGCCGGCTGCGTCGCGCCGCCCCGGTCCTGCGCGGGCTCGTGATCGCGGTCCCGCTGGTGGTCGTGTTCGCGGCCCTGTTCGCCTCGGCCGATGCCGTCTTCGACCGGCTCGCCCGCCAGGCCCTCGACTGGCGGCTGGACCTGGACCTGGCCGGGCTCGCCGACCGGTCGCTCGTCGTCGGCCTGGTGGCCTGGCTAGCGGCCGGCCTGCTCGCGCTCGCGGGGGCGCGACTGCCGGCCCTGGCGGGTGCCCGCTGGCCCGCGCACGCGATGCCCGGCGGCGGACCGGACCGGGGGCGATCGCTGGGCGCGGCCAGGGCGGCGGTCATGGCCCGCGAGTCGCGCCTCGGGACGGTCGAGGCGGCGACCGTCCTCGTGGTCCTCGACGCCCTGTTCGCCGTGTTCGTCGTGCTCCAGCTCGCCTACCTGTTCGGCGGCCGGGACACGCCCGCGGCCGTCGGGCTCACCTACGCCGAGTACGCGCGCCGGGGCTTCTTCGAGCTGGTGGCCGTGGCGGTGCTGGCCGGGTCGCTCGTCGTGGCGCTCGACCTCGCCGTCGGGCGGCGGTCGGTCGGACAGCTCGCGGCCGCCCTGGGGCTGCTCGGGCTCACCGCTGTGGTCCTCGCGTCCGCCCTGCTGCGGCTGCGGCTGTACCAGGACGCCTATGGCTGGACGGAGCTGCGGTTCGTGGTGCTGGTGGCGATCGGCTGGCTGGCGGCCGCGGTGGTCGTGACCAGTGTGCTGCTGGCGACCCGGCGGACGCGGTGGTCGCTCCACGTGCTCGGGATCATGGTCCTGGCCACGGTGGCGGGGATGAACGTCGTGGGCCCGCAGGCCTTCGTCGCGGACCGGAACCTGGAGCGGGCGCTCGACCCGTCGCTGGTGCCGCCGGGCGGCCGGACCGGCCTCGACACGCCGTACCTCTCGTCGCTGGGCGACGAGGCGGTGCCGGCCGTCGCGCGCGCCGTGGACCGGCTGCCGGACCCGGCGGACCGGGTCTGGCTGGAGCGCTTCCTCGACGGGCGCGCGGCCGAGCTGCGCGAGAACCCCACCCTGCTCGGCTGGCCGGCCTGGAACCTGGCCCGCGAGCGGGCGCGCGCCGCGCTCGCGGACCGCTGACGGTCGCCGCCGGTCAGGCCTCGCCGCCCCAGCCGGGGATCGGGTCACCGGGCCCGCGGCGGGCGGGCGGCACCAGGCGCCGGAACACCCAGCGCGCGACCAGCAGGAGCACCGCCACCACGACGATCAGCGGCAGCCACACGATCGCGAACCAGATCGCCGCGCTGACCAGCGCCTGGCCGGCCCCGATCAGGGTGGCGGTGGCGCCGTCGACGTCCTTGGTGGGATCCCAGCCCTGCGCCTGCTCCTGGACGGCCACGATCTCGAGGCCGAACGTCGTCACCAGCGTCCCGTAGGCCACCTGGTCCTGGAGCCTCGCCAGCTGGCCGTCGAGCTGCTCGATCTGGCCCCGGATCTGCGTCAGCTGCGCCTCGACCTCCAGCAGGTCGCTGATCTTGCCGGCGCCCTTCGCGATCTCCTGGAGCGAGGCCTCGCTCGCCCGCAGGTTGCGCAGCCGCGCCTCGAGGTCGACGACCTGCCCGCCGACCTCCGTGGCCTGCGTCTGCTCGGCGACGACCTTGGTCGCCAGGCCCCGCAGGTCGGCGATCGCATCCTCCCAGCGGGTGGCCGGGATGCGGTAGGTGATGGTCGCGACGGACCGCTCGCCGTCGTTCGACTCCTCCGACGCCCCGACGTAGCCCCCGAAGGCGAGCACCGCGGCCCGGGCCTTCGCGAGGGCCGGCTGCAGGTCGGCGACGACGAGCTGGAGCGAGCCCGTGTACACGATCTGGAGGTCCTCGCGGGGCGCCGATGGCGCGTTGCCGCCCGAGCCCTCGTCGACGACGCCGCCCGAGCGGTAGTCGTCGTCGGGCCCGACGGACGGCGCCGCGCTCGGGGCGCCCTGGGCCGCCTCCCCGCCGACCGAATTCCCCACCGTGCTCAGGATCGCGGCGCTGCCGCCACAGGCGGCGACGAGCGCGCCCGTCACCAGCAGCAGGATCAGGCGGGGTACGTGGCCCCGCCGCTCATAGGCCCCCATGGTCGCCACCTCCGAGGAGTGCGTGTTCGATCCGATGGTCGTGTCGCGGGACGCGAGCGGGGGACGCACCGGGCCCCGCGGCGGTTCCGCCGCCCCGCGGCCGGTCACCGGCCCCGGGCGCGTGCCGTGCGTTCCGCCGCCATCGTGCGGGCGCGACCCGCGGCGGTCGCTCCGTGGCGACCCGCAACGCCGGTTGCGGGGTTCCGGCCTCGCCGGGTCGCGGTAAGGTTCGGGCCATGCGCCTCCCCTTCGAGCCCCCGATCGAGCCCATGCTGGCCAAGGCCGCCGATGCCCTGCCCGAGGGCGAGGGCTGGCTGTTCGAGCCCAAGTGGGACGGCTTCCGCGCCCTGGTGTTCCGCGACGGCGACGAGGTCTACACGCAGAGCCGCGACCTCAAGCCGCTGGACCGCTACTTCCCGGAGCTGGCCGAACCGTTCCGCGCCCAGCTGCCGGAGCGCTGCGTGCTGGACGGCGAGGTTGTGATCGCCCGCGACGGCGGCCTGGCGTTCGAATCGCTGCTGCTCCGCATCCACCCTGCCGAGTCCCGGGTGCGGATGCTGGCGGCCGAGACGCCCGCCTCGTTCGTGGCCTGGGACCTGCTCGCGCTGGGCGACGAGGACCTGCGGGGCGTGCCCCAGGGCGAGCGCCGGGCACGGCTCGAGGCGGTCCTCGGCGCCGTGGCGCCGCCGGTCCACCTGACGCCCGCGACCCGCGACCGGGCCCTCGCGGCGGACTGGTTCGACCGGTTCGAGGGGGCGGGCCTCGACGGGGTCGTCGCGAAGCGCCTGGACGGGACCTACCAGCCCGGCAAGCGGGCGATGCTCAAGATCAAGCACGAGCGGACCGCGGACTGCGTGGTGGCCGGGTTCCGGTGGCACAAGAACGGCCCCGGGACGCACGTGGGGTCGCTGCTGCTGGGGCTGTTCGACGACGGCGGCACGCTCCACCACGTCGGCATCACGTCGTCGTTCACGTGGGAGCGGCGGGCCGCGCTGGTCGAGGAGCTGGCGCCGCTCCGGGACGGGGCGCTGGACGGGCACCCGTGGGCCGAGTGGGCGGAGTGGTCGGCGGCGGGCACGGCCGATGCGTCCGGGCAGCGGCTGCCCGGCGCGACCTCGCGCTGGAACCGTGGCAAGGACCTGTCCTGGGAGCCGCTGCGGACGGAGCGCGTGGTCGAGGTCGCGTACGACCACCTCCAGGGCGACCGGTTCCGGCACGCGACGACGTTCCGCCGCTGGCGCCCGGACAAGGCGCCGGCGGACTGCCGCTACGACCAGCTGGAGACGACCGCGCCGTTCGAGCTGTCACGGATCTTCGGGGTCGACGTCTAGCCCGGCATGGACGCGCTCGACGTCCCGGCGGGGCTGGTCGCCACGCTCGCGGTCGCGGCATTCGCGGTCGCGCTCCTCGGCGCCGTCGTGGCGCCGCTCCTGTCGCGGCTGGACCGGCTCGCGCCGTGGCGCGGCGCGATCGTCCTCGTCCCG
>JBFMAT010000023.1:44902-58863 GCA_040755495.1 Chloroflexota bacterium
GGCCGTCGCGGCCAGCGCGCTGGGCAGCGTGTCCGCCGGCCGGGTCGGCGTGCGCGAGGTCGCGACGGGCGCGCTCGCCGTCCTGTGCCTGACGCCGGTCGTGGGCGTGCTCGCCGTTCGTGGACGGTACGGGGCGCCCGGCGACCGGACGTTCCGGCAGCAGATCGCCGCCAACCGCGCGAGCTCGGTCCTCCTCGTCGCCGTCCTGTTCGAGGTCGTGGGCGTGACGGCGTTCCTGATCGGCGCCGGCGTGGGCGTCGGGTTCGGCGCGGCGCTGGCCGGCGGCCTCGTGCTGGGCGGGCTGTCGCTCGCGGTGACCGTGGGTGCCACGGCGTTCGCGCTGCTGCGTGGCGACACCTTGGTCCTCGACCTGGCCCGGGCGCGCCCCGCCGGCGCGGCGGATCGCCGGCTCGTGAACGTGGTCGCGGAGCTCTCGACCGCGGCCGGCATCCCGGCGCCCGCCGTGTTCGTCATCGACGTCCCGGCGGCCAACGCCCTGTCCATCGGCCGTGACCCGGCCCACGCCTCGATCGCGATCACCCGCGGGCTCCTCGAGCGTCTCGACCGCGAGGAGCTCCAGGGCGTCGTGGCCCACGAGCTCGCCCACGTTGCCAACCTCGACTCGCGCCACGCGCTGCTGGTGGCGCTGCTGGTCGGTGCGGTCGTGCTGCTGACCGACGTGTTCCTCCAGGTCGCGATCGAGGTGGCGACCCACCCGTGGGTCGGCGGCGACTCCCTCTCGGAGATCGTGGGCAGCCTCGCCGCCTGGCTGGTCGTCGCGATCGTCGGCCTCGCCCTCGCCGGGGTGCTCCGGCTGTTCGCCCCCTGGCCGCGCTCGCCGTCCAGGCCGCCGTGAGCCGGGACCGCGAGTACCTGGCGGACGCGACGTCGGTGGGCATCACGCGCAACCCCGCCGGGCTGGTGTCGGCGCTGCGCAAGCTGGAGCACGTCCACGGCGAGATGCCGGACGCGAACCGCGGGACGCAGCACCTGTGGATCGTCAACCCGGTCCACGAGGGCCGAGCCGGCGAACGGGGCTGGTTCGCGACCCACCCCGCGACGGCCGACCGCGTCGCCCGGCTGCTGGCGCTGTCGGGGATGGGCGATGCCGGCGCCCCGGAGGGCCCGCCTGATCCCCGTTGACATCGTCACACCGCCCATCGACGAGGGTCCGGATCCGGTCGCGCTCGGCGAGGGCGCGGAAGCGCGTCGGGCTCGATGGCGCCCCGGTCGCCCGGGTCAGGCGCCGGTGGGCGCGTCGCCGGCGCCACCGGCCCGCCTGCGCGGCGCGCGCCCGGGTTGGCCGGCGCGATCCGGCCACTCGTAGCCCGCCCACGGGTCGTAGTCGGGGTCCAGCGGCTCCTGGGGCGGCCGCATCGCCTCGGGCACGTGCACCAGGTTGACCCGCAGCCGGTACCACACGTAGGCGCGGCCGCGCATGCCGTCGGTCAGGATGTCGGCGGGCTCCAGGTGCGCGGCGGCGTCCGGGTGGCGCGCCTTCCAGCGCTCGAGGCCCTCGGTGACCTCGGCCTTGGTGGCCGCGCGGGCGATCTCGATGACCGGGATCGAGCTCTTGCGCCGCCCGGTCGGCGTCGGGCGGGTGCCCTCCCACTCGGTCGGCAGGCCCGCGTTGCGGTCGCCGGCGGCGACGGCCGCCGCCCGTTCCGCGGCGATCTCGGGCGGCGGCCCGCCGTCCACGCCCCGGCCCGCGTACTCCGCGTCGGCTCGCCGCTTGCGGGACGGCTGGACCCGAGGCGGCTCACCGGCCTGCTTGGCGTAGTTGGGCGGCCACGGGGCGTCGCCCAGGCCCTCGGCCTCGTGACGGGAGGACAGCTCCAGGAGCGCGTCCAGCGTGCCCACGGCCCCGTCGATCCCCGCCCCGGCGTCGCCGCGCTGCACGTAGATCGCCGGCACCGTCGCCAGCGTGAAGTCCTCGGCCACGACGTCGGCCACCTCGTCCCAGCGGAGCGGGAACGAGACCCGGGCATCGGGGAGCGGCCGCACGGAGTACGCGGAGGCCACGGTCCGGTCCTTCGCGTTCTGGTTGTAGTCGAGGAACACGCCGTGGCGCTCCTCCTTCCACCACTTGCTGGTGGCGATGGACGGCGCCCGGCGCTCCACGTCCCGGGCCAGGGCCAGCGCCGCCCGCCGGACCTGCGGGTACGTCCAGCGACGCTCGATCCGCACGTTGACGTGGATCCCGCGCGAGCCCGACGTCTTCGGCCAGCCGACCAGGCCGACCGCCTCGAGCGCCTCCCGGACCACCGTCGCGACCTCGCGGACCTGGGACCAGGGGACGCCGGGCACCGGGTCGAGGTCCACCCGCAGCTCGTCCGGGTGGTCCATGTCGTCCGCGCGGACCGGGTGGGGGTTGAGGTCGATGCAGCCGAGGTTGGCGACCCAGGCGAGTCCCGCCGCCTCGTCCACGACGACCTCGTCGGCGGTCCGGCCGGAGGGGAACGTGAGCGTCGCCACGCGCATCCAGTCGGGGCGGTTGTCCGGGGCGCGCTTCTGGAAGAAGGGCTCCTTCTCGATCCCGTCCACGAACCGCTTGAGCGCCATCGGCCGGCCGCGGACGCCGACCAGGGCGCCGTCGGCGACGGCGAGGAAGTAGCGGACGACGTCGAGCTTCGTGTAGCCCGGGACCGGGAAGTACACCTTGTCCGGGTTGGTGACGGTGACCTCGCGGCCCCCGACCTCGATGAGCTCCTTGCGCGCTGCCATGGGGCGAATGCTCGCACGGCGCGGCAAGGCTGGCACCAGGAGGAGCAGGGGCACGGGTAGCCCGTGGTCCGGACGGCTGCGCGGCTGCGAGCCCTTCTCCGCGTAAGATCCCGCTGAGCCTCGTCGGATTCGCGCATGGGCTCGGACAACGCGGGGAGAGCCAGGGATGAACGAGACCTCCCTCCGGGAGATCGCCCTCGAGAAAGGAACCGACAAGGAGGGGGCGCACTCCTACGCGGATGCCTACGAGCGCCACCTCGGCCACCTTCGGAACAAGCCCATCACGATGCTCGAGATCGGGATCGGCGGCTACGCGGTCGGGGGATACGGAGATCCTCACCGAGGAGGGGCTTCGCTGCGCATGTGGAAGGAGTACTTCCCCGGGGCCCGGATCATCGGGCTCGATATCGAGGACAAGTCCGGCCTCGCCGAGGACCGGATCACGATCCTCAGAGGCGATCAGGGCGATAGGGCCTTCCTCGAGCAGGTTGCCCGTGACCACGGCCCGTTCGACGTCGTGATCGACGATGGCAGCCATCACTGCAGGCACGTCATCGCCAGCTTCGAGGCCCTGTTTCCGCATCTCGCCGACAACGGGATCTACGCGATGGAGGATCTGCAGACTTCGTACTGGGAGACCTACGGAGGCTCGAGCGGACCGGACAGGCGGGGGACGTCGATGACCCTCCTGCAGTCGCTGGTGGACGGTCTCAATCATGCGGAGCTCGACGTCGCGCACTATGAGCCGACCTACACCGACCGATGGGTCAGGTCGGTGACCTTCTACCACAACCTGGCCTTCGTTCAGAAGGGAACAAACCTCGAACCCTCCAACCTGCTGCCGCCGCATCCCCGCGACCGGCGGCACTTCGCACGGCCTGCCCCGCCCAGGACCACGCCACGTCGGGGGCCGAGGCGCGTGCTCAGGAGGTTGCTGCCGGTTCGCATCCGCTTGATGGCCGTCGACATCGTGCGGTCACTGCGACGGGGTGGCGGAGGCGCGGGGCCCACGGGTCGCACCTGACGAGGGCCCAGGTATCCGGCACAGATAGACTGCCCGCGTGGGCACCGAACCCTCCGTCAAGATCGCGATCATCGTCGTCAGCTACAACGCGCCCAGCTACGCTCGACGCATGATGAGTTCGCTGCGGCGGACCAGCGGCGTGGAGTTCGAGGTCGTCGTCGTGGACAACCACAGCGGGCTCGCGACGAGATTGTTCTGGACGGCACAGCGGTTCTTTGGGCGCATCAACAGGCTCGCCCTTCTCGACACGAACACCTACTTTGCCGAAGGGAACAACATCGGCGTCGCGCTCGCACCACGGGATGCCACGCACCTCCTCCTGCTGAACACCGACTGCGAGGTGCTCGACCCCAGCTGGCTACGGCGTCTGCTCGCGGTCCACCGGGAAGGGGCCACGGGGCTGCGCTACGTCACCAGCGGCGCCTGGCCGCGAGCCGACGGCTTCTGCCTGCTGGTGGACCGCCATTGCTGGGGGGACGGCCTCGACGAGGACTACCAGTGGTGGTGGTCGATCACCGGCCTGGAGGCCAGGTTGCTGCGCCAGGGCTACTCGGTCCAGGCCGTGAAGGAATACGGCGACGTCCTCGTGCACCACGGCGGCAAGAGCGGCAAGGCGTTCAAGGCGGCCAGGTCCGGCGATACCAGTCAGGATGCCATCGCGGGCTGGTTCGAAGGGCGGCACGTCGCAGTCGTCGATCGCCTGCCGGAGGTGTCGTAGATCCGGGAGATCAACCCCCGGCCGGCGGTGTCCCTGCCCGGTCCCGCAGCCGCGCAGCATGCTCGCGCCAGCGGTCCTGGGCGTGACTGATCGGCGGGTCCCAGGGCTTGGGGAAGCTCGCCCAGTGGATGAGCCGCGGGTCCGCAACGTCCCGGATGACCGGCATCGCGTTCCAGCGGGGATCGATGACCGCCCGGTCGGGCCCGACGTAGGCGAGCATCGTGTCCTGGTCGTGGAGCCCGAAGCGCTCGCCCAGCCCGAGGTACCGGCGCGTGAAGTCGTCGCGGCGCATCCGGTCCAGGTCCATGACCAGCACGCCCGCGTTGAGCGCGGCGTGACCGTAGCCGTGCTCGGCGCCCATGCGCCGGCGCAGCTCGGTCGCGGCCGGCTCGTCGAGCCGCAGGCCGGCGCGCTGCCACTCGCTGGCCTCGCTCACGTTGGAGTCGCAGGCGGCGAGGGGCCGGCCCCCGAGATCGATCGCCGCGAGGCGGCAGATGTCGTCGAGGACGAGCGTGTCGGTGTCGACGTAGACCACCCGGCGGACGTCCGGCAGCAGCACGGGCAGGAGGAGCCGGTCCATCGTGGACACCGTGATCCGCTTCGGGATCCGGCGCCTGGGACCGGCCGCCTCGTAGGTGATCCCGTCACACGGAAGGAAGGTCATCGGGAGGCTCGGGAACGCAGCGCCCAGCCACGCCTCGTAGGCGTGGCCGAGGCCACGGCCGAGGATCCACAGCCGGAGCGGACCCGACGCGTTGGCGACCATCGATTCGACCAGGACCGCCGCCGGGAGGGTCAGGTTCTGGTCGAAGGCGAGCACGATGTCGGTCACCGCGCCGGGATCGACCGCCTCGTGCGGCCCGAACCGCCGGCTGCCCGCAAGGCTCGAGGCAACCGCCGCATCAACGTCGACCGTGGTCAGGGTATCCGCGGCGGGCGCCGCGAACCGGGCCCTGGCCTCGGCCACCCGGTCCCGGGTCAGGTCGCGCCACAGGCCGTAGACCTCGTCCTCCGGCGCCCCCGCGACCACCTTCGCCAGTGCCGCCGCGACCAGGTCGCGGATGCCCCCGCGCATCGCCTCGAGCGCCGGGTCTCCGGGATGGAGCCCCACCAGGCCCGCGAACCGGACGTCGCCGGGGCTGCCGGGCGTGAACTCGACCGGCACGCCCAGTGACGTGAGCGGCAAGTAGGCGTGAAGCCTGCCGGTGACCGCCCGAGCGAGGTCGCGCTGGTAGCCGGCGAGGGTGTCGCTGGCGGCGCGCAGCCCCCCGGTCACCGGCAGGCCGCGGTACGCCTCGGCCTGGTGGCTGAACGTGCGCACGTTCCGGGCGCCGCCCGCGCGCCGGGGCGGGACGTCGATCAGGCCGGTCGCGCCGCCGCCGCGGTACACGGCGTCGCGCGCCGGGAACAGCGCGTCGACCGTCGTCGTGAGGCAGCCCGAGAAGAACGCGTCGATGCCCGCGCTGAGCAGCAGGAACACCGTGTTCCAGTCCCGACAGCCCACCGGGCCGTGGCGGCGCAGGTAGGCCATCGCCTCGTCGGTCAGCATGTCCAGCCGGTTGACGTGGAAGGAGACGAACAGCGGCCGGATGTTGGCGTGGTACGGGAAGTCGTAGCGCAGGTCGAACAGCGGGTGCATGTGCCAGCCGAACGCGAACATCCAGGTGCCCTCGGGCACGTCGCTCATGCTGCTGAAGTCGCGATCGACCGGCACCAGCTGCACCGACCCGGTCACGTCGGGGAGCCGCAGGTCGGGCCGCACCCGCGCCTGCAGATCCGCCATCAGCGTCCCGAGCCCCTCGTCGCCGGCGTACGCCACGCCGCCGAACCGGGCGAGGTTGCCGATCATGGCCAGCGTCTGGATGTAGTCGCCCACGTTGCCCGAGGTCAGGGCATGGTCCGGCGTCTGGTAGGTCAGGATGCCCACCGGCACCGACCCGGCCGGGAGCGCCACGGCCCGCGGCTCCAGCCGGCGCTCGATCACGGCCCACGCGTGGCGCCGGCGGTCGTCGAGATCACCGGGGGAGCGCCGGTGCAGCTCGCGGATCAGGTCCGCCGCCCGCTGCCGCTCCCCGAAGGCCAGGAAGCGTCCCGCCAGGTCCACGAGCACCGGCGCGTCCATGCCGCCGGTCAGGCCACCGATGGCGAGGGCCCGCTGCCGGGCCTCGGGGGACGCCGACGCCAGGGCCCCGTCGACCGCCTCCACGGGCAGGTACCGCGCCAGCGTGTCGTCGTCGATGTCGCGCAGCCGGTCCCAGGCCCGCGCGAACTGGCGGCGCCGGTGCAGCAGGATCGCGTTGCCCAGGGCCGAGGCGGGAGCCCCTCCGGGCAGGCGGCCGACGCCTGCTGCGAGCGACCAGGCGGCGTTCCAGTCGCCCCAGTCGCGGCTCTCGGCCAGCTCGGCCACGCTCCGGCAGACGGCCCGCTCGAGGTCGGCGCCACGCGCGATGGCCTCGGCCAGGGCCGCCTCCGCCCCGTGCCGGCGGGCGAGGTCCGCTGCTTCCCTTGCCTGGGCGGGGGTCGTGGGTTGGGCCACCGTCGCGCCGCGGGGCTGCGCTCCGGGGACGAGGCCGCGGACCGTCGACACGGCTCGCCGCCGCACGCGCCGCAGGGCGTCGCCCCGGGTCTCGGGCCGGCGGAGGTCGGCAAGCAGGCGGCGGATCGCGGCCGATCGCTTGGATGTCACCGGGCAGGCCTCATCGACGCTGGTGGCTCGCACGCGCGGGCGCCGCGCGACCGGGCGGTCCCTGGTCCGGCACCACCGGCCGTGCCGCGGCGCGCCGGCGGCTCGCCGGCCAGTGTAGCCCCGGCGCGCTGTCGATTCCCGCGTGGCCCGTTCGTCGCTAGGATGACGGACCGGAGTCACCGGGCCGCGAACATGGAGGCACCGCGACGTGCGCTACCTGCTGCTGATCTACGAGGAGCCCCCGGCCACGCCGCCCACCGACGAGGAGTGGGCCGCGATGATGCCCGAGTACAACGCCTTCGCCCAGTGGCTCCGTGACACGGGCCAGTACCTGGGTGGCGAGGCGCTCCAGCCGGTCACGGACGCGACCACGGTGTCCGTCCGCGACGGCCGCCGGATCGTCACCGACGGGCCGTTCGCCGAGACCAAGGAGCATCTCGGCGGCTACTACCTGATCGATGCGAAGGACCTCGACGCGGCCATCGAGGCCGCCGCCCGCGTGCCGGGCGCCCGGTTCGGGAAGATCGAGGTCCGCCCGATCGTGGAGTTCGGCTGATCGCCGATCCCTCGCCCCGCGACGCCGTCGCCCGTGCGTTCCGCGAGGAGCACGGGCGGGCGGTCGCGACGCTGATCCGGGTCCTCGGCGACTTCGACCTCGCCGAGGAGGCGGTCGCGGACGCGTACGTGGTGGCGCTCGAGCGCTGGCCGGCGGATGGCGTCCCGGCCAACCCGGGCGCATGGATCACGACGACGGCCCGCAACCGTGCCATCGACCGGGCGCGGCGCGCGCGCCGGTTCGCGGACAAGGCCGCGGCGATCGCCCGCGACGAGGCGTTCGAGGCGGCTCGCCGGGAGGCGGCGCTGCTCGCCGCCGCGGAGGACGAGATGGCCCCGATCCCGGACGACCAGCTCCGGCTGATCTTCACCTGCTGCCACCCGGCGCTCGCGCCCGAGGCCTCGGTGGCCCTGACCCTGCGCACGCTCGGCGGGCTCACGACGCCCGAGATCGCCCGTGCCTTCCTCGTGCCCGAGCCGACGCTCGCGCAGCGCCTCGTCCGGGCGAAGCGCAAGATCCGCGAGGCCGGCATCTCGTACGAGGTCCCGGCCGCCGACCGCCTCGCCGAGCGCCTGGAGCCCGTGCTGCGCGTGCTGTACCTGGTGTTCAACGAGGGCTACGACGCGACCGCCGGCGACGCGCTCATCCGCCGCGAGCTGTGCACCGAGGCGATCCGGATGACGCGGATCGTGGCGGAGCTGCTGCCCGGCGAGCCGGAGGTCGTCGGCCTGCTCGCGCTGCAGCTGCTCACGGACGCGCGCCGGCCCGCCCGAGAGGGGCTCGCCGGCGAGCTGGTGCGCCTCGAGGACCAGGACCGCGGGCGGTGGGACGCCGCCGCGATCGCGGAGGGCCGGGCGCTGGTGGACCGGGCGCTGCGGATGGGCCGGGTGGGGCCGTACCAGCTCCAGGCGGCGATCGCGGCGGTGCACGACGAGGCGCCCACCGCCGGCTTGACGGACTGGCCGCAGATCCTCGGCCTGTACGAGGTGCTGGCCCGGCTGGCACCGTCGCCGGTCGTGTCGCTCAACCGCGCCGTGGCCGTCGCCGAGGTGGCCGGGCCGGCGGCGGGGCTGGCCGCGGTGGACGCGCTGGCGGGGGACCCGGCGATGGCGGAGTACCGGTTCTTCCACGCGGCCCGCGCCGAGCTCCTGCGCCGGCTGGCGCGCTGGGCCGAGGCGGCCGAGGCGTACCGGCGGGCGCTCGCCCTGGCGCCCAACGTGCCGGAGCGCGGGTTCCTCGAGCGGCGCCTGGTCGAGGTCCGGAAGCGCTCGCTCCAGGGCTGAGGGTCCGCGTCCGCGGCACTCGGCGCGCTCGCCGCCGCGTTACGCGCCCGCCCCGTTGCGTGCCCGCCTCCCGCCGCGTGCCGGCCGCGTTCCGCCGCGCGCGCCGGCGCGACCTCCAGGCGATGCTCGTCCGGTCGCCCAGAGACCCAACGGGCGCGCGGCGGGACGGATCTGCCGCTCGGCGACGCGAACGTTGCGCCGACAGCCCTGCGCGTGCGACGAACCGCGCGCCCAGCGACCGGATCGTCGCGCGGTGCGCTCGTTGGGTCGCCCGGCGACCGAGGAACGTCGCCGGGGGACGCGAGGGGGGCCGCCGGGGCGGCGACCGAGGAACGTCGCCGGGGGACGCAAGGGGGGCCGCCGGGGCGACGACCGAGGGACGTCGCCGGGGGACGCGGCTTGGGGACGCGGCCGTGGAACTCGCCCTCGGCACCGGGGATCGGGCCGGACGTGCCGTCAGCCCGTGACCGGCACCTCGCTCATCAGCCCGATGTTGTTGCCGTCGGGATCCTTCGTGAAGCACATCCACAGCTCGGCTGAGGCGTCGCGGTGGACGACGTGCGGCCGCTCCCCGAAGACCACGCCGCGGGCCTCGAGGGCCTCGACCGCCCCGCTGATGTCCGATACCCGGAAGTACAGGGTGGCCCGGCCGTCGAAGTCCGGCTCCTCGGGCTCCGCCAGGTACAGCCGCACCCCATCCGCGTCGAAGAAGGCCATGCGCGGGAATGCGAACAGGAACCGCAGCCCCAGCCGGTCGCGGTAGAACGCCGCCGCCGTCACCGCGTCACGCACGGGCACGAGGACCTGGCCGAGGGTGGACAGGCCGAAGTCGGTGTCGGGCATCGCGGAGCCTCCTTGTGCTCCCCGGGTCCGGCCCGGGATCGCGTCATCCGGTGGCGCGGAGCCTACCCGAGCGCGGGCCCGCCGCCGCTCGCCGTACCATCGCGGTGATGGGGATCCTGCGGGCCGCGCTGGTCGGGTTCGAGGCGCGCGGCGACGTCGACGACAACATCGCCCGGGCGGCGGCGCTGGCGCGCGAGGCCGCGGCCGGCTCGGACCTGGTGGTGCTCCCGGAGTACGTCCAGTACCGGGGCACGGACGACGGCTTCCGCGCCTCGGCGCGGCCCATCCCGGGGCCGACGACCTCGCCCTTCGCCGCCATCGCGCGCGATCACCGCTGCTGGGTGCTGGCCGGCAGCCACGCCGAGGCGTCGGGCGATGCCGCCCGCCCGTACAACACGGCGGTCCTGTTCGACCGGTCCGGCGCGCTCGTCGCCCGGTATCGGAAGCTCCACCTGTTCGACGTGTCGGTGGACGAGGGGCCGGCGGACCGGGAGTCGGCGCGGGTGACGCCCGGCGACCGGGCGCTGGTCGCGGACGTGGACGGCACGGGCCTGGGACTGTCGATCTGCTACGACCTGCGGTTCCCGGAGCTGTACCGGGCGCTCGCGCTGGCCGGCGCCGAGGTCCTGGCGGTGCCCGCGGTGTTCACCGAGCGCACGGGCCGCGACCACTGGGAGGTGCTCCTCCGGGCGCGCGCGATCGAGAACGGCGCCTGGGTGATCGCCGCCGGCGGCTGCGGTCCCGGCGGGCAGGGCGCGATCCCGGCCTGGGGTCACTCGATGATCGTGGACCCCTGGGGGCGGGTGGTGGCCGCGCTGGGCCGGGAGGAGGGGATCGTGCGGGCCGAGCTGGACACGGCCGCCGTCGCCGCCGCCCGGCGCCAGATTCCCGTGCTCGCCCACCGGCGACCCGAGGCGCTGCCGCCGGTCCGCGAGGTGGAGGTCGCGTCCGCGACCGGGTGAGGCGCCCGGGCTCGATGTCGCGCCGGACCGGTGTCAGGCCGTCTCGTGACGGACCCGCAGCACGCGCCGGGTGAACGGGATCCGGATCTCGCGGAACACCTCGATCGAGACCAGGAAGCCCGCGAACAGGAACACGACGCCCAGCAGCTCGCCCAGGAAGAACGTCTCGGTCACGCCGAACCGGGACAGGCCGCTGGTCACGGACGGGACGAAGCCGCCGATCGCGAGCAGGATCGTCGCCGGCACCCGGCTGTGCAGCTGGCCCGTGACGAGCGCCCGGAGCGTGGCCGGGATCGAGGCGACGAGGTTGACCGTGATCGCGATCGGGGCGATCGCGAGGTTGCCGAGGTAGCGGAGCGCCCCGCCGTCGCGTCGCAGGTCGTAGCGGATCACGCGCACCTTGGGCATGAACACGTAGGTGCTGTACAGGGCGCCGAAGGCAAGCGCGAAGCCGCCGGTCACGTTGAACAGCGGCGTGAGCAGCCGCGCGTAGCCGGGCATCGCATCGCCGATCGGGATCCCGCTCGCGTCGAGCACGTAGCCGGGCGCCTCGAGCGGCGCCAGCAGCACGACCGGGACCGCGAGCAGCGAGCCGCCCACGATCAGCACCCCGGCGAGCGGCGCCCACTGGCCCTTCGCGCGGTAGGTCGCGATCGCGATCGCCGCGGCCGCCCCGACCGCGACCAGGGGGTAGAGGATCTCGGTCCCCGCGGCATCCGCGTACTCGTACCGCCGCCAGGACAGGAACGTGAACAGCCCGGCGAGCACGAAGCTGATCGCCGCCCCGTAGCCGAACCTCGTCCTGCCGAGCAGGAACATCGTGCCCAGGCCCAGCCAGGCCGCGACGTACACGGCGCCGATCAAATACCAGGTCCGATACAGCGGCTCGCTCCAGCCGAAGGCGGCGCCCCAGAACTCGGTGCCGGCGGAGATGCCGTACCACGCCATGCCGACGGTCCAGATGAGCTGGTAGGAGCGCCGTCGCTCGAGCCACTGGTCCAGCAGGAACAGCGCGAACAGGAACGAGAGCGCGGACGAGAGGAGCGGCAGGAGGACGTTCAGCTCCATCGGAGGTGGCACCTCGGTGGTGCGGGCGCGAGCCGCCCGTCATCGGGACGGTAGTCGGCGCGACGAGCGGACCTCAATGTGCCCACCGATCCGGGCCGCGGCCCGGCGGTCGCGCGGCTCCCCCGGACGGCATGCATCGTTCGATACGCCTAAGTCGCAGCCAAGCGGCGGTTTGGCCGCGGGTGAGCGTCGCGGATCACAGTGGCGCCATGAACGAGCGAGAGAAGCGACGCGAGAAGCGCCGGCGCAAGGCCGGCAAGCGGTACCGCACCTGGGACCTCGGCAATGGCATGGAGCAGGCGACGCCGGACGCGGTGCTCCGGGCGATGGGCGGGCTGCCACCGGACCTCGACTGGCCCGTCCTGGCGCCCAACGTGATCCCGATCCTGCCCCGTCGCCGGGCGATGCCCGCGGCGGCCGGCGAGCCGTTCCGGGTCACCCTGCCGCCCGGCATCCCCACCGGGTTCGGCATCGACATCGGCCCGGCGTTCCTCGTCGTCGGGGAGAGCCTGCTCGAGTCCTGGCCGATCGGGCCCGCCGACCTCGTCGCCACCGGCCTGGCCAACCTGCGCGAGCGGCTCCGGTCGGTGCGGCCCCGGGACCTCGTGAGGCAGACGCTCGACGGGGTGCCGGCACGGGTCCTCCAGTCGGGCGTGGGCTGCGCGTCGGCCCTGGTCCTCGCCCCGGACGAGCTGGAGCGGATCTTCGGTGCCGGGCCGCAGTGCCTGATCGCGCCGATGCGCGACATCCTGATCTCGCTGCCACCGGACACGGACCGGGCCTTCGTGGCGTGGCTCAACGACGAGTTCTCGGAGATGGACCCCAACGGCCTCGCGCTCGACGCCTTCGTGCTCGATGCCGGCGGCCTTCGCTACGAGGCGCTGCGCCGCTCCACGAGGGTCTCGTGATCGTTTCGCCTGCCCCTCGGCCGGCACCGTCGCGCCGCACGGACGGCCG
This sequence comes from Chloroflexota bacterium, assembly GCA_040755495.1. Classification (GTDB taxonomy): domain Bacteria; phylum Chloroflexota; class Limnocylindria; order Limnocylindrales; family CSP1-4; genus CAIXZV01. The sequence goes on from JBFMAT010000023.1 coordinate 57,724, forward strand.
CGCCGCACGGACGGCGGCGCCGCGGGACCGCCGGGTCGGAGTGCCGCCCGTAGACTCGCCCGCGTGGACATCACCCCATCGCAGGCGCTCCTCCTGCTCGGTGCCGGGTTCGCCGGCGGCATCATCAGCGTGCTGGTCAGCCTCGCCTCGCTGGTGACCTACCCGGCGCTGCTCGCGGTCGGCCTGCCGCCGGTGGCCGCCAACGTGACCAACACCGTCGCGCTGGTGTTCAACGGGATCGGGGCGTCGATCGGCGCGCGGCCGGAGCTCGCGGGTCAGGGCCCCGTCCTGCGCCGCCTCGCGCTGGTGGCCGCCGCGGGCGGGATCACGGGTGCCGCGCTGCTGCTCGCCCTGCCCGGCCGCTGGTTCGAGCTGGTCGCTCCGCTGCTGATCGCGGGCGCGTCGGTCCTGGTGGTGGTCCAGCCGCGGCTCGCGGCACGTCCCCGGTTCGTGCCCCGGGGCATCACCCCGGCCACGGCCGCGGCCTACTTCGCGACCGCGGTCTACATCGGCTACTTCGGCGCCGCGGGCGGCATCCTGGCGATCGTGGCCCTGGCCTCGATCATCGACCGCCCGCTCGTGGACGTGAACGCGGCCAAGGCCGTGCTGTCCGGGGTGGCCAACGGCGTGGCAGCGCTCGGGTTCGTGCTGCTCGGACCGGTGGCCTGGGTGTGCGTCGTCCCGCTGGCGGTTGGGTTCTTCGTCGGCGGCCTGGCCGGCCCTTGGCTGGCGCGACGGATCCCGGCCCCGGTGCTGCGGCTGGTGATCGGCGGCTGCGGGCTCGCCGTGGCGGCGGCCCTGGCCTGGGGGACGTACGCCTAGGGCACGAGCACCTGGTGCACGACGGACTCGGTGCCCCCGGAGCGGACCACCGTGAGGCGGACCGTGTACGTGCCGGCCCCCGCGTAGGTGTGCGGGTTGGGGCTCCGCTTGGTGGACGACCCACCGTCGCCGAAGTCCCACGTCCACGTCCCCGGCCCGGTCGAGGTGTTCTCGAATGTCACGGTCAGCCCGTTGGCGACCCACCCGAAGTCGAGCGCCCACTGCGGCGTGGGCGTCGGGGTGGGGGCAGGTGTCGGGGCCGGCGTCGGTGTGGCGGTGGGTGCCGGGGTGGGCGCCGTCGTGGTCCCGGGGCCGCCG
>JBFMAT010000024.1:0-56766 GCA_040755495.1 Chloroflexota bacterium
GGCCGCCGGCGCCGCGGCGCTGATCCTCGCGCTCGCCCTGGCCGGGCTGCTGTTCCACGTGGTGCGGGTCGCGGTCGTGCCCGGTCCGCGGAGGGGGCACGGCGCGGCGGGCGCGGAGCCGGCCCTCGAGCGTGCCGGCGATCCCGGACCCTCCCGGCGCGCCCGGCCGTCGGCCAGCGCGCTCCTGCTGGCGGTCCCGCTGGCCGTCGTGGTGGTCGCCGGCCTGTGGACGCCGTCGCCCATCGCCGCGGTGCTGGACCAGGTCGTGGCGGTCCTCGGGGGCGGCGGCACGGTCCTCGGAGGCGGCGGTGGCTGAGCGGACCCCCACGATCGACGCGATCGACCACGTGCCCGCGGACGCGCTGGGCCCGCGCCTCGCCGGCGAGCTGGCGACGGGCGCCCGGTTCGTGATGCTGGTCGGCCTCGACGAGCGCTCTGTGGGTGGCGACGGGCTGGCCGTGGAGGCCGTGGCGGCCCGCCCCGACGGCTCGCTCGCCCGGCTCCGCGCGGCGGTGCCGCTCGATGCGGCGTCCTACCCGTCGGTCACGCCGCTGGTCCCGGCCGCGCACTGGGACGAGCGCGAGGCGCGCGACCTGCTGGGGATCGTGCCGGTCGGCCACCCGGACCCTCGCCGGCTGGTGCTCCACGAGCGCTGGCCGCGCGGCTACCACCCGCTGCGCAAGGACGTCCCGGCCGGCGTCCGGCCGCCAGAGGGCGAGCGCCGGTTCGTGCCGTTCGAGGTCCACGGCGAGGGCGTCTACCAGCTGCCCGTCGGTCCGATCCACGCCGGCGTCATCGAGCCCGGCCACTTCCGGTTCTCCGCGATGGGCGAGCGGGTCCTCCACCTCGACGCGCGGCTGTTCTTCGTCCATCGCGGCCTGGAGAAGCTCGCCGAGGGCCGGGCGCTGGGGGCCGCGGCGCCGCTCGTGGAGCGTGCCTGCGGGGTGTGCGGGGTCACCCACGGCCTGGCCTACGCCCAGGCGGTGGAGATGCTCACCGGCACCGGGGTCCCGCCGCGGGCCCGCTGGGCGCGGGTGCTGCTGGCCGAGCTCGAGCGGCTGTACAACCACGTCGGGGACCTGGGCAACATCTGCGCCGGGATCGGGTTCACGTCCGGCGTGTCGCGGTTGGGCTGGCTCAAGGAGCGGCTGCTGCGGGCGAACGACGCGCTCACCGGGCACCGCTACCTGGCCGGGATCGTGGTTCCGGGCGGGCTCGCCTTCGAGCTCGACCCCGCGGGGCTGGCGGCGCTGCCGTCGACGCTCGAGGCCGTCGGGCCGGAGCTGGCGGCCGCGGTCCGCGCGGTCGTCCGCTCCGAAGGGGTGATGTCCCGGCTGCACGGCACCGGCGTCGTGCCCGCCGAGACCGCGGCCGCCCTGGGGGCGCTGGGTGTTTCGGCGCGTGCGACCGGGCTGCGCGTCGACCTGCGGCACGACGCCCCGTATGCCGCCTACGACGAGCTCGAGGTCGGCGTGGTCACCGCCGCCGCCGGCGACGTGGCCGCGCGGTTCCACGTCCGCGCCCAGGAGGCGCAGGCATCGCTCCGGCTGCTCGCCGAGGTCCTGGGCCGGATGCCCGCCGGACCCGTGACGGTGCCGCTCGCCACGGTGCCGGAGCCGGGCGCCTCTGCGCTGGGCGCCGCCGAGGGCCCGCGGGGCGCCTCGTGGCTGTGGCTCCGGGCCGGGGACGGCGGCACGATCGACCGCCTGCGCCTCCGGTCGGCGTCGTTCGCCAACTGGCCGGTCGTGGCGGCCGCGGTCCCCGGCAACCTCGTCCCCGACTTCCCGCTGATCAACAAGAGCTTCGAGCTCTGCTACGCCTGCACGGACCGCTGACGATGCCCCTCGACGTCTTCGACCGGATCCTCCGCCCGCTCCGCCGCGGGACGGTGACCAGCCGCTACCCCGACGCCGGTCCGGACCTGCCGCCGGCCGCCCGTGGCATCCCGGAGCTCGACGTCGACCGCTGCGACGCGACGGCCGCCTGCGTGGACGCCTGTCCCACCGGGGCGATCCGGGTCGCGGGGTCGACGTGGTCGCTGGATGTCGGCGCCTGCATCCTGTGCGGCGCCTGCGCCCGCGCGTGCCCGCCCGGCGCCATCCGGATAGGCGGCCGGATCGAGCTCGCCGTCCGCGACCGCGAGGACCTCCTGGTCGTCCGCGCGCTGCGGAGGACGCCATGACGGCGCCCGGGCCCATCCACCCCGACGAGCTCGGTGCCGGCCGGCGGCTCCGCCGGGCGATCGACCGCACGCTGGGCCGCTCGCTGCACGTCCGGCACCTCGACGCCGGCTCGTGCAACGGCTGCGACTGGGAGATCGCCGCCCTGCTCAACCCCTACCACGACCTCCAGCGCCTGGGCATCGACGTCGTCGCGTCGCCCCGGCACGCCGACCTGCTGCTCGTCACCGGCACGATGACCCGCAACCTGGAGGATGCCGCTCGTCGCACGTACGAGGCGATGCCGGAGCCGCGGCTCGTGGTCGCCGTCGGCGCCTGCGCGATCGCCGGCGGGGTGTTCGCCGGCAGCTACGCGGGCCGCGACGGGATCGGCGAGGTGCTGCCGGTCGACGTCCTCGTCCCGGGCTGCCCGCCCCGTCCCGAGGCGCTGATCCACGGCCTGCTGGTCGCGGTGGGCCGGATGGCGCCGTGGCGTGGGAGCGAGGGCGGCCGGGCGGGCCACCCCGGTCGGCCGGGCGAAGCCGGTCGGCCGGGCGAGGCGCCCCCGGCGGAGGACGCGAGCGGACCCGGTGACGGGGTGCCGGGGCGCTGACCCGCGAGCTGCGTCAGCACCGGTCGCTACCGCCGGGCGCCCTCACCGCGACGCGTCATCGCCGGTCGTCACCGCCCGGTCCGCGCGTCTCGACCAGCCGGACGAGGACCCGCCCGATCCCGTAGCCGATCGCGAGCGGGCCGAAGAACCAGATCGTCGCGATGACCCCGGCGATCGGATCGAGCGGCACCGGGTCGCCCACGCCGAACGACAGGACCAGGATCGCGGTCATCCCGATCGCGGTGCCGACGAACACCATGAGCAGCCCGGTCCAGCCCCGGGTGACGAGCCCGGTCACCACGCCGGCGGCGAGCAGCATGAGCGGCGAGATGGCAACGGCCGCCATGGCGCAGTCGCTCGAGAACCCCTGTCCGACGCACCCCAGGTTCGTGCCGCCGAACACCGCGACCGGGCAGGCGAGCGCGGCGATGATGACGGCGATGAGGTCCCGAAGCCCGCTGTAGCGGGTTGCGTCCACGGTCAGTCCCTCCGTGCACCGCTGATCATGACCGCATTCGCCGCCGCCGGCCCGGGCGTCGTGCACCGCCGTCGTGTCCATTTCGGACCCGCGGTCCATTGCAGCTCGCGCCGTCTCCAGCCGCTGACGTCGATGCCGTCACTGGGCCTGCGTCCGCGCCTCCGGATGGACGAGTCATCTGGTGGTGCACCGGCGAGGCCAGATCATGGAGGATCCGGCTCTCCGCTCGCGACGTGGCTCGGACGGAGGACCGGATCGCGAACCGTCCATCGGGAGGCGCGCCAGGGGTGCCACCGCCGCCCGGCGAGCCCCGCACCCGGCGGGACGCCCGTGCACCCCTACCCGTCGGCGAGCAGCTCCGCCTTCGCCGCCAGCATCTCGGCCCGGTCCTCGTCGGACAGGACCGGGAACTGGGGGTCGATGTCCATCAGCGCATCGAGGATCACCGCGCTGGCCGCGATCCGCATGAACCACTTGTGATCCGCCGGGATCACGTACCAGGGCGCCGACTTGGTGCTGGTGTGGGACAGCATCTCGGAGAACGCCTCCTGGTAGGCGTCCCAGTGCTGCCGCTCGCGGACGTCCGCCGCCGAGAACTTCCAGTTGCTGTGGGGCTCCTCGATGCGGTCCAGGAACCGCTGCTTCTGCTCGTCGCGGGACACGTTGAGGAACAGCTTGACGATCCGCGTGCCGTTGTCCGTGAGGTACCGCTCCCAGTCGTTGATCTCGCGGTACCGGCGGGCCCAGATGTCCTTGCCGGTGGCCCCCGTGGGCAGCCGCTGGCCGGCGAGGAACTCCGGGTGGACGCGGACGACCAGGACCTCCTCGTAGTGGCTGCGGTTGAAGATGCCGATCATGCCCCGGGCGGGCAGCCGGACCGCGGCCCGCCACAGGAAGTCGTGGTCCAGCTCGTGGACGGTGGGGGCCTTGAAGCTGGTCACCTCCACGCCCTGCGGGTTGACGCCGCTCATCACGTGCCGGATCGTGCCGTCCTTGCCGGCGGCGTCGATGGCCTGGAACACGACCAGCAGGCTGTACACGTCCTGGGCCGCCAGCCGCTCCTGGTACTCCGCGAGCAGCTCGACGCCCTCCTGGAGCGTCGCCTTCGCCTCCTCCTTGCGCACGAACTCGGCCGTGTACCCGGGGTCGAAGTCGGCGTGGAGGTTGACCTTGCGGCCGGGCTTGACCCGCAAGGGGTCGATGAGGCGCCGGATCTGCGCGGCTCGGTCGTCGGCCATCGGGCGGTCTCCAGTGCGGCGGTGACGCGCACATCTTGCGCCCGGCGTGATGGTCGGAGATGGGCCCGCCCGCGGCCGGGGACGGAGTCGCTCACGGCCGCGATGCACCGTGCCGGGGCGGGACAGCCGAAGGCCCCTCCGTGCGGAGGGGCCTTCGGGCGATGAGGCGAGTGGCGGCCGGCGGAGCCGGCCACGGGGATCAGGCGAGCTGCTGCTCGACCGGCTTCTTGCCCACGGTGAGTGTCAGGCCGCCGTAGAGCACGAAGCCCACGATCAGGCCCACGACCCAGCTGTAGTCGTACAGCGGCTTGAGGATCGGGATGATCCCGCCCTCCGGGAACGGCGCGCCGCCCGTGGAGTACGCGCCGCCGATGGCAAAGAAGATGCCCACCAGCAGCGAGACCACGGCGATCCAGTTCCAGCCGCTGGCATAGCGGTAGACGCCGTCGGCGCGGTACAGGTCGGCGAGCTTGTAGTGCGTGCGCCGGACCCACCAGTAGTCCGCGACCAGGACGCCGGCGATGGCGCCGGTGGCGCCGCCGTAGGTGCCCAGCCACGTGAAGATGTAGCTGCCGGGGTCATTGAGCAGGTTCCAGGGCATGATCAGGATGCCGAGGACGCCGGTGATGATGCCGCCGGTGCGGAACGAGATCCGCTTGGGCCAGGCATTCGAGAAGTCGTAGGACGGGCTCACGACGTTGGCGGCGACGTTGGTGGTCAAGGTCGCGAGGGCCAGCGTCACGAGCATGATCAGCAGGATGATCGGGTTGTCGAGCCGCGCGGTCAGGGCGACCGGGTCCCAGATCGCCTCGCCGAACACGACCACGGTGGCCGACGTCGTCAGGACGCCGACCAGCGGGAACAGGGTCATGGTGGTCGGCAGGCCGAGGGCCTGGCCGATGGCCTGCTCGCGCTGGCTGCGGCCGAACCGGGTGAAGTCCGGCATGTTCAGCGACAGCGTGGACCAGAACGCGATCATGCCCATCAGGGAGATCGGGAAGATCTGCCAGAACCCGCTGCCCCAGCCGAGGGTGCCGGGCTCGTCGATGACGGGGCCCAGGCCGCCGGCGTCGGCGACCATCCAGACCATCAGGCCGAGGAACACCGCGATCAGGAACGGCGCCGAGTAGGCCTCGAACCGCTTGATCGCGTCCATGCCCCACAGGATGATGATGATGTTGAGCGCCCAGAAGACCGCGAAGCTGAGCCACAGCGTCCACGGCTGGGCCGCCGCCACGCCGATGCCGATCGAGATCTTGTCGGCCGTCGTCCACCACGAGCCGTCGCCCAGCAGGGCGCCGACCACGGCGAACAGCGCGGTGCCGCCGATCCAGGTCTGGATGCCGAACCAGGCACACGCGACGCCGGCCCGGATCAACGCCGGCAGGTTGGCGCCGAAGACGCCGAACGAGGCCCGCGCGAGCACCGGGTAGGGGATCCCGTACTTGGTGCCGCCGTGGCTGATCAGCAGCATCGGGACGAGGACGATGAGGTTGCCCAGGAAGATCGTGAAGATCGCCTGGGTCCACGACATCCCGAGCGCGATCAGGCCCGAGGCCAGCAGCCAGCTGGGGATGTTGATCGACATCCCGACCCACAGGGCCAGGTAGTTGTAGGTGGTCCAGGTCCGCTTGGAGATCGGGACCGGGGCGAGGTCCTCGTTGTGGAGCACCGACACCCCGAGGCCGGCATCGACCTCCGGGTTGAGTTCGACGCGGCCGTCCGCCAGGACGGTCTGTTCCGCCGTAGCAAGCGCCATGAGCCTCCCTCCACGAATGGGCATAGGGGCCGCGAATCGGCCAGACGGCTGCGCACGTGCAGCGTCGCGACGCGCCGCAGCCGGGGATCATCGCTGCTGGGGCACCTCCTCAGGTCGACCGGCGATCCATCCTCCATCCCCCTCGGGCCGTAGTCTGCCGCGCTCGCCAGCCGAATGGAAGTCCGTCGCGTACGGACCGCGTGCGTGCGTGGCTGGGACGCTCGGTGCGACCGGCGGCAGGCCGGCTGATGGCGCATTGAAGCATCGGCGGGATGAGGGACCCGAGGGCCGCTGGTCCCGAATCTGACCCCCCGTTCGGGCCCCCTGGGCGTCGCGGCGCCCGCGGTCCAGGCGGGCGCGATCGGGAGGGCCGGGGAGCCCGAAACCTTCGTGGCTTCCGGCTCATCACCAGGTGCCCCCGGGGCGCGAGGCTATGGCCTACTCGACGGGCGACCGCCCAAGGTCGCCCCCATGCGTCCACACGGAGAGGTTCTGATGCCCCGTATCGTCCGAGGCGCGCTCCTGCAGGCGACCTGGACCGGCGACAAGGAGTCGATGATCCAGAAGCACGAGGGCTATGCGCACGAGGCGGCCAAGGCCGGCGCCAGGGTGATGCTGTTCCAGGAGCTGTTCTACGGCCCCTACTTCTGCCAGGTGCAGGAGCCCCGCTACTACAGCTACACCGAGCACATCCCCGACGGCCCCACGACGCAGCGCATGCAGGCGCTGGCCAAGGAGACCGGGATGGTCCTCATCGTGCCCATGTACGAGGAGGACGCGACGTCGGGCATCTACTACAACACCGCGGCCGTGATCGACGCCGACGGCTCCTACCTCGGCAAGTACCGCAAGACCCACATCCCCCACGTCAAGGGGTTCTGGGAGAAGTACTACTTCCGGCCCGGCAACCTCGGCTACCCGGTGTTCGAGACCGCGGTCGGCAAGGTGGGCGTGTACATCTGCTACGACCGCCACTTCCCCGAGGGCGCGCGGGCGCTGGGGCTCAACGGCGCCGAGATGGTGTTCATCCCCTCGGCCACCAGCCGCGGCCTGTCGGAGTACCTGTGGCGGATCGAGCAGATCAGCCACGCGGTCGCCAACGGCTACTTCGTGGGCACCATCAACCGGGTGGGCATCGAGGCCGAGCTGGGCGACGACGACTTCTACGGCCAGAGCTACTTCTGCGACCCGCGCGGCCAGATCATCGGCGCCCCCGGCGACGCCCACGCCGAGGAGCTGATCGTGCGCGACATGGACCTCGACCTCGTCACCGAGGTCCGCCAGACGTGGCAGTTCTACCGCGACCGGCGCCCCGACCAGTACGGCGACCTGGTCAAGGCCTGACCTTCCGAGTCATCGCGCTGCGGTGCCGGCCCGTCCCGCCGGCCGTCGCGGCGCCGTCCATCCGGGGGGCTCGACTCGCGTCCCAGTGAGCGGTCCGCAGGTCGCGGACCCGAGGAGGAACGATGCGCACGCTCTTCAAGGGCGGCACGATCGTCAACGCGGACGCCACCGGCATGGGTGACGTCCTCGTGGACGGCGAACGGATCGCCCTGATCGGCGAGAACCTCGACGTCACGGCCGACAAGATCGTCGACGCGACGGGGAAGTGGGTCATCCCGGGCGGGATCGACCCCCACACCCACATGGAGCTGCCGTTCGGCGGCACGTTCGCCAAGGACACCTTCGAGACCGGCAGCCGCGCCGCGGCCTTCGGCGGCACCACGACGATCATCGACTTCGCGGTCCAGCCGCGCGGCGGCACGTTCCGGCAGGGCCTGGACACGTGGCACGAGAAGGCCGACGGCAAGACCTGCATCGACTACGCGTTCCACACCATCGTCTCCGACATGCGGGACGACCTGCTGCCCGAGATGGACGCGCTCGTGGACGAGGGCGTCACGACGTTCAAGCTGTTCACCGCCTACCCGGGCGTGTTCCTGAGCGACGACGCCGCGATCTTCAAGGCGATGAAGCAGACCGCCCGGAACGGCGGGATGATCCTGATGCACGCCGAGAACGGCCCGGTCATCGACGTCGTCGCCGCCGAGATGGTGGCCAACGGCGTGACCGACCCGGTCGGCCACGGCCTCGCCCGCTACTCGATCTTCGAGGGCGAGGCCACCCACCGGCTGATCCGCCTCGCCCAGGCGGCGAAGGCCCCGGTGTACTTCGTCCACATGTCGGCCAAGGAGGCGCTCAACGCGCTCCGCGCCGGTCAGAACGAGGGGCTGCCCGTCTTCGCCGAGACCTGCCCCCAGTACCTGTTCCTGTCGCTGGCCGACATCGACCAGGGCTTCGAGGGCGCCAAGTTCGTGTGCTCGCCGCCGCTCCGCGACCGGGCCGCCGGGCACCAGGAGGAGCTCTGGAAGGGCCTGGTCAAGGGCAACCTGTCCGCGACCGGCACGGACCACTGCCCGTTCGACTTCCACGGCCAGAAGGAGCTGGGGCGCGGCGACTTCCGCAAGATCCCCAACGGCCTGCCGGGCGTCGAGGAGCGAATGGATCTCATCCATCACGGCGGCGTGGTGGAGGGCCGGATGTCGCCCAACCGGTTCGTGGAGGTCACGTCCACGGGCGCGGCGCGGCTGTTCGGGCTCACCAGGAAGGGCGCCGTGGCCGTCGGCTACGACGCGGACCTCGTGGTCTACGACCCCAACCGCAAGCACACGCTGTCCGCGTCGACCCACCACATGGACGTCGACTACTCGTGCTACGAGGGCCTCGAGGTCCAGGGCGGCTCGGACGTGGTCATGAGCCGCGGCAAGGTGATCGTGGACAACGGCACCTGGCTGGGCAAGCCGGGCGACGGCAAGTTCATCAAGCGCGAGCGGAGCCAGTTCCTGCGCTGACCGTTCCGTCGAGGAGTCGGAGCCCCGGGCCGCACGGCCCGGGGCTCTTCGATTCCCGTCGGGGAGCGTTGCGCTGGGCCGGGGCGTGCGTCCCACGCACGGATTCCGTGCCGCCCCGTCGTCGCCGTGCGTGCCACGCACGGCGGAGCCGCCGAATCGCGGGCCGCGGGCCGTTCCTGCGTCGTGGACGTGCGCCCGACGCACCGGCGCGACGCCCCGCGTCGGGATCCGTGCGTCCGACGCACGGAGGCGGCCCCGGTCCGGGCGCGGCTCCGGCCCGGGTGCGGCCCCGGTCCGGGCGCGGCTCCGACCCCGGGTGCGGCCTCGGCCCGGGAGCGGAACAGGACGGGCTACACCGTCGCGAGGTCCGGCGCCGCGTACCCCTCCGCCTCGTCCTCGTAGCCGCCGTGGTAGCCGGCCGTGTCCGGGCGCCGGATCGCCGACTGGGCCACGATCCGGTCCCGGCGCAGCCCGCGGATGTCATCGAGCGACGTCCAGCCCCGCTCCGCGTGGCGCTCGAGGAACGCGGCCAGGCCCTCGGTCAGGTTGCGGATCACGTTGGGCCCGATCGCGTGGTCGAGCATCGCCGCCGTCGCGACCTGGACCGTGCCGCAGCCCAGCAGGAAGTAGCTGAGCGCGTGCTCGAACGTCGAGATCCCGCCGATCCCCGAGAACTCGCGGTCAGGGAACGCCTGCGTCATCTGGGCCATCTTGGCCAGCGACAGCGGCAGGATCGCCGGGCCGCCCATGCCCCCGGACGAGACGTAGCCGTCCACGTTGACCTCGGGGTCCAGGGTGTCGGGGTCGAACGGCGGGATCGACGGGAAGGTGTTGGACGACACGATGGCGTCCGCGCCGCCGCGGAACGTGGCCTCCGCCTCCTCGGTGATGTTGGCCGTCGCGGGCGTCAGCTTGACCCACACCGGCACCGTCGCCACGGCCTTGACCGCCTGGGTGGACACGGAGCACAGCACGGGGTCCTTGCCCACGTTGGCGCCCATGTCCACGCGGTCCATGTGGGGACACGAGAAGTTGAGCTCGATCGCGTCGGCGCCGGCGTCCTGGACGCCCTCGACCAGGGTCTGCCAGTTGGCCAGCTCCTTGTCGTTGCCCGAGCCGGCCATGATCGAGGCGACCAGGATCCGGTCCGGCCAGGCGCGCTTGATCGAGGCGATCCTGGGCAGCCACCAGTCCATCGGCTTGTCGGAGATCAGCTCCCAGTTCCACGAGGCCACGAGGGTCGTGTCCGGGCGCTTGGCCATCGACACCCGTGAGCCGCTGTTGTCCGCCCGGATGAACTTCGTCTTGGGACCGGCGACGTTGACCACCGGGTGGAGGCCGATGGTCTTGGTGACGACGCCGCCCCAGCCGGCATCGTACGCGCGGAGGATGTTGCTCTCGGACTCGGTCGGGGGCGCCGACGCGAGCAGGAACGGGTTCTCGAAGCGCAGGCCCGTGAACACCGTGGACAGGTCGGCCACTGGGCTGATCCTCCTTGCGCGGCGGGGGATGCGGTGACGCCGCGGAAGGCCGCATGCTCCGGCCACGGGCCGGTAGGGGAACAGGGCCGGTTGTCACGTCCCGGAAGGGCAGTCCGTCCAGCCCGTCCAGCGGGCGCCCTCCGGACCTAGCGTCCCGTTCACGCGGCGCCCAGCATCAGGTGATCGCGGCGCGGCCGTGCGGTTGTCCGTGCGCTCCCGCGTCCACCTGCGTCCCGCCAAGGGGAAGCATCAGGAGGCAACTGTGACCACGGAGATCCGCCCGGTGGCCGAGGCGACGCCGCCCGCGCCGCTCCCGATCCTGTCGCACTGGATCGACGGCCGGCCGGTTGAGGTGCTGCCCGAGAACACCGGGCCCGTCTACAACCCCGCGACCGGCGAGGTCATCTCTCGCGTGCCGCGCGGCGGCAAGGACGAGATCGACAAGGCCGTGGCCGCCGCCAAGGCCGCCTTCCCGGCCTGGCGCGACACCCCGCTCATCGCTCGCAGCCAGGTGTTCTTCGCCTTCCGTGAGCTGGCCTGGAAGCACCGCGAGGAGCTCGCGGCGCTGATCACGCGCGACCACGGCAAGACGTTCCAGGACGCGCTCGTCGGCGTGACCCGCGGCATCGAGACCGTGGAGTACGCGTGCGGCCTCCCGGTCCACCTGGCCGGCCTCAACACGCCCAACGTCGCGACCGGCGTCGACGCCGTCACCCTCCGCCAGCCGCTCGGCGTCACCGCGGCCATCACGCCGTTCAACTTCCCGGTCATGGTCCCGATGTGGATCCTGCCGATCGCCCTCGCCTGCGGCAACACGATGATCCTCAAGCCCAGCAGCCACACGCCGGGCGCCACCCAGCTCCAGGCCGAGCTGTGGCACGAGGCCGGGCTGCCGGCCGGCGTGCTCAACGTCGTGTACGGCGGCCGCGACGCGGTCACCGCGATCGTCGAGCATCCCGACATCGCCGCCATCCAGTTCGTCGGCTCGACCAAGGTCGGCCGCTACGTGTACGAGGAAGGCACCAAGCGCGGCAAGCGCGTCGGGGCGTTCACCAGCGCCAAGAACATCATGGTCGTGCTCCCGGACACGGACCTCGACCTCGCCGCCGACAGCGCGATCGCGTCCGGGTTCGGCTCCGCGGGCGAGCGGTGCATGGCCCAGACCCTGCTGTTCGCGGTGGGCGACGTGGCCGACAAGCTCCGCCCGATGATGCTGGAGCGGATCGCCAAGCTCAAGATCGATGACGGCATGAAGCCGGGCACCGACATGGGCCCGATCTACACCCGCGAGCACCGCGAGTCGATCATCAAGTGGATCGACCGCGGCGTGGAGGAGGGCGCGGAGCTCGTCGTGGACGGGCGCCCGTTCGTCCACCCGGAGCACCCGGACGGCTTCTACCTCGGCGTGTCCCTGTTCGACCACGTGAAGCCGGGCATGGACATCTACAACGAGGAGATCTTCGGCCCGGTCCTGGGCATGGTGCGCGTGGACACGTACGACGAGGCCATCAAGCTCGTCAACAGCCACAAGTACGCCAACGGCACCGCGATCTTCACGACCGACGGCGGCGCCGCCCGGCGCTACCAGCTCGAGGTCGAGGTCCCGATGGTCGGCGTCAACGTGCCGATCCCGGTGCCGGCCGGCTACCTCAGCTTCTCCGGCGCGAAGGAGTCCGCCCTGGGCGACCTGCCGATGCGCGGCGAGGACGGCCTGCGGTTCTTCAGCCGGATCAAGGAGGTCACGATCCGCTGGCCGGAACCCGGCAAGCAGGGTCCGCTGAGCCTCGTCTTCCCCGCCAACCGGTGACAACCGCGCCCTCGCGGGCGCGCATCGAACGCAGGGGACGGGTGGCCTTCGGGCCGCCCGTCCTCCGTTTCCGGTTCCGAGCAGCCGGCCCCGCGCCGAGCGGTAGGATGGCGCCGTGCAGCGCACGGAGATGATGAACGCGTCGCCGATTCGGCCCGCGTCGCTGGTGGTGGCGGCCAGCGACGGGCCGGGGACGTGACGCGGCGCCACCCACCGTTCCTCGAGGGAGCCCTCCGCCCGGCCGCCCCGCGGGCGGCCGGCCCCCGGCGCGCCACCCCCGCGCGGCCCGCGAGCCGGGACCGCTGACATGGAGGCCTGGATCGCGGGCGCCGTCTTCGTCGCCGCCTACGTCCTGATCGCGCTCGACCGCTCCGACCGGACGCTGATCGCCCTGCTGGCCGGCTTCGGCGTCGTCGCCCTGGGGGTCGTCGGCGAGCACGAGGCGTTCGCGGCCATCGACCTCAACGTCATCTTCCTGCTGGCCGGGATGATGGTCATCGCGTCGGTGCTCGGGCGGACGGGGCTGTTCGAGTGGCTGGCGATCCGGTCCGTCATCCTGTCGCGCAACGAGCCGTTCCGGCTGCTGGTCATGCTGGCGCTGGTGACCGCCGTCCTGTCCGCGTTCCTGGACAACGTGACCACGGTCGTCCTGACCACGCCGATCACGCTCTCGATCGCCCGGCGGCTGGGCGTGTCGCCGATGCCGTACCTGATCTCGCAGATCTTCGCCGCCAACATCGGGGGCACGGCGACGCTGATCGGCGACCCGCCCAACATCCTGATCGGCTCGGCCGCCGGCCTCGACTTCGGCGCGTTCCTGGTCAACCTCGCGCCGGTGGTCGTCGTGATCTTCGCCGCCTTCGTCGTCCTGATGCGGTTCACGTTCCGCGACGCCCTCCAGGTCCCCGACGCGCAGCGCGAGGCGGCGCTGGAGCGCGTAGAGCACGTCTCGATTACGGACCGGCGGCTGCTGGCCATCGGTCTCGTGGTCACGGGGCTGACGATGGCCGGCTTCCTGGTCCACGGCGCGCTCGGCCTGGAGCCCGGCACGATCGCGATCCTGGGGGCCACCGTGCTGATGCTGGCCGCCGACCTCGACTCCCACGACACGCTGCGCGAGGTGGAGTGGTCCACGCTGTTCTTCTTCATCGGGCTGTTCGTGCTGGTGGAGGCCGTGGTCCAGGTCGGGATCGTCGGCGGCATCGCCGACTGGCTGGCCGAGCAGTCGGGCGGCAACGCCGGCGTCGCCAGCATCGGGCTGCTGTGGTTCTCCGCCCTGGCCTCGGCGGTGATCGACAACATCCCCTACACGGCGACGGCGATCCCGGTCGTGGAGCGGCTGATCGAGAGCGGGCTGCCGGCCGAACCGCTGTGGTGGTCGCTGGCGCTGGGCGCCTGCCTGGGCGGCAACCTCACGATCGTGGGCGCCTCGGCCAACGTGGTGGTCGCCAACCGCGCCGCCCGCGTGGGCTACCGGATCCGGTTCCTGGAGTTCCTGCGCTACGGCGCCGCGGTCGTGGTCGCGTCGCTCCTGATCTCGACCGCCTACGTGTGGGTCCGCTACCTCATGTAGCGAGCGCCACGAGCCGGCGTGCGCCGCCGGCCGCGCCGCCAGCGCCGGCCCGCCTCAGTCGACGGTGTCCGTGGTCTGCGCCGCGCGCCCCTCGTGGCGCTCCAGGGCCTCGCCCGCCACCAGCGCCGCGGCCCCGCTACGGGCGTCGCCAGGTCCCGATCTCGCCCCGCTCTCGCCCGATGTGTGCATCCGGGTGTACCTCTGAGGCCCTGTTGTGCATCCAGGCGTACATTCCGTCGTCGCCGCGCTGTCGGATGTCCGTCGAGATGCACAAACTGCCACCCGGACGGCGCCGACCCCGTGGTTCCTGTACGCACAGATGCACAGAACCGCCCGCCGCGGTCGCCGGGGCCTCCTCGGACGGCTCGAATGTACGGCCGGATGCACACGCCCGGGGACGCAACGCCGGCGGGTGCCCACGCCGGCGGGTGCACGCCCGGGGACGCAACGCCGGCGGAGGCACACGCCCCGATGGTGGCTCCCGCGCCGGCTCGGGCCTGACCATGGCGACCCGGTTCGCGCGCGCGGCCGGGGGACGCAGCGCCGGAGCTCAGGACACTCAGTCGATGGCGTCGGTGGTCTCTGCCGCGCGCCCCTCGTGGCGCTCCAGGGCCTCGCCCGCCACCAGCGCCGCGGCCCCGCCGATGAGGCCGCCCGCGGCGGCGCCGATCGGCCCCGCGACGGCGGTGCCGACGATGAGCCCGGCCATCGCCCCGGCACCGACCTCGACGGCCTCGAAGCCGCGGTCCTCCACGGGGCGGCCGGCGACCAGGCCGTCCTCGATGAACGCCTCGCGCAGCGGCACCTCGTCCGGCGCGGGCTCGACAGGCGTGAGCTCGACAGGCGCGGGCTCGACAGTCGTGAGCTCGACAGGCGTGAGCTCGACAGGCGTGAGCGTTTCCGTCATGGCCGCTCCTTTCGCCCCGATCCAACACCCTCGGCGGCCGCCCGCGCGAGTGCCGAACGGCGCTCCGGTGGGCGTCCGATCCGACGCAACCGCCGGGCGCCGGGCGCGGTCGCGCTAGGCTGGGCACCGGCACGTCACCACCCGCGACCCGTCCCGAGGAGGCAGCGATGGAGTACCGGAGGCTCGGCCGCACCGGCCGGGACATCAGCGTCATCGGGTTCGGGGCGTGGGCGATCGGCGGCGACTGGGGGACCGTGGACGACGCCGCCAGCCTGCGGGCGCTCCATGCCGCGGCGGACGCGGGCGTGACGCTGTTCGACACCGCGGACGTGTACGGCGGCGGCCACAGCGAGCGGCTGATCGGGCGGTTCCTGCGCGAGCGTGCCGGGGAGTCGCTGTTCGTCGCCACCAAGATGGGGCGCGGCGTGCCCCTGGACCCAGCCAGCTACACGCCCAAGGCGTTCCGGGATTGGGTGGACCGGAGCCGCGAGCGCCTGGGCATCGACCGCCTCGACCTCGTCCAGCTCCATTGCCTGCCCACGTCGACGTACTACCGGCCGGAGCTGTTCGCCGCCCTCGACGACCTGGTCGCCGACGGGTCGATCGCCGCCTACGGCGTCAGCGTTGAGAAGGTGGAGGAGGGGCTCAAGGCGATCGAGATCCCGGGCCTCGCCACGGTGCAGATCATCTTCAACGCCTTCCGCCAGCGGCCGGCGGAGCGGTTCCTCGCCGAGGCCGCCCGGCGCGATGTGGGCGTGCTCGCGCGGGTGCCCCTGGCGTCCGGCCTGCTGACCGGCACACTGACCCGCGGCACGCCCTTCGAGCCCACGGACCACCGCCGGTTCAACCGCCACGGCGAGTCGTTCGACATGGGCGAGACGTTCTCGGGCGTGGACTACGAGACGGGCCTGGCGGCCGTCGAGGAGCTGCGGGCGCTGGTCCCGGTGGGCGCCACGATGGCGCAGCTCGCGCTGCGCTGGATCCTGATGCACGAGGGCGTCACCGCGACGATCCCGGGCGCGAAGACGCCCGAGCAGGCGCGGGCCAACGCCGCGGCCGCGGACCTGGCGCCGCTCCCCGGGGCGACGATGGACCGGATCGCGGAGCTGTACACGACGCGGATCCGCCCCCTCGTCCACCAGCGCTGGTAGCCGCCATGCCCACCGCGACCGCCACGTACCGCGTCCCGGGCGCCATCCTCGTCGAGCGCGAGCACCGCGTGCCGCTGGACCACGCCCGCCCCGACGGCCCGGTCATCACCGTGTTCTCCCGCGAGGTCGCCGACCCGGACGGCGTCGACCGCCCCTACCTCGTGTTCCTCCAGGGTGGCCCCGGGTTCGAGGCGACCCGTCCCACGAGCCCGCCGTCCGGCTGGATGACGCGCGCGTTGCGCGACTACCGGGTGCTGCTGCTGGACCAGCGCGGGACGGGCCGGTCCACGCCCGTGGGGCCGGTCATCCCGGGCGAGACCGCGGCGGACCAGGCGGCGTACCTCGCGTGCTTCCGCGCCGACGCGATCGTCCGCGACGCGGAGTGGATCCGCGGCGAGCTGGGCGTGGACCGCTGGAGCGTGCTGGGCCAGAGCTTCGGCGGCTTCACCGCGCTGACCTATCTGTCGATCGCCCCGGAGGGGCTGCGCGAGGCGTTCATCACCGGCGGGCTGGCGCCCATCGGGCGGCCGGTGGACGACGTCTATGCGGCCACCTGGCGCCGGGTCGTCGACGCCAACCGCCGCTACCTCGAGCGCTACCCGGGCGACGGCGCGCGGGTGCGCGAGATCCACCGCCGCCTGGCGGCCGAGGACGTCCGCCTGCCGTCCGGCGACCGGCTCACCGTCCGGCGCTTCCGGCAGCTGGGCCTGTGGCTGGGCGACAGCGCGGGCTTCGAGCGCCTCCACCACGTGCTGGAGTTGCCGTTCGGCTCGCCGGCGTTCCTCCACGACGTCGAGGACGGCGCTCCGTTCGCGCGCAACCCGGTCTACGCGACGCTGCACGAGTCGTCGTACGCGGACGGCGGCGCCACCCGCTGGTCGGCCGCGCGCCTGATGCCCGACGGGATCGAGGGCTCCGAGGCGTTCACGGCGGAGCACGTGTTCCCGTGGATGTTCGAGGACTACGGGGCGCTGCGGGCCCACCGCGACGCGGCCGGCCTGCTGGCCGAGCACCCCTGGCCACGGCTGTACGACCCGGACCGGCTGGCCCACAACGAGGTCCCGGTGGCCGCCACGGTCTACGTGGACGACCTGTACGTGGAGCGCGCGTTCGCCGAGCAGACGGCGGCGGAGGTCCGCGGGCTCCGGGCCTGGGTGACCAACGAGTACGCGCACAACGGGCTGCGGGCGGACGGCGAGCGCGTGCTCGGCCGGCTGATCGACCTCGTGCGCGGGCGCGCCTAGTCGTGCCCGGGGACGCCGGCCGCGACGCGGCTGATCGGGCCGCCGCCGGCCCCGGCTCGCCGGCGACGTCGGGTGACCCCGGCCCCGGCTCGCCGGTTGATCGGGCCGCCGTCGTCACCGACATCCGGCTGCTGTTCGCGACCCGGATCCTGCGCCTGTTCGGGTACGGCTTCCTCGCCGTCGTCCTCGTCCTGTACCTGGTGGAGATCGGCCTGTCGGGCTTCGAGGTCGGGCTGCTGCTCGGGCTCACGCTGCTGGGCGACGCCGCGGTGTCGCTGTGGCTGACCACGCACGCGGATCGGATCGGCCGGCGGCGGGTCCTGGTGGCCGGCGCGGGGCTGATGCTGGGTGCCGGCCTGGCGTTCGTCGCGACGCCCGTGTTCGCCGTGCTCGTGGTGGCCGCCACGATCGGGGTGCTCAGCCCGAGCGGCAACGAGGTGGGCCCGTTCCTGGCCGTCGAGCAGGCGTCGCTGGCCCAGCTCGTGCCCGACCGGCGCCGGACGGGCTTGTTCGCCTGGTACCAGCTGGCGGGCTCGTTCGCGACGGCGGCGGGGACGCTGGCGGGCGGCCTGCTGTCGCAGGTCGCGATCGACGGCGGCGCCGGCCGTGCCGACGCGTACCGCCTGGTCATCGTGGGCTACGCGCTCGTGGGACTCGCGCTGGCGGCGCTGTTCACGCGGGTCTCGCCGGCGGTCGAGGTGCCGCCGGCGGCCGTGACCGACGACACGGTCCGCGGCCGGCTGGGCCTCCACCGCTCGCGGGGCGTCGTCCTGCGCCTGTCGGCGCTGTTCGCGCTCGATGCCTTCGCCGGGGGCTTCGCGATCCAGTCGTTCATCGCCTTCTGGTTCCACCGGCGGTACGGCGTGGACCCGGCCGCCCTGGGCCTGCTGCTGTCCGGGGCCAACCTCCTGGCCGGGCTGTCCGCGCTGGCGGCCGGGCGGCTGGCGGCACGGTTCGGCCTGGTGCGCACGATGGTGTTCACCCACCTCCCGTCCAACGTGCTGCTGATGCTGGTGCCGCTGATGCCCACCCTGCCGCTGGCCGCCGGCGTCCTGCTCGCGCGGTTCGCGATCAGCCAGATGGACGTGCCCACGCGCCAGTCGTACACGATGGCGATCGTGGCGGCGGACGAGCGCTCGGCGGCGGCCGGCGTGACGGGCATCGCGCGCAGCCTAGGCGTCGCCGCGGCGCCGCTGATCGCCGGGCCCCTGTTCGCCAGCGCCACGCTGGCCAGCGTGCCGTTCCTGGTCTCGGGCGGGCTCAAGGTCGTGTACGACCTGCTGCTGTACCGCTCGTTCGTGACGCTGCGCCCGCCGGAGGAGCGCGTCGGGTAGCCGTGCCCCGGAGAACCGCTTGGCGCCGATGGGATACTCCGCCGATGAGCGGCTGTTGCGCTGGCGGGACCGGCATCCCGTCCTGTGAGCGGGTGTTCGACGACCGGACGGCGAGGGACGACCTCCGGCGCCTCCGGCGGGACGGACCCCCGTGGGCGACGCGGGTGCTGATCGACGCCCTGGCCGACGGCCTGCCGCTCGACGAGACGACGGTCGTGGACATCGGGGCGGGCGTCGGCGCCGTCCATCTCACGCTGCTCGAGCGTGGCGCTCGTGCGGCGGTCGACGTGGACGGCTCGACCGCCTACCTCGCGGCCGCGCGATCCGAGGCCGAGCGCCGCGGGCTGGCGGGCCGCGTCACCCACATCCTCGGCGACGCGACCACGGCGGACCTCGGGCTCGAGCCCGGCGACCTCGTCGTGCTCGACCGGGTCGTGTGCTGCTATGGCGACGTCGCGGCGCTGATGGGGGCGGCGGCCGCCGTCGCCACGTGCCGGGTGGGTCTCGTCTATCCGCGTGACACGTGGTGGATGCGCGCCGCCGCCGCCATCGGCAACTCGGTGATGTTCCGGCGCTCCGCTGGCTACCGGATGCACGTCCACCGCGAGGCCGACGTCACGGCGCCCCTGCGGGCGGCCGGCTTCCGCCGGCGATCGACGCGCGACGGCCGGGTGTGGCGCGTCGAGACCTGGGAGCGGGTCAGCCCGGCGGGCGCGTCGGCGACGGCACCGGTTCCGGCGACGGCACGGGACCCGGCGACGCTGCCGGCGATTCGAACAGGTAGCTGAACTCCGGCCCGTTGTGGCAGATCCAGCAGTTGTCGCGCCCCTGCATCGACGCCGGCAGCGGCGCGTGCTCGTCCACGCCGTGGCATGACGTGCAGGCCTGGGTGCCGCCCATGTGCTCCGGGCGCAGCGGCGCGTTGCTGGTGATGCTGCCGTCGACCGGTGCCCGGTGGCACACGAGGCACTCGTCCTTGTGCAGGCCGGTGTGGCCCGGCGCCGTCTGCACCAGGCTGTCGTTGGCGTGGCAGGCCGTGCAGTCGCGCCAGCCCCACAGCGGGTGGGCGAGGGGCGGGATCTCGCGGGTGCCCACGGTGCCCGCAGTCGTCACGTGGCAGGCGGCGCAGTCGGAGCCGGGCGGCATCGCGATCCCGATCGGCGACATCGCCGAGCCGGGCGAGGGGGCCGGCGAGGTCGAGGGCGACGGGGTGGGCGAGGGCGCGCCGGCCAGGAACGCCGGCAGCCCGCCGAGGTCCGGCAGCGCCACGATCACGAGGAACCCGGACACCACCAGGATGCCGGTCAGCAGGGTGCCGACCGCGAGGCCGTACCCGTGACGGGACACCGTCCGGCTGCCGATCATGCCCCGGCCTCCGCGTGGTCGCCCTGGCCGCCGTGCCCGTCGGGGTCGCCGTGCGCGTCCGGGTCGCCGTGCGCCTCCGGATCGCCGTGCGCGCCCTTGAGCCATGGCCAGGGGAAGAACGTGTGGACGTCGGCCTCCTCGAGGTCGAGATACCGCTCCGCGAGCGTGTACACGAACGCGAGGAACGCCGCGGCGCCCACGATGATCGTGATCTCGACCAGCGTCGGCACGTACGAGGCGTAGGGGTAGGACACCGTGCCCGCCGCCGTCGTGATCGGGCTGATCTGGCCCGCCATGACGAACAGCGTGCGGTCGAGGAACACCCCGACCAGCGCCAGCACGGACGCGGCCGCCAGGCCGCCGGGGGTCCGGGTCATCGGCAGGGCGACCAGCGCCATCGGCACCACGAGGCCCAGCACCACCCGCCCGGCCCAGAACGGGATCGCGAGCGGCCCGGCCACCAGCGCCTCGGTGGCCTCGCGCAGCCCGTACGTCGTCCCGTCGAGTCCCACCAGCACCTGGCGCACCAGGAGCACCGACACGAGGACGAGGGCGACCGACACCAGCAGCCGGATCGAGGGGATGCCGAAGCGGCGGGCCCGCGCCAGGTCCTGGAGCTCGAACCGGTGGACGGCGTAGAACACGATGCCCAGCAGCGAGGTCCCGGCCAGGAACGCCGAGGCGACCATCGTGATCACCGTGAACGGCCCGGACCAGAACGGCCTGGCGGCCAGGATGCCGAACACGGCACCCAGCGTCGCGGGCGCGAGGATCGCCACGCACGACGCCACGGTGCAGGCCCACTGGTGGATCCTGGGGTGGTCCGTGAACATGCTCCAGACCTCGACCAGGAGCACGACCAGGTACGTGCCGTAGAACACGCCCATCCACCACATCGGCGACGAGGGCGCGGGGACGAGGACGGCACCGAAGATCATCCGGACCGGGTAGTGGAGCTCGAGGGCGATGACCCCGAACGCGGTCGTGAGGCTGAGCACGGCCAGGATCGCGTGCCGCTTCTCGAGCGGCCGGAAACGCTCGATCCCGAACACGGTGCCCAGCGACGAGGCCAGGCACAGCCCGCTGGTCATGACCGCGAAGAACACGTAGCCGACGATCAGCAGCCCCCACTCGAAGCTGGCGGAGGTCCCGGTGACCTCCCAGCCCGGCGGCAGCGCGATGAGCGCGGCGAGCGCCCCCACGGCCATCAGGCCGAGCAGCAGGGCGAACCACAGGCGGAGGCCAATCGACATGCTCCGGATCTCGCGCACGAGGGCCGTGCCCGCGGCGCGCGGCGTGATCGGCAGCACGTGCCCGTTGAGGACCAGGGACCGGGCGGTCGCCTGCATGGATCAGGCCTCCTCGACCGATGGACCGAGGTACAGCACGCGGGGGCGGGTGCCGAACTCGGGGTGGAGCATCTTCGGGTTGCGCTCGCGGACGAGCGTCGCGATCTCGCTGTCCGGCTCGTTCGCGTCGCCGAAGCGCCGCGCGCCGACCGGGCAGACCTCGACGCAGGCGGGCTGCGCGCCACGGCTGATGCGGTGGTAGCACCAGGTGCACTTGTCGGCGATGCCCGGCGTGTCGTTGGGGGCGTGCTCGCCGGCCGGCGTCAGGTACCGCGCGCCGTAGGGGCAGGCCACGACGCAGTAGCCACAGCCGATGCACCGTCGCGCGTCGACGAGGATCACGCCGTCCTCGGTGCGGTAGGTCGCCCCGACCGGGCACACCGAGGTGCACGGCGAGACCTCGCACTGCATGCACAGGCGGGGCTCGAAGTAGGAGGCCGTGACCGCCTTGCCGGCCGCGCCGGGTGCCGTGGACTGGGCGGGGAAGCCGTGCATCCCGGCCTCGGGCGCGTCCACGTACCGGGCGCCGTCCGCGGTGGTGACGTGGCGCTCGACCCAGGTGCGGGTGTAGGCCGCCTCCTCCGGGACGTTGTTCTCCTCCTTGCAGGCGACGACGCACAGGCCACAGCCGATGCAGGCCGAGGTGTCCACGACGAACGTCCAGGCCTTGGCGGCCGGGTCGTAGCGGCCGACGATCGGCGAGGCGGCGTCCGAGGACTCGGCGAACACCGGGACGAGGCGGGACAGGGCGGCCGCCCCCAGGAGGCCGCCGCTGATGGCGAGCCCGAAGCCCAGGAACGCCCGCCGGCTGACCGAGGCGGCCACGATGGCCGGAGCGACCTCCTCGAGCGGGACCAGTCCCTCGAGATCCACGGGCATGGGCAGCTGCGCCGGCATGGCTTCGACGGCCGGCTCGGTCTCGACGGCCTCGGCTTCGACCACGGGCTCGGCTTCGACCACGGCCTCGGGTTCGACCACGGGCTCGGGCTCGACCACCGGCTCGGGCTCGACCACCGGCTCGGGCTCGGCGACCGGCGCCTCGGCGCCAAGGGGCGCCTCGGCCACCGTCGGCTCCTTGGGCTCGTTCGGCTCCTTGGCCACGATCGGCTCCGCGGCCACCAGCGGCGCCTCGGCCACCGGCGGCGCCTCGGCCACCGGCGGCGCCTCCGCCACCGGCGGCGCGGGCTCGACCGGCTCGCCGGGCGTCTTCGGCCGCGTCATTCGGGCACCTCGTCGTCGTCGTTCGGCCCGCGGCCCTCCTGGTGGCAGAGCATGCACGCCGCGTCGTCCGTGTCGGCGACCGGGTGTCGCTGGTTGCGGGCCTTGAACCCCTCGGGACCGTGGCAGGTGATGCACTCCGGCAGGTCCGTGAGCGGGTGCTCCACCACGGGCGGCGGGTTGGACACGCCGCTGTGCGGGTCGTGGCACTCGAGGCACACCGGCTGGTAGTGGTCCGCCACGACGATCTCGCGGATCGTGGCCGGACGGCCGTCGGCCTCGACGTGGCAGCGGAGGCAGAGCTCCGCCTCCGGCACCGCGACCGCGACCGTGCTGGCGTCCGCCGCCTCGGCGACGTCGTGGTCGAACAGCGGCCCGTGGCAGCTCTGGCAGCCGATGTTCTCGTGGGTCGCGGTGTTCGCCCGGGCGGCCTCGCGCTCGTGGCACTCGCCGCACCGCCCCGCGCTCGCGAAACGCTGGTCCAGCGCGGCCCAGCGCTGGGCGTCGACGTCGCGGTCCAGGCTGTACTCGAGGTACGGGTTCCAGGCCATCGCCGCCCCGACCAGCAGGACGACCGACAGCGCCGCCGCGCCGGCCAGGATCGCCGCCGCCGCGAGGAAGCCACCCCGACGCGTCCGCGGCCGGACGCTCGCCCAGAGGTCGCGCAGCCGGGCCCCGACGTCCATTCGCGCGCTCACAGGGTCGAGGGGCTGAGGATGCCGCGCCGCACGGAGTAGCGGAGCAGCTCGACGCGGTCGTGCAGCCCCAGCTTCTCCATCAGGTTCGCGCGGTGGTAATGGACGGTCTGCTCGGACAGGTGGAGCGACCGGGCGATGTCCCGGTTGGTGTGCCCCATCGCCGCCAGGAGCAGGATCTCGCGCTCGCGCTCGGTGAGCGACTCGTACGGGTCGTCGAACGACGTGTCCGGCGCCCGGCGGACGTACGCGTCCACCATCCGGGTCACGATCGCGGGGCTGACGTAGGCGTGCCCCGCGGCCACGCTGTGGATCGCCGCCACGACGTCGTCGTCGGTCGCCTCGCGGGTGAGATACCCGTTGGCGCCGGCCTTGAGCGCCACGGAGAACTGCTCGGCGGTGCAGCGGCAGTCGAGCGCGATGAGCTTCGTCTCGGGACACGCGGCCCGGATGGCCTCGATCGCCTCGAACGACGCGCAGCCCGGCCCGCCGAACGGCTCGCACTCGGTGACCACGATGTCGGCGCCGGTGGACCGGATGTCGTCGACGATCGACTCGCGGGCCGTGGACTCGCCGACGACCCGCATGTCCCGCTGGCGCTCGATCACGCCCCGGAACGACGAGCTCAGCATCGGGAAGTCCACGATCGCAAGCAGCACGCCCAGGACGGCCACGTCGCGCGACCCGTCGACGTGCATCTCGCGGCTGGGGGTCATCGGTCGGCGCCGCTCAGCGCGGCTCGCTGCCGGTGTCGTTGCGCGCGTGATGGCGCACCACGGCCGCCCAGCCGAAGGGCATCAGCACCATGAACGCCGTGACCACGACCGCGCCGGCGATCGCCGCCCCGGACCCGAAGTTGAACAGCAGCAGGTGGATGAGGACGAACGCCGCGGCCGAACCGACCCACAGCGTGAGCGTGACGAGGCCCAGCCACGCGGCGATGCGCGCACCGCGACCCCCCTTCGACCCCAGCCAGAACCAGGCGACGAGGCCGATGATTCCCTGCACCAGGATCACCATGGGCAGGATCAGGGCCAGTTCCTCGGTGAGCTCCGCGATCTGCATCTCCAGCCCTCCCGTCGAGCGTCGGACGGGATTCCCGTTCGATATGGCCGATGTTCGCCCGATGGGCGGGCCGCGACCAGACACGCCTGGGTCAGATGGCGGCGATGCGAGTGCTGATTCCCGGCGACGGCGGTACTGATCGACCCCGACGGCCGTTGCCGCGCGAGCGACGGCCGTCGCCGAAATGGGAGAGCGGCGAGCGGTGACCGCGGCGCGCCGTTCGCCCAGCGGTCGTACGGGCGCATCGTGTTCGATCCCAGCCGCTGGCCGGAACGTCTGGGCCGCGGACGAGGGTCACGGCGCATGGGTCAGCCACTCGGCGGCTGGAACCGCACCTGGTGGGCCGGTACAACCGCCCAGCGGCGCACCCGACCCCGGTCCGCGGGCCGCCGCCGAGCCGCCGCGAAATCGGGCTTGACGCGCCGTCCCGGGCAGCGATAATGCGCGTTACTAACGCGAGTTACTTCCCCTCTCGAGCGGGCAGGACGGAGGCGTCGGATGGGCGTGCGGCGGCCGCGGGCGACGAGTGCCGACGTCGCTGCGCGCGCCGGCGTGTCCCGGACCACCGTGTCGTTCGTGCTCAACGACCGGGCCGGGGTGACGATCCCGGACGAGACCCGGCGGCGGGTCGAGGATGCCGCCCGGGAGCTGGGCTATCAGCCGCACGGCGCGGCCCGGGCCCTGGCCGGGGGCACCTCGCACACCATCGGGCTGGTGCTGCGGCAGTCGCCGGAGCAGGTGTCCGTGGACGCGCTGCTGGCGGAGACGCTGTGGGGCATCGGCTCCGAGGCCCACGAAGGCGGCTACCGGGTGCTGGTGGAGCCGCTGTCGCCGGACAGCGGGCGGTACAGCGACCTCGTGCGCTCGCAGCGGGTGGACGGCCTGATCGTGTCCGGTCCACGGACGGACGACCCGGAGCTGGTGGCGCTGGTCGAGGACGGCTTCCCGATCATCCTCCAGGGCTCGCTCCCGGAGCTGTCCGCGCCCAGCGTGGACGTCGACAACCGCGCCGGCGCCCGGACCGCCGTGGAGCACCTGGTGTCGCTCGGTCACCGGCGGATCGCGTGCATCACCAACGCGCCGCTCGCCTACACCGCCGCCGCGGACCGGCTGGCCGGCTACCGCGACGCCCTCGAGGCCGCGGGGCTGCCGTACCAGGCGGACCTCGTGGTCGAGGGCGCGTTCGACGCCGCCAGCGGCTGCGTCGCGATGCAGGGGCTGCTGGCGCGCGTCCCGGACGTGACGGCGGTGTTCGTGGCCAGCGACATCGTGGCCTTCGGCGCGCTGCGCGCGCTCCGCGAGGCCGGCCGGCGGGTGCCCGCGGACGTGTCGGTGGTGGGGTTCGACGACATCCCGCTGGCGCGCCACTTCGACCCGCCGCTGACGACGATCCGCCTGCCGGCGCGCGCCCTGGGCGCGGCCGCCGGACGGGCGCTGCTGGAGCGTCTCGCCGGCCGCCTCGGCAACGAGCGGCGGCTGCTTCCCACGGAGCTCGTCGTCCGCGACTCCACGGCCCCCCGCGGCTGAGCCGGGAGGGCCATGCCCCATCACACGGTTCGCGTACCGAAGTCAGAGGAGGAGACCAGGAAGTGATCGAACCGACACGCAGCTTCAGGATCCGGGCGTTGGCCGGGCTCGCCGCGATCGCGGTGATCGCCGCCGCCTGCGGCGGATCCACCGCGTCCCCCACGGCCGCGCCGGCCTCCGAGCCGCCCTCCAGCGGCGAGCCGACGACGCCGGCCGAGTCGCCGAGCGACGACCTGACCGGCCAGGAGGTGACCGTCATCGGCACCTGGGGCGGCAGCGAGCAGGAGGCGTTCCTGGCCATGGTCAAGCCATGGGAGGAGCAGACGGGCGCGCGCGTGAAGTACACGGGCACCCGCGACCTCAACACGGTGCTCACCACCGGCGTCGCCTCGGGCGTGCTGCCCGACCTCGCCGGCCTGCCGGGCCCCGGCCAGATGGCCGAGTGGGTCGACAGCCTCGTCGACCTCACGGGCGTCCTCGACGTCCCGACCTACGAATCCGAGACGGCGGCCCCGCTCATCGAGCTGGGCAAGGTCAACGGCAAGCTCGTCGGGGTGTTCATCAAGTCGGCCGTCAAGGGCCTGATCTGGTACAGCCCCAAGACGATCGACCTGTCCGGCGGCGCCCCCGCGACGTGGGACGACCTGCAGGCCGTGATCGCGAGCAACAAGGACAAGGCAACCAACGCGTGGTGCGTGGGCGTCGAGTCCGCCGCGGCCTCGGGCTGGCCGGGCACCGACTGGATCGAGGACATCGTCCTGCGCCAGGCCGGCCCGGACGTCTACAACCAGTGGTGGCAGGGCCAGGTCAAGTGGACCGACCCGGCTATCAAGTCGGCCTGGGAGACCTTCGGCCAGGTCATCGCCGACGCGTACGGCGGCGGCACGGGCGTCAACGCCACCAACTTCGAGGTTGGCGGCGACCCGTTGTTCGCCACCCCGCCCGGCTGCCTGTTCCACCACCAGGCGAGCTTCATCACCGGCCTCGGCGCGTTCAAGACGGCCGCCGCCGGCACGGACTACGACTTCTTCCCGTTCCCCGACATCAACAGCCAGTACTCGGGCGCGGTCGAGGGGGCCGGCGACCTGTTCGGCATGTTCCACGACACGCCGGCGGCCAAGTCCCTGATGGCCTACCTCGTCACGGCCCCGGCCCAGGACATCTGGGTCGGCATCGGCGGGGCGCTGTCGGCCAACAAGAACGCCACCAGCTATCCGGACGACATCAGCAAGCGCTCTGCCGAGGCGCTCCTGAACGCGAAGATCTTCGTGTTCGACGCATCGGACCTGATGCCCACCGCGATGAACAACGCCTTCTGGTCGGGGATCGTCGACTACGTCGGCAACCCGGGCCAGCTCGACTCGATCCTGAGCGACCTGGACTCCGTCCAGGCCGATGCCTACGGCGGCTAGCGACCGCCAAGCTCCTCCACGGGCGGGCGGCCGGCAGGCCGCCCCCCCGCAGCCACGCCTGACACGGGAGGCCACATGGATCCGCGCCTGGGGACGGCCATCATCGTCGTGCTCGGTGTCCCTGCCGTGCTCGTCGGCTACATCCTGCTCACCGAGGTGGCGCTGCGCCTGTTCGGGCAGCGGATCCGCCCGCGCCTGCGCCCGTGGCTGTGGCTGGCCCCGGCGCTCGCGTTCCTGGCCGTGTTCCTCGTCTACCCCACGATCGGCAGCTTCGTCCGGAGCCTCCAGAACAAGGCCGGCACGGAGTTCGTGGGCCTCGACAACTACGTCTGGTTCTTCACCAGCGAGTCCTCGCTCATCGCGCTCCGCAACAGCCTGATCTGGCTGGTCGCGCTGACCGTGATCACCGTGGGCCTGGGCCTGCTGATCGCGCTGTTCGTCGACCGGGTCCGCTACGAGACGGTCGCCAAGTCGGTCATCTTCGTGCCCCTCGCGATCAGCATGGTGGCCGCGAGCGTGATCTGGAAGTTCATGTACGACTACAGCGTCCCGCCCGAGCCCCAGATCGGGACCCTCAACGCGGTCCTCGTCCAGCTCGGGTTCGACCCGGTCGCGTACGTCCAGATCTCGGACTACGCGATCAACACGATCCTGCTGGTGGTCGTGATGGCCTGGATGTGGACCGGCTTCGCGATGGTCATCCTGTCGGCCGCGCTCAAGGGGATCAACCCCGAGCTGCTCGAGGCCGCCCGGGTGGACGGCGCCACCGAGCGCCAGGTGTTCCGGGGCATCACCCTGCCGCTGCTCGCGCCCACGATCGCGGTGGTCACGACGACGATGATCATCACCGCCCTCAAGACGTTCGACATCGTGTACGTCATGACCAGTGGCAACTTCGACACCCAGGTCGTCGCGTTCCAGATGATCAAGCAGCTGTACGACTTCGGGCAGCCCGGCCGGGCGAGCGCGATCGCGATCATCCTGCTGCTCGCGATCATCCCCGTGATGGCCATCAACATCCGCCGGTTCCGAGCCCAGGAGGCCATCCGATGACCACGGTCAAGGCCACCGCCGTCGCGCGGGCCGAGCGAGCGACCCGCGCCCCGGGCTTCCTGCGCCGGCTGCCGCTGCACCTCGTGATCGTGTTCCTGATGGTCGTCTGGCTGATCCCGACGATCGGCCTGCTGGTCAACTCGTTCCGGCCCCCGGAGACCCTGACCCAGTCCGGCTGGTGGACCGCGATCTTCAAGCCCACGGAGTGGACGCTCGACAACTACGCCCACGTCCTCGCCCAGAGCAACGTCACCGAGGGGTTCGTCAACAGCCTGTTCATCTCGATCCCGGCCACCCTGATCCCGATCATGGTCGCCGCGTTCGCGGCCTACGCCTTCGCGTGGATGAGCTTCCCGGGCCGCGACATCCTGTTCATCTTCGTGGTCGGCCTGCTGGTCATCCCGCTGCAGTCCACGTTCATCCCCATCCTCCAGCTGTACGGGCCCAACGGCTTCGGCATCGCCGGGACGTTCCTCGCGGTGTGGCTCGCCCACACCGGCTACGGCCTGCCGTTCGCGATCTTCCTGTTGCGCAACTTCATGGGCGAGCTGCCACGCGAGGTGTTCGAGTCGGCGGCGATCGACGGCGCCAGCCCGACCACGGCGTTCTTCCGCCTGGCGCTGCCGATGACGGTGCCCGCGATCGCCGCGCTGGCGATCTTCCAGTTCCTGTTCGTGTGGAACGACCTGCTGGTCGCGCTGATCTTCCTGGGCGCCCAGAACCCCGACAACGCGCCACTCACGATCGTGGTGTCCAACCTGGTCAGCTCGCTGGGCGGCGGCTGGCAGTACCTCGCCGCGGCGGCGTTCGTGACGATGGCCCTGCCGCTGGCCGTGTTCCTCGGCCTGCAGCGCTACTTCGTCCGGGGCATCGTCGGCGGCTCGGTCAAGGGTTGAGCTTCCTGGCGATCGGACGATGACCGACGAGCGGCCGCTGTACCCGGTCGATGCCTGGCGCATCCGGGAGCTGACGTTCGACCCGGCCCTGGCGGCGCGCAACGAGACGATCTTCTCGCTCGCCAATGGGCACCTGGGCCTGCGCGGCAACCTGGAGGAGGAGTCCGGCAACGTCGCCCACGGGACGTACGTCAACGGCTTCTTCGAGGAGGCGCCGATCGCCTACGGGGAGGCCGCGTACGGCTTCGCGCGCAACCACCAGGTGCTGCTCAACCTCGTGGACGGCAAGCGGATCTCGCTCACCGTGGGCGGCGACCCGTTCAACGTCGAGACGGGGACGATCGAGGCCTGGGAGCGGTCGCTGGACCTGCGCACGGGCGTGCTCACGCGGACCGTCCGGTGGCGGTCGCCGGGCGGTGTCCGGGTCGAGATCGTGGCCCGCCGGCTCGTGTCGCTCGTGCGGCCGAGCATCGCCGCCATCGACTACGCGGTCACCGTCCTGGGCGGCGGGCCGGCCCCGGTGCGCGTCGTGTCCGCGCTCAACGCCCAGGTCCGCAACCAGGCGGTCTCGGACGACCCGCGGGTGGGGGCGCACCTCCCGGACGGCGCGCTCCACACCGTCCATCGCGAGGCCTCCGGCACCTGGGGCGCCGTGGTCCAGCGGACGACCGCCACCCGCCTCGCGGCGGTCGCGGCCGCCGAGCACCGGCTGCGGGGGGAGGGGGCGGAGGGGGGAGCGGCGCGCACCTCCTCGGTGGCGACCGAGGAGGGCGTGGCGCTGTCCGTCGAGACCAGCCTCGGCAACGGCGCCACGCTGGGCCTGACCAAGCTGCTCGCCTACGGCACCTCGCTCGACCACCCCGAGGACGCGCTGGTCGCCCGCGCGCGCGACGCCGTGACGGCGGTCCCCGACGGCGGCTTCGACGCGCTGGTCGAGGAGCAGCGGGACGTCCTGGACCGGTTCTGGGCCACCTCGGACGTGGAGATCGACGGTGATGGTGCCCTGCAGCAGGGCGTGCGCTTCAACCTCTACAGCCTGTTCCAGTCCGCGGGGCGGGACGGGCGCACGAGCCTGGCCGCCAAGGGCCTCACCGGCGAGGGCTACGAGGGCCACTACTTCTGGGACACCGAGATCTTCGCGCTGCCGTTCTTCGTGTACACCCAGCCCGCGATCGCCCGCGCCCTGCTCCGCTACCGGTGCGGGATCCTGGACAAGGCCCGGGCGCGGGCGGTCGAGATGAGCCAGCGCGGGGCGCTCTACCCGTGGCGCACGATCGGGGGCGAGGAGGCGTCGGCCTACTTCCCGGCCGGCACGGCGCAGTACCACATCAACGCCGACATCGCGTACGCGATCGCCAAGTACGTGGCGGCCACCGGTGACCGCAGCCTGCTGCGCGAGGGGGGCGCCGAGGTCGTGTTCGAGACGGCGCGGCTGTGGGCGGACCTGGGCGACTACATCCCCGCCCGCGACGGCGCGTTCTGCATCAACGAGGTCACGGGCCCCGACGAGTACACGGCGCTGGTCAACAACAACGGGTACACGAACCTCATGGCCCGGGCCCACCTGCGGTACGCGGCCCGGCTCGCCGACGAGCTCGCCGCGGAGGCGCCCGCGGAGTGGGCGGCGCTGGCGGCGCGGATCGGCCTCGCGCCGACCGAGGTCGCCGAGTGGCGGCGGGCGGCGGACCTGATGCGCATCCCCCGCGACGCCGCGCTGGGCATCCACTCCCAGGACGACTCGTTCCTGGACCGGGCGCCCTGGGACTTCGCCGGCACGCCGCCCGGCAACCACCCGCTGCTGCTCCACTACCACCCGCTGGTGATCTACCGCCACCAGGTGCTCAAGCAGTCGGACGTCGTGCTCGCCCAGGTGCTGCTGGGCAGCGAGTTCACGATGGCCGAGAAGAAGCGCAACTTCGACTACTACGACCCCCTGACGACCGGCGACTCCTCGCTCTCGCCGTGCATCCAGAGCGTGGCTGCGGCCGAGCTGGGCTACGGCGAGCAGGCGTACCGCTACTTCATGCAGACGGCGCGGATGGACCTCGACGACGTCAACCGCAACGTCGCCCACGGCGTGCACATCGCGGCCATGGCGGGGTCGTGGGTGTCGCTCGTGTACGGGTTCGCGGGCCTGCGCGACGACGACGGCCGCATCTCGTTCGCGCCCCGCCTGCCGCGCGCCTGGGACCGGCTGGCCTTCCGCCTCCTTCTGGGCGAGAGCCGGCTCGGGGTGACGCTGTCGCCGCGCGCCGCGAGCTACGAGCTGCTGGACGGGCCGGCGGTCGAGATCCGCCACTTCGGACGGCCGGTGACGGTGGCCGCCGGGTCACCCGTGCGCATCGACCTCGAGCCGCGGCTGGAGGCGGTGATCCTCGACCTCGACGGCGTCATCACGGACACCGCGGAGCATCACTTCCGGGCCTGGCAGCGGCTGGCGGCGGAGGTCTCGATCCCGTTCGACCGCGAGCTCAACGAGCGGCTCAAGGGTGTCAGCCGGATGGAGAGCCTCGAGATCATCCTCGAGGCAGCCGGGCAGACGGCGACGCTGGCCGAGAAGGTGCGGCTGGCCGACCGCAAGAACGCCTACTTCCGGGAGCTGATCGAGTCCATCACGCCCGACGACCTGCTGCCCGGGGTCGGCGACCTGCTGCGCGGCCTGCGGGCGCTGGGCGTCCGGACGGCGATCGCGTCGATGAGCCACAACGTGTGGGACGTGGTCGAGCGGCTGGGGATCGGGGCGCTGGTGGACGTGATCGTGGATCCCGCGACGCTGGTCAAGGGCAAGCCGGACCCGGAGATCTTCCTCTCGGCCGCGGAACGCCTGGGCGTGCGGTTCGAGGACTGCGTGGGGATCGAGGACGCGCGGGCGGGGATCGAGGCGATCCGGGCGGCGCGGATGGTCGCGGTCGGGGTCGGCGTGGGGCTCGCCGGGTCCGGGGCGGACTGGGTCGTCGCGGACACGCGGGAGCTGACGCCCGAGGCGCTGGTCGCGCTGTTCGCGGGCCGGTCGGCCGCGGCGACGGCGCACCGGGCGTAATCCCCCGTGGTGACCCACCGGGCGTGGTCCCGGACCAGCCCTTCGGTCGCCCAGCGACCGAACGGATGCACGATGGAACGAACCGGTCGCCCAGCGCCGCGTTCGTTGCGTATGCGGCCCGATCCACGTGACAGACCCGGCGCCTAGCGACCGGTTCGTCGCGCCGTGCGCTCGTTGAGTCTCTGAGCGACCGGCGCGGCGCCCCGCGCCGAGTCACCGACACGCCGCCGCGTCACCGACGGGCTTCGGGGCCCGCAACGTCGGGGCGATCCGGCCCTGTGCGAGCCGGGTGCCGGCGGGCATGCTCCGTTGCCAGGCGCGTCCCTGCGGCGCATGAGGGTTGAGGGGTGGCCAGCAGGATCGGGTGGGCGGGAGCCGTCGCCATCGCGGTGCTCGCAGTGCTGCTCGTGCTCTCGCCGCTGTACGGATTCCATCGCGACGAGCTGTACTTCGTGGTCGCCGGGCGCCACCCGGCGTTCGGCTACGTGGACCAGCCGCCGCTCACCCCGCTGCTCTCGGCGGCCTCCATCGCGCTGCTCGGCGTCACCCCCGTCGCCATCCGCATCCTGCCCGCGTTCGCCGTGGCCGCCTGCGTCTGGCTCACGGGCGACATGGCCCGGCGGTTCGGCGGCGGTCCGCGGGCCCAGCTCATCGCGGCCGTCTCGATCGTCGCGTCGGGCTACCTGGCGGCCGGCCATCTCGCGTCAACGACCACATATGACCTGCTGGCCTGGACCGTGATCCTGTGGCTCGCGGTCCGCCTGCTCGACGGCGCCGACCCGCGGCTGTGGCCCGTGCTCGGGCTGGTCGCCGGGATCGGGCTCGAGAACAAGCACCTCGTCGCGTTCCTCGGCGTGGGGCTGGCGGCCGGGCTGCTGCTGGCGAGGCGCTGGGACGTCCTGCGCTCGCCGTGGGCCTGGTCCGCGCTCGCCATCGCCGCCCTGGTGTGGCTGCCCAACCTCGCCTGGCAGGCCGCCAACGACTGGCCGCAGCTCCAGATGGCGGAGCGGCTGGCCGCCCGGGCGGCCGCGGAGCGCGACTCGTTCCTGGTCGAGGTGGTGCTCCTGGGCGGCTCGCTGCTGGCGTTCGTGCCCGTCCTGGGGGCGGGCCGGCTGCTGCTGGCCGCCGACGCCCGACCGTGGCGCCCGATCGGCTGGGCAGCCGTCGTCGTGGTCGCGATCGTGCTGCTGACCAACGGCAAGAGCTACTACATGTTCGGGCCGTTCGCCCCGCTGGCCGCGTCGGGCGCGGTGCTGCTCGAGCGCTGGATCGCGCGCGGCCGGACGCCGGTCCGGGGCGTTGCAGTCGGCGCGCTGGCGGCGGTCTCCGTCGCGGTCATGGCGGTGTTGACGCTGCCGATCGTGCCCGCGGCGTCGCTGGCCTTGACACCCGTCGCCGAGCTGTACTCGGAGGCGGGCGAGCAGGTCGGCTGGCCGGAGCTGGCCGCCGAGGTGCAGCGCGTGGCAAACGGCCTGACACCCGCCGAGCGCGAGGACGCGATCATCGTGACGGCCAACTACGGCGAGGCGGGCGCCCTGGAGCTGCTGGGCGAGGACCTGCCGCCGGTCTACTCCGGGCACAACAGCTACTGGGACTGGGGCCCGCCCCCGGATGGACAGACCGTCGTGATCCTCGTCGCCGGCGGTGGCTGGCAGGGTTGGGCGCTGGGCGATTGCACGACCGCGGGGCACGTCGACAACGGCCTGGGTGTCGACAACGATGAGCAGGGGACGCCGGTCCGGGTCTGCCGGCGCGTCCCCGCATCGTGGGCTGACGCCTGGCGAATCTACCGCCACCTCGACTGAGCGCGCGCGAGCCGCGCAGGCCGTGCGCCCGCGGCCTCAGCGGGGATGGCCCACCGGGACCAGGTACAGCGGCGCCTCGCCGTCCGCCAGGCCGAGCAGCCGCCGCACCGCCTCGTCATCGAACGCGCCGACCAGGACCGCGCCGAGGTCCAGGCTCACCGCCTCCAGCAGCAGGTTCTGGGCGGCGTGACCCGCCTCCATCGCCACGTACCGCTCGGCACGCGCCCCGTACCGCGCCGCGGTCCGGTCCACGACCCCGCTGACCACGATGACCAGCGGCGCCTCGAGCACCGCGGCCTGTCCCTGGGCCGCGTCGGCGAGCGCCGCGCGCAGGTCCGCGTCACCCCGCCAGGCCAGGCGGTGCCCGTCGGGCAGGTACCGCGCGTGGCCGGCTGCCGTGACGACGTCCAGCGCGAGCGGGTAGGTCGCGCCCGCAGAGGGCGCGGTCCGGTGGCCCGCCTCGTCGGTCACGCCCTGGGCCGCCCACAGCAGCTGGCCGATCTCCTCGACGGTGAGCGGCGTGCCGGTGAACGAGCGCACCGAGCGGCGTCCGTGGAGGGCCGCCTCCAGCGATCCCGGCCCGTCGATCCGCGGCGAGGGCAGCGCCTCGACCTCCCGCCAACCGCCCGGGCTCGTCCCCGGCACCGCGGGTCCATCGGCCATCACGCTCACCAGCACCACTCCCATCAGCACGGCGAGCGCGGCCGGGACGGTCGTCGACCTCGGCATGGCGCCACCTCCGGACCCATGGTCGGGCCGGGACGGCGCCCCGGACAGGGCCTCCTTGCGCGTCCGTGGCGGGTCCCCCGGCAGGAGTCGGCGGGCCGGCGATCGCGGACAATGGGGCACATGGCAGGCGAGCTGGCAACGGCGATCTCGACAGCCGCCGTCACCAACGCGACCCCGACGGCCGGGATCCCGACGGCCGCGGTCCCCGAGGCGATCGTCGCCGTCGAGGGCCTGGTCAAGGACTACGGGTCGACCCACGCGGTCCGGGGGATCTCGTTCGCCGTCCGCCGCAACGAGATCCTCGGCTTCCTCGGCCCCAACGGCGCCGGCAAGACGACCACGATCCGCTGCCTGCTGGACCTGCTCCGCCCCACGGCCGGGCGGGTCGAGGTGTTCGGCCTCGACGCGCGGCGGGACGGGGTCGCGATCCGCGCCCGGCTCACCTACCTGCCGGGCGAGCTCCGGCTGCCCGAGCGCCAGAGCGCCGCCGAGCTGGTGGCCGGCCTCGGGCGCCTGCGCGGCGGCTTCGACCCCGTCCGGCGGGACGAGCTGGCGGCCCGGCTGGAGCTGGACCTCTCGCGGCCGATGCGCAACCTGTCGTCGGGCAACCGGCGCAAGGTGGCGCTGCTGCTGGCCTTCCTGTGGCCGGTGGAGCTGCTCGTCCTCGACGAGCCGACCAGCGGGCTGGACCCGCTGATGCAGCACGAGTTCCTGCGCCTCGTCCGCGAGGCCCGCGCACGGGGCGCGACGGTCCTGCTCTCGTCCCACGTGCTGAGCGAGGTCCAGCGCGCGGCGGACCGTGTGGTCGTGCTGCGGTCCGGGCTGGTGGTCGCCGACGGGACCGTGGACGAGCTGCGCCGGCGGGTCAGCCAGCGGGTCGAGGTCTGGTTCGCCGGGCCGTCGCCGGCGGCCGCGCTCGACGCGGTGCCGGGGCTGGCCGATCGCGAGTCGGAGGGCCGGCGCTTCACCGCCACGCTGACGGGGCCGATCGGGCCGCTGCTCCGCGCGCTCGCCGCCCACGAGGTCGAGTCGATGCTCGTCGAGGAGCCGGACCTCGAGGAGGCGGTGCTCGGCCTGTACGAGGAGGCGGCATCGTGAGCGGCCGGGGCCTCGCGCTGGTCCTCGATCCCATGCGGGCGACCCGGCGCGGCGCGATCGCCTGGTCGCTGTCGATCGGCGCGCTGGTCGTCGTGACCGTCGCCTTCTGGCCGGCGTTCGAGGGCACCACCAACCTCGGCGACCTGATCGACCAGCTGCCGCCGGGGATCGTCGAGGCGTTCGGGCTCCAGGGGTTCGGCACGCCCGCCGGCTACCTCCGGGGCAACCTGTACGACGTCCTCGTGCCGCTGCTGCTGGGCTGGGCGTCGATCTCGTTCGCGAACGGGCTCACGGCGGCCGAGGAGGACGCCGGCCGGCTGGAGGTCATCCTCGCCCAGCCCGTCTC
The DNA here is from genome assembly GCA_040755495.1 of Chloroflexota bacterium. Lineage (GTDB taxonomy): Bacteria > Chloroflexota > Limnocylindria > Limnocylindrales > CSP1-4 > CAIXZV01. The sequence goes on from JBFMAT010000024.1 coordinate 36,195, forward strand.
GCGCGGCGCGGCCTTCGCCGGCCGGGCGCTGGCGGTGCTCGCCTGGACCGTGCTCCTCACCGCCTCGGTGGCCGCGTTCCAGGTGGCATCCGACATCCCGATCGGCCTCGAGATCGCCACCGACCGCCTGCTCGTGACCGTGGTCCTGTGCGGCCTGCTCGGGGCCCTCCACGGCGGCCTCGCCCTCGCGGTCGCCGGGATCCTGCCCCGGCCGCCGGTCGTGCTGGGCATCGGCCTGGGCGTGCTGATCGGCGGCTTCGTCGTCGCCGCGCTGTTCCCCCTCAGCGACCAGCTCCGGCCGTGGGCCGGGCTGTCGCCGTGGGACTGGGCCCTGGGCAGCGACCCGCTGCTCAACGGGGCGGAGCCGTGGCGCTTCGCGGCGCTGGGCCTGCCGGCGGCCGGGCTCGCGATCGCCGGCCTCGTGGCGTTCGCCCGTCGCGACGTCCGGGCGGCCTGACCGGGATGGCGGGCGGGATGCGGTTCCGCGTGATCGCCGGCACCGTCCTCGTGTTCGCCGTGGCGATGGCGTACCTCGAGGCGGCCGTCGTCGTCTACCTCCAGCGCGCGCTGGGGTCCGAGGTGGGCGTGATCTTCCCGCTCCGGCCCGAGAGCGAGACGGGCGGCCTGATCGCGATCGAGGTCGGGCGCGAGGCGGCCACGCTGGTGATCATCGCGGCGGTGGGGCTGCTCGTCGGCCGCACCCGGCCGGAGCGGCTGGCCTGGAGCGCGGTCGTGTTCGGCGCCTGGGACATCGGCTACTACGCCTGGCTGCGGGTGTTCAGCGGCTGGCCGCCGTCGCTCGGGACGCCGGACCTGCTGTTCCTGATCCCCGTCCCGTGGGTGGGTCCGGTCTGGTCACCGGTGGCCGTGAGCACGGCGCTGGTGGCGGTCGGGCTGGCGGCGGCGTGGCGGCTCCGGTCCGACCGGCGGCTGGCGCTCGGGCCCGGGCACTGGGTCGCCGGGCTCGGCGGCGGGCTGCTGGTCGTCCTGTCCTACACGCTCGATGCGGGACGGGTGCTCGACGGCGGCCTCCCCGGGCCGTACCCGGTGCCCGTGTTCGCCGCCGGGATGCTGGCGGCCCTGGTGGCCGCGGGGCATGCGCTGGCGCGGCCGGCAGGCGATTCGACCAGCTGAGCTTACGCACCCGCCGCCCGCCGGGACGCCGCGAACTGGTGCATCATCGACCCGTGGACGCCCAGCCGCTGCGGGTCATCATCGCCGAGGACTCGGTCCTCATCCGCGAGGGGCTCGCGCGCCTGATCCTCGACTCCGGCGGCGTCGTCGTGGCCAAGGTGGGCGATGGGCCGTCTTTCGTCGCGGCCGTGGAGGCGCACCACCCGGACGTGTCGGTGGTGGACGTGCGGATGCCGCCGACCCAGCGCGACGAGGGCCTGCGGGCGGCGATCGAGGCCCGCCGCCGGGTGCCGGGGACGCCGGTGCTCGTGCTCAGCCAGTACGTGGAGCGCGAGTACGCGACCGAGCTGCTGGCGGACCGCGCGGGGGGCGTCGGCTACCTGCTCAAGGACCGCGTGGCGGACATCCGCGAGTTCATGGACGCCCTGCGGCGGGTCGCCCGTGGCGGCACGGCGCTGGACCCCGAGGTGGTCGCCCAGCTGATGGTCCCGCGCCGCCACGACGACCGGCTCCACGCCCTCACGCCGCGCGAGCGCGAGGTCCTCGCCGCGATGGCCGAGGGCCGCACCAACATGGGCATCGCCGAGCTGCTGTCGATCAGCGAGGGCGCGACCGAGAAGCACATCAGCAACATCTTCGGCAAGCTCGAGCTGCCCGACACGCAGAGCGACCACCGCCGCGTGCTGGCGGTGCTCGCCTACCTCGATTCCTGATCCGGCAGCGTCCAGTACGTCTGGGTGACGGGCGGCGCGGCGACCGGCTGCCCCGCGACGACCGGGATCTCCGCCCGGACCGTGGTCGGCCCGCCCGCCGGGCTGTCGACCGTGAGGGTGCCGTCCAGCGCCTCCACGCGGCCGGCCAGCCCGGCCAGCCCGCCGCCCGGCACGAGCGTCGCGCCGCCTGCGCCGTCGTCCCAGACCTCGACCACCAGCCGCCCCGACTCGCCACGGCAGCGGATCTCGCACCGGCCGGCCGAGGCGTGCTTGGCGACGTTGGCGAGCGCCTCGGCAACCACGAAGTAGGCGGCCCGCTCGACGGCGTCGGGCAGGCGCTCGCCCTCCGGCAGCGTGCTGTTGACGGCGGTGGGGATCGGGCTGCGGCCGGCGAGCGAGCTGAGGGCGGGCACGAGGCCCCGGTCGAGCAGGATCGCGGGCGCGATCCCGCGCACGAGGTCGCGGAGCTCCGCCAGCGCCGCGCGCGCCTGGCCCTGCGCGTCGAGGACAAGCGACCGGGCGGCCGCGGGGTCGGAGTCGAGCTTCTCCGCGGCCATGCCGAGGTCCATGGTGAGCATGACCAGCCGCTGCTGCGCGCCGTCGTGGAGGTCGCGCTCGATCCGTCGCAGCTCGCTGGCCTCGACGTCGATCACCGCCCGCCGGCTGCCCTCGAGCGTGCGCACGCGCTGCTGGAGGAGCGCCGCCTCGGAGGTGCACAGGAGCCCGGCCACGACCGCCCGGTGGAGGGCCATCAGCCCCTGCGACACGCTGGCCGCGATGAGCAGCAGCAGCACGCCGGCCGCCGCCGCCACGAGGGCGACCGCCTCGGGCGCGACCGTGGGATCGCCGACCGCGAGCCCGGGGCCGGAGATCGCCCCGCTGAACGGCAGGGCGAGCAGCGCGAAGGCGCCGACCCACAGCCCCACGACGATGAGGAACTCGAGCATCGCCAGCGGCAGGGCGATGAACAGGTACAGGACGTCGCGCCAGCGCGCCAGGTCGAGGAACAGGCCGGACAGCAGCTCGCCGGGGCCGGACCCGTAGGGCCGATAGGCGTGCGCCAGGAGCGGCCGCGGGTCCGCCGCCATCGCCCGGCGGCGCTCGAGGCGGGCGAACACCCGGCTGGCCTCGATGCCCAGCGCGATGAGCGCCACGCCGACGCCCACGATGAGCAGCGAGACCCCGGCGGAGAACAAGCTGCTGACGAGCACGAAGAACAGGAGCTCCACCCAGAACCCGGTGACGATCGCGAACGTCGCCTGCCAGGTTGCCGGGTGGAGCGGGGAGAGGAGGAAGGCCGCGATCGGGCCGCGATCCCGCCCCCGGACCCTGGCGCCCGTGAGGGCGCTCAGGACCAGGAGGAGCCCCAGGGCCAGGAACGGGATCCCGATCACCGGTCGGCGGCGCTGGGGCGGGTCGCGCCCACGAGGAGCGCGACGCCGAGGGCCACCAGGAACCCGGCGCCCAGGAGGCCACCGGCCACGAGGCCCGGGATGAGCACGTTCGCCATCGCGATGGCACCGAACACGACGAGCATCACGCCGAAGTACAGGCCCATGCGGCCCGGGCGGTGCTCGTGCGGCGGGTTGTGCCAGGCTGCCGGCGCCGTGCCCCAGCCCGCGGTCGGGGCGCTGCCCCAGGCCGTGGTGGGGGTGGTGCCCGTCGCGGCGTCCGCCCCCGGCTCCGTGCCGGCCTCGCCGGTCGCGGTGCCCCAGCCCGTCCCGCCGGGGGTCCCGGTCGTGCCCGGGGCCCCGGCCTCGCCGGCGACGCCGTACGGCTCGAGCGGCATGACGAACGCGAGGATGATGTACAGCAGGATCGTGAGGCCGCCGAACAGCGTCGACAGGAGCCACAGGATCCGGACGACCGTCGGGTCGAGCCCGAGGTACTCCGCCATGCCGGAGGCGACGCCCGCGATCATGCGATCGTGGCGGCAGCGGTAGAGACGGCGCGGGTTCACTTGCACCCTCCTTCGGGGTTGACGTCCACGCTACCAACGTTGGCCGTGACGGACACGTCCGCTCGGTGCGTGGCGGTTGCATAGCCGGGGGTCTCCCAGGCGCCATCGGCGCGCACGAGTCCCCAGGCGGAGAAGTCGGCCAGCGTGCTGGTCTCGCGGACGCGCAGGCCCAGCCCGTCCGGCGCGCAGATGCTCAGGGCACCCGCGTTGACCGAGACGTCGGCCGTGAGGTCGGAGGCGGCCGGCAGCGTCAGCCGCACGCGGGCCGCGTTCATGTCCAGGGACACGCGATCGGCGGACGCCCGAGACAGGTCGAACCGGACGTCGCCGGCGTTGACGACCAGCCTGGCGCTGCCGAGCTGGGCGCCCGCGAGGTCGAAGGTGCCGCTGCCCGCGCTGACGTCCGCGTCCAGGTCGATCGCGGAGCCGGTGGGCAGCGCGACGCGCCACTCGTCGGAGCCGCCACGGAACCAGTCGCCGCGACCCGTCGCCGAGGCGACGGTCAGCCGGTCGACGCTGGCGCTGACCTCGGGCTCGCGGCCGGCGCCGTTGCCGGTCTCGGTCCGCCAGCCGGTGCCGGGGACCGTGACCACGGTCACCTCGCCGCAGGCGAGCCGCAGGTCGACGGTGGCCGGGCCCGAGAACGAGCCGTCGCGCGCGACCAGGCTCGACGGCCGCAGCTCGCCGCCGCACCCGTCCGGGAGCGCCGGCGCCGCGACGATCGCCCCGCCGAGCAGCAGGCCCGGCATGGCCGCCGCGAGCATGCCGCCCGCAAGGCCGAACCGGGTGCGCCGCAGGAGCAGGCCGACGCCCAGCCCGATGATCAGGATCGGCCAGAAGCGCAGGGCCGCGGCGACGTCGGCGTCGCTCACCAGCGCGGCCTGCCCGACGAGCACGACCGTGCCCGCCGTGATGAAGAAGGTCCCCCAGTTGAGGAACCGCCTGTCGATGGCCATGGTTGCTGTTGCCTCCGGGGTATCGGATCGGGCCGCGCGGGACCCGTCCGTTCGATGTCGATGCCTGGAATGCTCGGCTCGAGGGGCCGTCGCCACCAGCCGGTCACCCGGCGTCTTGGGGGTGGGGATAGCCCCCCTCCGTGACGGGTGCCCGCCCGATGGGCCGGCCATCGGCCGGGGTGCCGCGGAGGAGCTCGCGGCCCCGGTCGCCGGGGCTACGATCGAGGCGAACGCGCCCGGAGGTGGACAGGGACGATGGACGACTTCTACACCGCGACCCGATCGATCCTGGCGACGTCGGTCGCCCGGTGGTCGGCCCTCGCCCAGGTGGACGCGGCGCTGCTGGCCCGGCAACCCGCGCCCGGCGAGTGGTCCGCGATCCAGGCCCTCCAGCACGTCGTGGACACGGAGGCGGTGGTGTTCCGCGCCCGGGTGCTCGCGATCCTCGAGGGTCGCGACTTCGCGGCCTTCGATCCCGACACCGAGGGGCACGTCGACCGGATCACCCGGACGGCGGCGCAGCTCGCCGCGGACCTCGGGCCGATGCGCGCGGCCAGCCTCGAGACGCTGGCCGGCCTGACGCCGGCGGACCTGGGCCGGACCGCGCGGCACCCCGAGCTGGGCAGCGTGACGATGGCCGAGCTGCTCAACGAGTGGGCCGCCCACGACACGATGCACATCGTCCAGGCCGAGCGGGCGCTGATGCAGGCGTTCATCCCGGGCACCGGGCCCTGGCGCGTCTACTTCGCGGACCACGACGTGGACGTGGCCGGGCCCGCTCGATGACCGCCCAGGACCCCCGCGACCCGGCTTCGGCGCCGCTCGGTCCGGACCCGGCGCCGCTCACCCCGGCTCCGGCGCCGCTCGGTCCGGACCCGTCGGCGCTCACCCCGGCGACGGCGCCGCTCAACCCGGACCCGTCGGCGCTCCATCTCGCCCACGCGCCAACCGCCACCGAGGCCCGCCTCGACGCGCTGATGCCGGCCGAGATGGCGGCCCGGGCGGCCGACATCGGCGTGCGCAAGGCGAACGCGGCCTTCGTGCCGACCTTCGTGCTGGCCGTGCTGGCGGGCGCGTTCATCGCCATCGGCGCCGCGTTCGCGACGACCGTCGTCGCGGGCACGGGCGACGCCGTCCCGTACGGCTTCGTGCGGCTCGTCGCCGGGCTCGCGTTCTCGCTCGGCCTGATCCTCGTCCTCGTCGGCGGGGCGGAGCTGTTCACCGGCAACAACCTGCTGGCGTTCGCTTGGGCGTCGCGCCGCATCTCGACCGCCGCGGTGGTCCGCAACTGGGTGGTCGTCTACCTGGGCAACCTCGTCGGCGCCGTCGCCACGGCCGGGATCGTCGTCATCGCGGGCCAGTACGAGTTCGGCGGCGGGACGGTGGGCGCGGCCGCCCTGACCACCGCGGCGACCAAGGCCGCCTACGGCCCGCTCGAGGCGTTCGCGCTGGGGATCCTGTGCAACGCGCTGGTGTGCCTCGCCGTGTGGCTGACCTACTCGGCGCGGACGACGACCGACCGGATCCTGGCCATCGTGCCGCCGATCGCCGCGTTCGTCGCCATGGGCTTCGAGCACTCGGTCGCCAACATGTACTTCATCCCCGTCGGGATGCTGGTCCGGGCCGTGGCGCCCGACGCGTTCTGGGAGGCGATCGGGCACGCGCCGGCGGACTACGCGGGCCTGGACTGGGCGGGCCTGGTCGGCAACCTGGTCCCGGTCACGCTGGGCAACATCGTGGGCGGGACGCTGATGGTGGGCGCCGTGTACTGGCTGGTCTACCTGCGCCACGAGTCGTGATGCCACCGGCGCCGGCCGTCACGCTGGTCATGGGGGTGGCCGGGGCCGGCAAGTCCACGGTCGCCCGGGCGCTGGCGACGGCCCTGGACGCCGAGGTGCTCGATGGCGACGACCTGCAGCCGGCGGCGAACATCGAGCGGATGCGTCGCGGCATCCCCCTCGACGACGCGACGCGCCGGCCCTGGCTCCTGGCGCTGCGGTCGGCGATCGACGAGCACGTCGTGGCGGGTCGCCCGGTCGTGGTGGCCAGCTCCGCGCTCAAGGGCGCCTACCGGGAGCTCCTGCTCACCGGGCTGCCGGACGCGGTGGTCGTCCATCTCCGACCGGACCGGGCGACGCTCGAGCGGCGGCTGCGGTCCCGCCCGGACCACTTCATGCCCGCCACGCTGCTCGACAGCCAGCTGGCGGACCTCGAGCCGCCGTCCGGGGCGATCGTCGTGGACGGTGACCCGGACGTCCCGTCCGCGGTGGCGACGATCCTGCGCTCGCTGGCCGGCACGCGACGCCGCTAGAGGCGCTCGCCCCGGTCGAGTCGCACCACGCGCCGGTCGGTCACGATCGCCGTGACCAGGTCGGCCGGCGTCACGTCGAAGGCGGGGTTGAGGGCGCGGGTCCCGGCGGCGGCGGTCGAGACCCCGCGGAAGGCGGTGACCTCGACCTCGGGGCGCTCCTCGATCTCGATGTCGGCGCCCGTCGCCGTGTCGAGGTCGATGGTCGATTCCGGAGCCACGACGACGAACGGGACGCCGGCGTGCCGCGCCGCCAGGGCGAGCCCGAGGCTGCCGATCTTGTTGGCGGTGTCGCCGTTGCGGGTCACCCGGTCCGCCCCGGTCAGCACGACGTCGGCCAGCCCCCTCGCCAGCACGGACGCCGCCGCGGAGTCGACGATCAGCCGGTACGGGGCGCCCAGGCGCGCCAGCTCCCAGGTCGTGAGCCGCGCGCCCTGAAGCAGGGGACGGGTCTCCAGCGCGATCGCCTGCTCGAGGACGCCGCGCGCGTGCAGCTCGGCCACGACGGCGAGCGCGGTACCGCCCTCGACCGCCGCCAGCGCCCCGGTGTTGCAGATCGTCATCGCCCGGACCCGGGGCCGCGGCACCAGCCCCGCGACGAGGTCGGCGCCCAGGGCGGCCATCGCCGCCGAGGCCGCGATCTCCTCGTCGCGGACCCGGAGCGCCTCCGCCAGCACGGCCGCCGGACCTTCGTCCAGCCGGGCCAGGGCGCGGTCCACGCCCCGGGCGAGGTTCACCGCCGTGGGTCGAGCGGCCCGCAGCCGGCCGGCCTGCGTGATCACCATCGCCGCATCACCCGGCTGCCGGGCCGCCAGCAGCGCCACCCCCAGCGCCCCGGCCACCCCGAGCGCCGGCGCGCCGCGGACCGCGAGCGACCGGATCGCGTCGATCAGCGCGTCCACGTCCGTGACGTGCACGACGACCAGCTCGTCGGGCAGCCGGGTCTGGTCGATCAGGCGGATCTCGCCGTCCACCCAGTCGATGGTTCGCATCACGCTCCATCTTGGCAGGTGCCGGCGGCGCCGGGGAGCGAGCGAACGAGCGACGAGCGAACCCCGCGCGACGGAGACGCCCTTCGGCCCGCCAGCGTCGGGCGGTTCGGCCGTCGGAGGACCGGCGATCCGCGCCGACAATCAGTCCCTGCGTCCATGCCGTCGCCGCCCGCCGGCGACCGACCGAGGGTCCACCCATCATGACCGTCGACGCGTCGGTCGGGCGCCAGCCCGACCCGTTCCTCCCGTTGCCGCTGCTGTCCGCGGGTGCCGCCCGCACGGAGGCCGAGCGCTGCCTGTACTGCTACGAGGCCGCGTGCACGAGCGCCTGCCCCACGGGCATCGACGTCCCGTCGTTCATCCGCAAGATCGCGACCGGCAACCTCGAGGGGAGCGCCCGCACGATCCTCGCCGCCAACCCGCTGGGTGCCACGTGCGGGGCCGCCTGCCCCGTCGAGCGCCTGTGCGAGGGCGCCTGCGTGCGGACCGCGCTCGATCGCCCGATCGCCATCGGGCGCCTCCAGCGGTACGCGGTCGAGACGTACGCGGCCACCGGCGCGGCGCTGGTCACGCCCGGCGAGCCCGCCCCGGTGAGCGTCGCGATCGTCGGCGCGGGTCCCGCGGGCCTCGCCTGCGCCGCGGAGCTGCGCAAGGCGGGCATCGGCGTGACGCTGTACGACGCGAAGTCCCGTGCCGGCGGGCTGGGCGACCACGGCATCGTGCCCTGGCGCCTGCCGCGCGAGACGGTCGCGCTCGACGTGGCCGCGGTCGAGCGGGCCGGCGCCCAGCTCGTGCTCGGCACGACCGTGGGCCGGGACGTGGAGGCCGAGGCGCTGCTGGCGGGCAACGACGCGGTCGTCGTCGCGGCCGGGCTGGGCCACGGCAAGCGGCTGGGCGTCCCGGGCGAGGACCTCTCGGGTGTCGTGGACGCGCTCGAGCTCATCGGCCAGGCGATCGACGGCGCGCCCGCCGACACGCTGGCCGGCCGCAGGGTGGGGGTCATCGGCGGTGGCAGCACGGCGTTCGACGCGGCGGCCGCGGCCGTCCGCCTGGGCGCCGGCGAGGTCACGCTGTTCTACCGCCGCAGCGCGGTGGAGACGCCGGCCTATCCGCACGCCATCGACCTCGCCCGCTCGCTGGGCGTGGGGATCCGGTGGCTCACCGCCCCGGTCGAGATCACGGGCGCCGGCCGCGTCGCGAGCGTCGCCTTCGAGGCCATGACGCTGGGCGAGCCGGACGCGTCCGGACGTCGCCGGCCGGAGCCCGTGGCGGGCTCGCGGTTCGACGTGGCGCTGGACATGGTCGTGCGCGCCGTGGGCCAGGACGGTCCCGCCGCGATGGCCGGGCTGCTCGGCGCGCTCGCGGTGCCGGTGCGTGACGGCGTGGCCGCCGCGGATCCGCAGACCGGGCGGACGTCGAACCCCAAGGTCTGGGCGATCGGCGACATCGCCAACGGCGGCGCCGAGGTCGTCAACGCCGTCCAGGCCGGCAAGCTGGCGGCACGCTCGATCGTCGATGCCCTCGGCCTCGGCGGCCCGCGCATCGTCCCCGTGCGCCCGAGCGACGCCACCGTCCCGGGCGTGGACCTGTTCACCGACATGGCGGGCATCCGCAGCCCGAACCCGTTCTGGCTGGCCAGCTGCCCGATCAGCAACAACGGCGAGATGGTCGCCCGGGCGTTCGACGCCGGCTGGGGCGGCGCCGTGTGGAAGACGATCGGCGAGCCGATCCGCAACGTGACGGCGCGGCTGGGCACCTTCGACTTCCACGGCCGGCGCGTGGTGGGGATCAACAACATCGAGCTCATCAGCGACCGCCCGACCGAGGTCAACATCGCCGAGATCGCCGAGGTCAAGAAGCGGTACCCGAACCACGCGGTCGTGATCAGCCTCATGGTCGAGGCGAAGCGCGAGGCGTGGCACGAGATCCTGGCCCGGTGCAACGACACCGGCGCGGACGGCTACGAGCTCAACTTCGGCTGCCCGCACGGGATGAGCGAGCGGGGCATGGGGGCCGCGGTCGGCCAGGTGCCGGACTACTGCCAGATGATCACCGAGTGGGTGATGGAGAAGGCGGAGATGCCGGTCCTCGTTAAGCTCACGCCCAACATCACCGACATCCGCTACCCGGCCCGGGCTGCCAGGGCGGCCAAGGCCGACGGCGTCGCCCTCATCAACACGATCAGCAGCCTGATCGGGGTCAACCTCGACACGTGGGCGCCGATCCCCGACGTCCGCGGCCGGGGCTCGCACGGCGGCTACGCCGGCCCCGCGGTCAAGCCGATCGCGCTCAACATGGTGTCGCAGGTCGCGGCCGACCCCGAGGTGGGGCTCCCGGTCTCCGGCATCGGCGGCATCGAGACCTGGCGCGACGCCGTGGACTTCCTGCTCCTCGGCGCGACCACGGTCCAGGTCGGCACCAGCGTGATGCACTACGGGTTCCGGCTGGTCGACGACCTGGTCGATGGCCTGTCCGTGTACCTGCGCTCGAAGGGCCTGCACTCGCCGTCCGAGCTGGTGGGCAAGGCCCTGCCGACGATCGGCGACTGGGGGCAGCTGGACCAGGAGTTCCGGCTGCTGGCGAAGATCGACCAGGAGCGGTGCATCCACTGCAACCTGTGCTACGCGGCGTGCAACGACGGCGCGCACCAAGCGATCCGGTTCGAGGGCTCGAACGGGACCTCGCACCTCGTGGTCGAGGACGACTACTGCGTGGGCTGCCGGCTGTGCCAGTACGTGTGCCCGGTCGAGGGCTGCATCACGTTCCAGGAGCTGGAGGGCGCGGCCGCCATCCACTGACCGGCGCGGGGGCGGGGACCTCGGCCTGCCCGGACCTCGCCCTGCCCGGACGAGACTGGCCCGGCCTCGGCCTGCCCGGACCTCGCCCAGCCCGGACGAGCCTGGCCCGGACCTCGTGCTGCCCCTCGGCCTGCCCGGACCTCGCCCTGCCCGGACGAGACTGGCAGTCCACGGAATCGGGGCCGCCGCGTCCGATCGGTGACTGCCAGTCACGAATCGTCATGCCGAGGCCCGTGTGTGACGCCGTTCGGGCCTCCGCGCGGTCGCGGACTGGACTGCCAGTCATAGCTCCGACGGGTGACCCCCGAATCTGCCGACTGGTGGTCAAGTCCGGGGCGCGTGGCGGCGCACCGGCGGGGGTATCGTGGCGCCATGGCCGCTGACGCCACGATCGACCTGAACGCGGACGTCGGGGAGTCCTTCGGCGCGTGGCCGATGGGCCGCGACGAGGCCCTGATCCCGCTCGTGTCCTCGGCCAACGTCGCCTGCGGCTTCCATGCCGGTGACCCGCTCGTCATCCGGCGGACGATCGCGCTCGCGATCGCGGTCGGCGTCGCGGTCGGCGCGCATCCCGGGTACCCGGACCTCGCCGGCTTCGGCCGCCGGCGCCTGGACATGGCGGCCGACGAGCTGAGCGCCGCCGTGGAGTACCAGGTCGCGGCGCTGGCCGGCATGACCCGCGCGGCCGGCGGCGAGCTGCGGCACGTCAAGCCGCATGGGGCGCTGTACAACACCGCCGCCGACGACTCCGCCGTGGCCGGGGCGATCGCCGAGGGGGTGGCCAGGGTCTCGCGCGACCTCGTCCTCGTGGGGATGGCCGGCTCCGCGCTGGTCGCCGCCGGGCGGGCCGCCGGGCTCGGGGTGAGCGCCGAGGCGTTCGCCGATCGCGCCTACGAGCCCGACGGCCGGCTGCGGTCCCGCCGCCTGCCCGGGGCCGTCCACGCGGACACCGACGCGGTCGTGCGCCAGGCGCTCGCGATCGCCAGCGGCGGGCCGGTGATCGCGTCCGATGGCACGCGTCTCCGCATCGAGGCCGACACCCTGTGCCTCCACGGGGACACGCCCGGCGCCGTGGAGCACGCGCTCGCCATCCGCGAGGCGTTCGCGGCGCACGGGATCCGCGTCTCTGCGGACCGGGAGCTGCGCGGGTAGCCCTCGCCCGCGACCGACCAACCGTGGATCGTCCAGGCATCGGCCCGTTCGGCGACTCGGCGCTCCTGCTCACGTTCGGCGACGAGATCGATGAGAAGGTCAGCCGGCGGGTCCGCGCGGCCGCCCGCGCGCTCGGGCGGCTGGGGGACGACCAGGCCGGGATCGGCGCCCCGGTGGCCGCCTACGCCTCGATCCTCCTCCCGTTCGATCCCCTGGCGACGTCGCCCGAGGCCGCGGCACGCCTGGCGCTCAAGGCGCTGGCGACCGCGCCGGCCGACGACACGGAGCCAGAGGCGGCCACGATCGAGATCCCCACCCGCTATGGCGGCGAGGACGGCCCTGACCTGCTCGAGGTCGCCGAGGCGCACGGGCTGACCGTCCCCCAGGCGATCGAGTGCCATGGCGGCGCGACCTACACCGTCGCGTTCCTCGGGTTCATGCCCGGCTTCCCGTACCTGATCGGCGGGCCCGCGGAGCTGGACCATCCGCGCCGGCCCACGCCGCGGACCCGCGTCGCCGCCGGCAGCGTGGCCATCGCCGGGACCCAGGGCACGATCTACCCGTTCGCGTCGCCCGGCGGCTGGAACCTGGTCGGGCGGACGGACGTACGGCCGTGGGATGCGCAGCGGGACCCGCCGGCGCTGTTCGCATCGGGAGCGCGGGTCCGCTTCGTCCCGGCGCCGGACCGATGACGAACCGATGACGGACCGATGACGGCCGGCGCCCTCGAGGTCCTCGAACCGGGCCTCCTGACCACGGTCCAGGACACCGGTCGCGTGGGCTGGGAGCACCTCGGCGTGCCCCACGCGGGGGCGTGCGACCGGTGGGGCGTGGCCGTGGCCAACGCGCTGCTGGACAACCCCGCGGAGGTGGCGGCGCTCGAGATGACGCTGCTGGGCCCGACGCTCCGGGCGCGCGGCTCGTGCGCGATCGCGCTCGGCGGCGCGGACCTCGGGGCCGAGGTCGTGCGAACCGGCGTCCGGCTCGCGCCCGGGACCACGCACATGCTGCGCGACGGCGACGTGCTCCGGTTCCCCGGCGGCGCCCGGGGCATGCGCGGCTACCTCGCCCTCCCCGGGGGAATCGACGTGCCGCCCGTGCTGGGCTCGCGGTCCACCTACCTCGCGGCACGGCTCGGCGGGTTCGACGGCCGGGCGCTCGAAGCCGGGGACGTGCTGGCGGCGGCCACGGCGACCGGCGACGAGATCGGCACCCGCGTCTGGCCGGACCGTCCGTCGCTCGAACCGGACGGGGATCCGGTGCTGCGCGTCGTCGACGGCCCGGACGCGGCCGACCTCCCCGACGTGCTCGACGCGCTCCTTGGCGCGACCTGGGTCATCGACGAGGGGAGCGACCGGACGGGCGTCCGGCTCCGGGCCGGCGACGGCGGCGCGATCCCGGACGTCGGCCAGCTCGTCTCCCGGCCCGTGACCTTCGGCGCGATCCAGGTGCCGCCGTCGGGGGCGCCGATCATCCTCGGGGCGGACCACCAGACCGTCGGCGGTTACGCCGTCCCGGCCGTGGTCATCACCGCGGACCTGCCGGTGCTCGCCCAGCTTCGGCCGGGCGCGACGGTCAGGTTCGCGCGGATGTCGATGGCGGACGCGATCGCGGCCCTCCGTGACCGGTCCGAGTCGTTCCGTCGCGCGGCGGAGCTCGCGCGCGGCGAGCGCCTGTGGCACGACCTGTGGCTCAACACCGCGGGCTGAGACCGACGGTGGGGCCCCCACTGGCCGACGGCCCCGCGCCCCCACTGGCCGACGGCCCCGCGCCCCCACTGGCCGACGGCCCCGCGCTGCCCCCCATGCCGCGATTCCGGCCCCGCGGGCCGCGGGCGCTGCCTGGGAAGCCGCAATCGATCCGGAATCGGCCCTTCGAGCGCCCGGGACCGGATCGCTGCTGCATGCGAAGCAGCAGACGAGGCCATGCACACGGGAATCGCGGCCTCTCACGCAGCGGTTCACGTACAGTCGTCTCGACGCCCCAGCCCCACCGATGAGGAGACAGCGCGATGGTGATCTGCGTCCCGGTGACGCCCGACGGCATGGTGGACGGCGGCTTCGGACGGGCGCCGCGGGTGGCGGTCATCCGGGTCGAGGACGGCGAGGTCGCGGCGACCGAGGTCCACGACGTGCGGTGGGACGAGCTCCACGACGCGGGGCCCGAGGGCAGCCACCACGCCCGGATCGCCCGCTTCCTGATCGACAACGGCGTCGAGGGCGTCGCGGCCGGCCACGTCGGGCCGCCGATGCAGCACACGATGGCGAAGATGGGCATCCGGGTCTGGCTCGGCGCCACCGGTGATGCCCGTGCCGTGGCGATCGCCGCGGCGGCGCAGGCCGCGGAGGCGCCGGGGTCGGCGACGTCGGCATGACCGCGGGCACGACCGCCGGCACGATCCCCGGCACGACCGCCGGGACGACCACCGCTCACCCGCTCCTCGCGGCCGCCGGGGCGATCCTTCCCGACGTCATCGAGGTCCGGCGGCGCCTCCACCGGCGCCCGGAGATCGGGCTTCACCTGCCGGCGACGCAGGCGGTGATCGCCGACGCGCTGCGCGCGCTCGGGCTGGAGCCGCGCCTCGGCGGCTCGACCACGTCGGTCACAGCGGTCATCGAGGGCGCCCGGCCCGGCCCCACGATCCTGCTGCGCGCCGACATGGACGGCCTGCCGCTCCACGAGGACACCGGGCTCGACTTCGCGTCCGAGGTCGCGGGCGCGATGCACGCGTGCGGGCACGACACCCACGTGTCGATGCTCCTGGGCGCGGCGCGGCTGCTCGTGGAGCGGCGTGACGCCCTCGCGGGCCGGGTCCTGCTCATGTTCCAGCCGGGCGAGGAGGGCTACCACGGTGCCCGGTTCATGCTCGAGGAGGGGCTGCTCGAAGAGGGCGCCCACGGAGCCGGCGACGTGGCACGGGCGGTGGCGATCCACATCAGCACCCGCTATCCGTCGTCGACGATCGCCCTCCGGCCCGGGCCGCTGCTCGCCTCCACCGACGCCATCCGGGCCACGGTCCGCGGCCGCGGCGGCCACGCGTCCGCACCGCACCTCGCGCTGGACCCGATCCCGACCGCCGCCGAGCTCGTGCTCGCCCTCCAGGCGGCCGTCAGCCGCTCGGTGGACGCCTTCGATCCCGTGGTCCTCACGATCGCGCGGATCAGCGGCGGCACGACCAACAACATCATCCCCGAGAGCGTCGAGATCGAGGGCACGATCCGGACGACGTCCCCCGAGAACCGGGCGCTGATGCGCGACCTCGTCCGTCGCGTGGCGGCCGGGGTCGCGGCGGCGCACGGCACCGCGGTGCACCTCGAGGTCGTGGAGGGCTACCCCGTGACGCTGTGCGACCCGGACGTCACGGCGCGGGTCCGCGCGCTCGCCGTCGAGCTCGCGGGCGAGGCCGCGGTGCTGGACATGGACCACCCGATCATGGGCGGCGAGGACTTCTCGTACGTCACCGAGCGGGTGCCCGGGATGATGGCCTTCCTCGGCGCCCGCCCGGCCACCGAGGACCCCGCCACGGCGCCCCAGAACCACTCCAACCGGGTCGTGTTCGACGAGTCGTCGATGGCCCTGGGCGTCGCGCTGTACGCCGCCGCCGCGATCGACCTCCTGGGCGGGGACGCGTAGCGGCGCCGGGACGCGCAGCGGCGCCGGGAGGCCGGCTACCCGCTGGTCACCGTCGGGACCAGGCGCAGGACCGGGATCGACCGGTCGCCGGCGGCCCGGGCGTACCGCTCGTAGTTGCGGTCACGCTCGACGATCCGGGACCAGGCGGCGGCGGCCTCGTCGGGTGCCAGCACCTCGGCGCGCACCGGGATCGTGCGCCCCTTGACCTCGACCCGCGCCTCCGGCGTCGCGACGAGGTTGAAGTACCAGCCGGGGTGCGTCGCGCCACCGTCGTTCGCCGCCGCCAGCAGCATCGTGTCGCCGTCGGGGAAGAACTGCAGGACCACGGTGCGCTCGCGTCCCGAGCGTCGACCGCGGGTCGTCAGCAGCAGCGCGTCCACCTTGAACGGCCCGGCGATGGCGCCCTTCGACCGCCGGAACACCCACACGCCGAGCGGCGACAGCCAGCGATCCAGCCCGCGATGCAGGAACAGCCCGACGCGCTCCCTGCCGCTGATCCCGTGAACCCGTCCCGTGCCCATCCCTCGCCTCCGTCCCCGCGACCGGTCGATGATGGCGCCGGGCGGTCGCGGCGCACAGGGCCAGTGCGCCCGGGGATGGACATGTCGGCGCCGCTGGCCTGAGGGTGCCCGCGGCGGCGTCAGGACCGAGGCGCGCGCGTCGGGTGCACCATCTGTCGACGGGCCGGAAGCGGCACGCCATCATCGGCTACGCTCTGCGCCTCATGCGCGAGGGATCGAGGGCTCGATGACCTGCTCCGCCTGCGGCACGCCCAACCCGGCCGGCCAGCGCTTCTGCGGCGAGTGTGGGGCGCGACTGACGTCGGGCTGCCCGTCGTGTGGCGCGGCCAGCCAGCCCGGCCAGAAGTTCTGCGGCGAGTGCGGGGCGGCCCTCGCGGCCCTCGCGGCTGTCGCGGGTCCCGGCGCCCGCGCCGCGACGCCGGGCGGCGCCGCCGCGCCCGCGTCCACGATCGCCGCCGGACCCGGTCCCGCGGGCGCGTCCCCGGTCGCGGAGCGCCGCCTCGTGTCGGTGCTGTTCGCCGACCTCGTGGGGTTCACGCCGTTCGCCGAGGAGCGCGACGCGGAGGACGTCCGCGAGACGCTGTCGCGCTACTTCGACGTGGCGCGGGACGTGATCGAGCGCTACGGCGGCGTTGTGGAGAAGTTCATCGGCGACGCGGTGATGGCCGTATGGGGCACGCCGACCGCGCACGAGGACGACGCCGAGCGTGCCGTCCGCGCCGGCCTCGAGCTGGTCGACGCCGTCCGGTCGCTGGGGCCCGGCATCTCCGCGCGGGCCGGCGTCCTGACCGGCGAGGCCGCGGTCACGCTGGGCGCCACCAACCAGGGGATGGTCGCGGGCGACCTCGTCAACACCGCCGCCCGGATCCAGTCGGTCGCGCCGCCGGATGCGGTCGTCGTCGGCGAGGCGACGTTCCGGGCGGCGAGCGCCTCGATCGTGTTCGAGGAGGCGGGCGACCGGCTGCTCAAGGGCAAGCTGTCGCCGGTGCCGGTGTGGCGCGCGCTGCGGGTCGTCGCCGAGCGCGGTGGCCGCGGCCGCTCCGGCGTGCTCGAGGCGCCGTTCGTGGGGCGCGAGGCGGAGCTGCGCCTGCTCAAGGAGCTGTACCACGCGACCGCGCGCGAGCGGCGCGCGCGGCTGGTCTCGGTCACGGGCATCGCCGGCATCGGCAAGAGCCGCCTGGCGTGGGAGCTCGAGAAGTACCTCGACGGCGTGGTGGAGAAGGTGTGGTGGCACCACGGCCGATCGCCCGCCTACGGGCAGGGCGTGACCTTCTGGGCGCTGGGCGAGATGGTCCGAGGCCGGTGCGGCCTGGCCGAGACAGACGACGAGGCGACGACCCGGGCCAAGATCGCGGCCACGCTCGAACGCCACGTCCCCGACGAGGCCGAGCGGCGGTGGGTCGAGTCGGCCATCCTCGCGCTGCTGGGGGTCGAGACGCCGGCCACGGGCTCGGAGGAGCTGTTCAGCGCCTGGCGGACGTTCTTCGAGCGCCTCGCGGCGAGCGGCCCGGTCGTGATGGTGTTCGAGGACCTCCACTGGGCCGATGCGGGAACGCTCGACTTCATCGATCACCTGCTCGACTGGGCGAAGAACGTCCCGCTCGCGATCATCACGCTCGCCCGGCCCGAGCTCCTCGAGCGGCGCCCGGACTGGGGCGGCGGGCGGCGCAACTTCGTCGGGCTGGCCCTCGAGCCACTCGCCGAGCCGGCGATGCGCGAGCTCCTGGCCGGCCTCGTGCCCGGGCTCCCGGAGCACGCCGTCCGGCTGGTGATCGATCGCGCCGACGGCATCCCGCTGTACGCGGTGGAGACCGTCCGCGTGCTCGTCGCGGAGCGGCGCGTGGAGCTGCAGGACGGCGTCTACGTGCCGGTCGGCGACCTCACGTCCCTGGCGATCCCGGACACGCTGACGGCGCTCATCGCCGCCCGGCTCGACTCGCTCGATCCCGTCGATCGCAGCCTGCTGCTCGACGCCGCCGTCCTGGGCCAGAGCTTCACGCCCGCCGGCCTCGCCGCCGTGTCCGGATCAGAGGAGGCCGTGCTCGAGCCGCGGCTGCGATCGCTGGTGCGACGGGAGATCCTGACCCTGGCCCAGGACCCGCGCTCCCCCGAGCGGGGCCAGTACGCGTTCGTCCAGGCGCTCATCCGCGAGGTCGCCTACAACACCCTCGCCCGGCGCGACCGGCGCGACCGACACCTCGCGGCGGCCCGCTTCTTCGAGGCCCTGGGCTCCGACGAGCTGGCCGGGGCGCTGGCCGGGCACTATCTCGCGGCGCACGAGAACGCGGGCGAGGGGCCCGAGGCGGACGCCCTCGCGGCGCAGGCCCGGATCGCGCTGCGCGCCGCCGCCGACCGGGCCGCGGGCCTCGGGTCGCATGCCCAGGCCGTGGCCCTGGCCGACCAGGCGGTCGGCGTGACCACGGACCCGTCCGAGCTGGCCGACCTGCTCGAGCGCTCGGCCGAGTCGGCGACGCTGATGTCCGACCACGAGGGCGCCGCAGCCCGGCTGGCCCGCGCCGAGGAGCTCCGGGCGCCGCTGGGCGACCGCCGGGCGATCGCCCGGGTGGCCGCCGCGCGGGGCCGGGTGCTGCTCAATGGCAAGCGCCTCGACCTCGCGCACGCGCACCTCGAAGCCGCCGCCTCGCAGCTCGCGGACCTCGAGGGGACCCCGGAGCTGGCCGCGATCCACGGCCAGCTGGCCCGATACTTCTTCCTCGCCGAGGACCCGCGGCGGGCGATCGAGGTGGCCGACCGCGTGCTCGAGACGGCCGAGCACGCCGACCTCATCCCGCTGCTCGCCGACACGCTGATCACCAAGGGCACGGCGCTCGGCCTGCTGGGACGAACGCGGGAGGGCGCGGCGGTCGTGGAGGCCGGGCGGGCCCTGGCGGAGCGGGCGGGCCTCTCGTCGACGGTCCTGCGGGCGCTCAACAACACGTCGACCTGGCTCGGCGAGACGGAGCCGCGCGAGGCGCTCGAGCTCACCCGCGCCGGCCTCGCCCTCGCCCGCCGGTTGGGCTCGGCCGGCTGGGCGTTCGGGTTCGCCGGCAACCTCGGGTTCAACGCGATCCGCTGCGGCGAGTGGGACCTGGCGGCGACGGAGCTCGAGGCGGCGCTGCTCGATGCCACCGATGCCGCGGATCGCACGCTCCTGGCCAACAACCTGGTGAACCTCCGTGCCGCGCGCGGCGAGCCGTACGGGGAGGTCCTCGCCGAGCTGGAGCAGATCGTGGGCACCCTGCCGGAGGGCGGCTGGGAAGCGCTGGTCCTCGAGTCGCGGGGCTACATCGAGCTGGCGGCCGGGCGACCGGCCGAGGCCCGCGCCGCGTGGCGCGCGGGCGTGGACCTGTCGCCGTCGGGGGCCGCGTCCGGCTACGCGCTGGCGGGTCGGGCGGCCCTGTGGACCGGTGACGCCGAGGGGGCGCGCGCGGACCTTGCGGGTCTCGACGAATCGGGGATCCACGGCCCGGCGATCGACAACGTGCGGGCCACGCTTCGGGCCGGCATCACGGCGCTCGAGGGCCGGACGGCGGAGGCGCTCGCCGGCTACCGGGCGGTCAACGCCGCCTGGCGGAGCCTGGACCTGCCGTGGGACGAGGCCCTCACGGCCATCGACATGGCGCACGTGCTCGATCGCGGGCTGCCGGAGGTCCGGGCGGCCGCGGCGGAGGCTCGGCAGATCCTGGCGCGGATCGGCGCACGGCCGTTCCTGGCCCAGCTCGAAGCGCTGGTCATGCCGGGCTCCACGGGGCTCGGGGACGCGGACGGGGACGGGATCGCCGAGCGTGCGCGCGAGGATCCCGCGGCGATGGAGACGTCGAGCGCGCCGCCCGCCTGATCACGCGTCACGCGCCGCTCGGCAACGAGCGCTGCCCTCGCCGCCCCCGGCGGGATCGACGTCCGTGGACCCTCGCCCCCGGCGGGATCGACGTCCGTGGACCCTCGCCCCCGGCGGGATCGACGGTCCGGCAGGCACCCGCCGCCCGCCGCGGGATCGACGGTCCGTGGACCCGGGACGTGTGCATGTGGAGGTACATTCGCGCCGCCCGAAGCGCGCCGCCGCGGCTCCAGCGCTGAATCTGTGCATCCGCGCGTACACCCTGGTCCGCCCAGGCTCTGCGATCGGGCCTATCTGTGCATCTGGGGCTACACGTCCTGCACGCAGGTGCCGGAAGGGCTGTCCGGATGCACACACGGCCCCGCAGTGTGCATCAGGACGCACATCGGCGGCGGGAGGGCAGCTGGGGGGCCGAACCGGGTGGGAGGAACCGGGTGGGCCGCGGAACCCGGTGCGGCGGCGGAGGGCGGCCGGCTGGGGCCTGAACCGGGTCGGGCCGGCCGGGGGCGAGATCGGGTGGGGGCGGAGCCGACCGCGGTGGCCGGGGCCGCCGACCGCCGACCGCGC
>JBFMAT010000025.1:0-55819 GCA_040755495.1 Chloroflexota bacterium
CCGGGCCGCCTCGGCGCGGCGCACGGCCGCCAGCTCGTCGCCGCGGGCACGGCTCGCCGCGCGCAGCGAGCCCAGCTCCGCGAGCGCCTCCGCGAGGGCGCGGTCGGCGTCGCCCAGCGCCGCCTCGAGGTCCGCGTCGCGCTCGGCGACGGGCTGGGCGAGGGTCCGCCGCTGGGCCGCGAGGTCCGCCTCCGCCGCGGCCCGCTCGGCCGTGATGCGCGCCCGGTCGCGGGCGGCCGCCTGCATCTCCCCGGCCGCACGCGCCTCGCGCAGGCCGAGCGACGTCAACTGCGCGCGCGCGGCCTCGTGCACCGCGCGGCGCTCACGCTCGGCCTCCGCGCGCGCCGCCATGGACGCGGCGATGTCACCGACCGCCGACTCCGCCGCCTCGAGCGCCTCGAGCGACCGCTCCGTCTCGGCCCGGAGGGCGTCCCGCCGCGCGTTCGCCTCGGCCGCCCTCGCAGCGGCCTCGTGCCATCGCCCGTGGGCGGCCGCGATCAGCGCGGCGGCCAGCTCCTCGCCCGCGGTCAGGCGGGTCGCCTGCTGCTCGGCCAGCTGGCCCAGCCGGCGGGCCTGGGGCCGCAGCTCGGCGAGGACGTCCTCGACCCGGGCCAGGTTCGCCTCGGCCTCCGCGAGCTGCTCCTCGGCCTTCCGCCGCCGGCGCTCGTGGCGCCGGACCCCCGCCACTTCCTCGAACAGCGGCCGCCGCTCCTCCGGCCGCAGGGCGAGCGCCTGGTCCACCATGCCCTGGCCGATGAACAGGAACGCGTTCTCGGCGAGGTTCGCCGAATCGAGCAGGTCCACGAGGTCCCGCAGCCGCACCCGCTGGCGGTTGAGCAGGTAGTCGTTCTCGCCCGAGCGGTACAGGCGCCGGCCGAGCTCCACGACCGAGTACTCGACCGGCAGCAGCGCATCCGCGTTGTCGAGGACGAGCGTCACGTCCGCCATGCCCAGGGCGGCCCGGCGGTCCGACCCGGCCCAGATCACGTCCTCGCTCCGGCGGATCCGGAGCGAGCGGCCCTGCTCGCCGAGCGCCCAGCGGAGCGCATCGGCGAGGTTGGACTTGCCGGATCCGTTGGGCCCGACGATCGCGCTGATGCCCTCGCCGAACTCGACCAGGGTCCGCTCGGCGAACGACTTGAACCCCTGGACGCGGAGGCCGAGCAGGCGCGCGGGCGCGCTCACGTGTCCGCCTCGGTGCCGGGTGCCCCGGTGGCCGGCGACCGTCCCGGCACGGCGTCGCCCCCCTCCGGCGATGCCGCGGCCGGCGGAGGCTCGTCTCCGTTGCCTGCCCCGCCCTGCGAGTCTTCGTGCCTGCCACCCGCGACGGCGGCCGCGCGGGCGCTCCGTGCCGCCTGGCGCTCCTGGCGGATCCGCTCCAGCGCCTGTGCGGCGGCCGCGGTCTCCGCCACCCGCCGCGACGGCCCGTCGCCCGTGCCCAGCACGCGCCCGCCCACGACGACCTCGATCCGGAACTGCTTCTCGTGATCGGGGCCGACCGCCTCGACGATCCGGTACGCAGGCCGGTCGCCGCTGGTCCGCTGGGTGTGCTCCTGGAGGCGGCTCTTGGGGCTCTTGAGCGTGGTCAGCGCGAGGTCCGCCCCGATCTCGGGCTCGGCCCAGCCGTGGATCCAGTCACGTGCGATCTCCCAGCCGAGATCGAGGTAGATGGCACCCACCAGCGCCTCGAACGCCGAGGCGAGGAGCGACGGCCGGACGCGCCCGCCGCGTTGCGACTCTCCCTCGCCGAGGAGCAGGAACGCCCCGAGGTCCAGCCTCGCCGCCAGCCGGGCGAGCCCGGAGGTGCTCACGATGGCGGCCCGGCGTGCCGAGAGGATCCCCTCGTCATCGGTCGGATGGCGGCGGAACAGGGCGTCGGAGATGGCCAGGTTGACGACGGCGTCGCCCAGGAACTCCAGCCGCTCGTTGTGGCCCCGGACGCCCTCCGGGTGCTCGTGGAGCCAGCTGCTGTGGACCAGCGCCTGCGCGAGCAGGTCGCGATCGCGGATCGGGAGCCCGAGTCGCTCCGTGAGCGCGTCGGCCGGGTGCATCCCGCCCCCGGTCGATGCCGCTAGGAGGAGTGCTCGTCGATGTAGTCGACGGCGTCCTGCACGGTCCGGATCTTCTCGGCGTCCTCGTCGGAGATCTCGGTCCCGAACTCCTCCTCGAGGCTCATGATCAGCTCGACAAGGTCCAGCGAGTCGGCGTTCAGGTCGTCGACGAACGAGGCCTCGGGGTTGACCTCGGACTCGTCGACCCCCAGCTGCTCGATGACGATCTTCTTCAGCCGCTCGTACGTGCTGGCCACTGACTCCCTCCTGGTGCCTCGGCGGTGTCCTGACGGGTTGCGTTGCTCTCGCGGGCGATGCGCCCAAGTACGCCGTTCATGAGCCGTCGCATCGGTTCGCCCGAATACGTTCGGGCGAGCTCGACCCACTCGGCGATCGCCACCCGGGCCGGCGTCGCGGGCGAGTGTAGCACCTCGCACAGGCCGCAACGCAGCAGCGCGCGGTCCATCCGGGCGAGCTGGACCACGGGGTACTGGGGGGCCGCGGCGGTGATCCGCGCATCGAGGGTGTCGCGGTTCGCGAGCACGTTGGCGACGATCTCGCGGGCGAGGGCCGACGCCTCCGGGTCCGCCTCGGTCGCGAGGTGCCGCTCGAGGATGGCATCGGCCGTCCGCTGGCCGAACTCCGCCTCGAACACCGAGGCGAGCGCGAGCCGTCGACCGGCGCGCCGGCTGCGGACCCGTTCCTCGTTCGCGCGGTGCCGCGCCGGGCGCGGGCCGTCAGGCCCCGACACCGTCGACCAGGACGGTCACGCCGCCGAGCTCGAGGCCGAGCAGCCGCACGACCGCCGCGCCCACCGCGGCGCGGACCTGGCCCGCCAGCGGCACGAGCTGCTGGCGCGGCCGCGCCACGAGCCACACGGTGACGTGCACCCGCCCGTCGCGGATCCGGACCTTGATCGGCGACCCGCTGAGCGCGTCGCGCCACGGCGCGCCGCCGCGCCCGACGCGCAGCACCCCGGGCACCTCGAGCGCGGCGAGGCGCACGGTGTCCCGGATGACGCCGGGCCCGACCGACAGCGTGGGCGTCACGAGATGGCCTCCGAGGCGACGGCCGGTGCGGCCGCGATGCCCATATCGTCGTACACCTCGCCGCCCAGCGCGCGACCGATCCGCTCCGCGACCCGTTCCCGCGCGGTGGCCGCCCCGACGCGCACGGCATGCTCGATCATCCGCCGCTTCGCCCGGCCGTGCGTGATGATCACGGTCCCCCGGATGCCGAGCAGCGGCGACCCGCCGACGACCTCGTAGTCGAACGTGCGCCGGATGCGCGCGATCCCGGGCCGCAGCAGCAGGTACGCCAGCCGGCCGCGCGGCGACCGGCGGAACTCGTCCCGGAACTGGTCGAAGATGAAGCCCGACAGGCCCTCGAAGAACTTGATCACGACGTTGCCCAGCACCGCGTCGCAGACGACGACGTCGGCGACCTGCTGGGTGAGGTCCTTGCCCTCGACGTTGCCGATGAAGTTGAGGTCGGTCTCGTCCAGCAGCTCAGTCGCCCGCTGGATCCGGGCGTCGCCCTTGCCCTTCTCCTCGCCGATCGAGAGCAGGGCGACCCGTGGCCGCTCCACGCCCAGCACGCGCTCGGAGAAGATCGCCCCCATCCGGGCGAACTGGGCGAGGTTCTCGGCCGTGGAGTCCGGGTTGGCCCCGATGTCGAGCAGCACGAACGGCCGGCCCGCGCTGATCATCTGGATCGCCAGCGCCGGGCGGTCGATGCCCGGCAGGGAGCCGAGGATGAGCTTCCCCGCGGCCATGCCCGCGCCGGTGTGGCCGGCGGTCACGACGGCGTCGGCCTGGCCAGCCCTCACGAGCTCCGTGGCGACGACGATCGAGCTGTCGCGCTTGCGGACGAGGGCACGGGCGGGATGCTCGTCCATCCCGATGAGCTCCGCCGCGTGGACGACCCGGACGTTGGCCGGCAGGTCGCCGCCGTGTGCCGCGATGACGGCCTCGTCGCCGACCAGGATGACCTCGTCGTGGGGATTCGCGCGCGCGTACGCCACCGCCCCCGGCACGACCTCGGCGGCCCCGTGGTCGCCGCCCATCGCGTCCACCGCGACGCGGACCCCTCGCCCGGCGGCGCTCGCCCGGTCGGCCGCGGCCGGCCCGCTGTGCGCGGTCACGGCGTCATCGCGGTCACGGCGTCATCGCCCGGCTCACCGCGCCCTCGCCCGGCTCGCGGGTCCGGTTACGCGGTCTCCTCGCCCGTCGCGGCCCCGCCGGCCGGCTTCAGCACGACCGCCTGGCGGCCGTTGTAGTAGCCGCACGCCGGGCAGACCCGGTGCGGCAGCTTCGGCTCGTGACAATGCGGGCACTCGACGAGCGTCGGCAGGGTGAGGGCGTGGTGGCTCCGCCGGTCCATCTGCCGGGCGTGAGCGACCTTTCGCTTCGGCACACCCATGTCGGTTGCTGCTCCTCTCGGGGCTGGTCACGCGGACGTCGCCCGCGGGATCGTGGCTGCGGTACGGCACCGGCCCGGGGCGCGCGGACGCGCCGCCGCCGGGACGGGGGGCCGAGCGGGGAGTCTACCCGCTATCGGCGTCCCCGTCGACCCGGAAGGCGCGGAGCGCCTCGAGGCGGGGGTCGACGGGCTCGTCATGCACCGGGTGGCCCGGCTCGAGGCGCTGCCCGCACTCGACGCACAGCCCCGGGCAATCCGGCTCGCACAGGGGGGCGATCGGCTCGGCCAGGCTGATCGCCGCGACCACCAGCGGCCGCAGCTCCAGCTCGTGGTGATCGGTCAGCCGCGGCGCCTCGGGGTCGGCGCCCTCCTCGAGCGGGACGGGCAGGCCGCTGGCGAAGTCGATCGAGGGCAGGACCTCCTCGTCGATCCGGAGCTGGACGGGCGTGGCCAGCGGGCGCAGGCAGCGCGCGCACTCGCCGGCGATCGCCGTCGCCAGGCGGGCGTCCAGCACCAGGCCGCGGTTGGAGCGCAACAGGCGCATCCGCCCCTCGACTGGCCCCGTGAGCAGCAGGCCATCGCCCGGGTCGACGGCCACGCCCTCGACCTGGTACTCGCGCACCGTGCCGGGGGGCTCGGTCATGAGCCCCGACACGGCGAACGTCAGCGGATCGCCGTGGGTGTCGACCGGGTGCGGCCGGTGGGTGTCACGGGCGGTCATCGCCGCCCGATGGCCGGGGCCCCCGTCTCCTCGTCCTCCGCCTCGAGCGCGTCCGGGGCGTAGGCGACCTCGTCCGCGTCGGGCTCGGGCTCGGCGGGTGCGTACGACGCGCGCCGCTCGTCCAGCATCGCGATCCCGCGCTCGATGCTGCGCAGGGTGCGCGCGACGTCCGCCTCGAGGCCGCCCAGCACGCTCGCCGCGTACTCGTCGGCGCCGCTCCGGATCTGCGCCGCCTCGTCTTCGGCGTTCTCGAGGATCCGCCGGCCCTCGGCCTCGGCCGCCTCGGTCAGGCCCCGCTCCTCGATCAGGAACGCCGCCTGCTCCTGGGCGCGCGCGACGATGCGCTCGGCCTCCTCCTGGGCCTTCTCGATGATCCGCTCCCCCTCCTGGTTGATCCGCTTGGCGGCACGCACCTCCTCGGGCACGGCGACACGAAGCTCATCGATGAGGTTGAGGGCGGCGTCCCGGTCGATGATCGCGTTGCGGGTCAGGGGCAGGGGCTTGCCGTTGGCGATCAGCGACTCGAGCCGCTCGACGAGGAAGATGATGTCCAGCGGACGGCCTCCCGTGCGCTCGGGGCCCCGGCGGGGCGCCTCGCCGGATTATGGCACGCGCGGCGGGGGCGACCCGGCGCGTCCCGGCAGCGCGGCCAGGAGCGCGCCCGCCGCCGGCGCCGGGATCATCGTGGACACGTCGCCCCCGAACAGCGCGATCTCCTTGACCAGGCTGGAGCTGATGTAGGAGTGCTCCAGCGAGGTCATGAAGAACACCGTGTCCACCTCGGGCGCCAGCTGGTGGTTGTTGTGCGCGAGCTGGAGCTCAGCCTCGAAGTCCGCGATCGCCCGCAGGCCCCGGACGAGGAACCCCGCCCCGACCGTCCGGCAGAACTCGACCGTGAGGCCGTCGAAGGTGCGGACCTCCACCCGGCCGGCGAGCGACGGCTCGGCGTCGATCGCGTCGCGGATGACCGCGACCCGCACGTCCGCGGGCAGGAGGGGCGTCTTGCGCGGGTTGCCGAGGACCGCGACCACGACCCGGTCGAACACGCGCGCGGCGCGGCGCACGACGTCGAGGTGGCCGTTGGTGATGGGGTCGAACGAGCCCGGGTAGACCGCGACGTTCACGCTCGCTCGCCTCCATGCGCCCGCCGGTAGAACGTGAGGGCGGTCTCGCCGAAGCGCCGCTCCCGGTCCGATGCTAGCAGCCCCACGACCGGCGGCGGGGGGTCCCGCCAGAAGTGCTTGGCGACCACCCGGCCGCCGGGCCGGACGTGCGTCGCGACGAGCTCGAGGGCGCGGGCCAGCAGGCCCGTGTCCGCGTACGGCGGGTCGACCAGGACGAGGTCGAACGGGCCGTCCGCCGCGGCCCCGTCCGGGGACACCAGCCAGGCGATCGCGTCGCGGCGGACGACACGCGACCGGCCGTCGAGGGCCGTGCGCCGGAGGTTCTCGGCGACCACCCGCGCGGCCCCGGCGTCGTGCTCCACGAACGTCGCCCGGGCCGCGCCGCGCGACAGGGCCTCGATGCCGCCGGCGCCGCTGCCCGCGAACAGGTCGAGGACGACGGCCCCCTCGAGGTCGGGCTCGAGGATCGCGAACAGCGTCTGCTTGACGCGGTCCGTGAACGGCCGGGTCCCCGCGGCGGGGGCGGCCAGCCGGGTCCCCTTCGCGCGGCCGGCGATGACGCGGCCCGCGTCGGCCATGGCAGCCTCGCCGCCTACGCCGCGGTCGCCGGGTCGCCGGCGTACACGCGCCGCAGCCAGCCGTGCTCGAGCTCCGTGCGCAACCCGGCGGGCTCCGCCGGCAGGTCGCCGTCCTCGCCCACCAGCGCCTCCGCGTGGGCACGGGCGCGCGCGGCCAGCTCGCGGTGCTCGGGGTTGGCGAGCGTCGCGACCCGCAGCCGGGGCAGGCCGCTCTGGGCGAGGCCCAGCACGTCGCCCTCGCGGCGCAGCTCGAAGTCCTTCTCGGCCAGCACGAAGCCGTCGGTCGTGGACGCGACGGCCTTCAGGCGCTCGTGCTCGGTCGTGCCCTCGGCGGCCTCGCTGACCAGGACGCAGAACGAGGCCGCGCTCCCCCGCCCCACCCGGCCGCGCAGCTGGTGGAGCTGGGCGAGGCCGAACCGCTCCGCGCCCTCGACGATCATCAGCGTCGCCTCCGGCACGTCCACGCCAACCTCGACCACGGTGGTGCCCACCAGCACGTCCAGCTCGCCATCCCGGAAGCGGGCCATCTCGGCGTCCCGGTCCGCGGCCTTGAGCCGGCCGTGGACGAGGCCCACCCGGAGCGGCGCCAGCAGCCCGGTCAGCCGCTCGAACTCGGCCTCGGCGGCGGCCGCCCACGCCGCCTCGACGTCCTCGTCGGGCAGCTCGTCGTCGCCGAGGTAGCCGGCGGCCGCATCCTCGTCCGCCGTGGCGGGTGCCTTGGGCCCGATCCGCGGCACCACCACGAACGCGCGCCTGCCGGCGGCGGCCTCGCTGCGCACCAGGCCCCACGTCCGCTCGAGGTTGTCCGGCCGCCGGATCCCGGTCCCGATCGCGATCCGCCCCTCGGGCGCCGAGTGGATCGTGGACACGTCGAGGTCCGCGTACAGGACCTGGCCCAGCGTGCGCGGGATCGGCGTGGCGGTCATCAGCAGCACGTGCGGGGCGCCGCGGGTCGCCTTGGCCTCGAGGGCGCCGCGCTGCTCCACGCCGAACCGGTGCTGCTCGTCCACGACGGCCAGGGCGAGGTCCGCGAACGCGACCTTCTCCTGGAGCAGCGCGTGCGTCCCGACCACGATCCCCGCCTGCCCCGACTCGATCGCCCCGACGGCCTTGCGCCGGGCGTCCCCGGTCAGCGACCCGGTCAGCAGCGTGACCGGCAGCCCGAGGTCCTCGACCAGTGCCGCCACCGTCGCGAGGTGCTGGCGGGCGAGCAGGTCCGTCGGCGCCAGCAGCGCGCCCTGCCGCCCGGCCAACGCCGCCGCCGCCAGCGCCCAGGCCGCCACCGCGGTCTTGCCCGAGCCCACGTCGCCCTGGACCAGCCGGAGCATCGGCACCGGGCGGGCGAGGTCGGCGCGGATCTCGTCCAGCGCCGTGTCCTGGTCCGGCGTGAGCGCCACCCCACGCTCCAGCTTGTGTGACAGCGCGGCGGCCAGCGCGTCGCGGATCCGGCGGTCCTCGGCAGGCGCCACGGGGAGTGGCACGGTCGTCGACCGGCCCCGGGACCGGCGCCGCGCGACCATCCCCAGCTGCAGCGCGAACAGCTCGTCGAACGCGAGCCTCCGCAGCGCGGCGTCGCGCGCCTCGAACGTCACCGGGTAGTGGGCGGCCTCGAGCGCCTCCGCGATCGGCGGCACCGCCTCCGCCTGGCCGATCGCCGGCGGCAGGTACTCCGGGTACGCATGGCCGGCGCGATCCAGCGCCGTGCGCATCGCCGCGCGCAGCCGGTTGGCCGTGAGACCGCTGGTCAGCCGGTACACCGGGACGATCCGGCCGACGTGGAGCAGGTTCGCGGCGTCGGCCGGCTGGAACTCCGGGCTCTCGAACACGATGTCGCCGTGCCGGTGCTTGATCCGCCCCGAGACGAGGAGCAGGTCGCCGGGCCGAACCCGCCGCTCGATGTAGCGGCGCCCGAACCAGGTCGCGCTGGCGAAGCCGGTGCCGTCCGCGAGTTGCGCGGTCGTGACCTGGACCCGGCGGCGCCACGTCTGCTGCACCGAGATGTCCGTCACCGTGACCTGGGCGGACGCGACCGTGCCGTCGTCCAGGTCGCGGACGTCAGCCAGCGTCCGGAGCTCGCGCAGGTCGTCGTAGCGGCGGGGCAGGTGGAACAGCAGGTCGCGCACCGTCTCGATGCCCATTCGGCGGGTGGGCCGGCGGAGCGAGGCCAGCTGGCCGATGCCCGACAGCCCGAGGTGCGTGCCGAGCAGCGTGACCGGGTCCGCCGGGACCGGGCCGGCGACCTTCGGACGGAGCGAGCGGCTGCCGCTCGCCGCGGCCGACCGCCGGCGCTCGCCGCCGCTCACTCGGCCGAGACGAGGTACCGGTAGTGCGGCTGGCCCCCGTGCACGATCTCCACGTCCACGCCCGGCGCGGCCTCGCGCACCCGGAGCGCCAGCGTCTCGGCCTCGTCCAGCGTCGCGTCCTCGCCGTAGTAGATCGTGAGCAGGCCGTACCCGGGTTCCAGCCGCCCGAGCCCGGTGAGCACGGCGCGCTGGGTGTCGTTGTCGGCGGCCAGCAGGCCGTCGTCGGGGTCGAGCACGATCGTCTGGCCCTTCCTGACCTTGCGGCCGGACACGGTGGCGTCCCGGACCGCCTCGGTCACCTGCATCGTCTGGACGGTGCGGCTGGCCTCGGTCATCGTGGCCGCGTTCTCCTCGGCCGTGCGGTGCGGGTCGAGCTCCAGGAGCGCCGCGATGCCTTCGGCGCAGTTGCGGGTCGGGACGACGTGGACCGGCACGTCCGTCATCGAGGCCACCTGGCGGGCCGCGAGCACGACGTTGGGGTTGTTGGGCAGGATCAGCAGCTCGTCGGCGGTGGTGGCGCGCACGGCGTCCAGCAGCTCGCCGGTGGACGGGTTGGCGGACTGCCCGCCCTTCACGACGCGGAACGCCCCGTACTCGCGGAACGGCGCCGCCATGTCCGTGAGCACGGCGGCGAGGCCGTCCGACGGGGCCACGGCCACGACGCCCAGCGGCAGCCGCGTGACGGGCGTGGCCTCGTCATCGTCGCCCGCCGGGCCGCCAGCCGTGACCGGCCCGTGCCCGCCGCCCGCGACCGCGGTGGTCGCGGTGCCAACCGGCGACCCCGGGCCGCCGGCCTCGCCCACGAACGCCGTCGCCTTCGCCTCGCGCACGTCGTGGGCCTGGCTGTCGAGGTTCTCGATCGTGATCCGCGACAGCATCCCGACCGACAGGCCGTACGCGATCACCGCGTCCGGCCGATCGTTGTGGACATGGACCTTGGCGAGGCGGCCGTCACCGGCGACCAGCACCGAGTCGCCGATCGACTCCAGGAAGGCCTGGATCGCCGTCACGTCGAGCGCCTGGCCCGGCCGGGCGTGGACGAGGTACACCGTCTCGTAGCCGAAGGCGCCCTCCTCGGCGGCCGGGACGGCAGGGACGGCCGGACGCGCCGCGACGCCGGGGGCCGCGGGCATCCCCTCGCCCAGCGGGCGGCCGCGGGCCGCCTCGAGGGCGCCCTGGAACAGCCGGAACAGGCCCTGCCCGCCCGAGTCCACGACGTGCGCCTCGCGCAGGATCGGCAGCAGCGAGGGGGTCTTGGCCACGGCGCGCTCGGCGGCTTCGACCGTGGCGGCGAGCACCGTCTCGACGTTGTTGTCGCGCTCGGCCGCGGTGACGGCGGCGGCGGACGCCTCCCGGATCACGGTCAGGATCGTGCCCTCGACCGGCTTGGCGACGGCCTTGTAGGCGGTCTTCGTGCCGGCGTCGAGGGCGTGGGCGAGGTCGAGGCCGTTGAACCGGCGCTTGCCCGCCAGGCCGTGCGCCATGCCGGCCAGGATCTGGCTGGTGATCACGCCCGAGTTGCCGCGGGCACCCATCAGCGCCCCGAAGCTCGCGGCCTGCGCGACCCGTTCCGCGTCCGCCTCGGGTCCGGCCTTGTCGGCCTCCTCGAGGGCGGCCCGGACCGTCGCCAGCATGTTGGTGCCCGTGTCCCCGTCCGGGACCGGGAACACGTTCAGCGAGTTGATCTCGTCGACGTTCGCCTCGAGGGCCGCCACCGCGCTCCGGAAGGCCGCCAGGAATCCCGCGCCGTCACAGGATCGGCGGGGCATCAGGCGACGTCCGAGCCGCTGTTCGCGAGGTCGGTGGTGCGGGGCTCGCCGTGGGCCGGTGGCTCCGCCGGCTGGGGGGCGATGCCGTGCTCGTGGCGGAGGTGGCCGATCCGGATCGTGACCCGATCGGGCTCGCGGCCGAGGGCATGGCCGAGCGCGTAGCGGACGGACGCCTCGACCTGGCGGGCGACCTCCGCGATCGGCAGCCCGTAGGCGACCGTCAGCGACAGGTCGACGGCGAGCGGATCGTCGATCTCGAGGCGGAGGCCCGGATGCGCGAGGCCGAGACGCTCCAGCAGGCGTCCGATGGCGCCCCCGCCGGCGAACCCCGACACGCCGTACACGGAGAGCGTGGCGGTACGGACCAGGTCACGGATCGCCCGCTTCGTGGCGAGCGAGCGACCGGGGATCGGATCGGTCACGCGGGCGACGTCCTCCTCGCGGGCGCGAGTCCGGCCCGGCGGGCCGCGACGGGCGCTCCGTGCGGTCGGCCGGAGGCCGTGTGCTACGATACCACCCCGATCGTGCCGGACTGCTCCGGCGCGCGCCCGTCTTCGCCCATTCCGAGGAACCAACCAGACCATGGCTCGCAGCTGCGCCATCTGCGGCAAGGTGTCGATGGGCGGCTTCAACCCCCAGTCGTCGGGGATGAACCGCGTCCGCGCCCACCGCCGCTACCAGCCGAACCTCCAGCTCACCACGCTCGTGAAGGCCCGCACGACCACCAAGGTGCTCGCCTGCACGCGCTGCCGTCGCACGCTCACCAAGGGCGCCCGCTAGAACCTCGGGCGATCTCTCGCGGGAGCGTCGCCTCCGCCCCGGAGCGCAAGAGCCGGTCGCGACCGCCGCGGCCGGCTTCGTCGTTCCTGGCGGGGTGGGGGTCAGGCGGCCTCGGTCGCCGCGGCAGGGAACGGCCGCCGTCGATCGTGCCCGGCGATCCCGCGACCAGCACGGCACGTCGCGGCCCGGCGGAGTGTGCCGTCCACCGATGGGGCGCGTGGTCGCTCGGCACCTGGCCACCGGAACCAGGCAACGAGGCCGGACGCGCGTGGAGGTCACGCACGACCGGCGACCGGCTGATGGCCATCCATCGCTGCCACGCGGACTCGGCCACCTCGAGGTGGCCTACCACGCACCCCAGCGGTGAGTGACACGTACTGCCGGCCGCGGGCCCGGCTACCACGCAGGTCATCGGTACCTGGCCCACCGGATCGGAACCGGGCCGCGATACCACGCGCCTCATCGGTACTTGGCCACCTGACGGCGCGGGCGCGGGCCGGGGCGGGGCGCAACGGGGGGCCGGATCGGAGCGCAACGGGGCGCCGGGTGACGCATCGCAGGCGCGCGGCGCGTTCGGCGATCAGCGGTCCGCGGTGTCGAGCCAGATCGTGAACGGGCCGTCGTTCACGAGCTCGACGGCCATCTGCGCGCCGAACTCGCCCAGCCCCACGTGCACGCCCTGCGCCTCCACGCCGGCGGCGAACCGGCGCCACAGCGCCTCCGCGAGCCCCGGCGGCGCCGCATCCGTGAAGCCGGGCCGACGCCCGCGTCGCGTGTCGGCGTACAGCGTGAACTGGCTCACAACCAGCACCTCGCCGCCCACGTCGAGCAGGGAGCGGTTGGTGCGTCCCTCGTCATCCTCGAACACCCGCAGCGCGCACACCCGGCGCGCCAGCGCATCGGCCGTCGCGTCGTCGTCGCCGTGGCCGATCCCGAGCAGGATCACGAGGCCTGCGCCGATGGCCCCCGTGACGGTGCCGCCGACCCGCACCTCCGCCCGGCTGACCCGTTGCAGGAGCGCCCGCACGGCCGCCCGTCAGCCCGCGCGCTCGAGCGTGGGGGTGCGCGCCGCATCCGCGATCGCGCGGATCCGCGCCAGCTCGGCGGCCATGTCCGGCGCGCGGTACAGCGCCGACCCGGCCACGATCACGTCGGTCCCCTCGCGCCCGATCGCCTCGGCCGTGTCGCGCCGGCCGCCGCCGTCCACCTGGACCTCGGCGGCGCCGGCAGGGTCCAGCCATGCCCGGGCCGGGGCGAGCTTGGCCGCCGCCACGTCGGCCATGAACGCCTGGCCGCCGAAGCCGGGCTCGACCGTCATCACGAGCACGATGTCGAGCAGGTCGCGGTAGGGATCGAGCGTCGTCAGCGGGGTGGCGGGCTTGA
Organism: Chloroflexota bacterium; assembly: GCA_040755495.1. Lineage (GTDB taxonomy): Bacteria > Chloroflexota > Limnocylindria > Limnocylindrales > CSP1-4 > CAIXZV01. The sequence goes on from JBFMAT010000025.1 coordinate 13,131, forward strand.
CGGACAGCCCGGCGGACCGGCCCGCCCCGCGGATCCGCTCCAGGGCCGGCCGGACCTGGGCGGCGTCGACCTCCACGTGGAACGTGATCGAGTCGCAGCCCGCGTCGAGGAACGGCTCGACCCAGCGCCCGGGCTCCGAGATCATCAGGTGGGCGTCGAACGGCAGGTCCGTGACCCGGCGCACGGCCTCGATCGTCTTCCAGCCGAAGGTGATGTTGGGGACGAAGTGGCCGTCCATCACGTCGAGGTGGATCCGGTCCGCGCCCGCGGCGTCGGCGCGGCGGATCTCGTCGGCGAGGGCACCGAGGTCGCTGTCGAGGATGCTGGCGGCGATCAGCGCCCGCGGCGGGCGGCGGCTGGGCATCGTCAGCCCTCCCCCACCCCGGCCGGGACGGGCTCGTGGCTCCGTTCGCCGCGCAGGGCCGCCGCGCTCTCGGACACGAGCCGGTCGCGCCGGCGCTGGACCACGATCGGCGTGGGCTGGCCGGCGTGCTCCGCGGCCAGCTGGCCGCACGCGGCGCCGATCTCCGTGCCGCGGTTGAACCGGATCGTGGTCTGGATGCCGGCCGCGCGGAGGCGCGCGGCGAAGCGCTCGACCGCGGGGATGGGCGTCCCGGTCCACGGCGTGTGGGCGACCTGGTTCATCGGGATCAGGTTGACATGCGCGTGCTCGCCGTAGAGCAGGGCCGCCAGCGCGTCGGCGTCGAGGTCGGTGTCGTTGATGCCGTCGATCATCACGACCTCGTAGGTCACCCGGCGGCCGGTCGCCTGCCCGTGCTCCCGGGCGGCCGCGACCACCTCCTCGACCGGCCAGCGCCGGTTGAGCGGCACCAGGACGTCCCGGAGCGGGTTCCTCGCCGCGTGGAGGCTGATCGCGAGCGTGAACTGCGGCCCGAGCGCCGTCAGCCGCCGGATCCCGGGCACCACGCCGGACGACGAGACCGTGATGTGCCGGGCGCCGAGCCCGAACCGCTGCGGGTCGTTGAGGGCGGCGATCGCCTCCAGCACGCGATCGAGGTTGAGCAGCGGCTCGCCCATGCCCATGAACACGACGTTGGTCAGGTGCCGCCCGTCCTCCGCCAGCCGCCGTGCGGCGTGCCGCACCTGGTCGACGATCTCCGCCGTCTCGAGGTCCCGTTCCATGCCCAGCTCGCCGGTCGCGCAGAACGGGCAGCCCACGGCGCAGCCCGCCTGCGAGCTGATGCACAGCGTGTGCCGCTCGCGGGAGCCGTCGCGGGCCGGGTAGTGCATCAGGACCGACTCGACCAGCAGCCCGTCCGACAGCCGATGGAGCGCCTTCTCGGTCAGGCCGCCGTCCGTCAGCCGGACCTCGCTCTCGACGACGGTGTCGAACCGGAACGCCGCGTCGAGGTCGGCCCGCAGGCCTCCCGGCAGCGTCAGGATCTCCGCGAACGAGACCTGGCGGCCGCGCCACGCCGCGTCGAGGACCTGGCGCGCGCGGTAGGCGGGCTCACCGCGCTCGCCGAACCACGCGCCGAGCTCCTCGGGCGTGAGCCCGCTGATGCCCGGCCGCTCGTCTCGCGGGCGCGTGGCGGAGGGCGCCGGCCGCAGGCCCTTGAACGGGACGACGACCGGGCGATCGTCGGTCATGCCGGCGATTCTGACACGGGTCGCCGGCTCGGCCGGGGCCGGCGGCCGCGGAGCCAAGCAGCGCCCGACATGGGGTGCCGGCCCGGCGGCGTGACCGCCTCGAGCACGAGGCGGCCGTCCACGGTCGCGAGGGCGGGCCGGTCTCCCTCGCGGACGAGCGTGCCCGGGACGTCGCCCGGCGCGGACGGCGCCACGGCCGCCGCGCCGACCACCACGCGCTCGCCGTCGAACTCGAGGAACGTGCCGGGCCAGGGCAGGAAGGCGCGGACCCGGCGCTCCAGCGCGACGGCGGGCTCGCCCGGGTCCAGGCGGCCGTCCTCGCGGCGGAGCGGCCGGGTGAGCGTCGCCCCCTCGGCCGCCTGGGGGACCGCGGCCAGCTCGCCTCGCAGCCACGGCCCGAGCGACCGGTCGAGGAGGTCCGCGGCCAGCTCCGCGAGGCGCGTCTCGAGGTCCGGCGCGGCCTCGTCCCCCGCCAGCGCGACGGCCGCCTGCCCCACGATCGGGCCCGTGTCCAGCCCCTCGTCCATGCGCATCAGGGTCACGGCCGTGGACGGGTCGCCGGCCAGGATCGTGGCCGGGATCGGCGAGGCGCCGCGCCACCGGGGCAGCGCCGACGGGTGGAGGTTGAGCGCCCCGTGCGGCAGCGCCAGCAGCGGCGCCGGGACGATCTGGCCGTAGTCGGCGAGCACGGCCAGCTCCGGGCGCAACGCGAGGACTGCGGCGATCGCCTCCGGCGCCCGGAGCCGTGCCGGCGTGAGCACGGGCCCGAGGGCCAGCTCCGCGGCCAGCGACCCGATCGGCGTGGGCGTCGGCACCTGGCGCCGCCCCACCGGACGCGGCGGCGCGGTGACGATCGCCACGAGCTCGATGTCGGGACGGGCGACCAGGCGCCGGAGGGCCGGCGCGCCGAACCCGCCGCTGCCCAGGAAGACCGTCCGGGCGCGCCCTCCCGGCGGCCATCCGAGAACCGAGGCCGCGCTCCGGAGGCCGTCGGTCCGGGGGTTCACGCGAGGGCGCTCGTCGCCCCGCGGATCTCGGCGTCCTGCTCCTCGTCCTCGCCCTGCCCGACGGCGATCAGCTCGTCCATCGAGTCCAGGTAGTCGATGTACAGCCTGCCGTCGAGGTGATCCAGCTCGTGCTGGAGCGCCCGCCCGAGGAGCCCCGAGCCCGACACCTTGACCTTCCGGCCCGCCCGGTTCTGGGCGACCACCCAGACCTTCTCCTTGCGCGTCACGTAGGCCACGTAGCCCGGGATCGAGAGGCAGCCCTCGAGGTCGCGATCCTCGCCATCGGAGCGGACGATCCGGGGATTGACCAGCTCGTACAGCCGGTTCTCCACCTCGATCACGCACGCCCGCAGCGGCTCGCCCAGCTGCGGCGCGGCGAGCCCCACGCCCGGGGCCGCGCGCATCGTCGCCGCCAGGTCGTCGAGGAGCTCGTGGAGGACCTTGCCGAAGCTGTCCACGGTCTCCCCCCGGAGGCGGAGGCGAGGGTCGCCGAGGAGCACGATGGGTCGAACGGTCATGGGCGGAGTATACGGAACAACCGCCCGGGCTCCGTGCGGGCCGGGCGGTCGTCCCGATCGGGCGGGCGTCAGGCGCCGGCGGCCTCGTCGGCCACCGTGTCGGCGGCCTCGGCGGCCGTCTTCACCGCCTCGGTCGCCGTCTCCGCCGCCTCGGCGGCGTGCCCGTCGCCCGGCGTGGCGCGCAGCTCGGCGGCGACGGACTGGGCGCGCTCGGCGAAGCGCTGGCCGTAGTCGGTGGTGACCTCCGCCGCCTTCTGGGCGATGGGCCCGGCCTTCACGGCGGCGACGGCGGCGAGCTCGGCGGCCTTCGCGCCCACCTGCCGGGCCACGGGCGCGGCCTGGGTGGCGATCTCCTGGATCATCGACTCGAGCTGCGTCAGCCACTCGCGCGCCCGCGCGTTGGCGGCACCCTCGCCGCCCGCCTGCGCGGCATCGGGGATCGGCTCGTCGGCGAGGGACTCGCCGGAGGGCGGGGTGGTGTCATAGTCCTTCGGCTCGGTCATGGGTGGCTCCTTCCGCGTCGCGGCGATGACTGTTCGTTCCCTGTCATTGTCGCCACGGCGTCGAATCCTGCACGTGCCGGGTGGTCCCCCGGGGCCGCCGATCGCGCCTACAGCAGGCTCTCGGGATCGACGTCCACGGACCACGGAGCCCCGGGCGGCGGGTCCAGCAGCGAGACCGGGTCCGACCCCCGGAGGACGAGGTGGTACCGCCAGCGCTCGGCCCGCCGCGCCACGTACGCCGGCGCGGGGCCGGCGACCACGATCCCCGTCCCGGCCTCGCGCGCCCGCTCCCGCAGGCGCTCGCCCATGGCCGCCCCCTCGCGTTCGGCGGCGTCGCGGTCCGGCAGCGCCACGGTGAGCTTGACCAGGCGGCCGAAGGGCGGCGACCCGAACCGCTCACGCAGCGCGAGCTCCTCGTCGTAGAACCGCGTGGCGTCGCCCTCGACCACGGCCCGGATCGCGCGGTGGTCCGGGCGGTAGGTCTGGATGAACGCGATGCCGGGCCGTCCGCCACGCCCCGCCCGGCCGACGGCCTGGGCGAGGAGCTGGTACGTCCGCTCCGCCGCGCGCTCGTCGGGCAGGTTGAGCGCGACGTCCGCGGACACCACGCCGACCAGCGTCACCTCCGGGACGTCCAGGCCCTTGGCGACGAGGCTCGTCCCGACCAGGACGTCCATGCGCCCGTCGGCGAACGCGTCGAGCACGCGGTCCGCGGCGCCCCGCCGCTCCACGACGTCGCGGTCCAGGCGGCCGACCCGCAGCCGCGGGAACCGGTCGCGCACCTCGCGCTCCACCCGTTCCGTCCCGCCACCCAGGTACCGGATCCGGGGCGACCCGCAGGCCGGGCAGCGCGTCGCGGGCGGCCATGCGCGGCCGCAGTGGTGACACCGGAGCGTGGTGCCGGCCTGGTGGTAGACGAGCGGGCGGTCGCAGTCCGGGCAGGCTTGCACGTGGCCGCAGTCCCGGCACAGCACCACCGAGGCCGTCCCCCGCCGGTTGATGACCAGGATCGCCCGGTCACCGGCCCGCGCGTCCAGGGCGCCCAGCGCACCCGCCAGCGCGTCCGACAGCAGGCCGCGATTGCCGCCCGCCAGCTCCGCGCGCATGTCCACCGCGGCCACGCGCGCCTCGGTCCCGGCCGGCCGGGTCGGCAGCGCCGCGCGGCGATACCGGCCGGCCCGCGCGTGACCCACGCTCTCCACCGACGGTGTGGCGCTGCCCAGTACCACGGCCGCGCCGGCGATCGCCGCCAGCTCGAGCGCGGCGTCGCGGGCCTGGAAGCGCGGCGTCCGGTCGCTCTTGTAGGCCGGGTCGTGCTCCTCGTCCACGACGATCAGCCCGACGTCCTCGAGCGGCGCGAGCAGGGCGGTCCGGGTGCCCACCACGATGTCCGCGTCCCCGGCCCGGACGCGCCGCCACTCGTCCGCGCGCTCCCCCTCGCCGAGCCCCGAGTGCATGACCGCGATGCGCACCGGCAGCTCGGCGCGCAGCCGGTCCGTGATCGGCGTGGCGAGCGCGATCTCCGGGACCAGGACGAGGGCCCGCCGGCCGGACGCGAGGCAGGCCGCGAGCGCCTCCACGTAGATCGCGGTCTTGCCGCCACCGGTGACCCCGTCGAGCAAGACCGGCGTGGGATCACGGGCCTCGAGGGCGGCCAGCACGAGCCCCAGGGCGGCCGCCTGGTCCGCGGTGAGCGAGGCGCCGGCCGGCCGTGCGCCGCGCACTGGCGTGGGCCGTCCCGACAGCGGGCGCCGCGGCCGCTCGCGCACCTCCGCGCGGACGAGCCCGCGCCGCACGAGACCCGCCAGCGCGCTCGCGCCGTGCGCCTCCGCGAGCGGCCCGGCGGGTTGGCCGTCGCCGGCCGCCGGTGCCGCGTCGCCGGCGACGGGCGCGGCGACGGGCGCGGCGGGGTGGTCCGCATCGCCCGCCGACGATGCGGCCAGCGCCGCCAGGGCCGCGAGCGCGTCGCGCTGCCTCGGCCCGAGCGGACGACCGCCCGGCCGATCACCGTCGCGCAGCCTCGCGGCAGCGTCCAGCCCCGCGTCGGTGATCCACAGCCGGCGCTCGTAGCGCGGCCCGATCGCCGCCCCGAGGAGCGTCCAGGTCAGCTCCACCACGCCCTCGTCGGCGAGCGCGCGCAGCCGGCGGAGCAGCGCGGCCCGGCCCTCCGGGGTGGCGAGGTCCCGCACCGGCCGGGCCCGCCCGGCGAGCTCGTCGAGCAGGTCGAGGTCCGCGGGCGCGAGCCCGGGTGCCTCCGCCCCGAGCCGAGCCTCGCCCGCCGGCGTGACCTCGGCGACCAGCTCCAGGCGCTCCAGCATCCCGGGCGGGAGCATCGCCCGGATGACCGTCGCGAGCGGCGTCAGGTAGCGGTCCGCCAGCCGCCCCGCGAAGCGCAGCGAGAGCGGCGGCAGCAGCGGCCCGTCGCTCCGGATCCGGGCGACGATCGACCGCAGCTCGCCCGACGCGGGCGGCGTCCGGTCGCCGGGGACGGCCCAGCCCGGCTCCGGTGGCCCGGTCGGGGACGGCTCGCCGGTCGGGGACGGCTCGCCGGTCGCGGGCATCGAGCGGTCCCCGACCACCACCCCGATCGCCTGCCGCCCGCCCCGCCCGAACGGCACGAGCACGGGCTCGCCGGCCTCGAGGTCCGCGAGCTCCGGCGGCACCTCGTACGTGTACGTCCGGGGGCCGGGTCCGCTGGGCGCGTCGACCGCCACCTCGACGGTCGGGTGCAGCTCCGGGTCCTGGTGCATGGCGCGATTGTCGCAGCGCGCGGTCACCGGGGACGGGGATCGCGGCGGGCGGGAGCGTCAGCCGAGCGGCCCGAGCGGGCTTCCCAGCCGGGGCTCGGTGGGGCACAATCGGGCGCCTCCACGCCGGATCGCAGGAAGGCACGGGAATGGAGCGCAGCCACGGCATGGCGGGGGGCACGCGGTCGGCGATCCGGGTCGTGCAGATCCTGCTGGTCGCGCTGCTCGCCCTGGCCTGCGGCACGGCCGAGCCGGCCGGCTCCTCGTCCCCGCTCGCCCCGTCCCCGCCGGCCGGCGTCGCCACGCCCGCCACGGGAGCCTCATCGGCAGCGCCGCGATCGCCCACCCCGTCACCACGCGCGACGCCGACGGCGCGCCCGGCCGACCCTCCGCCCGACCTGTCGGCACGCCCGCTCGTGTGGCTGGCGCCGCTGCCGATCCTGCCCACCGGACCCGGCCGGGAGTTCACGGGCTCGCCCGGCTTCATGCGCCTGTTCGCACCCGACGCCGACTGGGGGGCGGCCGACGGCGTCGACGTGCTCAAGCTGTATGGCGAATGGGTCGCCTACGCCGCGTCCGACGCCGAGCTGGCGGCCGTCGTGCGGTCGCAGCGCGAGGCCGGGCGGGCCATCGCGGTCGAGATGGGGCCGCTCGATCCCGAGGGTTGCGGGAACGGCGTGGAGGGCTTCGCGGGTCTCGACGAGGCTCGGCGGATCGCCGGACGGATTGCCGCAGCCGGCGGTCGGATCGACCTCGTCGCCATGGACGAGCCGTGGTTCTACGGCTCCGTGTACGCCGGGCCGGGCGCCTGCCGATGGCCGCTGGACCGGATCGCGCGCGGCGTCGCCGCGTTCGAGGCGGTCATGCGCGAGACCTTCCCGGACATCGTCGTGGGAGACACCGAGGCGCTCCCCCGCGACGTTGATCCCGCGCGGCTGCTTGCGTGGCTCGATGCCTACCGCAGCGAGACGGGCCGGCCCCTGCCGTTCGTCCACCTCGACCTCGACTTCGGGCGCGCCGGCTGGCCCGCGATGGTCGCCGACCTCGACCGCGAGGCCGGCGACCGCGGCGTGGACCTCGGACTGATCCTGTTCGGCGATCCGTCGGATCCCGACGACCAGGCGTGGTTCGCGACGCTCGCGCAGCGGGTGATCGCGATCGGCGACACGACCCCGGACCATCTCCTGTTCCAGAGCTGGCAGGACCGGCCGGATCGCGTCCTGCCCGCCGGCGACGCGGCCACCTGGACCGGCTTTGTCGGACGCTACCTCGTCGATCCCGCCAGTCTCGAGGCGCTCCTGCCGCCGCCCAATCTCGCGGCCGGGGCCGCGGCGCGGGCCTCGTCGTCGCTGCCCGGCGCGCGTCCCGCGTTGGCCGTGGACGGCGACCCGGCGACGAACTGGAGCGCCGGCTCCGGCCCACCGGCATGGATCGAGCTCGACCTGGGCCGGGGCCGGACGGTCGGACTCGTCCGCTTGCGGATCGCCCAGTTCCCGGAGGGGCGCACCGTCCACCGGCTGCTGGGTCGCGGCCCGGGCACGGGCGGGCGGTGGGTCACGCTCGTGGTCCTGCGCGGCCGGACGGGCGACGCGCAGGTGCTCGAGTGGCGGCCGGACGCGGCGCGGACAGGGCTGCGCTGGCTGCGCGTGGAGACGACGGCGAGCCCGTCGTGGGTCGCGTGGCGCGAGATCGAGGTCCTCGGCCCGGGGCGCTGAGGCGGGCCGGTGAGCTGGCCGCGGGCCGGAGAGCTCGAGGCGGGCCGGGCATGCGACGGGCCCACCGGCCCGGCCGCGCCCGTCAGGCGATCCGGATCCGGCGGTCGCTGTTGCGCCGCTTCTCCTGCTCGATGATCGCCTCGATCTCGGCGGCGGTGCGCTCGATCTCGCCGGTCTCGTTGACGACGACCCGGTCGTAGTCGCCCTGCCGGGCGAGCTCGATGGCCGCGTTGCGCTGGCGGAGCTCCAGCTGGTGGGCGTTCTCGGTGGCCCTCGAGCGGAGCCGCTGGAACAGCGCCTCGAGCGACGGCGGGACGATGAACACGAGCAGCGCGTCGGGCACGCGCGCCTTGACGACCCGGGCGCCCTGGACGTCGATCTTGAGGATCACGTCGTGGCCGTCCGCGAGCGCCTGGGCGACATCGCGGCGCGGGGTGCCGTACCAGTGCCCGTGGACCTCGTTCGCCTCGAGCAGCTCGCCGCCGTCGCGCAGCGCGTGGAACGCCTCGGGCGTGAGGAAGTTGTAGGACACGCCCGGGATCTCGCCCGGGCGCGGCGCCCGCGTGGTGCACGTGACGACGTAGTGGTAGTCGGGATCCCGGGGCCGCGCGGCCAGGGCGGCGATGATCGTGTCCTTGCCCACCCCCGACGGGCCGCTGATGATCACCAGCAGCGCGCCCGGCGCACCGACCAGGGCCTCGGGATCGCTCACGCCATGCCTCCCGTGACTCGGCGCCCCGCCGACGACTCCGACTCCCGCAGGTCCGCGAGCACCGCCTCGAGCTCCGGCGGCAGCGGCGCCTCCACCCGCACCAGCTTCCCGGACGACGGCGACACGAGCTCGAGGCGCCAGGCATGGAGGAACAGGCGCCCGAGGCCGTCCGGGCCGCGCCGCGCCGTGCCCGTGCCGTAGACCGGGTCGCCGGCGACCGGGTGGGAGAGCGCGGCGAGATGGACGCGGATCTGGTGCGTCCGGCCCGTGACCAGGTCCAGCTCCAGCAGCGTCCAGTGCGCGAACCGCTCCCGGACGCGGTAGCCGGTCACCGACGGACGACCATCCGGCACGACGGCCATCCGCTTGCGATCCCTGGGGTCGCGCCCGATCGCGGCCTCGATCCGCCCCACGGACGCCGCGACCGACCCCTGGACCAGGGCGAGGTACGTCTTGCGTACCCGGCGCGCCTTGAGCTGCGCCATCAGCGACGCCTGCGCGGCGTCGTTGCGCGCGACGATCAGCAAGCCGGACGTGTCGCGGTCCAGGCGGTGGACGATGCCCGGCCGGGCCACGCCGGCGATCCCACCGTAGTGGTCGCCACGGGCGAGCAGGGCATTGACGAGCGTCCCGCGCCAGTGGCCGGGCGCCGGGTGCACGACCAGCCCGGAAGGCTTGTCGACGATCAGCAGGTCGTCGTCCTCGTAGGCCACCGACACCTCGATCGTGGGGTCCGGCTCGAGGTGGTACGGGATCTCGGGGGGCGGCACCTCGAGCGTGACGCCCCCGCCGCGGACCTCGGTGTTCGCGCGCAGCCGGCGGCCCTCGTCGTCCACGAGCCGCCCCTCGGAGATCAGCTTCTGCACGTACGAGCGCGACAGCCCGGTCCGGTCGGCCACGAAGCGGTCCACCCGGCGGACGACCTCGCCCGCCGGGACCACGAGCCGGCGCGGACCGGGCGGGACGGACGGCGCAGGTGCCTCCGGGGCGAGCCCGGCGTCATCGAGCAGGTCGTCGTCGCCATCGAGCGCCTCGTCGTCGTCGGGGAGCGGCGCCCCGAGCACCGGCGGCTCAGTCACCGGGCGCCCAGTCGGCCAGCCTCGGGAACACCGCCATCACCAGCAGCAGCACGATCGAGGTGGAGATCGCGGCATCCGCCACGTTGTAGGTGTAGAACCGCCAGCCGCCGATGCCCATGTCCACGAAGTCGATGACCGCCCCGTAGCGCAGGCGGTCGATGAGGTTGCCCAGCGCCCCGCCGAGGAGCAGCCCCAGCGCGATCGTCACCAGCAGGCCGCGGCCCGCCTTCGCGTGGTACGCGACGATCAGGCCCGCGACGACCATCGACACGATCGCGAACGCGGGCGCCGACTGGGGCAGCATGCCGAACAGGATGCCCGAGTTGCGCCAGTGGACGATCCGGACCCAGTCGCCCAGGAGCTCCATCGCCTCCCCGATGTCGAGGCTGGCGACGACCCAACCCTTCGTCACCTGGTCGGCGAGCACGATGCCGCCGGCGAGGATCGCGAACAGCAGCCAGCGGCCCATCGACGGCCCCCGCCAGTCGCGGGCCTCGGCCCCCTCCACGCCCGGAGCGGCACGTTCGACGTCGGGCAGGGTCATCGGTCAGCCGGCCGGGTCGATCCGGCGCAGGGCGATCCGCGCCTCGCCGCCCTCGAGCCGCACCACCGCGGCAGGCACGCCGTCCGGCGGCACCGCATCGTGGACCACGTCCGCGAGCGTCTCCGCCGCGACCTGGGCGAGGAACGGCGCCAGCTCGGCCGGGACGCCCTCCAGCCACAGCTCGATCTGGTCATCGAGCTCCAGCTCGGCGTCCTTGCGCAGGTCCTGGATCGCGCGCTGGAGCTCGCGGGCGTCGCCCTCGGCGCGCAGCTCCGGCGTGAGCGTCGTGTCGATGATCGCCACCATGCCGTCGTCGTGGGCGACCGCGGTGCCCGGCCGCGGCGTGGCCTGGATCTCGACCTCGTCGGGGGCCAGCGTCTCCCCGGCCAGGGTCACGGATCCGTCCGGGTGGATGTCGAAGCTGCCCTCGCGCGCGGCGGCCATCAGGGCCGGGATCTTCGCCCCGAGCCGCTTGCCGACCCTGGGCAGCAGCACCTTGACGCCCCGGTCCACGAGCTCCGACTCGTCGCCGATCAGCTCCACCGCCTTGACGTTCGCCTCGGCCCGGATCAGCTCCAGCAGGGCCGCGAGGTCGTCCACGTCGCGCCCGGGCAGCGCGAGCCACAGCCGGGCGAGGGGCTGGCGGACCTTGAGCCCCGCCTGCCCGCGCAGCGTGCGGACGAGATCCACGGCGCGCCGCGCCAGCGCCATGGAGCGCTCCAGCGGCTCGTCGCGGAGCGGGGCGATCGCGTCCGCGGGCCAGCGGGTCAGGTGGACGCTGTCCGGCAGCGTGGGCGTCACCGACACGACCAGGTTCTGGTACAGCGTCTCGGACAGGAACGGCAGGATCGGGGCCATCGTCCGGGCGAGCGTGACCAGCGCGGCGTGCAGCGTGGCGAACGCGGCCGCCTGGTCCGCCGCCTCGGCACCCTGGCGCATCCGGTCGCGCGATCGGCGCAGGTACCAGGTGGACAGGTCGTCGATGAACGTGCTGACGATCCTCGTGGCGGCCTGCGCGTCGTAGTCCGCGAGCCGCGCGCCGACATCGCCCGCCGTCCCGGCCGCCCGAGAGAGAATCCATCGGTCGAGGACTGGCCACGGGTCCGCGCCGATCTCCTCGTCGATCCCGCGGGCCGGCGTCCAGCCCGCCAGGCGGGCGTAGGTGACGAGGAACGCGTACACGTTCCACAGGACCAGCAGCTCCCGGCGCGCCTCGTCCGCCGCGTGCCAGCCGAACAGGATGTTGTCGTCCGGCCGGGCGCTCGCGTACATCCAGCGCATGACGTCCACGCCCATGCGCTCGGCGGCCTCGTCGAACTCGATCGCGTTGCCCCAGCTCTTGTGCATCGGGCGGCCGTCCTCGCCGAACAGCGTCGCGTAGCCGAAGATCGTCCGGAACGGCTCCTCGCGGCGGAGCACGGTGCTCATGGCGAGCATCGCGTAGAACCAGTTGCGGAACTGGCCGGGGAAGCTCTCGGTGATGAAGTCGGCCGGGAACCACTTCGCCCAGTACTCCGGGTCCTCGCGGTAGTGCATCGTGGAGAACGGCACGATCCCCGCGTCGAGCCACGGGTTGCCGACGTCGGCGACCCGTGCCACGGGCTCGCCGCACGACGGGCAGGCGATGCGCACGGCGTCCACGAACGGGCGGTGCGGGGTGTGGCCCTCGAACGCGTCCCAGCCATCGACGGCCCGCTCGCGCAGCTCCTCGCGGCCGCCGATGACGTCGAACGTGCCGCACGCCCGGCAGTCGTAGATCGGCAGGGCGAGGCCGTAGTAGCGCTTCTTGGAGATCATCCAGTCGCGCATGTTGAGGAGCCAGTCCAGCTCCCGCTCGTAGCCGAAGCCCGGGATCCAGCGGATCCGGTCCACGACCTCCATGATCTGGTAGCGGAGGCTCGCGTCCACCTCGGCCTTCGTCAGCTGCTCGCGCGGCCGCGGGTAGACCTCGCCCATGCTGATGTACCACTCGTCCACGAGCCGGAACAGCAGCGGCGTGCCGCAGCGCCAGCAGTGCGGGTAGCGGTGGCTGTAGGGCTCGAGGTGGTAGAAGAACCGGCGCTGCTCGAGCGAGTCGATGATCGCCTCGGTCACGCCGGGCGCCTCGCGGCCCGAGAGCCAGCCGAACCCGTCGTAGTAGCGCCCGTCCTCGTCGATCGGGCCGACGATCGGCAGCCCGAGCGCGACGCCCAGCTGGTAGTCCTCTGCGCCACAGCCCGGCGCGACGTGGACGATGCCGGTCCCCTCCTCCTCGCCGACCTCGTCCCAGGTCACGACGCGGTGCTCGTAGCCCGCCGCCGCGAACGCGTCGCGGATCGCCGGCAGGTCGTCGAACGGGCCCTCGTAGCGCCACCCGGCGAGCTCCGAGCCGGCCCGCTCCTCCAGCACCTGGAACGGCCCGCGGAGCGCCTGCCTGAGCGTCCCCTTGCCCAGCCAGAACGCGTCCTCGCCCTGGCGGACCTTGACGTACCGCAGGTCCGCGCCCACCGCCGCCGCGACGTTGGCGGCCAGCGTCCAGGGGGTGGTCGTCCAGACCAGCAGCGACTCGCCCGGGCGGTCCAGGAGCGGGAGCCGGACGGTCAGCCCCGGGTCCTCGCGATCCTGGTAGCCCTCGTTCATCTCCATCTGCGACAGGCCCGTGCCACAGCGCGGGCACCAGGGCATCGTGTCGTGGCCGCGGTACACCCAGCCGCGCCGGTGGCACTCCGCGAGGAACCCCCAGATCAGGTCGTTGTTCTCGTTGCTGAACGTGAAGTAGCTGCCGCCCAGCTCCGGCATCCCCAGCCGGCCGACGATCATCTCCGCGGTGTCCGTGACCGGCCCGCCGGGCCCCTCGACCGTGATCACCTGTGCGGGGTCCGCGGCCAGCAGGTCGCGGAGCCGGAGCAGCTCCCGGGGGTCGTTCCAGTCCATCCAGTAGCCCAGCCGGACGCTCTGCTCGGTCTGCCGGGCGGCGTAGGTCAGCACCCGCTGCTTGCACAGGCTCACGAACGGCGCGATCCCGTAGGCCTCGATGTCCCGCTTGGAGGTGAAACCGAGGTCGCGCTCCACGTTGACCTCGACCCACAGGCCCTGGCAGTCGAACCCGTTCTGGTACCGCTGGTCCTGGCCGAGCATGGCGTGGAACCGCTGGTAGAGGTCCTTGTAGCTGCGGCCCCAGGCGTGGTGGACGCCCATCGGGTTGTTGGCGGTGATCGGCCCGTCGAGGAAGCTCCAGCGCGGTCCGCCCTCGTTCTGCGCGCGCAGGCGCGCGAACGTGCGCCGATCCGCCCACTGGCGCAGCAGCTCGTGCTCCTGGGCGACGAAGTCGGGCTTGGCGGTGACGGGTCGGAACATCGGGCCTCGCGGATCGCCGCGCGGTCGTGGGCTCGCCGCGGCGGATGACCAGTCTACGGAACGTGGGCCGGTCGCGCGGCCGCCAGGGCCGAGGTGCGCCGCCGCCATTCGCGCGCTGCAGCCCGCGCGCGGACCCCGATCCGGCGCGCGGCGTATCATGCCGCCCGATGACGACCTCCCCGAGACCGTCCCCGCGGTCGCGCTCTGCGTTCGCCGCGGCGTTCCTGTCCCTCTTGTTCCCCGGTCTCGGACACGCGTACGCGGGCGCCGTGCCGCGCGGGCTCGCGTTCGCCGCCGTGCCGTTCCTGTCGCTGGCGCTGCTGGCCGGGATCCTGCTCCGGTCCGACCGGATCGAGCTGCTCGGCTTCGTCATCCAGCAGCCGGTGCTGATCGCCATCTTCGTGGTCAACATGATCGCGCTCGCGTACCGGCTGGTCGCGGTCGTGGACGCGTGGCAGGTGGCCCGCTACCTCAACTCGGTGGACGCGTCGGCGGGCGGACGGGCCGGGCGGGCGCGCCTGCCGCTCAGCCCGCTGTCGCTGGCCGGCCTGCTCGCCGTGCTCCTGGTCGTGGCCGGCGGTCACCTCGCCGTGGCGCGCTACAACGTGATGGCCCTCGAGCTCGTCAACTGCGTGTTCAGCGAGGCCGGCGACGCCTCCTGCGAGGGGCCCGAGGAGACCCCGGCGCCGGGCGAGTCCGGGGACCCGTCGGCGACACCCGACGAGAGCGAGTCGCCCGATCCGTCCGTGGACGTGGGGCCGATCTCCAGCGACGCCGTGGGCACGCAGGCCGCCACCCTGCCGCCCTGGGACGGCAAGGAGCGCCTGAACATCCTGCTGGTCGGCGTCGACCAGCGCCAGGGCGAGCGGACGTTCAACACGGACACGCTGATCGTGGTGTCCGTGGACCCGGTCACCGGCCAGGTCGCGATGTTCCAGGTCCCCCGGGACATGGTGGACGTGCCGGTGCCGGCGAACGCGCAGCGCGTGTGGGGGAGCGTCTACCGGGGCAAGATCAACAGCTGGTTCATGCAGAACCGCGGCCGCGAGGACCTGTGGCCCGGGCAGACGGCCCAGGCACGGGGCTTCAACTCGCTCAAGGCGCTGCTGGGCGAGCTGTACGGGCTCGAGATCCCGTACTACGTGATGGTCAACTTCCAGGGCTTCCGGGAGGTCGTGGACACCGTCGGCGGCGTCCAGATCAACGTCCAGATCCCGGTCGCCGAGAGCACCTACCCGGCGGGCGCCGGGTACCTGCGTCGCGTCTACATCCCGGCCGGCCCCCAGCACATGACCGGCAGCGAGGCCCTGATCTACGCCCGGTCGCGGCACCGCGCCCAGGGCGGCGACTTCGACCGCGGCCGTCGCCAGCAACGGGTCCTGATCTCGCTCAAGGACCAGATGAACGCACGGGCCGTGATGGCGAACCTGGACAGCCTCGTCAGGACGCTCAGCCAGTCGGTCAAGACGGACATCAAGACCGGCGACGTGGCGCGCCTCCTGTCGCTCGCCGACAGCGTCGACACGAAGAACGTCCGCTCGTACGTGTTCGCGCCGCCGTTCTATGCCACCGAGTACCCGAGCTCGGACCGCGGCTACATCATCACGCCCCGCATCGCCCGCATCCGGAGCGCGGTCCGCGAGGCGTTCAGCCTGTCCGCGGAGCAGCTCGCGCTCCGGGAGCGGCTCGCGGCCGAGGAGGCCCAGGTGTGGGTGCTCAACGCGTCGGGGCGCAACGGGCTCGCCACGAGGGTCGCGGACTACCTGGCCTACGACGGCCTCGAGGCCTCGGCGCCGGCCCGGGGGCAGGGTCCCGACGCGGCCAGGACGAAGATCGTCGTGTACAACGGGGCCGAGGCCGGGATGACGGAGACGATCGCCTACCTCGAGCGCGTCCTGGGCGCCAAGGCGACCGTGGCCACGGACCCGGACGTCACCGCGGACATCGTCGTCACGCTGGGTCGGGACGCACCCAACCTCGAGGTCGACACGCCCGGCTGAGCCCGGGCCTGCGGACCGGCCCGGCCGTCAGGCCGGGTCGATCGGCGTCAGCCAGTGCCGGTACTCGGGCAGGTTGCCGCGCACCGCCGCGAAGTAGCGCTCGCTCACCTGGCGCGAGATCGGGCCGATCTGGCCCGTGCCCACCGCGCGATGGTCGACCTCGATTACGGGGCTCACCTGGACGCCGGTCCCGCACAGGAACACCTCGTCGCAGACGTACAGCTCGGACCGGTCGATGGAGCGCACCTCCACCGGATGGCCGAGGTCCTGGGCGAGGCCGATGATCGCCTTGCGGGTGACCCCCTCGAGGATGTCGTCGGACACCGGCGGCGTGATCACCGTCCCGTCGCGGACGATGAACAGGTTGGCGGCCGAGGCCTCCGACGCGTGGCCATCCGGCGTCAGGACCAAGGCCTCGTCGAACCCGTTGAGCTCCGCCTCGGACTTCTGGAACGCCATGTTCACGTAGCCGCCCACGATCTTGCCCCGGGCCGGCAGCGCCTCGTCGGCGTTCCGGCGCCAGGTCGAGGTCTGGAGCCGGACGCCCTTCTCGATGTCGATGTAGTTCCCGAAGGGCACCGTGATCACGTACAGCTCGTGCTCCAGGTGGTGGAGCTTGACGCCGATCGCGCGGGTGCTCTTGTAGAACGACGGGCGGATGTAGACGTCCTCGCGGAAGGCGTTCCGGCGGGCGGTCTCGACCACGATCGAGGCCAGCTCGTCCGCCGACGGGAGGGGGTCCATGAGCAGGATCCGCGCCGACTTGCGGATCCGCTCCACGTGCTCCCGGATGAACAGCCCGTAGAGGCGTCCCTGGTCCGCGTTCCAGTAGGCCCGGATGCCCTCGAAGGTGGCGGTGCCGTACATGAACGCGTGGGTCATGATGCTGACCTTCGCGTCCCTGAGCGGCACCCAGTCGCCCTCGAAATAGGCGATCAGGTCATCGAGGGTGCGGGCCGGTGCGGGCGCCGGGGAGGTTGACGGCTGCTGGGTGAGCATGGACGGCTCCAGTCGCGACGAGGCGGCCCGGAGGCCGCTCGGGATGGCTCACAAGGTCGGCCGAGTCTAGCACGCAGATTCGGCCCCCCTCTGCGGCCGAACGGCCCGCAAACGGGGCTAGATGACCCCGCCGATCTCGAGCCCCACGAGGCCCAGGTAGGCGAGGTAGAACACCCCGCCCACGAGCAGCGCGCGGCCGTCCAGGCGCGCCCGGCGCCACATCGGCAGGAACACCCCGCCGACGGCCAGGAACGCGATGCCCGCGCTCGCGAACGCGACCAGCGAGTCGCCGGTCACGGTCCAGGCGGCCGGCGCGAACATGAGCGCCACCACGGTGGGGATGGCGGACTGGAACACCATCGCGCCCGTGATGTTCCCCATCGCCAGCGTGTCCTTGCCCTGCCGCACCCAGATCAGGGAGTTGAACTTCTCGGGCAGCTCGGTGGCGATCGGGGCGATGACCAGCGCGAGGATGATCTCGTTGACCCCCAGCGCCGAGGCCAGGTGCTCCACCGCGCCCACGAACAGCCAGGCGCCGCCGATGATCGCGGCCAGGGCGGCCAGGACCTGGAGGCCCACGACCCGCAGCCGCGGCACGTCCGGGTCGTGGCGCAGGCCCCGCCGGTCGAGGCGGCGGAAGCGGAGCGGGGCGAGGTCCTCGGCGTCCACCTCGGGGTCGGCCTCGAAGTGCGCCTTGACGTACCAGGCGTAGACCCCGATCAGCAGCGCCGCCACGACCAGCTTGCCCGCGCCCAGCTCCGGGGGCAGGAACGCCGCGCCGATGGCCAGCGCGTAGGCGAGCACGAAGTACCGGATGTCGTGGACGAGGACGACGGTGTCCACGGGCATCCGGGTGCCCGTCGGGCGGCGGCGCCGGAACGCGATCACCCCAACCCCGGTCACGAACATCGCGAGCGTCGAGAGCATGAACGGGGCGCCCAGGATCGCCCCGATGCCGACGTCGTGCGACGCCTCGCTACCCGAGCCGAACAGGATCGCGATCAGCGGGATCATCGTCTCCGGGAGCGCGGTCCCGACCGCGGCCAGCACGGACCCGACGGCGCCCTCGGCGAGCTCCAGCTTGCGGCCGAACCATTCGATGCCGTTGGTGAACAGCTCCGCGCCGGCGAGGATCACCACGAACGCGACGGCGAGGACGAGCAGGTCCACCCCTATCCCTCCAGCCCGAGCGCGGCCACGATCGAGACGACGACCACGACCAGCACGGCGAGCGACACGAGCGCCAGCCGGCGGTCACGGGCGACCAGGAACCCGACGCCCGAGACCACGACCCGGCCGATCGGGAGCAGGAGCACGGCCAGGAGGCCCGCCCACAGGAAGCCGGTGGGTCGGAGCGCCAGCAGGTCCGCCGGGATGCCGGCGGGGTCGAACACCGGGCGCTCGCCGTGGACCAGGGGGTCCACGCCGGTGGCCAGCATCGCGAGGACGCCGGCCAGCACGAGGGCCACGGCCACCCAGGTCCCGATCACGAGCAGCCGCGCGACCAGCGTCTCGATCCCGGTCCCGGGGTCGCCGGCACGGGGCGCCCCGGTGCGGACCGCGGCGGGCGGCGTGCTCACGGGCCCGACGCCCGGCGGCGGCGTGCTCACAGGCCCAGCGCCCGGCGAGCCATCTCGAACGCCGTGTACGCCATCACGGCGACGAACAGCCAGCGCAGGATGCGCACGTCGACCCGGCTCGCGATCCGCGACCCGATCGAGGCCCCGGCGAACACGCCCAGGGCGGTCGGGCCCGCGACGTACGGGTCGATCTCGTCGCGCAGCAGGTAGATCACGGCCGACGACGTCGCGGTGACGCCGATCATCATGTTGCTGGTCGCGGTGGCGACCTTGAGCGGCACGCCCATCGCGAGATGCATCACGGGCACCTTCACGATCCCGCCGCCGACGCCCAGCAGCGCGGAGACCACCCCGGCTCCGACGGACGCCGCCATCCCGAAGCGGACCCGGCGCACCCGGTAGCCCGGGCCCGAGAGGCGGGTCGCGAGGTCCGGCTCGCCCGGCGACACCTCCGCGGCGGCGACGACCGAGACGGGGGCGGCCGCGACGACCGCGACCGGGTCGGCCGGGGGCCCGTTGCCGGGGTCGGGGGCCGCCGGCTCCTCGTCGTCCGTCGCCGGCCCTGGGGCGACGACCGGGCCCGCGGCCGGCGCGGCACCCTGGCGGGCCATCGAGACGGCGACCCACGTGAGCAGGACGGCGAACAGGCCGGCCAGGACCCGCTCCTCGAGCAGGAAGGCGATCAGGCCGCCGGCCAGCGCCCCGGTGGCCGTGAACAACTCGAGGACCATCCCCAGCCGCAGGTTCGCCACGTGCCGGCGCAGGTAGACGCCGGCGCCGGCGCTCGAGGTCACGATCACCGACACCAGCGACACCGCGACCGCCTCGCGCAGCGGGATGCCGAAGCCCAGGGTCAGCAGGGGCACGATCAGCAGGCCGCCACCGAGCCCCAGCAGCGAGCCGAACAGGCCGGCGGCCGCGCCGCCGGCGAGCAGGATCAGCCCCGCGGTCATCTCAGCTGGTCACCCCTTCGGGGGCCGGCGCGTCGCGGCGAGCGACCCGTCGGCCCGGGACATCAGGGGCGCAGGTGCTGCGGCGCGTACGGCAGGAGCGCCACGTGGCGCGCGCGCTTGAGCGCGACTGCCAGCTCGCGCTGGTGCGCGGCGCAGGTGCCCGTCTTGCGACGCGGCTCGATCTTGGCGCGCTCGGACAGGTAGCGCCGGAGGCGGTTGACCTCCTTGTAGTCGATCACCACGGTCTTGTCCGCGCAGAAGGAGCAGACCTTCCGGCGGCGGCGATCGCGGTAGTAGTCGTCGCGCTTCTTCGTGCGGGGGGGCATGGATCGGGTCTCCTGGATGCTGGTGGCGGGCTGGGCCCGCCGGGGCGGCTCAGGGCCGCGGGAGGATCGTCAGAACGGGAGGTCGTCGAGGTCGTCGGCGTCGCTCGAGGGACGCGTCGGGCGGACGGTCTCGCCGCCCCCACCGCCAGCGCCGCCCCCACCGCCAGCTCCACCGCCGAAGCCGCCGGACGGGGCGGCGAACCCGCCCTCGCCCTCGCGCGGCGCGCGGGGGTCGAGGTTGATCACGCTGTCCGCGGTGATCTCCAGCGACACGCGCTTCTGGCCGTCCCGGGCCTCGTACTCGCGGGTGCGGAACCGCCCCTCGACGAACACGCGGGTGCCCTTGCGCAGCTGCTCGGCGGTCCGCTCGGCGCGATCGCCCCAGACGGTGACCCGGAACCAGTCGGTCGCCTCGACCCACTCGCCGGTCTGCTGGTTCTTCGTGCTCTGGTTGACCGCGACGCTGAACTCCGTCACGGGACGGCCGTTCGGCGTGTAGCGCATCTCGGGATCGCGCCCGAGGTTGCCGATGATCGAGACCTTGGAGAACGACGCCATCGTGAGCGGCTCCCCTCGTCAGTCGATGGCCGCGGGCGCGGCCTCGCTCTCGGACTCGTCGATACGCTCGGCGATGTCCATATCTTCTTCCTCGTCCTCGACGGGCGGGAGCTCGGTATCGATCTCCTCGACCTCGCCGGCGGCGGCCGCGTCGCGGCGGACCTTCACCGGCTTGACCGCGCGGGTGACGAGGTAGCGGAGCACTTCCTCGGTGATCTGGAGGCTGCGCTCCAGCTCCGCGATCGCCTCGGCCGGGGACTCGAACACGATGATGTGGTACGAGCCCTCGCGGTGGCGGTCGATCGGGTACGCGAGGCGGCGACGGCCCCAGGGCGCGACCTTGACGATCTGCCCGCCCGAGGCGACGACGTACCGGGTGGTGCGGTCGATGACCGCGGAGACCTTGTCGTCCGGCGCATCCGGCCGGAGGACGAGCATGAGTTCATAGCGGCGCACGGCCTGCAAGACTCCTTCCTGTGGGATGTGCCCCGCTGCCGGACGCACCGGTTCGGAGCCGAAAGGAACCGCGGGAGGATAGCACGAGTCGCCGGCGGCGAGCCGCACGGGGGAAGCGCCTGGGGCGAGTCGCGCGGGGCGCGCCACCTGGGGCGAGTCGCAGCGGCCGTGGGCCTCGCCGCATGCGGGTCCCGGACCCGACCTTGTGTATGCTCTCCGCCGTCGACCACGCCCAGCCCAGGGGAATCCGTGCAGCTCTCGATCCTGCTCCTCGCGGCGGACCGCCTCGCCGCGGACGCGCTGTCCGTCGCGCTGGCGCGGCCGGGCCACGGGGTCACCGTGGTCGCCCTGCCCGAGGAGCTCGTCCTCCAGGCCGCGGGGTACAGCCTGATCGTCCTCGACGAGGTCCCGCCCGTCACCGTCGCGGCGATCATCACCGAGCTGCGCGGCGCCGAGGCGACGGCGACCGTGCCCGTGCTCGCCGTCGCGGGCTCGGACAGCCTCGACCAGCGGATCGCGCTGCTCGAGGCCGGCGCGGACGACATCATCACCAAGCCGTTCGACCAAGTGGAGCTGGAGGCCCGGATCGAGGCCCTGTCGCTCCGCTTCCAGCGTTCGCGGGGCGGCACCGCGCGCCAGGCGGCCTCGATCGGCGACGCACAGTCGCGGCGCGTGATCACGGTGTTCAGCCCCAAGGGCGGGGTCGGCACCACGACCGTGGCGACCAACCTCGCCCTGCTCGCCGCCGAGCGCCACCCCAACGCCGTCCTGTTGATCGACTTCGACCTCGCCTTCGGGCAGGTGGCGTCGCACCTCAACTTGCAGCCCAAGCAATCGCTGCTGGAGCTCATCCGCGACGACGCGGCGCTCCATGAGCCCGAGCTGTTCCGGACCTATGCCGTCCACCACGCCAGCGGCGTCCACCTGCTCGCGGCGCCACCCACGCCGGGGTTTGCTGCGAGCGTGACCGGCGAGCACGTCGACCTCATCATCGCGCGCGCCCTGGAGGCCTACCAGCTCGTCGTCGTGGACGCGGGCACCGCGCTGGATGACCGGATGCTCGCGCTGTTCAGCCGGTCGGACATCGTGATCGTCCCGGTGTTGCCCGAGATCCCCGCCCTCAACGCGGTCCACCTGCTGCTGGACCAGCTGTCCGAGACGGGTGCGATGGGCGCCGCGACGATGTTCGTGCTCAACAACGCGTTCGCGCGCCAGCTGCTCCGTCGGGCCGACATCGAGAACGCCCTGGGCGCCCAGATCACCGCGGACCTCCCGTACGACCCGTTCGTGTACCTCAAGGCCGCCAACGAGGGCGTGCCCGTCGTGCGCAACGCCCCCAAGTCCCCGCCGGCCGAGCACCTGCGGAAGCTGGCCTCGATCGTGTTCGGTGGCGCGGGGACCGCGGTCGCCGCCGGTCCGCCGAAGGAGCGCAAGGGCCTGTTCGGCCGCCGTCGCTGACCTCGCGGGTTGGCGCCCGCCCGTGGGCCGCGCGTTCCGGTGCGGTGCAGTCGGGTCCCCGGACCAACGGCCCCCCGATTCGACGACCTGCGGACCGTTGCCGGCCCGGCGGCGCCGGCGCAGGGTGCGGGACGAGCACACCGACTGCCCGGTCGGCGGCGTCCTGGGAGCGACATGCACACCTATCACTGGGCGATCCGCGCGTGGACCCTCGTGTCCCTGCTCGCGATGGGCGCGCTGCTGGCGGGGCTGGCCACGCTGCCCTGATCCACCCGACCCGCGCGCCCTGGCGGCGCGTTGCCTGCGCGATGGGTCATGACCTGACTCAACAGGTGAGTGCCGAGGGAGGGGCTCGAACCCTCACGAGGTTGCCCTCAGCGGTGTTTAAGACCGCCGCGTCTGCCGGTTCCGCCACCTCGGCGCGGACGCTCGCCGTCCGTTGACATCGTACGGCGCGGCCCTGGCGCCGGGTCGCCCCGCGGCTCAGAGGACCGTGCGCAGCACGCGCCCGATGTGGTCGATCGCCTCCGACCCGGCTCGCACGATCGCGGCATGCGCCGCCTCCACGTCCCCTGCCGTGCGGGCCATGGTCGCGGGCGTGGACAGCTCGCGCAGGGCGACGAGGCGCGCCCGGAGCTCGTCGTCCAGCACCCGGTCGGTGAGGATCATGAGCTCCCGGGTCGTGGTCGCCTCGCGGGTCGCGAGCTCGTCGGGGACGACGTCGACCGCGCCCGTCGACGTGATCGCATCCCGATCGGCGAGGTACATCTCGGTCATCGCCCGGAGCCAGTCCACGAGCTTGACCTGCAGCTCCAGGAGGTTCTCGCGCTGGAACCCGTCGCGCGCGAGACGACGGGCATCCTGGCGCTTGGCCGAGTCGAGCGATGCCTCCCGATCGGCGCGCATGCGCTCTGCGATGATCGTCACGAGCCCGGTGATCAGACCGCCGACGACGACGCCGACGAACCCCCAGATGGCGCCATCCATGCGGGCTGTCCCTCCCCGATGCGGGCGATCGCGAGACGCACACCCTACCGCGCGCTGCGGCCGAGCGCTGCGGCCGAGCGCTGCGCCGCGTGCCGGTGCCGCCGGTCAAACGACAAGCGCGCCCCGGAAGGCGCGCCGCGGGCGTTGAGATCGGTGGAGGCGACGATCGGATTCGAACCGATGAATAAGGGTTTTGCAGACCCCCGCGTTAGGCCACTTCGCCACGTCGCCCGATGAGCCGGCGACGCCCCGCCGGCGATGTCTCCAGGTTGGCTGCCCCTCGAGGATTCGAACCTCGGCTAACGGATCCAAAGTCCGCTGTCCTACCACTAGACGAAGGGGCAGCGGTGCCGGGCGTCGATCTCGGGCCTGGGGAGGGAGTGGAGCGGAAGACGGGACTCGAACCCGCGACCCTCACCTTGGCAAGGTGATGCTCTACCAACTGAGCCACTTCCGCTCGAATGCACCGACCGGTGGGTTGGTGCCGAGAGCCAGATTCGAACTGGCGACACCGCGATTTTCAGTCGCGTGCTCTACCAACTGAGCTATCTCGGCCCGGTCCCGAGCCCCCGTGGGAGCCCGTCGGCGGGGCGCAGGATATCACGGGGCTCGATCGGGCGACAAGGCGGCGGGCCTCCGCGGACGTCGCGCCTCCGGCCCCCGGCGGCCCTCCCCTACTCGGGCCGGAGGGCCGGCGTGCGTTGGATGCCGAACACGTCCTCGGGGCTGGCGACCGGGGCCATGCCGCCCAGCGAGCGCAGGCGGTTGATCCGGTCGACGACCGGCGGGTGGGTCGAGAACATCGCCGACGACCGCTTGTCCGCGTGTTTGATCGGGTTCTCGAAGTAGAGGTGCTGGGTGGCCCGGTTCGCGACCTCGAGCGGCTCCTGGTCCAGCGCGATCTTGGCCAGCGCCTGCTGGAGCCCCACGGGGTTGCGGGTCAGCTCCACGCCCGACGCGTCGGCGAGGTACTCGCGCTGGCGGCTGATCGCCATCTGGACCATGCGGGCCATGATCGGGGCGAGGATGGCCAGCACGATGGCGACCAGGAAGATCACGACCTGGAGCCCGCCGCCGCCCGAGTCCCGGTCCCGCGAGCCGCGCCGGCCGCCGCCCCAGAACGAGAAGCGCAGGAAGAAGTCGGCCAGCAGGGCGATCGACCCCACCAGCACGCCGACCATCAGCGAGAACCGGATGTCGTAGTTGCGGACGTGCGACAGCTCGTGGGCCATGACGCCCTGGAGCTCCTCGCGGTCCAGCTTCTGGAGCAGCCCGACCGTGATCGCCACCGAGGCGTGCTTCGGGTCCCTGCCGGTGGCGAAGGCGTTGGGCGCCGTGTCGTCGATCAGGTAGACCTTGGGCATCGGCACGTTGGCCGCCAGCGCCATCTCCTGGACGACGTTGATCAGCTGCGGGTGCGTCTGCGCGGTGACCTCCTTGGCGCCCGAGACCGTGAGCACCAGCGACGCCCCGAGGTAGTACGAGAACAGCGAGGCGACGAGCCCCACGACGATGGCGAGCGCGGTCGACGGGAGGGCGGCCGCGGGATCACCCGTGACCGCCCAGCCGATGAACAGCCCGAGGAGGCCGAGGAGCGCGATGACGGCCAGCGCGAGGAGGACCGAGTTGCGTCGGTTCGCCCCGATCTGGTCGTAGAACGTGGCCATGGAGCAGGCTCAGGCGCGTGCGCGCCGCGTCTCAGCCGAGGCTGAGGTCGACGTTGGGGACGTTCGCCGCCTCCGGCTCCGCGTCGAAGAACTCGCGCTTCGTGAACCCGAACGGCCCGGCGATCAGGACCGCGGGGATCGTCTGGATCGCGTTGTTGTAGTCCAGGACCGTCGCGTTGTAGTGCTGGCGCGAGAAGCTGATCTGGTTCTCCGTCGTGGTCAGCTCCTCCTGGAGCTGCATCACGTTCTGGTTCGCCTTGAGGTCCGGGTAGTTCTCGACGACCGCGAACAGCGAGCGCAGGGCGCCGGTCAGCATGTTCTCGGCCTGGGCCTGGTCGTGCGGGCCGCGGGCGCCGGCGGCGACCGCGTTGGCGCGCGCCTCGGTGACCCGGGTGAGCACGTCCTGCTCGAAGCCCATGTAGCCCTTCACGGCGTTGACGAGGTTCGGGATCAGGTCGTGCCGGCGCTTGAGCTGGACCTCGATCTGGGCGAACGCCTCGTCGATCCGGTTGCGCCGCGTGACCAGGCCGTTGTACAGGCCGACGACGACGACGACCACCACGACGATGATCGCGATGATGATGATCAGCGTGAGATCCATGCGGTCTCCTCGAGTCGTGCGCGAACGCGCGCCGCGGTCCAGCATAGCGCGCGCCCGGGGCGAGGATGCCGTCGCTGGCACGCCGTTCGGCACTGGCGTCGGCCCGGCCCTCGCCCAGGCGGCCGCCCGCGTCCAGGCGACGGACGTCCATCCCCGCGATCCGCGTTCGACGATGGCGCCGCGCGCGTGTCCGTCCGACGATCGAAGCAGCGGGGCGGCGTCCTTGCCCCGCCAATCGGAGACGCCTCGTGAACGACCTCGTGACCCTCGTCCAGATCCTGCTCGCCATCGCGGCCCTCGTGACGCCGGTGATCGTCGGCGTCCGCCTCCTCGACCGCGGCTCCGAGCGCTACGCCTGACGCCTGGCCCGGTCGGTCACCGGCCGTTTGCTCCGGAGCGTTCGGATCAGGCCGAGCAGCGCGAGGATGGGGAGGGCACGCGGGCCGAGCAGCCGGAGGAACGCGAGGCGCAGCAGCCACGTCATGGCGCCAGCCTGCGGGGCGCGCCATCTCGGCGCCGACTCGCCTGCCACCCATGCCGTTACGGCGGGGTGTCAGCGGGGCACGGGACGCTCGCCTGGGGCCCTCGGGATTGGTGGGCGGTGGAGGACTCGAACCTCCGACATCCTCGGTGTAAGCGAGGCGCTCTGACCAACTGAGCTAACCGCCCGATGGGGCCGACCGGCGAGGGCCGAAACACGAACGGGCGGCCGACCGGCCGCCCGCATCAGGGTCAGGAGAGTGGTGCCCAGGCCGGGACTTGAACCCGGATGAGTTGCCTCATACGCCCCTCAAACGTACGCGTATACCAATTCCGCCACCTGGGCCCGTATGCAGCTGTCCGAGCCGGCGGGCCCACCGGGCCCTGGTACCGAGGGAGGGACTCGAACCCACACGACCTTGCGGCCACTAGGTCCTGAACCTAGCGCGTCTACCATTCCGCCACCTCGGCCCGACTCGGCCACCGATCGGCACGCCCGAGGGGCTTACCGGTCCGTGGCGAGGCGCCATCCTAGCACATCCCAGAACCGGTCCCCGGGGGTCGCGATGAGCCTCGGGGACATCCCCTCGAGGCCCCGCGCGAGCATGATGTCCACGCTCCAGGCGAGCGGCAGGATGGGCTGGCGCTCGGCCAGGCCGGCCAGCAGCGCCTTCCAGGCCGCCGTCCGCGTCTCGGGCGTCCCGACGGCCCGCGCGGCCTCCAGCAGCGTGTCCAGGGCCGGGTCCTGGTAGCCCGACAGGTTGGACCCCGACGCCCGCACCTGCGACGACGCGAGCAGCGGGTAGACGTCCGGCTCGAGGCCCATCGCGATGTCCACGACGGCCGCCGTGTACGTCCCAGCCCGGAGGCGCTCCACGAGCTCGGCGGCCGGCAGCTCGACCAGGGTCACGGACAGGCCGAGCTTCGTCCACGCGTCGCGCACGAAGGCGGCGGTCGCCGCCAGCCGCGGGCTCGCCTTGGCCGGTACCGTGAGGATCTCGGCCTCGTAGCGCGCCTTGCCCCGCGGCGCGGTCCAGGCGCCATCGGCGAGCTTCCAGCCCGCGTCCTTGAGCAGCTTGGTGGCCTGCTTGCGATCGAAGGCCAGCGGCGGGGCGGAGGTCGCGTCGAAGGCCCACGAGGTCGGCGGGACCAGCGCGTCGGCCCGGGTCGCGTCGCCGCCCAGGACCGACGCGACCAGCGTGTCGCGGTCGATGGACGCGAGCAGCGCCTTGCGGACCCGGGCGTCCTCCAGCTCCGGGTGCGCCGGCCGGAGGTTGAGCATGACCGCCGACAGCGTGGTCGTCGGGTAGGCGCTCCGCTCGATCCCGTCGACGGCCGCCAGCGCGGCCGTCTGCTCGGGTGGCAGCCCGGCGGCGCCGTCGACCTCGCCCGACTCGAGCGCCGCCGCCAGCGCGGCGGCGTCGTCGTAGAACCGCACCTCGATCCGCTCGAGGTACGGGACGGGCCGCGCCGGCGTGGCCGCGGGCACCGGGGTGGCGAGGGGGTCCAGCGTAGGCGCCGTCTCCGGCTCCTCCACCGGGGGTGGCAGCAGGGCCGTCGGCACCAGGACGGCCTTCGTCTGGTCGAGCTCGGCCAGCACGTAGGGACCCGTGCCCACGGGGACCGTCGCGAACTCGTGCGTGGCGAGGTCCGCGAACGGGACGTCGGCGAGCAGGTGGGCCGGCAGCAGCGGCTGGGTCGCCGCCGCGAGGAAGCCGGCGATCGGCGTCTGGAGCGTGAACCGGACGGTGTGCTCGTCCACGGCCGCGACCTCGACCTCGGCCCACGACGACGCCATGGCGCCCACCGCGTCCGGGCTCTTGAGCGCCTCGACGGTGAACACCACGTCGTCCGCCGTGACCGGGACGCCGTCCTGCCAGGTGGCGTCGTCGCGGATCCGGAACGTCCAGGCCTTGCCGCTCTCGTCGGTGGTCCATGACGTCGCGAGGTCGGGCTCGAACGCCCCGTCCGGCCCCAGCCGGACCAGCCCGCTGAAGACCAGCCCGACCAGCGTCCGCTCGGCCCGGGTGCGCGCCGTGATCGGGGTGATCGAGGCCGGCACGCCCACCACGCCTTCGCGGTACGTGGCGGGGGGCGGCAGCGTGGGCTCCGGCGTCGGCGTGGCCACGGCCTCGGCGGCCGGCGGTTTGGGCAGCGCGAGGGCGCCGCCGAGCCCTACGAGCAGGAGGACGAGGACGGCGACGACCGCGTGATCGCGGCGGTTCATCGGGGCTGGCCTGTCGGGTGGCGGGCGGGCCGGTGCGGGACCCGGCCTACCCGATGAATGAGACCAGCGCGAACAGGACGAACAACACCAGCAGCACGAGCGTGAACTGCCACAGCCGCTTCTCGATGCCCCGGCGGCTGCGGTAGACGGCCGAGTCGCCGCCGAACGTGCCGGACAGCCCCGTCCCGCGCGCCTGCATCAGGATCGCGGTGATCAGGGCGATGCTCAACAGGATCTGGCCGATGGCCAGGATCGGGTTCACGGGTTGGCTGACCTCCGTTGGGTGACGGCAGCGGATGGTAGCAGACGGGGCCGATCCGGCCGGCGGGGCGTGTCCGTCCCGGGGGCGCCGTGCTCGGCGCGCGCGGCCCGAATGGCCGGCGCGGCACGACCCGGACGGCCGGCCGCCGCCTCGCCCGGCCCCGGCTCAAGCCTCCAGGCGCGAGGTCCCGGTCATCCCCGCCCAGCGGGGCAGCCCGGCGAGCTCGAGGATCGTCGGCGCGACGTCCGCGAGCACCCCGTCGCGCAGCGACCGCCCGGCGATGGACCGGCCGAGCGCGAGCAGGGGCACCGGGTTGAGCGAATGCGCGGTGATCGGGTTGCCCGCGGCGTCGCGGAGCTCGTCGGCGTTGCCGTGGTCCGCGGTGACCAGCAGGACCGCGCCGGGTCCGTCGAGGTCGGCGGCCTCCACGCGCGCGATCGCGTCGGCGACCCGGCCGAGGCACTCGTCGATCGTCGCGAGGGCCCGGATCGTCGCGTCCCACACGCCCGTGTGCGCCACCATGTCCGGGTTCGCGTAGTTGGCGACGATGAAGTCATGGCGTCCGGACTCGATCGCCGCGACCAGCTCGTCGGTCACGCCGGCCGCGCTCATCTCGGGCTGCAGGTCGTAGGTCGCGACCTTGGGCGACGGCACGAGCCGCCGCTCCTCGCCGGGCCACGGCGCCTCGCGGCCACCGTTGAAGAAGTACGTAACGTGGGCGTACTTCTCGGTCTCGGCGACGTGGAGCTGCCGGCGGCCGGCCTCCGAGAACGCCTGCGCCAGCGAGTGCGCCTCCTCGGGCCCGAAGGCGACCTCGACCGGCAGCCCGGACTCGTACTCGGTCATCGTCACGACGTGGAGGTCGCGGGGCGTGCGCTCGCCGCCCGGACCGGTGCGGTCGAAGGCGTCGAAGCCGGCCTCCGACAGGGCGTGGACCAGCTGGCGTGCGCGGTCGGCCCGGAAGTTGACGTGGACGATCGGGTCGCCGTCGCGCAGCGCGCCGTCCACGCCGTCCACCACCGTGGGCACCACGAACTCGTCGGTCTCGCCGCGCGCGTAGGCGGTCTCGATGGCGGCGGTCGCCGACGGCGCGTGCCCGCCGGCGCCGTGGACGATGGCGTCGTAGCCGCGCTCGGTGCGCTCCCAGCGCTTGTCGCGGTCCATCGCCCAGTAGCGGCCCCCGACCGACGCGACGCGCACGTCGGGATGGACCGTGGCCAACTTCGCCTCGAGCTCGCGCATGAAGCCCAGCGCCGATGACGGCGGCGTGTCACGGCCGTCGAGCAGCGCGTGGACGCGGACCGAGGGCACGCCCAGGCGCGCCGCCAGCTCGACCTGCGCGAGGAGGTGGCGATCGTTGGCGTGGACTCCGCCGGGGCCGACCAGCCCGACCGTGTGCAGGCGCCCGGTCTCGCGCGCACGCGCGCACGCGGCCACCAGCGCCGGGCGGGTGAAGAACGAGCCGTCCGCGATCGCGGCGTCGATCCGGGGCAGGTCCTGGAGCACCGGCCGGCCCGCGCCGAGGTTGAGGTGGCCCACCTCCGAGTTCCCCATCTGGCCCGCGGGCAGGCCCACGGCGTCCTCGGACGCGCGGAGGACGCAGTGCGGCCAGCGGGCGAGCAGCGCGCGCCAGCGGGGCATGGGCGCGGCGGCGATGGCGTCCGCGAACGCGTCGTGGCCGATCCCGAACCCGTCGAGGACGACGAGGACGATCGGGCGCGGGCGGGCGGCGGGGACGGTCGGTGCCGCGCTCCCCTCCGCGGCCGTCACCCGAGGCCCCGGGCGCGCGCGGTGAGCCCGGCGCGGGCGACGATGCCGGCCATCTCGTCCGGCTTGAGCGACGCCCCGCCGACGAGCGCGCCGTCCACGGCGGGCTCGGCGAGGAACTCGTCGACGTTGGCCGAGGTCACGCTCCCGCCGTACAGGACCGGCACGGTCTCCGCGGAGCCGCCCCAGCCCAGCGATCGGAGGCTCGCCCGGATCGCGTCGGCCATCGCCGCGGCGTCCGCGCCGCGGGCGTTGCGCCCGGTGCCGATGGCCCACACGGGCTCGTAGGCGATCACCATGCCCGCCGCCGAGAGCGCCACGGGATCGCGTCCCTCCAGCGCGCCGCGGAGCTGCGCGTCCACGACCTCGGTCGCCCGACCGGCCTCGCGGTCCGCCAGCACCTCCCCGACACACAGGATCGGGCGCAGGCCGGCCGCCAGCGCGCGGTCCAGCTTGTTGCCGATCTGCGCGTCGGTCTCGCCGGCGTAGGCGCGGCGCTCCGAGTGGCCGATGATCACCCAGCTGGCGAGACCGGCCAGCATCGGCGCGGCGATCTCGCCCGTGTAGGCCCCGGCCAGCTCGTGGTGGACGTTCTGGGCACCGACCGCCACGTCCTCGCCCGCGAGCGCGTCACGGACCGCGGCGAGGCTCACGTACGGCGGACAGATCACCCGGGTCACGCCGGGCTCGCGGGTGCGGGACGCGATGGTCCGCGCGAGGTCGCCGGCGTCGGCGGGGGTGGTGTTCATCTTCCAGTTGGCGGCAATCACGATCGGGCGCATGACCGAATCATGCCAGAGGCGGCGGCGCCCACCCCGGCCGACCGGCCCACCTGCGACCGCCGGCCGGCCCCGAATCCGGGACCCTTGGCTCACCGGGCCGTCGCTTCGGCCCCCTCGCGTGCGCTCCGCGGACGGAACGACCGGTCGCCGTGCCGGCGCCCGATGCCCTCGTCGTCGTGGAGCGCCAGCCGCTCCAGGCGGTCCAGCGCCCGCTGGACCGCCGACCGGTGCAGCTCCAGTCGCCCCGCGATCTCCGACAGCGAGGCCTCGGGGGTCTCCCGGCGAGCCTCGGCAACCGCCCGCACCGTCCGTGGCTGGTCCGCCAGCCGGCCGTCGGCCTCGAGCGCGTCGATCGCCGCCAGCTGCCGGCCGGCGGCCGCGACGGAGCGCTGGAGGTTGGCCGACTCCGCGTTGAGCACGCGGTTGAGGTCGCCGCGCAGCGAGCGGGCGACGCTCCTCGCCTCGAGCTCCAGGAGCGAGGCGCTGGCGCCGATCCGGCCCAGGAACCCGGCGATCGACTCGCCGCTCTTCCAGGTCACCACGCCCAGGCCGCGCCGCACGCGCCACGACGCGGGCAGGCCCACGTCCGCGAGCCGCTGCGCGAGCACCGGGGCGTCGGGCACCGGGACGACGAACTCGAGATGGGCGCGGCCGCCCGCCAGGCTGAGCGAACCCCGGGCGAGGAAGCGGCCCCGGAGCCAGGCGAGGCGGCAGTGCTCCGCAGCGCGCCCCCAGTCCATCGCCTCCACCGGGAGCCGGATCGCGCGCCGCGCGCCGGTCGGCGGGTGGGGGTCCGTGTGCCCGCCCAGTCGGAGCGCCAGGCGCGCCACGGCCGGCTCCCGCGTGGCCAGCTCGGGCCCCAGCCCGGCGATCGTCGCGCGCCGGTCGCAGGCCCGCGCGGGGTCCACCGCCGCGAGCTCCGCGCGGAGGGCCGCGACCAGGTCGCGATCGGTTGCGGACATGCGCTGGCGGTCAGGCCGTCCGCGCCGTGCGGGCGACGCCCGGGCGGCGGCGGTGCCCGCCCTCGCGCTCCCAGACCGCGAGGATCGCCGCGGCGAGACGCGCCGGGTCGTGATGGTGGGCGTTGGCGGGATCCACGATGTCGTCCAGCACGAGCCGCGGGGCACCCCGCCCGTCCGAGCCGTGCGCCGCCTGGCCCGTGGGCGGCCAGCGCAGGCGGACCGGCTCGGCGGACCAGACCGCCGGCGGCAGCGCATCGAACCGGTTGTTGGCGAGCACGACGTCGGGCAGGTGCCCCGCCCCGTTGCGCGCCAGGGCGTCGACGTGGTCCGCGAGGTCGAAGCCCCCGGTCTCGCCCGTCTGCGTGGCGACGTTGCAGGCGAACACGACCAGCGCACCCGACGCCGCGACCGCCTCCCGGACCCCGGGCACCATGAGCGCCGGCAGCAGGCTCGTGAACAGGCTGCCGGGCCCGAGGACGATCAGCTCCGCCTCGGCGATCGCGCGCAGCGCGTCGCCCGTCGGAGCGACGTCGTCCGGCGTCACCCACACCCGGTCCACCCGGCCCGTCCGGGCGATCCGGCTCTGACCCTCGACCTCGGTTCCGTCGTCCAGCCGGGCGTGGAGCGTGATGGCCCTCGCCGTGGCCGGCACCACGCGCCCGCGGACGGCGAGCACGCGGTTCATCTCGCGCACGCCTTCCTCGAAGTCGCCCGCCTCGAGCGCGACCAGCGCGGCGAGCAGGAGGTTGCCGACGGCGTGGCCGCCCAGGCCGGCCGCCGGTGCCTCGGCATCGCGCGACGCGGGGAGCTCCGGGTCGGGGCGGGCCGCGGGTCCGGCACCCGGGAAGCGGTACTGGAGCAGCCGGCCCATCAGCGGCTCGGCGTCGGCGAGCGCGACGATGCAGTTGCGGATGTCGCCCACCGCCGGGATCCCGAGCTCGGACCGCAGCACCCCCGACGAGCCGCCGTCGTCCGCCACCGTGACCACGGCCGTGAGGTTCGAGGTGTGCTCCTTGAGCCCGCGCAGCAGCGTCGAGAGTCCGGTGCCGCCGCCGATCGCGACCACGCGCGGCCCGCGGGCGAGGAAGCGCTTCTGGTAGATGACCTCGACCATCGGCTGGTCGCGGTCCCACAGGGCGAACGGGTCGACCAGCGCCCGCACCAGCCGGTAGGCGCCGCCGAGGAACAGCGCCGCGCCCAGCGCGCCGATCGCCAGGCCGCGCGCCTGGTAGGGCAGGAACTGGAGCGTCAGCAGGTCGACGACGACCTGGGCCGGGCCGCCGGGCTGCAGGTCCTGCGTCACTTGGCGGAGCAGGTGGGCGACGCCCAGCGCGAGCAGCAGCAGGCCGGCGAACGCGAGGAGCAGCCACCGCTTGACGCCGATGCCGACGGTCAGCCAGCGGCGGAGGTTCACCGCTCCAGCTCCCGGTGGAACACCGCTACGGGACCGAAGTCACGCTCGCGCAGCCAGGTCGCCAGCTCCTCCACCATGACGATCGAGCGGTGGAAGCCGCCCGTGCAGCCGACGGCGATCGTGAGCCGGTTCTTGCCCTCCGCGACGTAGGCGGGCACGAGCAGGTCCAGCATGTCCTCGAGCCGGGTCAGGAACTCGCCGGCGACCGGCTGCCCCAGGACGTAGTCGCGGACGGCGCGGGTCAGGCCGGACTGCGACCGGAGCGACTCGATGTAGAACGGGTTGTGCATGAACCGGACGTCGAGGACGAGGTCCGCCTCGAGCGGCACGCCGTGCTTGAACCCGAAGCTGATGAGCTGGATCGACAGCCGGTCCGAGCTCTGGATGTCGCCCAGGCGCGCGAACAGGCGCTCGCGCAGCTCGCGCAGCGACAGGTCGCTGGTGTCCACCACGACGTCGGCCTCGCCCCGGACGGGCGCGAGCATCTCGCGCTCCAGCGCGATCGAGGACGCGATCCCCCGCTCGTCCGCGAGCGGGTGTCGGTGACGGGTCTCCGAGAAGCGCCGGATCAGGACGTCGTCGCGCGCCTCGAGGAAGAAGATCACGGGCCGGATGCCGCGTCCCTCGAGCGCGCCACGCATCGTGCCGAAGGCGAGCGGCACGTCGCCGGCCCGCACGTCGATCACGATCGCGGTCCGCGCGAAGCGGGCCCGGTTGCCGGCCACGAGATCGGCCAGCTCGCGCAGCAGCTCGCCCGGCAGGTTGTCCACGACGACGTAGCCGAGGTCCTCGAACAGCTTCGCGGCCGCCGTCTTGCCACCGCCCGAGAGCCCGGTGATGACGACGATCTCCTGCGGGCCGTCTGGCGGCCGCTCGCCCCAGGCGGGCTCGTCGTCGGATCGCGGATCGCGTGCCATCGGCCGCCCGCGGGCTACTTCCCGCTCCGGCGGATGGCGAAGATCGTCGCCTCGAACAGGAGGTACATCGTCCCGCCCAGCGCGAGCGGGCTGATGATGTCGCCGCCCGGGGTCATGGCGGCGGCGAAGATGGCGATCGCGAGGACCGCCATGCGTCGCGACCGTGACAGCCGCTCCGAGGTGACGATGCCCACCCGCGACAGGCCGTAGAGGACGATCGGGAACTCCATGATCAGGCCGAACGCGAGGAACATCGTGGTCACGAAGTCGAAGTAGGCACCGGCCGTGATCAGCGGCTGGAGGTCCGCGGTGGAGAAGCCGATCAGGAAGCTCGCGGCGAACGGCAGGATCACGTAGGCGAGCCCCACGCCGGCCGCGAAGAACAGGAGCGCGAACGGGATCCAGGGGCGGACCACGCGGCGCTCGTCCGGGGTCAGGCCGGGCGCCACGAACGCCCACACCTGGTACAGGATCACGGGCATCGCCAGGATGATGCCGACGACGATGCCGATCTTGAGCCGGATGACGAAGGCATCGCCGAGCCCGGTGAAGTACAGCGGCGCGTCGGTCGGGATGGGCGCCTTGAGGACGGCGACGATCTGGTCGCCGAGGATGAACCCGACGCTCGAGGCGACGGCCACCGCCAGCACCATGCGGATCAGCCGGTCGCGCAGCTCGGTCAGGTGGCCGACGAGCGACATCTCGCCCGGCTGCGCGGCCGGGGCGCCGGGCGGCGTCACGGAGGGCGTCGGTGGCGGGGCGGGCTCCCCCGTCGGGTTCAGGCGCGCCGGGATCGCGACATCGCGGACGGCATCGGCATCGGCCATGGCGGGCGGTGCTGGCGGTGGCCGGCGGGGCCTAGATCGTCACCTGCTCGTCGGTGTCGGCGCCCACGGTCGCCGCGACGGGCTCACCGGGGGCCGGGACCGTCGCCGGCGCGGCGTCCACCGAGGGGGCCGCCGGCGGCACCGGAGCCGCGGCCGGGGCGGCGGGCGCGGGTGCCGGGGCCGGCGCGGGCTTGGGCGCCTCCAGGCTGGTCGTCTCCTTGACGTCCGAGGCGGCCTTGCGGAACTCCCGGATGCTCTTGCCGAGCGCCGAACCGACGTCCGGGAGCTTCCCCGGGCCGACGACGATGAGCGCGATGATCAGGACGATGATGAGCTCACCGGGTCCGATGTTGAACGGCATGTCCTGTGTTCGACCTCGTGACGGGGTCGGGCCTCGTCGGGGCCGGCCCGTGGCCGGCTAGGGTAGCACAGGGAGCCTCGCGGCCCACGCACGGGCGGCCTCCGCCAGCCGCTCCGCGGGGTCCCGTGGCGCCCCCGCCGATGGGTCCGTGGCGGCCCGCGCGATGCCCCGCGACACGTTCACCAGCAGTCCCCCGCCGGGGCGTCCGCCGGCCGGCGCGGCGGTGGCCGGGCCGGCCGCCAGCACGGGTCCGATGTCGCCGCCCTGGGCGCCCACGCCGGGCACCAGGAACGCGAGGCCGGGGGCGATCGCCCGGGCCACCGCCAGCTCGTCGGGCGCCGTGGCCCCGACCACGAGGCCCACCGTCCCGCCCGGGCCCCACGTCGCGGCACGGCGCGCGACGCGCGCCCAGAGCGGCTCGTCGGGCGCGCTCGTGGCCTCGTCGGCGGTGACCTGCAGGCCCTGGAGCTCGCCGGCACCCGGGTTGGACGTCCGGCACAGGACGTAGGCGAACCGGTCGCCGCGCTCGAGGAGCGGCGCGACCGCGTCCTCGCCGAGGTACGGGTTGACGGTCACCGCGTCCGCGCCCAGCGCGTCGTACAGCGCCGCCGCCTGGCGGGCGGCGGTCGATCCGATGTCGCCGCGCTTCGCGTCGGCCACGACGGGAACGTCCGGCGGCACGAGCGTTCGCAGCCGCTCGAGCGCGGCCAGCCCGGCGCTGCCGTAGGCCTCGAAGAACGCCAGGTTGGGCTTGACCGCGGCCGCCGATGGCAGCGCGGCCTCGAGGACCAGCCGGGCGAACCGCTCGACGCCCACGAGGGTCGCCGGGAACCCGGCCGGCAGGGCCGCCGGATCGGGGTCGATGCCCAGGCACAGGACCGTGCCCGCCGCTGCGCTGCGTGCCGCCAGCCGCTCGAGGTAGGACCCGGTCACGACCCGGACGGCGACGCGCCGGGCGACACGGACGGCGCCGGGCTGGCCGGCAGCTCGTCCGCGGAGATGAACCAGTCGGGGCGGGACAGGCTGTCGAGGCCGGCGCTGGTCGTGATGTCGATCGTCTCCTTGACCGTCCAGGCGGGCGCCCTGCCCTCCAGCTGGGCGAGCCGGAGGTCGACGACCTGGCCGGAGACGTGGAGGAACGCGACCTGGTCCCCGCGCGGCGACCAGGTGGGCGCCCAGGAGTCGCCGTCGCTGGTCAGGCGCAGCAGCTCGGCGCCGGTGGCCGCGTCGAGGATCACGACGTCCGTGCCGAAGGCGCTCGTCTTGGTGGCCGCGATGTAGCGTCCGTCGGGCGACCACGACGGGTGGAGGTAGCCGGGCGCCGTCACGGGGGCGGTCTTCTTGGTGGACGGGTTGTAGCTGTAGATCCGGGGCGCCCCCTTGGCGCCGTCCCGGTCGTTGCGGACGTACAGTAGCCGCGCGCCGTCCGGGCGCCAGGCGGGGTCCTGGTGGCCCAGCGGCATCTGCTGCGACAGGCCGAGGTTGGTGATCTTGTTCGTCCGCAGCGTGTACAGCTTGAGCACGACGTCGCTGGTCGTCGGGTCGGGCAGGTCCGTCGCCAGCGCGATGGTCTTGCCGTCCGGCGACATCACTGGCTGGCGGATCCAGCCCTGCCACTTCCGGCGCCCGGACGGGTCCACGATCCCGTCCAGGATCCGCGTCGCGTCGCCGCCCGCCGTCGGGACGGTCATGATCGACGGCACCTCGAGCCGGTAGTCCTTGCCCACGCCATCCACCGTCCAGTACCCGTTGACCTGCCGCGTCCGGACGAAGACCACGGCCTCCCCGTCGGGCGAGAACGAGGGCATCGAGTCCCGGCCGCCGGTGGTCAGCTGGCGCACCGTACGCCCGCTCTGCAGCCACACGTTCCCGGCCTTGACATACACGATCGTGCCGGGCACGTCCGCGAGCGGGTCGTCCGGGATGACGATCACGTTCGACGGCGTGGGCGTCCGCGTGACGATCCCCGGGCCGCCGGAGCCGTCCGGACCGCCGCCATCGGCCGTCAGCGGCAGGTCGCCGTTCGCGAGCGAGACGGTGGCCAGCGCGATGACGAGCAGCCCGACGACCGACAGGACGGCCGCCACGGGCGTCCCGGCCGGCAGCAGGCCGTACGGGTCGCGGACCGGGCGGGGTCCACGGGCGGGTCGCCCCCCGCCGCCGGAGCGGGTCATGCGCCACCTCCGGGCACGAGCGCCGCGGCCCCGGGGCCGACCGGCACGGCGCCCGCCCGGCCGGCCGCGCGCGCCAGCACCTCGGCGGCGCGGGGGTGGGTGCCGGAGGCCGCGACGTCGCGCACCTCGAGCTGCAGCGTCTCGAGGCCGCCGAACACGCGGCTGGCCAGGCGCGCCACGACGTCCACCCGGTCGCCCTCGGCGAGGGTCGCCGCGAGGTCGGGGCGGCCGAACGCGATCCCGTCCAGGACGTCGCGGTCCCGGCGCAGGACGAGCTGGGTGTGGCCGCCGTTGGCGGCCCGGACGCGCTGCACGATGAGCCCGAGGACGGCCACCAGCGGCTCCGGGTTTCCCGCCCCGCACGGGGCGAGCCTGGCCAGGTCCCGGAACAGGCCGTAGTCCACGTAGGCCGCGGGCAGCGCGAGGTCCACCCCGAGCGTGGTCCGCGGGTCCTCCGGGGCGGCGGCCGCGGCGAGGGCGAGGAAGCGCTCCACGAAGGCCTCCCAGCGGTCCTCGGGCAGCTCGAAGCCGGCGGCGGCGGCATGGCCACCGTGGCGGATGAACAGGTCCGAGCACCCGGCCAGCGCCGCGGCGAGATCCAGCCGCCCGTCGCTCCGGCAGGACGCGCGGAGCACCGGCCCGAGCGGGGTGGCGACGACGGCGGGACGGCCCGTCTGGTCCGCGAGGCGGCCGGCAACCAGGCCCACGATGCCCACCGGCCACGGGCCGCGGACGAGCATGGCGGGCGCGTCCGGGCCGCCGCCGACGCGGATCGAGCCGGCCGCCTCGACCGGGATGTCGAACAGCGGCTGCTGGCCGGGCACCTGGCCCGTGTCCGGGAGGCCCAGCGCCGCGCGGGCCTCGGCGATCGCCGTGCGCATCAGGTCCCGGCGGGTCCCGTTCGCGGCCTCGAGCGTCGCCGCCAGCGCCTCCGCCTCCTCGGGCGTGCCGGCGAGCAGGAGGCGGGCCGCATCGAGGGCCTCCCCCACCCGGCCCGCGGCGTTGAGGCGGGGAGCGAGCGCGAACCCGACGTCCTCGAGGTCCACGGCACCGGGCGCGATCCCGGCCCGCGCCAGGAGGGCGGCGATCCCCGGTCGCGGGGCGGTCCGCATCCGCTCCAGCCCCAGCCGCGCGATGGCGCGGTTCTCGCCCAGGATCGGCACCACGTCCGAGACCGTCCCGATCGTGGCCAGGTCCGCCAGCTCGAGCGCATCGGCTTCGGCGGCCAGCAGCTCGCCCAGCAGCAGGCGGGCCACGGTGAACGCGACGCCGCTGCCGGACAGCCCGGGGTCCGGGTACGCGGAATCCGCGCGGTGCGGGTTGACCAGGGCGACGGCCGCCGGCAGCACCTCTGGCAACCGGTGGTGGTCGGTGATCACGACGTCGATCCCGCGGTCGCAGGCGGCGGCGACCTCGGCCACGCTCGTGGACCCGGTGTCGACGGTCACGATCAGCGTCAGGCCGCCGGTCACGGCCGTGTCCACGGCGGCCATCGACAGCCCGTGGCCCTCCTCGACCCGCGACGGGACGTACGGCACGGCGTCGATGCCCAGCCGCCGGAGCGCGAGCACCAGCTGGGCGAGCCCGGTCAGGCCGTCCGCGTCGAAGTCCCCGAACACCATCACCCGCTCGCCCCGTGCCCGGGCGGCCGAGACCCGCGCCAGCAGGCGGTCCGCGTCCGGCAGCAGGCGGGGGTCGTGGAGGCCGGCGCGGGCCGGGCCCAGGAATGCCGCCAGCGCGGCCGGATCCGCGATCCCGCGACGCGCCAGCACCGTGACCGCGAACGTGCCCAGGCCCTGCTCGCGTGCGGCGTCGCGCAGCTCGGGGGACACGCGCAGCGGCTCCGGGAACACCCAGCGGTGACGGGGTTCGATCATCGGCCGGAGCATGCCACGTCCGGCTCATCGGCGACTTCACCGCCGGGCAACGGGACGGGGGTCCGGTCCCGGGGACCGGGCAGCGAGGCGATCATCGGGTCCCGGCGGGCGCCGGGCCCCAGGATCACGTGGTCGCGCGACGGCCCGGGCGGGCCGCGTTCTCGCGCGCCCGCTTGCGGTCCTCCCATTCGTGCCACACGACGAGGAGCGGGCTCGCGTTGAAGATCGACGAGTAGGTGCCGGACACGATGCCCAGCAGCAGCGCCAGCACGAACGTGCCGATGGCCTCGCCCGCGAACAGCAGCAGCGCGAGCAGCGTGATCACGACCGTCAGGCTGGTCGTGATCGACCGGCCGAAGGTCTGCAGGATCGAGTGGTTGACGATCCGGTCGAACGGCTCGCCGGCGTGCCGGGCGCGGTTCTCGCGGACCCGGTCGAAGACCACGATCGTGTCGTGGACCGAGAAGCCGATGACGGTCAGCATCGCGGTCACGAACAGGCTGTCGACCTGGATGCCGATCAGCGTGCCCAGGATGGCGAACGCGCCGACGACCACGATCACGTCGTGGACCAGCGCGACGAGCGCCGTCACCCCCATCTTCACGTCGCGGAACCGATAGGTGATCCAGAGCAGGATCCCGATCGAGCCGACGAGGATCAGGATCAGCGCCTGGGTGATCAGGTCGCTGGACACGACCGCGCCGACCGTGGACAGCGAGCGCTGCGCGGCGATCGGCCCCAGCGCATCCTCGAGCGCGACGCGGATCTCGCCCAGGCGGCCGGTCGTCGGGAGGTTGCCGCCGGGGACCGGCGACGGGCTGGGCGCCACGCTCGCACCGGGCGACGGCGGGGCGACGGAACCGGACGGGTTGGCGCTCGGTGCGGCGGACGGGCTCGGTGCGGCGGTCTGGCTGGGTGCCGGGCTGGGGCTCGCGGCGGGGCTGGCGCTCGCGCCCGGCGAGGTCGAGGCCGCGGGTGACGCCGAGGCCGAGGCCGCCGGGGTGGGGCTGGCCGGTGCGCTCGGGCTCGCCGCCGGCGAGGCCGATGCGGAGGCGGACGCGGAGGCCGAGGGCTCCGCCGTCGGCACGGGCGTGGGCGACGGCGCGGGCGGCAGCAGGCCCACCTCCTCGGTCCGGATCTCGAAGTAGCCGTCGCCGCCCTTGGTCACGCTCGAGTCGAGGCCCTGGCCCGCGATGACCGCCTTCACCTCGGCGGGGGTGATGTCCGGGTCCTCGAACGCGATCGACCACACGGTGCCGCCGGTGAAGTCGATGGCGAACTGGAGGCCGACCTTGCCGCCGGTGAGGGGTCCCAGGATGATGAAGATCAGGCCCGGGATCATGATCGCGAGGGAGAACGCGAAGAACCAGTTGCGCTTCCCGATGACGTCAAACACGCGAGCGCGCCTCTCCTCGAAGGGCCGCGCGGGCGGACGGCGGGCGGGCGAGGAACTCCTCCTCGGTGACCCCGTACATCCACGCCTTCCGCGCCCACGGCTGCGCGACGACGATGCGCAGCACCGTGCGCGTGACGGTGATCGCGGTGAACATCGAGACCAGGACGCCCACGATCAGCGTGAGGCCGAAGCCGCGGATCACCGACGACCCGAACAGGAACAGGATCAGCGCCGTGATCAGGCTCGACACGTTCGAGTCGAGGATCGAGTTCCAGGCCCGGTTGAAGCCCGCCTCGATCGCCGCCGGCAGGCTCTTGCCCGTCCGCAGCTCCTCCTTCGCCCGTTCGAAGATCAGGATGTTCGCGTCCACCGCCATGCCGACGGTGAGGACGAAGCCCGCGATCCCGGCCAGGGTGAGCGTCACGGGGATCAGCCGGAACAGCGCGTACACGGCGAGCGCGTAGTAGATCAGCGCGCCGCTCGCAATGACGCCCGGCAGCCGGTAGTGGACGATCATGAAGAACATGACCATCAGGATCGCGATGAACCCGGCCACCAGGCTCTCGCGCAGGAACGCCTCGCCGAGCGTCGGGCTGACGGTCGTGTTCGCGAGCTCCACCAGCGGGTACGGCAGCTGGCCGAACTGGAGGATCGTGACCAGGTTCTGGGCGTCCGCCAGCGGATAGCCGCCGATCCCGTTCTGGCTGATCTCGACCTGGCCGTTGGGGATCGACCCCTGGATCACGGGGGCGCTGATGACCTTGCTGTCGAGG
This sequence comes from Chloroflexota bacterium, assembly GCA_040755495.1. Lineage (GTDB taxonomy): Bacteria > Chloroflexota > Limnocylindria > Limnocylindrales > CSP1-4 > CAIXZV01. Next base: position 54,707 of record JBFMAT010000025.1, read on the forward strand.
ACGATGGCGAAGTAGTCGCCGACGTGGTCCCGGGTGTAGTCGGCGAACAGCGTCTTGCCGGGGTCCTTGAGCACGAAGTTCACGGTCCGCAGGCCGGTCTCGTTGGCGCCGATGGAGGCGCTCGCGATCTGATCGCCCGAGAACAGCGGCGGGAACGCCTCGAGGTCCACCTCCTGGCCGTCGGACATCTGGGTGCTACCCAGCGGCACGAAGTCGAGCCGTCCCGTCGTCCCGACGAGCGAGCGGATCTGGTCCGCGTTCTGCACGCCCGGCATCTCGACCACGATCCGGTCGCTGCCCTGGACGACGACCTGCGCCTCTGCGACGCCCGACTTGTCCACCCGGCTCGTGATGATCTGCTTCATCACGGCGAGGTCCTGGAGGCTCGGCGTCTTGCCCTCGGCGGGCAGCACCTGGTACTCGACCCGGAGCCCGCCGCGGAGGTCGAGGCCGAGCACGGTCTCGAGCCGCCGGCTCGTGCCGTCGGCGCTCGGGATGGAGAACGGAACGAAATCGACGAACAGGGCCAACAGGCCGATGACGATGATCAGGATCGGGCCGGTGCGTCGCATCGGGGCGGGATGATACAGGGCGCCGCCGATCCGCGCCCCGCCCATCGGGGGCGCGGCACCCGGCGGCGCCGTCCGGCGCCCGGCCGTGACCCCGTCAGCCGGCCGGCCGCGGCCCGCCGGTGATCCCGGACGCGCCGGACCGGGGGCCGCGGAAGCGCGTGAACAGGTAGGCCGACAGGAGCAGCAGGACGCCCAGCCCGCCGAGGACCAGGGCGCGGTAGGCCACGTCCAGGGCCGCGAGGTCGATGACGAACACCTTGGCCGTCGCCAGCCCCAGGAGCCCGAAGCCGGCGTGCCGGAGCATCGGCCGGTGCCCGGCCAGCCCCGCGACGAGGGCCGCGGCGCCGATCGCGGTCCAGGCCACGCTCAGCGCCACCTGGGCCTGCTTCGCCAGCTCCTCGACCGCGACCTGGCCGCCGACCATCCGCTGGAAGGCGTCCACCACGGCCACGGACACGAGGTAGACGCCGGCCGCGCCGGCCGCCAGCTCGAACCCCGGCCGCCAGGCGGCGAACGCGGGCAGGCGCGGGGCGAGGGACAG
>JBFMAT010000026.1:0-55706 GCA_040755495.1 Chloroflexota bacterium
GCGGCCGCGGCGCTCATCGCCGCGGCCGCCCTGGTCGCCACGGCCGGACCCGCCGCCACGCAGGCACCCGGCCCCCTCCGGACCATCGATCCCGGCGCGTTCGTGCCACTGGTCATCGATCGCCCGCTGGGCACGGCGACGACGATCCCCGACCCCGATCCCGGCTCGGCATCCGCCGGCCGCCTCGATCCCGCCGCCGCCATCCGCGAGCCCGGGGCCGGGCCGGCCGTGACGGCTCGCCCCGCCGTCGACCAGCCACCGCCGCCGATCCGCGCCGAGGCCAAGCCAGCCTGGCGACGCGCGGAGTACTCGTGGTACGGATCCGCCTTCTACGGCAACGGGACGGCCTGTGGCCAGACCTACAGCAGGACGATCCTCGGCGTCGCCCACAAGACGCTGCCGTGCGGCACCCGGGTCACCTTCCGCAACCCGAGGAACGGCCGCACGATCACGGTGCGGGTCATCGACCGCGGCCCGTACGTGGCGGGCCGGATGTGGGACCTGTCGCGCGCCACCTGCCGATACCTCGACAACTGCTACACGGGGATGATCCAGTACCGCATCCGGTGATGCGCGACGGCGGATCCACCGGCCCTGCCCGGGTGCGTCGCACGGCACGTGCCGGAGTTGACAGGCTCCGGTAGTCTCCATCCAGATCGTGCGCACCAGGCTCATCGCCGCGATCGCGGCCCTCATGGCCGCGTCCGCCCTGGTCGCCCTACCTGAACCCGCGGGCTCGAGTGCCCCGAGCTCCGCCCGGACAGTCGATCCGGCGTCGATGCGCGCCGTGTCGATTGCGCTGCCCGCCGGTTCTCCGGCGACGGCGATTCCCTCGATCGACGTGGCGTCGCGCTCGGCCGGCTGGCTCGGGCCCGATACGGCGCTGGTCGAGCCCGGCCGCGCCGCCGTGACCCCGTCACGGCCCGACATCGACCAGCCGGCGCCGCGGATCGGCGAGTACCTCAAGAACTACTGGCGCTACGACCCCGAGACCAGCTGGTACGGCCCGGGGTTCATCGGCAGTGGCACCGCCTGCGGCCAGACGTACACCAGGACGATCATGGGCGTCGCCCATCGGACGCTGCCGTGCGGCACGCTGGTCACGTTCCGCAACCCGGCCAACGGCCGCCAGGTCACGGTCCCGGTCATCGACCGGGGCCCGTACGTCGCCGGGCGCCAGTGGGACCTCTCGCGCGGCCTGTGCCTGTACCTCGACCACTGCTACACGGGTCCGATCGAGTGGCGCTGGGGGAACCGCGGCGGCGGCTGATCCCGCGACGCCGGCGGGAGCCTACGGGCCGCCGAGGTCGGGCTCTCCCTCGAGGCCGGCAAGGTCGCCCGGCACGCCACCCCCTCCGGACGCCCCGCTCTCCCCCGATTCGCCGGTCTCCTCCTCGCCCCCCGAGCAGTCGAGCAGCGCGGTGAACGGGTCGATCGCGACCTGGTCCGCCTGGTGCTGCGCCAGCCAGCCGTTCCACTCCGCCTGGACCGCGGCATTGAAGGCCGCCAGCGTCCGGTTGGGCACGGTCACGGACAGCGACGTGAGGTTCGTCCGAAGCGTCGATTCCCAGGTGGTCGCGATCCCTTCGTGCCGTGCCTCGTGGGCGCGCAGGCTGGTGGTCATCGCGGTCCATGCGCTCGCCATTGCGGGGTCCGTGGGCGCCCACACCGGCATGTCGACGCTCACGGTCCTGGTCACCGTGGGGTTGGCGACGGTGGCCGTGATCACCCCGTCAGCCTCGGTGTAGGCGGGATCGCCGCCCCATGAGAAGCGCACGTTGGTCTTGGCCCAGCCGCTGGACGCCCGGTGCGGGCTGTTGGCGTTGAGGAAGTTGACGACGACGCCGCAGTCCGTGGTGCCGGCGGCCAGGGTCACCGCCCACCGCTGCACGGGCAGCCCCGCGCCCGAGACCAGCCGCCCGACGGCGGCGTTGCCGTGGCGGCGCTGGAGCGCGCCGATCAGGCGCTCGCTGGTCCCCCGGTCGGCGCCGGCGAGGAGGGCGCCCAGCGTCCTGGGGTTGAGGGCGACGTCGAACCCGTGGCCGAGGGTCACCGGGGCTGGCTCGCGGGCCGGCCGGGGCTCGCGAACGGGGGTGCGGGCCGGTTCGTGGACGCTGCCCATCGCCACACGGTAGCCGGTCGCGCAAGCCTCTCCGGCGGGGCGGGTCCGGGCTGGCGACCCGCGATCAGGCCAGCGGCGCGAACGTCGCCGTGAAGTGCCGCAGCTGGGCCGGCTGCTTCACGATCCGGAAGCCGCGCAGCGATGCCGCCCGCGAGGCCACGTCGCGCGCGACCTCGATCACGTAGTCCACGTGGCTCTGGGTATACGTCCGGCGCGGGATCGCGAGCCGGACCAGGTCCATGGCCGCCGGCGTCTCGGTCCCGTCGGGGTGACGCCCGAACATCACGGTCCCGATCTCGCAGCCGCGGATGCCGCCGGCGCGATACAGCTCCACCGCCAGCGCCTGCCCCGGGTACTCGAGCGGCGGGACGTGGGGGAGGAGGGCCCGGGCGTCGAGGTAGACCGCATGCCCGCCGAACGGCTTGACCAGCGGGATCCCCGCCGCGTCCAGCGCGTCGCCGAGGTAGGCGGTGGACCGGATCCGGTAGCGCAGGTAGTCCTCGTCCACGACCTCGCGCAGCCCCTGGGCGATCGCCTCGAGGTCGCGGCCCGCCAGGCCGCCGTAGGTGACGAAGCCCTCGGTCAGGATCAGCAGGTTGCGGCAGCGCTCCGCGAGGTCGTCGTCGTTGAGCGCCAGCCAGCCGCCGATGTTGGCCAGCCCGTCCTTCTTGGCGGACATCGTCATCCCGTCGGCGAGCCCACCGACCTCGCGGATGATGTCCACCACCGGCCGGTGCCCCTGCCCGGGCTCGCGGGCCTTGATGAACCAGGCGTTCTCGGCGAACCGGCAGCCGTCGAGGAACAGCGGCTTGGCGAAGCGATCGCAGGCCTCGCGGACGGCACGCAGGTTGGCGAGGCTCACCGGCTGGCCGCCGCCCGAGTTGTTGGTGATGGTGACGAACACCACCGGGACGTCGTCGCCGCGCTCGGCGAGCAACCGCTCCAGCGCCGCCACGTCCATGTTGCCCTTGAACGGATGGATCGTGGCCGGCTCGCGCCCCTCGGGGATCACGAGGTCGAGGGCCTCGGCGCCCGTGTACTCGACGTTGGCCCGCGTCGTGTCGAAGTGCGTGTTGTTGGGGATGACCCTGCCCGGCCCGCCGATCGCGCTGAACAGGATCTTCTCGGCCGCCCGGCCCTGGTGGGTGGGGATGACATGGCGGAACGGGAACAGCGCCTGGACGGCCTCCAGGAACGCGTACCAGCTGGGGCTGCCGGCGTAGCTCTCGTCGCCGTGCTGGATCGCGGCCCATTGGTCCCGGCTCATCGCGCCGGTCCCCGAATCGGTCAGGAAGTCGATCAGGACGTCGTCCGCATGGAGGTTGAACAGGTTCCAGCCGGCGGCCTCGAGGGCCCGCTCGCGCTCCGCCTCGGTGGTCAGGCGGATGGGCTCCACCGCGTGGATCCGGAACGGCTCGATGATCGTCTGCCAGCGGTCCATCGCCTCGAGGATACGCCGCGGCCGCACCGCCGGACGGGCCCCGCGGCACCCGCGACGAGCGCCTAGACTCGGCTTCGATGGACCGCAGGGCCGCACTCGCGCACGTCGGGCTCGTCGCCGCCGGTGCCCTCGCCGTGGGCATCCTCGCCCTGGGCCTGCGGCTGCTCGCGGTCAACGTCCTGCCGATCGACTATGACGAGGACGACTACCTGCGCGCGGGGCAGGCCTACGCCACCGGGCTCCAGGCCGGCGACCCCGGCGTGCTGCTGCGCGAGAGCTACCGGTCCGAGCACCCGCAGCTGTCCACGATCGTCACCGGGCTCGCGCTGTGGCCGCTGCCGTCGGCAGAGGAGATCCCCGACCGCCCGACGACGGCGCCGCCGGCGAGCGACCTCCCCGAGCCGCACCTGACCGTCGCCCGGACGGTGCAGGCCGTGTGCGGGGCGGCGACGGCGCTCGCGCTGGGCCTGCTGTCGCCGGTCGGCGGCCTGTGGCTGGCCGTGCACACGTGGTCGATCAAGTACACGAGCCAGGTGATGCTCGAGTCGGTGCCGGCGCTGTTCGCCCTCGTCGCCGTGCTGGCCTGGGTCGCCGCCAACCACGTCCCGGCCGGCAGCCGTCGGCGACGGGCATGGATCGCGGCGGCCGCCGTCGCGTTCGGGCTTGCCTGCGCCGGCAAGTACCTGTACGGCGTCGCGGGCCTGGCGATCATGGCCGACTGGCTGTGGCGCACGCGCCCGGAGCCCTCCGAGCGTCGCCGGCCGGCCGCGATCGCGCGCTGGCTGGCGCCGGTGGGCGCCTTTGCCCTGCTGGGCGTGGCCGTGTTCCTGGCGGCGAACCCCTACCTGTGGCCGGATCCCATCGGGCGGCTGGGCGCGTCGCTCACCTACCACGGCGGCTACGCGACCAGCGAGGCCGTGCAGGCCACGGGCTGGCCCGCGTGGCAGCCGCTGGTGTGGCTGATGGGCTCGGTGCCGTTCCACGAGCGCGGCACGTTCCTCGTGGCCCTCGACCTGCCGATCGCGATCCTCGCGGCCGTCGGCCTGCGGACGATGTGGCGGCAGCACCGCGTGTTCGGCCTGTGGCTGGTCATCGCCTTCGCCTTCCTGATCGCCTGGCCGACGAAGTGGCCGCAGTACGTGCTCGTCCTGTCGGCGCCGCTCTCGCTGTCGGCGGGGTACGGGACGCGGCTCGCCCTCGCGCCCGTCGGTCGGTGGCTGCGGGGCGTGGCCCGCCGGGTCGGGGACAGGTTCGGGCGCGCGGGGAGGGGCGTCGAGGGCGGCCGGGGGAGCGGCGTCCGGCCCGCCCCCACCCGCGGGCCTCGGCGCGGCCTGCGCGCCGGCCTCCGGGACCTGCGGCTGGCGGCGCCATGGCTGCTGCCCGGGGTGGTGGGGTTCCTCCTGCTTGCGCTCATCCCGCTCGCCTACGAGACGCTGATGTCGCTCACGGACCTGCGGCTGTCGTCGCTGCGCGACGGGATCGACGGCGGGGTGATGCGCGAGGCCGTCGGCGGGCTCAGCGGGCAGATCCCGGCCGTCCCGTTCGACCTCCGAACGCAGGCGCACGAGGTCAACTACGTCGGCGACGACCTGCTCACCGGCTTCCTCGGCGGCCTGTGGCTGGGCGGCAACAGCAGCGCGATGTTTCCCGCCTTCTCGGTGCTCTGGATGATCCTCTCGGTCGGGCTGCAGGCGGCGCTGGGGATCGCGGTCGCCGTGGTGCTGGAGCGGCGCGGCCTGCGGTTCGCGTCGGCGTGGCGGACGCTGTTCATCCTGCCGTGGGCCATCCCCGAGGTCGTGGGCGCGGTGGGCTGGCGCAACCTCGTCCACCCCGAGCAGGGCCTCCTGGCGCAGCTCGTCGGCGGCTCCGTGCCCTGGAACATGCACCCGGACCTTGCGCTGCTCGTGCTCCTGGTCGCGTCGACGTGGATGGGCTGGCCGCTGTGGATGCTGGTTGCGACGGCGGGCCTGCGCACCATCCCGCGCGCCGTGTCCGAGGCGGCCGAGCTCGACGGCGCCGGCCGCTGGCGCGCCTTCCGCGACGTGACGCTGCCCTTGCTGCTGCCGCTGCTGGGCGCCGCGTTCATCGTCCGTGGGATCGCGCAGTTCAACCAGTTCTACCTGTTCTACGTCCTCGGCCCGCCGGAGGCGACCACGACCCTGGCGACGTTCAGCTTCTACGTGTTCAACTCCACCAGCGGCGCCGGGCTTTACGCGGTGAGCGCCGCGATCAACGTGCTCACGCTGGTCGGCCTCGCGCTGGTGGTCGTGTGGTTCCTCCGCTGGCGCTCGCGGGCCGAGCGGGTGGCGTTCGCGTGAGGCCGCGATGCGCCGCCTGAGCCGCCGCGGCCACCTCGCCCGCCAGGGCTTCCTCGTCGTGGTGGGGCTGTTCGTGCTGCTCCCGATCTGGACCCTGGTGCTGATGGCGACCGACGGCTCGCTGATCGGCTACCCGGAGGGGTTCCACCCGCTGCCGGTGCAGCCGACGCTCGACCGGTTCGTCGAGGCGATCGTGCGGACTGACCACCCGCCCGACTTCGTGACGTTGCTCCGCAACAGCCTGGTCGTCTCGGGGTCGGCGGCGATCGCGTCGCTGGTGTTCGGGGCATCGGCGGCGTACGCCTTCGCGCGGATGCGGTTCCCCGGGCGCGACGCGGGCCTGGTCGGGATCCTGCTGGGCGCGTTCCTGCCGCCGATCGCACTGGCCACGCCGCTGTTCATCCTGTTCGTGACCGTGGAGCGGTCCGTGCCGGCGCTCGAGGCGTTCGGGCTGCGCGACTCGACGCTGGCCCTGGCGATCCTGTACGCGTCGTTCGCGCTGCCACTGTGCGTGTGGCTGATGCGGGCGGCGTTCCGGGCGGTGCCGGCGGACCTCGAGGAGGCCGCGTTCGTGGACGGCGCCACGCGGTTCACGGCCTTCCGGACGATCACCCTGCCGCTCGCGATGCCCTCGATCCTGGTCGCGGCCCTGGTCGCGTTCCTGCTCGGATACACGGAGTTCGCACTGGCCTGGCTGTTCATCGACTCGTCGCAGAACGTGACCCTGGCGATGGTGCTGGCGATGGCGACGACCGGCTTCTTCACCTCGAATTGGAGCGGGACGGCGGCGCACGCGCTGCTGATGTCGATCCCGGTGGTGCTGGTCTTCCTGGCGCTCCAGCGCGCGCTGCTGCGGTCGTCGCTGGCGGGCGCGGGCGGGGACTGAGGGGAGCGGCGGGGCCAGCCGCCGGGCGGTGCGGGCTCGGCACGTCGCCGGCTCTGCGGCCCGGCGCCGCGGCTCTGCGGCCCGTCTCGGCGGCCCGGCAGGTCGGCCGGCGGTGCGGCCGGCTCCGCGGCTCTGCCGGCCCGGCTCTGTGGCCCGCCGCCGGGCAGAAAACGAGGCCGGGCTCCGTCGAACCCGGCCCCGATGATTCCCCGGCCAATTGTGGCCGGGACCTATGGTGCCCCGCGGACGCCGCCGCGTCCAGTCCGCCGAGGGCGTCCGTGCACCGGATTCCGTCGCGTCAGGCGCGCGGCGTGGTCTCCGGCGGAGGCGGGTGGCGTCGATGCCGCGGCATGGACTGAAGGTCCATGAATCCACGCATCGAATCGCGGATGCGGCCGGACTATGCGTGATCGCGTGGACTCCAGGTCCATGGAATCCAGGAACCGTGGCCCAGAGCGACCGGGATTCGCGGTCTCATGGACTATGAGTCCACGCCGCGCGGGGAACGGGCTTGGCGCCGGCCGCCGCCGCGGCGGCGAATCAAGCCGCCGACCCTCGTTGAGTCGCGGAGGTACGCTGCGCGGCATGTGTCGCAGCATCCGCCAGCTCCGCCGCGGCGACGAGGCCCCCGCCACCACCGGCGAGGCGCAGGCCGCCGCCCTCCAATACGTGCGCAAGATCAGCGGGTTCCGGGCGCCGTCGGCGCGGAACGAGGCCGCCTTCCGGGCGGCGGTGGACGAGGTCGCCGTGGCCACCGAGCGGCTGCTCCAGGCCATCGGCACGCCCGTCGCCGAGGGCCCGGACCCGTTCGCCGACCCGGCCCAGCGCCGGGCGATCCTGGCCGCCCGCGGCGCGCGCCGGTGACGGTCGAGCCGTCCGCCGGCCGCACCGCCGGCCCACCCGCCGGACCCACGGCCTCGCCGGTGTCGGCAGCCGGACCAGACGTCATCCCCGCCCCGGCCACGCCGGGCCACACACCCGGACCGGACGTCGTGCCCGCCCCGGCCTCGCCGGCATCCGTGGCCCCGGTTCCCGCACCCGCGTGGTGGCGCCGCCCCGGGCTGGACGCCGTCGACGGGCGCCTGTCGCTCAACGGCGCCGATCTCGAGTCGCTCGCCCGCGAGCATGGGACCCCGCTGTTCGCGTACGACATGGCGCGGCCGGTCGAGAACGTCCGAGCGCTCCAGGGGGCGCTCGAGCGGGCGGGCGTGCCCCACGTCGTCCGGTTCGCGCTCAAGGCGGCGCCCGACCCTCGGATCCTGGCGGTCCTGCGCGGCCTCGGCGGGCCGGGGGAGCCGGGCAGCATCGGCATCGACGCCTGCTCGCCGGGCGAGGTGCTCCACGCCCTCGCCAACGGCTGGCAGGCCGAGGAGATCAGCCACACCGGCACCAACGTCTCCGACCGCGACCTCGACACCCTGCTGGCCCACCCGATCCGCCTCAACCTCGACGCGGTCAGCCAGCTGGAGCGGGTGGGTCGCCGCGCGCCGGGCCGGACCGTCGGCATCCGGGTCAACCCGGGCGCGGGCGCCGGCTACACCGAGCACCTCGCCTACGCCGGCGACCGGCCGACCAAGTTCGGGGTGACACCGGATCGCCTCGACGATGCGATCGCCGCCTGCCGCCGGCACGGGCTGATCGTGGACACGCTCCACTTCCACGCGGGCTCGGGCTGGCTGGGCGACCAGCTGGACGGATTCGAGGCCGCCCTGTCCCGGGCGACTCGCCACCTCGACCGGCTGCTCGCGGTCGGCTTCCCGATCCGCGAGGTCAACGTAGGCGGCGGCGTGGGCCGGGTGGCCCGGGACGGCGAGCGGCCGGTCGACCTGGATGCCTACGCGCAGCTCGTCGGGCGGTACCTCGCGCCGTACGGCGTGACGGCCGCCTTCGAGCCCGGCGACCTCGTGATGAAGGATGCCGGCGTGCTGCTCGGCGAGGTCGTGACCGTGGAGCGGCGAGGCGGGACCACGTTCATTGGCCTGGACATCGGCTGGAACGTCAACTGCGCCTACTTCATCTACCGCTACGCGCAGGAGATCCTCCCCGTGCGGGACCCGCTCCGCGAGCGCACCCGGGTCGTGACGGTGGCCGGGCACATCAACGAGGCGGGCGACGTGTTCGCCGAGGACTACCCGTTCCCCGACGTGGCCGAGGGTGAGGTCGTCGCCATCCTCAACGCCGGTGGCTACCTCCAGGCGATGTCGATGACGCACTGCCTCCGGCCGACCGGCAGCGCGGTCTACCTGGAGCGCGAACCGGTGCCGTGAGCGAGCCCGAAAGGCATGACCCGGATGGGCTCATCCGGCCGCGATGAGGACTCACAGTCCTTGAGAACGCGCATCGCCGGGGCGCAGGCGACGACTCGGCCCCTCCGTCGCTGGATTCGTTGACCCAGCGTCCACGAACCCGGGATTCCAGCCCCGCCGGGCCGCGCGAATCGGGATCTCATGGACCTCCGGTCCACGACCCCGCTGGGCCCCGGTGAGACGAGGCCGCCGCCACGTCCCGCGGTACAGTCGCGCACAACGATGTCCGCGGATCCCAGCGACCCCTCCCTCGAGCGCCAGGCCACCCGCGTCCGCGTGACCAGCTGGCGCGACGGGGCCGCGCACGCGCGCGAGGACCGCCTGTCCGGCGAGGAGCCGATGGCGATCCGCGCCTGCGGCCCGGGCCAGGACCCCGTCGACGTGGCGGTCACGATGCGGACGCCCGGCCACGAGGCGGAGCTGGCGGCCGGGTTCCTGTGGACCGAGGGGCTGCTCGACGCGGCCGGCGAGATCGTGCGGATCGCGACCGGCGACCCGGCCACGACCTCGCGGCCCGACGACGAGGTGACGGTCCACCTGGGGCACCCGTTCGATGCCTCGCGGGTGGCGGAGCGCCACTTCGTCGCGACGGCGTCGTGCGGGATCTGCGGCAAGGCGTCGCTGGACGAGCTGGAGGTCCGCTGCTCGCCGCTCCCCCCCGGCCCGCTCGTCACCCCGGCCACCCTGCTCGGCCTGCCCGCGACGCTGCGCCAGGCCCAGGCCGTGTTCGAGCACACGGGCGGCCTCCACGCCGCGGGCCTGTTCGAGGCCGACGGCACGCTGGTGGCCCTGCGCGAGGACGTGGGCCGGCACAACGCGCTGGACAAGCTGGTCGGCAGCCGGCTGCTCGCGGGCGAGCTGCCGCTCCACGGGCGCATCGTGCTCGTGTCGGGGCGCGCCAGCTTCGAGCTGGTCCAGAAGGCGGCCGTGGCCGGGGCGCCGATCCTGGCCGCGGTCTCGGCACCCAGCGACCTGGCGGTGGCAGCGGCGGAGCGCCTGGGGGTGACGCTGATCGGCTTCCTGCGCGGCAGCGGCTTCAACGTCTACGCCCGGCCGGACCGGGTGTCGCTCGAAGGGGCCTGAGCGAGGAGCGGGCGCCGGGCAGAGCGAGGAGCGGGCGCCGACCGGCCCCCCGAGCCGGAGGCGCGTGCGCCGCCCGGTCAGCGGCCCTCGAGCTCGCGGTCGAGCTGCCGCTTGATGACGACCAGGAACACCACGCTCAGGGCGATGAGCGCCAGCACCACGATCATCGCCTGGCGCCGGAACGTGCTCTCGTCCACCTTGGCGATCGCCATCGCCTGCGCCTCGTCGGCCTTGATCCGGGCGTCGGTCGAGAGGTCCGAGACCAGCTTGAGCTTGGTGGTATGGACCGCGGCCTGGGCCTGGATCAGGCTCGTCCTGGCCTGGGCGAGCCCGACCTCCGCGTCCGCGGTGATCATCCCCAGCCGTGCCGCGTCCTCGATCCGCAGCCCGGCCGCCGCGTAGGCGCCCTCGGCGCCGCCCAGCGCGTCCGCGATCCCCTGCACCTGGGCGTAGATCTGCGAATCCGGGTGGTGGCAGGTGTCGCAGCGCCGGTCGGCCTCGTTGGCGAACCGGTCGATCTCCAGGCGCAGCGTCCGGTTCGCGAGGTCGTGGCAGGTGGAGCACTCGTAGTCGGGAGTCTCGGGATGGAAGAACAGCCGCGAGCCCGGCGGCGAGACGTCGTGGGTGCCGTGGCAGGTCCAGCACTTCGGTGCCGCCTGCTCGAGCTGCGCATGGCGGCTCTGCTCGTACAGCTCCTGGGTGGCGGTGTGGCACTTCCCGCACACCTCGACGACCTCGGTCGCGCGCGGCGGCTTCGCGTCATGCGACCCGTGGCACGACGCGCAGCTCGGGGCGCGGACGTCCTGCTCCTCGAGCAGCGCCTTGCCGTGGACGCTCCCGGAGTAGATCTCGAACTGGTCGGTCGGGATGCCGTACGGCTCCATGCGCTTCGCATCGGCGTGGCAGCCCGCGCACAGCTCCGGGACGTTGAGCGGGAACACCTTGGCGTTCGGGTCGGACGTCTTGCGCACGTCGTGCGAGCCGTGGCAGTCGGTGCACACGGCCACCCGGGTGTCGTTCGCGATGGCCAGGCGCTGGCCATGGACGCTCGACCAGTACTTCACGTACTGGTCGGTGGGCAGGTTGTAGGGCCGCATGACCTCGACGTTGGCGTGGCAGCTGCCGCACACGCCGACGGTCTGCGTCCGGTCCGGGGAGCCGAGGAACCCGGCCTCCGTGGACATGCCCACGGTGATCTGGTCGGACCGCGGGTCCCCGCCGTGGCAGTCGGCGCAGCCCACGTCCGCGGCGGCGTGGACGCTCGTCTCCCATGCGGCGCTGATCTCGGCCTGCTTGTCGTTGACGGCCGAGTGGCAGTCGAAGCAGCCGTTCGTGTCGCCGGCCGGCGGGTGGGCGATGGGCGAGGGCACGGGCGGGGCGGACACGAGTGGCTCGGCGCTCGGTGACGCCCCGGGCGAGGCCACGACCGAGCCGACCGCCGAGGCCGAGGCCGACGCCGACGCCGACGCCGACGCGCCCGGCGCGGCGCTGGGATCCTCCGCGGACGCGGTCACCGCCAGCCCGAACCACAGCCCGGCCGCGACCAGCGCGGTCGCCGAGAGGCGCAGGAGCCGGTGCGCGGGCGTCGCGGCCACGGGTGTCCGGTGGCGGCGGGTGTCAGGCGACATAGCCGCGCCAGGTCAGGAACACGAGCGCCAGGACGATCAGCGTCGCGCCGCCGACCACGACCTTGCGCCGCCGGGCGAGGACCTCGGGGCTGCGGTCCAGGAACGGCCAGACGATGACGACGCCGAGCCCGACGATCGGCGCCAGGATGCCGATGTCCTTGGGCAGGAACTTGAGCATCTCGTAGACCGCGAGGTAGTACCACTCGGGCTTGGGGTGCCCGGCATCGAGGATGTTCGCCGGCTCCTCGAGGCCCGCCGGGTACAGCGACGCGAGCACGACCAGCACCGCGAGCAGCACGTACCAGGCGACGACCTCGTCGAGGATGTAGTGGGGGAAGAACGGGCGCAGCGGCTCGTCGTCGGCCTCGGCCGTCCGGACGCGGGGCTCCGGCTTCTTCGGGTTGGCCAGGCCGAGCTGGTGCACGAGCACGAGGTGCGCGGCGAGCAGCCCGCCGAGCGCCAGCGGGAGCACCAGGACGTGGATGCCGAAGAACCGGGACATCGTGGCGCCCGACACGTCGCTGCCGCCTCGCAGGAGGAGCAGCAGCGAGTCGCCGATGACCGGCACGCCGCCGGCGATCTCGGTGCCCACGACCGTCGCCCAGTACGCGCGCTGGTCCCAGGGCAGGAGGTAGCCCGTGAAGCCGAAGCCCAGCGTCAGCAGCAGGAGCCCGCAGCCCACTACCCAGGTGACCTCGCGCGGGAACTTGTAGGCCGCCTGGAAGAACACCCGCAGCAGGTGGAGGACCACGAACAGGATCATCAGGTTGGCGGCCCAGTGGTGGAGGCTGCGGATCAGCCAGCCGAAGCTCACGTCGCTGGTGATGAACTGGACGCTCTCGTATGCCGCCTCGGGGGTGGGCTTGTAGTACAGCGCCAGCAGGGTCCCGGTCACGACCTGGATCCCGAACAGGAACAGGGCGATGCCCCCGAAGTAGAAGGTCCGGGCCGTCATGGGGATCCGGACGTGGAGCATGGCCGCCAGGACCGGCCCGAGCCGGGTGCGGTCATCGAGCCAGCGTGCGGTCCGCCGGGGGCTGCCGCCCGTGGCCTGCTCGGTGGCCATCTCAGGCCTCCGAGAGGAAGATCTGGTCGCCCTCGACCGACACGTTGAGCGGTGGCAGCGGGGCGGGCGGGGGACCCGAGATCACGGCGCCGGATGCCGGGTTGAAGCGGCCGTCGTGGCACGGGCACTGGATGGCGCCGATGAGGTCGTTCCAGGCCACGACGCAGCCGAGGTGGGTGCAGATGGCGGAGTAGGCGCGCAGGCCCTGCTCGGTGTTGACGACGATCGCGGGCGTGCTGCCCATCGCGACCACCTTGCCGCCGCCGGGCGGGATGTCGGCGGTGGTGCCGACGAGGGTCTTGCCGCCGGCTGCCGTACGCCCCGACTTCGCCGGCACGAGGAAGCCGAGGATGGGGGTCGTCACCATCGCGATCGTCGAGACGACGGTCAACCCGCCCAGCCAGCGAAGGAAGCGGCGCCGGCTGTGCCGGGTCACCGTCGCGTCGGCCGCGGGGACGGGCGCAGGCTCCATCGCTCCCTCGGCGGCGGATGCGGTCCGCCGCGGGCGAATGAGTGGTTGCGTGCCATTGTCCGGTCAACGATCCGCGGGGCAAGGTGCGGATCGATACAGATTCGATATAGGCGGCGCATGACCCGCGGCGCGGACCCGGCGACGGGACGGCGCGTCGCGCCGCGACGAAGGCGGACGCGACGACCGAGGCTCGCGTCGCGGAGACCGAGGCTGCCGCCCCAAACGCGTCTGCGCCCGCCCGGACCGGTGTCGGTCGGGCGGGCGCAGGTCTCCTCCGGGAGGGCGTCGGCGGGGAGGGCGTCCCGTCGTCGCCGGGGTGTTCAGGAGAGGGGTGGCAGCGGGATGTCCTGGCCCGGCGCGGTGCCCCCGAACCGCGCGTCGACGGCGGCCCGGACCGCGACGATCGTGCTGCCCTCGCGGAGCAGCTGCTGGGCGAGGTTCGCGGTCTCCACGCAGATGTCGCAGTACGAGGCATGCTCCTCGTAGGCGTAGAAGCCCTCGACCTCGCGGCGCTGGAAGAAGCAGTCCAGGTTGCTCCGGTGCCCCATCCCGACGCACCCGCAGTAGCACGGCAGCCACTGCAGCACGTCCGGCCGCGCGAGCGCGTAGGCGTAGGCCGCCTGCCACGCGTCGGGCAGGGCCGCGACGTAGTCCGGGCGCGCCTTCCAGGTGGCCGTGACCTCGTCCGCCGTGGGCATGTGCATGTGCCCGAGCGGGACCGGGGCCTCGGCCACGGCCGCGGGCGTCGTGGCGACCGCGGGGTCCGTGGCGGCGGCGGGAGCGCCCGGTGCGGTGGCTCCGTCGGGCGTGGCGGCGGCGTCGTGGCCGGTGCAGCCGGCCGTCGCGCCGCCCACGACGAGCGACAGGGCGATCACGATCGCGCCCGGCGCCCCCAGGCGCCGCAGGCGACGAGACCGGGGCGCGTCGGCGGGGTCGCGGTGCATGGACATGAGACGCATTCCTTCCGTGGCTCAGGGGCGTGCGACCAGGGGCCACGCCGCGCCCTCCGTCGCCGGCTGCGGGGTTGGTGTGACACCGGGCAGCGGCTGGGACTCGTCCGGCGGCCCGTGGAGGAACGGGGTGGTCACCGGCAGGACCGGGTCGGCGTGGCAGCGGGCGCAATACACCGGCTGGTGGCAGTAGGCGCAGGCCTGGTTGCCCTGCGCGCGGATCACCGCGGCGTGGTTGGTGGCCATCGTGTCGTGATCCACCGTCACGGCACCGGTGGCGTGGCAGTTGACGCAGTAGTCGCGGGCGTGGCACTCGCCGCAGCTGTTGCCGCCCGGGTCGAGGTCCGGCGCCACGTCCTTGTGGTTGAACACCCACAGCGTGTCGCTGGTGTGCGTGCTGGGCGGCTCGCCGAGCGGCAGGCTGGCGACCGCCGGGCCCAGCTGCGGGAACGTGTGGCAGGCGTTGCAGGTCGAGGGGATCGTCTTGGCGGTCGCGACCCCGTCCACGACCAGCACATGGCCGCCGTCGTGGCAGCGGAAGCAGCCGGGGAAGTCGGTGTGCCCGAGGTGGTCCGGGTACGTCTGCGCCGTCACCCGCATCTCGGGCGAGGCCGTCAGCCGGTACAGGACCTGCATCCGGTCGATGGCGCTGTTGATCTGGGCGGCCTTGGTCCGGTAGACGTCCGGGTACTGCTCCGCGTAGAAGTCGCGGAGCCCCTCGATCTCCTGGTCGGCCGTCGCGTCGTCCGGGTAGCTGCTCCACAGCAGCCGCATGCCCTCGCGCTTGATGTATGGCAGGGTGGCGTCGATGCCGCCCGTCGAGAGCTCGTAGTCGAGGCTGGTCCGCGGGTTCGGGATCGAGTGGCCCGCCCGGTTGTGGCAGTCGTAGCAGGTCATGACGTGCTCGTCGTCGGCCGCGAGGATCGCGTCGATGTCCGGCTGGACGTCGTCGGACACCCGGATCTTGTCCTGCGACACGTACACGCGGACCGTTCCGTCCGGCTGGGTCGCCGCGACGTAGTCGATGGAGGCGGCGTCCTCGTCCGGCGTGGCGTAGCTGACCTCGCGCAGGATGTGCCAGTGGACGCTGCGGTCCACGTCGAAGGCGTCGCCGCCGCCCGGGCGCACCATGAGGCCGACGAACTGGCGCGTGTTGTCCTCGTCCTCGCTGAACACCGTCCGCGTCTTGAGGCCGGCCAGGGCCCGGCGCAGCGGGTCGTGGCAGTGGGCGCACGTGTCGTCGGCGGAGGGCAGGTCCGTGTGCTCGGGCGGGGGGATCGGCGTGGGATAGGTGCCCAGCACCATCTCCACCAGCTGGCGGGTGCCGTTGAGCTTGGCCTTGATCCAGCCGGCGATGCCCGGTTCCACGTGGCACTCGGCGCAGGTGACGTTGGCGTGGGGGCCGGCCTCGTAGGCGGCGAGCTCCGGCGCCATGGAGTGGCAGCGGCCGCAGAAGTCGGCCGTCTCGGTCCACTGGATGAGCGACACGGCGGAGAACGTCGCCACGCCGCCGACGCCGGACAGCAACAGGAGCAGCGCGAACAGCCCGGCCCTCGAGCGCGGCAGCCGCAACCTGCGGCCGCGGAGGTAGAACGGCGAGCGCCGGGCCGGGCGCGGCGCCTCGGCCGCGACGACGGGAGCGTCAGGCTCGCCGACCGGGGCGCCGGCCTCGACCGGGGTGCTCGGGGAGCCCGGCTCGGCGGTCGGGGTCTCGCTGATCGACGGCGACGCGTCCGCCGGGTCCGCCTGGGGCGTGTCGGGACGCGTCGGCTCGTCGGGCATCGGGAGGTCAGTCCATGAGGGCCGCGACGGCGCGGTCCATGTCGTCCCGGTGCAGGGCGCCGATCCGGATCTCCCGGATCCGCCCGTCGGCGCCGATGAAGAAGTGGGTCGGGATGCCCATCGTGCGGTAGGTGCTGGCGATGACCGTGCGCTCGTCCACCACGATCGGGAACGTCAGCCCGGCCCGCCCGGCGTAGCCGGAGATGTCCGCCGCGCTCTCGCTGATGAACACGCCCAGCACCACGAGACCCTGGTCCTTGTACTCCTGGTACGTCGCCTCGACGTCGGGGACCTCGGAGCGGCAGTCCGGGCACCACGAGGCGCCGAAGGTCAGCCACATCGGCTTGCCGGCGTAGTCGGCCAGCGAGACCGCGGTGCCGTCATAGGTGACCCCGGAGAACCCGGGCGGGACGGCTCCCACCGCGGGCGCGGCGCCCGAGACGTCGCCCGCCAGGTTCACCTGCGTGACGCCGTCGGAGCCCGTGCCACCCATCGCGACGGCCGCGACCCCGATCACGACCGCCGTGACCACGATCACCACCACGGTCTGCAGCCGGCCGGCTCCAGCACCGGCCGACCGGGCGGCGACGCCTGCAGCGCTCATCTCGTTCGCTCCCTTCGTCCGGTCTCGATCAGCCGAGGCCGGAGTAGCTGTGGAGCCCGCCGAAGAACAGGTTCCCGAAGTAGGTGAACAGGGTGGCCACGAAGCCCAGCATCAGCAGCCAGGCGGCGCGGGTGCCTCGCCAGCCGCGCATCACGCGGGCGTGGAGGTAGGCGCCGTAGATCAGCCAGGTCACCAGCGACGCGGTCTCCTTGGGGTCCCAGCTCCAGTAGCTGCCCCACGCCGTGTCGGCCCAGACGGCGCCCAGGACGATCGTGAGGGTGAGGAACGGGAAGCCGACCACGACCGCGCGGTAGCCGATCTCGTCGAGGACCTGCGGCTTGGGCAGGCCCCAGCGGCCGCCCTCGGGCTGGACGAGGTACAGGGCGGCGGCCGCGAACCCGATTGCGAAGCTGCCGTAGGCGACGATCGCGACGGCGACGTGGACGGTGAGCAGGAGGTTGTTCTGGAGTGCCGGGACGAGCGGCTCGACCGGACCCTGGATGCTCCACGCGTAGAGCAGCATGGCCAGCGCCACGGGCATCGCGACGAGCCCCAGGATCCGCTGGTGGTAGCGGCGCTCGAACCACATGTAGGCGGCCAGGATCCCGAACGCGAACGCCACCGAGAACTCGTACATGTTCGCGAACGGCCCGTGGCCGGTGGCGAAGGTACGGAACACGAGGCTCGCCAGCAGGGCGGCGGTCGCCAGCCAGCCGAGCATCGTCGCGTACCGGCCGATGGCCGACGTGCGAGGACCCGAGATGAACCCCATCGCCCCGCCGGCCGCGGGGCCGCCGGCGGTCTGCATCCGCGCGGCCCGGAGGCCGGACACGGCGTACAGGAAGTAGAAGATCGTGGCCAGGCCCGTGCTCAGCAGGGCCGCGATGAACGCGTATCCGGACATCTTTTCCATGGCGGGATCTCCCTCAGGCCTGCGCCGGCGGCTGGAGCGCCGAGCGAATGTCGTTGACGAGCTTGTCGAACTCGGAGTTGGCCACCACGTCCTTGCTGCCGAGGCTGGCCACGGACAGGACGGCCCCACCCCGCGGCCGCGCGACGATGCGCGCCCAGAGGCGCTTGTGGGGCATCGTGAACCGGACGACGAAGCCCACGAACAGGAGCGCGCAGCCGATCCAGATGAGCCCGACGCCCGGGTCCCGGGCGACGCTCAGACCGGTGAACTGGCTCTCGCGCTCGAAGGTGACCGTGAGGCCGCCGATGGTGGTGGGCTTGCCCTGGTCGATGACCGCGGACTCGGCCAGCGTGCCGCCGGTCGCCGTGTACAGGTCGACCTCCATCTGGCCCGGCAGGATCTTGCCGTCGCCGGAGCCGAGCGTCCCGATGACCCAGCCGACGTACTGCGTGCCGGGGATGCTGAACGAGCCGATGGGGCGCTGCTCGGCGGTCGTCCGCCAGGCCAGCGGCACGCCCTCGGACACGAGGACGTTGCCGGCGGCGTCCTTGACGGTCATCACCGCCGCCGAGCCGAAGAACGCCTGGTAGAAGGTGGTGGTGCCGTATCGGAGCGGGTCGTTGACCCGGATCGTGTGGCGGGCGACCTCGGTGCCGTCCTTGCGCAGGATCACCTGGCTGGCG
Organism: Chloroflexota bacterium; assembly: GCA_040755495.1. Lineage (GTDB taxonomy): Bacteria > Chloroflexota > Limnocylindria > Limnocylindrales > CSP1-4 > CAIXZV01. The sequence goes on from JBFMAT010000026.1 coordinate 18,255, forward strand.
TAGTCGGACGGCGCGCCGGTGGTCGTGTAGTAGGTGTCGGTGAAGTCGATCAGCTCGATGGTCAGGCCCGCCTCCGACGCGACCGGGAGGACCGCCCCTTCGGCGAGCGTGAAGTTGGCGTCGCGGAAGCCGAATGTCGCGCCGACGATCGCGCCGGCGAGGATCACCACCAGCGACAGGTGGCCGATGAGCCCCGCGAACGGCGCCCAGCGGAGCCGGTCCGCGTACACGTGGATCGCGTCGTCCTCCGCCGTCAGCACGCGGTAGCGATGGCCGCGCAGGACGCCGCCGACGATGGCCAGCGTCTCGGCCGGCCCGTGCCGGACGACCACGGCCTCGTGCTGCGGCGCGTGCTCGAAGAACGACGCGCCGACGTCCACGCGCGGCTTGGTCGCCGTCCGCCACATGCCGGGGAAGCGGTGCACCGAGCAGGCGATGAGGCTGATCGTGAGCCCTGCCACGAGCACTCGGAAGATCACCGAGTTGAAGATCTCGAACAGCTGGAGGCCGTTCATGACGTCCGTCCAGAACCCGAACCGCGGGCGGATCTCGTTCAGCCACGATGCCTTCGCCTCGGCGTCGGTGAGGATGCCGGGGGGCGCCTGGATCACGAGCGACCCGACCACGCCCAGCGCGGCGAGCACCAGGATCAGGACCAGCGCCAGCCGCATCGACGAGAGGAGGTGCCAGAGGCCCTCCAGCAGCCGGTCGACGCGGTCCATCGCGCTGGGGCTCGCCGCCGCCCGCGGGGCCGCCTGGGCCGCCGGCGGGAGCGGCCGGGAGTGAACCTCGTGGGCCATCCGACGACCTCCTACAGGCCGAGCGGCGAACCGAGGGTCGCCAGCCGGCCGAGCATGTTGGTGAGCATCAGCACGCCGAGGGCCACGAGCAGGACGCCGGTGACCAGCGAGACGGCGTGGTGGTGGCGACCGACCCAGGCGAGCCGCCGGGAGACCCAGGACGCACCGAGGGCGACCGCGAGGAACGGGAGCGCGAGCCCGGCCGCATAGGCGACCAGGAGCAGCGTGCCGGCGGCGACGCTCGAGCTGGCCGTCGCCAGGCCGAGGATCCCGCCCAGGATCGGGCCGATGCAGGGGCTCCAGCCGGCCGCGAACAGGAGGCCGAACAGGAGCGATCGGGTGTAGGCGGGCCGGTCCGCCGTCGCCGCGGTGGCGCCGAAGCCCGTGCCGCCGGCGGGCCCGCCGCCGAAGCCCGTGCCGCCACCGGTGCCCGTGCCGCCGGCCATCACCAGGCCGCCGCCCATCGTGGGCATCGCGCGAGTGTCGCGCCACAGGGCCCGGACGTTGATCACGCCCGCGACCTGGAGTCCGAGGAACACGAGGAGAGCGCCGCCGACCATGTTCATCGTGCGGCGGTCGAGCACGTAGCCGATCGCGCCGATGGCCGCGTAGAACGCGACGAACACGAGCGAGAAACCGGCCACGAACGCGAGCCCGTGGGCAACGGCGACGCGCCGGCCGGCCGTGCCGCCGCCGGTCGCGCCGACCATGTAGCCGATGTACGCCGGCACGAGCGGGAGGCAGCACGGGGACGCGAACGACACCACGCCGCCCACGAAGGCGATCGCGAGGCCGAGCGCGCCGCCGAGCTCGATCACGGCTGGACGCTCGCCGCCGGGGACGCGGCGGCCGAGGCCGCCGGCGAGGCGGCCGGAGAGGTCGCGGGCGAGGCGCCGGTGTCCGCCGAGGCCGCCGGGGAGGCGTCCGGGGACGCTGCCGCGGACGGGGCCGGTGAGGCCGGGATCATCGAGGACGCGACCAGCGAGTCGAGGTGCTGCTTGGCCGTCTGCGCGAGGCTCGTGGTCGGGTCGATCTCGATGACCCGGTTCCACTCGCGCTGCACGCCCGCCCAGTCCGGAGTGGCCTGGTTGAGGTACAGGAACCCGAGGTCGTAGTGGACCTCCTGGTTGTCGGGGTCGAGCGCGACGACCTGCTGCCAGGTCGCCTCGGCGGCGTCGAGCTGGTCGAGGTTGAAGCTCACGGCACCGCGCGCCAGCAGGGCCTTGATGTGCTCGGGATCGATCGCCAGCAGCTTGTCCAGGAAGGTGGCGGCGGTCTCGTACTGCCCGCCGTTGTAGTACTCGTCGGCGAGCGCGAGCAGGACCGCGGTGTCCTTGGGGTTGGCCTGCAGCTGCGCCATCAGCCCGGCGACCTTTGCCTCGTCGACCAGCGGGACGGTAGGCGAGGCCTCGGCCGTGCCGGTGCCGCCCGGGTTGCTGCCCCCGCCACCCAGCGTGTAGCCCGTGAAGGCGATGAGCGCCACGAGCCCGAGGCTGAGCACGCCCAGGGCGACCTTCTTCCAGGGATCGCTGCGCGGCGGCTGCTGCGGCAGGACGGCCGCCTGGGCTGCCGCGCGGCGGCGGGCCTTGCGGCTCGTGGACCTACGGCGGTCGGGGCCCATGTCGGCATGGGCGCTGGGCGTCACGGCGGCGTACAGCGCGGCGACGTCGTCGTCATCGGCCTCGACCCCGGCGTCCTCGTCGTCGAGCTCGTCCGGGATGGGCGGGGGCGCCGTCGGGAGGGAATCCCGGCGGGCCGGAGGTGTCGCCGGCCCGCCGGGTACGACCCTCGGCGGCCTCGTCGGGCTCCTGAGGGCTGAGCCCTGGAGGCCGACCGGGTCGGTCAATTGGAGGTACGCCGCATCGAGCGCGGCCGACTGGGCGTGGGCCCAGCCGCGGATGCTCGCGGGCGCGGCCGCGAGGTACTCGCTCACGGCTTCGTGGATCTGGTCGACGTCCTCGGGCGCGGCACTGGGCGGCAGGCCGAGCTGCGCGAGCAGCTGGCCCTCCGCGGCGGCCTGGCCCGTGGCCGGCAGGGCGCGCGCGCTCATGCGCGGCCTCCCCGGGGACGCGCGCGACGGAGGTCGCGCATCGGCTGGCGATACATCGTGGGGCCCTCATTCCGTGCCGCGGGGGACCGCGGCCTGACACCTGCCACGATTGTCCGGGGGCTCCGCCCCGGCGCCCATCCACCGGGGCGCACATTTCCGCTGGGACCGGGCACGGCTTTTGGGGGGAGAAACGGCACGCCCCCTGTATCGATGGGTACAGGGTGGCCGCGCGACCGGACGGCCGGCGGGATCCCCGGTTCAGGCCCCGGGCTGCGCCGCCTGGAACGACAGCCCGTCGTGCTCCTTGCCGTGGCAGGTCAGGGTGCACGACTGGGTCGCCGCGTCGAACGTGACCTGCCCATTGAACGGCACGACATCCGGCGCGAACAGCACGAGGCCCCGCTCCGAGGTCGGCACGCCGTGGAGGTTGTAGTGGCACTCGGCGCACAGGGCGTTGCCCCGCCCGTCGCCCGGGACCGTGATGTCGACTCCGCCGGTGCCGTCCTCCTCGATCAGGCCGAGGTGGAAGCCGTGACCCGGGAACCTGGTCAGCGCGTTGGGGCTGCCACTCACGTCGGCGAACGGCGACTCCTGGTGGCAGGTGAGGCACAGCCCGAAGTCGGCGCCGTCGTAGGGCTCGATGGCCGCGCGGAGCGGGTCGACGCGGTAGACGTTCATGATCAGCGGCTCGTTGGTCGCGCGATGGGCGGCGTGGCACGAGGCGCAGCCGTCCGCGTCGAGCGACGACGAGATGTGGGGCGATGCCGGGTCCACGAGGGCGGCCAGGCGGTACAGCGGCCCCGTCGCGGGCGCGGCCGCCACGGCCAGCTGGTACTGCGCCGCGGGCTGGGCCGCCGCCGTGATCGACGGTGGCACCGTGAGCACGATCGGCGGCTTGGGCCGCATCGTCACGACCGCCGGGGAACCGGCCGCGACGGTCTCGGCGGCCGGCTGGAGGCGGAACGCGTAGGCCTGCGTCCAGGCGGCGTCGACGGTCGCGCGGACGGCGAACTCGACCTCGGTGAACGACCGCGGCGGCAGCGTGATCACCGGCGCCGGGTTGAGGCCGGCGCTGCTCACGCCCGGGACCGCCACGTCGTCGGGTGCCGGCCCGGATGCCAGCCGCAGGGCCGCCTCCGCGAGCGGCTCGGACCGGACGCGGAACACTCGCCCGTCGTCCGAGGCGGCGTAGAACGGCTGGCCGGCCACGGGATCGACCTCGGGCACCGCCGTCCAGCCGTCCGGGGCGGCACCGATGCCCATCTCGAGCACGGGCCGCAGCTCGACGGCGGCGTCGCCGGAGTTGACGACCTGGAAGCGGACACGGTAGACGGTGAACCGCTCCATCCGCGCGAGGGCGGTGTCCTCGGCGCCGCTGTCCACCACGTCGCCGGAGGCATCGAGCTCGTCGACCCAGGTGTGGGTGACCTCGATCCCGGCGGGGGGCGTGGGCTCGGGCGTGACGGACGGCGACGGCTCGGCCGAGGGATCGGCGCTGGGCTCCACCGAGGGCTCGCCGGACGGCTCCGCGCTGGGCTCGCTGCTGGGCTCAGCCGTAGGATCCGCGCTCGGCTCCGCCGACGGCTCCGCGCTGGGCTCGACGGACGGCGAGAGGGACGGCTCCGGCGCGGCGGTCGGATCGGGGGTGATCGAAGGCGCGGGCTCCGGCGACGGCGTCGGGTCCGGCGGCGGCGGCTCCGGCGTGGGGTCGGGAGCGGGCGATGCCGTGGGATCCTGCGTGGGGGCCTGGCTGGGCTCCACGCTCGCGGACGGGTCGGGCGTGGGATCCAGCGCCCGGGCGGCCGGCACGACGGGGGTCAGCGCCGCGAGCGCGCCGACCACGACCATCAGCGCCCCGAACAGGGGTCCGGCGCGGTGGCGGGCGGGGCGCGGCTGGCGGTTCATGCTGGCGTCGTCTCGGTCATCGTGTGGTGGGGACGTCGGGATGTGGGACGTCGTCGGTGGCGCGTGTGACCTGGGGTTGCGGGTGGCCGGGACGGTGCGTCGCCGGCCACCACGCGCTGGGTGCTAGGGAAGCAGCGGGACCGGCGTGGGGCCGACCTGCTGTCCGGCAACGATGGTCCCCGTGGGCTCGTGACAAGCCTGGCAGGTGCCACGGTTGTCGATCTTCAGCAGGCGGCTGTCGCCGACATTGGCGCTGAGCCCACCCGGGAAGTCCATGTTGGCCGAGTTGAAGCCCGTCATCTGCGCGTTGGAACCGTGCGCCACGTGGCACGTGATGCAGTTCCGCGACGTGTTGGTGGCGGTGTGGCGGTACGTGTAGATCGCGTCGGGCGTCTGGACGTCCCAGCCCGCGCTGAGGTAGCGCGTATGGCACGTGAGGCACCAGGCCGAGATCTGCGTGGTGAAGGTCGCGGACTGGCCGTTGGGCGCGTCGTTGGACGTGCCGGACGTGCCGTTCCACGGGACCCGCCGCCGGAAGTAGTCGCCCGCCGTGGCCGGGAGGCCGAGCCCCTCGACCTGGCTGGCGAGCAGCGTCCCGGTGCCGCCGTTGGTCTGGATGATCGTGTAGTTGCGGGTGTCGCCGGCGGGCGGCAGCGCCGCGTCGGTGACGGGCGCGTCCACGGCGGCCGGGACGAACGGATCGGTGCCCGCGGCGGCCGGGTCCGGCATCGGATTGAGGATCCGGTACTGGCCATTGCCGTGCGGGTTGTGGCAGGTGGCGCACTCGACCGTGACCGCCGCGCCGACGAACGGCGTGGCGCTGTCAGGGCCGTTGCCCCAGGCGGGGAAGGTGGCGGCGTGGACCTCGCCTCCGTCGTTCCAGAGGTGGCCCGACGTGACCGGCTGCGAGCCGTCGGTCCGGACGGGAACCTTCGCCAGCTGGCGAACGTTCGTGCCGCTCTGGTACGCGAGCCGGACCGCCTCGCCGGACCCGATCCGGGCCGTGACGAAACCGCCGGCGCGCGTGTACCCGAGGACGGCCGCGTCACGGCCGCCGTCGGTGCCGAGCGTGTACTGGACGCCGTTCTCGACGTCGACCGTCGAGCCGAGTCCGGTGGTGCCGTGGCAGGTCAGGCAGGACGAGGTCGCCGAGCTCGCAACGAGGAGGAACTCGCCCTGCGCCGTATGGGCCCGGTGACAGCCGGCGCAGCTGTCGGCATTGACGCCGGCCGAGCCGTTGTTCACCGAGGCCACGTGCGGCCCACCGTCCGCAAAGACGGGGACTGCGGCAAGGAACAGCCAGAGGCTTCCGGCTGCGATCAGCAGCATCAGCCTTCTCAAACTGTCCTCACCTCCTTTCTCTGTGCTACGTGGACTTGGATTGGGCCGCCGGGCTGGCGGCAGGGCTGAGCTTCGGTGATCCACCTCCCTTGGCTAACGGGCTCAGTAGCTCCACAGCTGCACGCGGTCGTTCTCCGAATCGGCGACATACAGCCGCCCCCGTCCATCGACCGCGATGCCGTTGGGATAGGCGAAGGCGCCGTCTGCGATGCCCTGGGTCCCGAAGGAGCCCAGGTAGTCGAGTCGCTCGGACCCCTCCTGGTAGGTGCCGTACACGAACACGGAGTGGCCGCTGGTGTCCACGACGTAGACCCGGCCCTGGCCGTCGATCGTCACGCCACGCGGCAGGCCGAGGTTCCCCTTCCCGGAGCCCCGGCCGATCTTGGCGACGACGCGGCCGTCCTGGGCGAACACCAGGAGCCGGCCGTTGTTGCTGTCGGTGACGTACGCGTAACCCGCGCCGTCCACCGCCACGCTGTTGGGAAAGCTCATCTCCGCGTCCTGTCCGAAGACGCGGACCTGGTTGCCGGCGGCGTCGAACTCCCGGACCCGGTGCGGGATCTTGCCCACATCGGTGACGTAGAGGTTCCCGTCGCGGTCGAACCACAGGGCGAGGGGCTGCCAGCCGTCCGCGTCGCTGGGCGGCGTGAACGCGCGCAGGTAGGTGCCGTCGGCGTCGTAGACGTAGATGGAGGCCGTGGGGCGATCCGAGACGTACACCTCGCCGTTGACCGGGTTGACCGCGATGTACGTCGGAACGTGGTCGCTGCCGGTCGAGACCGGCGGCACGAGCGCCCCCAGCTCAGTGCCCTGGGCGTCGAACACGCGGGCCGTCCTGTCGCCTGCGGTCGCGCCGATGTAGATCCGGTCACCGGAGCCGGTCACGGCGACGCTCATGGGACGCGCGGCGCCGTAGACCGAGGTCACGTAGCCGGGCATGATCGTCTCGCCCGGGATCGTCGGAATGGGGATCGGCTGCCGGAACAGCAGGTACCAGATCGCGAGGCCCAGCAGGACGACGAACGCGGCCAGCAGGAACAGCAGCAGCAGGAGCTTGCGCCGGCGCCGCTTCTCCGGCGGTGCCTCCTCGGCGCCGGCGGGGCCGATGCCCTCGGGCGGCAGCTCGCCGGCCTCGGGGACCGGCATCGTGCCCGGTGCGGGCTGGGCGACGGTGGGGGACGCGGTCATCAGTTGCTCCCTTCGGGGCTGGCCGACGGCACGACGTCGGGGTGCACCTGCGTGCCGTCGGCGACGCGGCTCAGGCCGAGCTGCGCCGCCTTGCTCTGGGGATCGAGCTCGAGGGCCTTCCGGTACCAGTCGGCGGCCCGGCCGGTGTCACCGCTCGTCTCGGCGAGGAGGCCGAGGCCGATGCGAGCGTCGAGGCCGGCCTTGCCCTCGGCGATGGCTTCGAGGCGCGCAGCCGGGCCGGCGATGTCGCCGGACCCGCCCGGCGCCAGGGCGGTCATGGCCGCGGCCATGGCGGCGGCCCACTCGGCCTGCTCCGTCTCGCCGGTCGCGGTGTACGCGTCGGCCAGCGCCTGGTACGGCTCCGGCCAGCCCGTGGGGACGAACAGGATCGCTTGGCGGAGCGGCTCGAAGGCCTTCTCCGGGGTCCCGGCCTGCACGTACGCGGCGCCGAGCAGGTTCATGGCGTCCGCATCCGTGCGCTTGATGGCCAGGGCGTCGAGGAGATAGCCGATCGCGTCGTCGGCCCGGTCCTGCTGGAGGGCGATCGAGCCGAGGCCGTAATACGCCATCTCGAGCATCGCGTCGACGCCGGCCATCTCGGCATTCGTGGCGACCTCGATGACCTTCGCATAGTCGGCCGCCGCCGCGTCGAGGTTGCCCATGAGCTCGTAGGCACGGCCGCGGCGCACGTAGGCCGCCTCGTCCTGCTTGCCCGTCTTGATGATCTCGGACAGCTGGATGACCGCGTCCTCGTAGCGCTCGGCGGCGAGGTAGACGTCGGCGAGCCGGCCGCGCGCCACGATGTCGGTCGGGTCCGCGCGGACGGCCTCCTCCATGGCGGCCATCTCGCGGTTGACCAAGGGGGCGGTCGGCATTCGGAAGCGGTCGACAGCGTAGAACGCGACGAAGGCGATCAGCAGGACGACGAACAGCAGCGCAATCCGCTTGATCCAGCGGTTGAGCTGCGCGTCGGGCATCTCGGCCAGGGACGTGACCCGGAACATCGAAGGCACCTTCACTCCACGGTCGGCGGAATCGGACGATCCGACCTGTGGCTATCGTCGGGCGCGCGAGGCTCCGTTCCCATCCGTCAGGGGATAGAACTGCGATACAGGGCGGCGTGGCCGGGCACCGCCGTTTCTGTATCGAGTGGCCCCCGATGGTCCCGATGGACCGGGCCACTTGGTCCCACGCGGGCCGGGCAGGGCGCCCGCGGCCTAGTCTTGGAGCGTCTCGCGCGGGGTGCGGAAGTTGCCCGGCACGTCGAGCTCGATGCCGGCCTCGGTCTCGCGCATCGGGAACCGGTCCAGCGGCCGCGGGGGCGGCCCGCCCAGCACCGCGCCGTCGAGGGCGAACGAGGCTTCGTGGCAGTAGCAGCGGAAGCGACGGTCGTCGTCCTCCCAGACGTACGCGCACAGGGCGTGGGTGCAGCGGGGGTCGAAGGCGTCGACGCCGCCGTCCGCACGCTTCACGAACCACACCGCGCCCTCGACGTTGCCGCCGTCCATCGGCACCGAGAACTCCACCTTGGTGGGGGTGCCCACCTCGAGCGTGTCGAGGTCGAACTCGAGGGTGACCGTCACGGGCGGTCCCACGCAGCCCTGGAGCACCACGCCCAGGCCGCCGGTCGCGGCGACGGCGCCGGCGCCCATCAGCAGCAGGACGCGCCGGCGCGCCAGCGGCGTCTCACGGGGGTCGAAGGCCGGGGGATGCGCGGTCGGCTGGCGGCTGGCGTCTCCCATCGGGGAGAGCCTAGCAAAGGACGGCCGTCAGGCCTTCGTAGCCACCGCCGGGAGGACGAGACCCGGGTCTCGGTCGTTGGCGCCGGGGCTCCGGTCCGCACCATCATCGTTGCCGTCGCGCCCGTCGTCGGTCCCGCCACCGTGCCCGGCCGGGCGTGCGGCACCGCCGACCGCCTCGCGGATCGCGGCCAGGAACTCGTCCGGGCGGCTGCACAGCGACTCGCGCCGCAGGGCCCAGGCCCGCGTCGTCGTGATGTCCACGTCGAGGACCACGGGGCAGCTCGACCGGCGGACGACGTCCGCGGCGTCGACCCGGCCGCCCTCCTCCACGACGATCACGGCCGGCTCGCTGGCCAGCGCCGCGTCCACGGCCGCCGGCTCCGCGATGTCCACCGCGTACACGACCATGCCGGGCTCGGTCGACAGCATCCGCTCCAGCCCCTCGCCCATCAGGGGATGGCTGTAGAGCACGAGGACGCGGACCGGGTCGGGTGGCACGAGAGCTCCCCACTCACGGAGTCGACCGGGTCGCGGAGCGCAACCCGTAGCGCGATGCTAGGCGGGCAGGACTTGGACTCCAATCCGTCGCCCGGCACAGCCGCGAGCGGTCCCGCCTGTATCCGAAGGGATACCTCGCGGGCGCTGCTCGCCCGCTTCGCGCCGGATCTCGCCCGCTTCGCGGCCGGAGACCACCCCCGGCCTCGATTACCCTCCGCGCATCACGGGCCGACGCCGGGCTGCGACTCCGCCCGTGTCCGACCCCCGGATCACAGTCAGGCGTTGGGGGTGCGACTCGCAGTCTCCGACCCCCCGGATCACCGCGCCGGGTGCGACTCCGCAGTCTCCGACCCCCCGGCATGGCCGGTTGATGCGGCGAGGGTAATCACGAACGGAGGTGGGCTCCAGATTGCCGAACGGGGCCGGGCTCCACGCTTCAGTCCCTGGAGCCCTCCGGGTGCGCGTACCCTTGGCGTACAGCGTACGCAGCCGCCTGGACGCGGTTCGTGAGGTGGAGCTTCTCGAGGGCGTTGTGGACGTGGTTCTTGACCGTGCCCTCGGTGATCGTCAGCTGGTTGGCGATCTCCTTGTTGGACAGGCCGTCGGCGACGAGCTGGAGGATCTCGGACTCCCGGCGGGTAAGGCCGCTGTCCGGGGCCGCGGAGGGCGCCGGCTGGCCGCGAACGGGGATGCCGCCGGTCCGCAACGCCTCGAGGAGCTTTGACGCGACGGCTGGGGCGATCGGCGCCTCGCCACGCATGACGCCGCGCAGGTCGTCGAACAGCTGCTCCGGCCGCACGTTCTTGAGCAGGTAGCCGTTGGCGCCCGCCTTGATCGACTCGAACAGGTCGTCGTCGTCCTCGGACACCGTGAGCATCACGATCGGAGTCGAGAACCCCGCCTGTCGGATCGCCGCGACGCCGTCCACGCCCGTGGACCCCGGCATGTTGACATCCATCACGACGAGGTCCGGGTGCAGCGAGCGGGTCTTCTCCAGCGCATCGCGTCCGTTCTCGCCCTCGCCCACGACCGTCATGTCGAACTGGGCGCTGATCAGGGTGGCCAGGGCCCGCCGGAACAGCGGCTGGTCATCGACCAGCAGGATCCTGAGCCTGGGCGGATGGTGTTCCACGCATGTCCTCTGCCTCGAGGTGGACGATCACGCGCGTCCCCTCGCTCGGGGCAGTATGCACGTCGAGCCTGCCACCGATCGCTTCCACCCGTTCGCGCATGGAGGCGAGCCCGAAACCGCCCTCCATCGAGCCGGCGACGATCGCGGGATCGAAGCCCACGCCATCGTCCTCGATCGCAAGGGTCGCGGCCGTGTCCGTGCAGTCGATCCTGACCGAGACGCGACGCGCCTTCGAGTGCTTGCGGGTGTTGGTGAGCGCCTCCTGGACCACGCGCAGCAGCTGGACCTCGCTCCGTGGCGTGAGGGCGCGACGGGTGTCGCCGTCGCAGGTCAGCGTGGCCGCGATGCCCGTCTGGCGGCTGTACTTGCGCAGGTACTCTCGGAGCGATCCCTCGAGGCCGTCGTCCTCGCGCACCGTCTCGCGCAGCCCGAGGATCGCTTCGCGGACGTCGCGGTACGCCTCGTCGGCGGTCGCCGCGATGTCGGACAGCTCTGCAGCCATCACGTGGCTCGCCTCGTCCTTGGCCCGGCCCTCGAGTGCCCGGAGGCGGAGGTGGATCACGCCCAGGACCTGGGCCAGGCTGTCGTGCAGCTCGCGGGCGATGCGGTCGCGCTCGGCGTGGATCGTCCACTGCTCCTCCGCCTCGTGCAGCCGGGCGGTGCGGATGGCGATCGTGGCCATGTCCGCGAGCGCGCCGAGCAGCGTGCGCTCGTCCTCGCTGAACGGTCGCCCTGTCCGGACCACGCACAGCTCGCCGAGCAGCCCGTCCGGGCCCCGCAGGGGGCGCGCCGCCCAGGCGCGGTCCACAGGCTCGCTGATCGCCAGCGGGCACAGCGGGTTCCGCGGGTGCTGCGCCCCCGTCGCCGCGTGGGCGACCAGGCACACGCTGCTGTCGTCGGCCATCGCCAGACGTTCCCGGCCGCCCTTGCCCGCGACCTCCGGGGCGTCGGAGAGGCAGGCGACGGCGCGCTCCGCGCCCAGCAGCTCGCGCGCGTGCCCGGTGATCCGCTCCAGCATCTCGCGCAGCTCGACCCGGCCGGTGAGCTGGAGGGCGACCTCGTACAGGGCCGCCTTCTCCCGTTCGCGGCGGTGGAGGTCCGCGACGGTCAGGCCGAGCTGCGCCGCGCCGGCGATCTCGCCCGCAATGTCGGCCAGGGCCTCCGGCGAGACGTCGGGCGCCACGGGAGGATGGAAGGCGAGGCGGAGGTGGCCGATCCGCCCGCTGCCACGGACGAGCGGCAGGTCCAGGACGCCGGTGTCGACGCCGGTGCGCGCCGCGTAGCGAGGCCCGTCGAGGGTCGGATCGGGGGGCTCGTCGAGGATCGGGGCCAGCCAGCGGAGCCCGGGTGCGAGCGTCGCCGGGCGGCGGATCGTGAGGGGCTCCCCGCCGGTGGTGCGGATCGTGACGATGCCCGCCAGCGCCCCGGTCTGGGTGACGACGCGATCCAGCGCCTGCTCCAGGAGGTCCGGCAGCGTCGCACCGCCGCGCACCGCCGAGCTGACCGCGTGGGTGACCGTGAGGTCCTTGTTCTGCGCGACGAGCTGCTTCTGGGTCCGGTCGAGGTACAGGGACACGATCGTCGCAAACGCCACGATGGCGACGCCCATGATCATCGCCGACAGGACGTGGCCGTCGTCGCCGGTGAGCTGCGGATCGAGGACCAGGAACCGGACCAGCTCGAACGCCCAGACGAACACGACCGGCAGCACGATCGTCGCCCACTTCAGGCGGCCGAGGTCGCGGGCTCCCTGGGGATCGCTCATGCCCCCGACTGTGCCGTTCGATATAGACGCCGGCGAAGGGCCGTGTGGCCCCTGCCGCTCGGGGCCGTCCGGACTGCAGCTGCGGGACGGGTCACGGGAACGTGCCCAGGGCGGTGCGCACGCGCAACATCGTGGCCTCGCGGACAGCCCGTGGACTGTGAGTCAGTGTGAGCGCGAATCGGGCGCCGCCACAGGGCCGAGTGCAGGCGCCTGTTGACTCCCAGTCGACGAAACGGCGCAACGACATCGAATTCAAGCCCGATCGGGCCCGTGATTCGCGATCGCATGGACTGCAGGTCAACGGCCCACGGACCGTTGCACCGGCCCGGCCTCAGCCGCCGACGTCGCCGGGCCGGCTCTCAGCCGCCGACGTCGCCGGGCCGGCTCTCAGCCGCCGGAAACGGTTCGGCCTGAGACGTCGAGGTCCACGTACAGCCGGCAGTGGTCGCCGGCGAGCGAACACTCCTCAGCCGCGGCGACCGGCCGAAGCCCCTGCCCGGTCAGCACCACATCCATCCGGAGGAGGCCGATCCGCAACGCCTCGAGCGAGCTCGGGCGCCACGTGAAGCCGGGCCCCGTGCCCGCCTCGGCGTGGGCGTCGAGCAGGCCGTCGGCGAGCGCCCCGAACCCTGCCTCGAACGGGGTGGCGTTGAGGTCGCCCACGACGATCGCCGTCGACGCGTCCGGGAGCTCGTCCACCAGCCGGCGGACCCGCGCCAGGTCCACGTCTCGTCGCCGGGCATCGAGGCCCACCGGCAGGACCGCGATCCGTGCGATCGACGGCGGGTAGGGATGCACGTCGAGCAGCTCAAGGCGCCGGCCGTCGGGGAGCAGCAGGCCAGCCCGGAGGACCACGGGCCCGGTGGCGTAGTCCCCGATCACCAGCGGGTGGCGGCTCAACAGCCCCATCCCCGCGACCCCGTCCCGTGGCTCCAGGATCCGGTACGGAAACCACGCCACGAGCGTCGCGTCCGCCTCGATCGCCGCGGCCACCTCCGGGGTCAGCTCCTGGAGCGCGACCAGGTCCACCTCTCGCTCCGTGATCCCGGCCACGCTGTCGTCGGCCGCCTTCGACCCCAGCTCCAGGTTCCAGGACAGCACGCGCAGCGTGTCGGCAGCCGTGGTGCCCTCGCCGCGCAACGGCGCCGCCGGCTCCGGAGACCACCACTCGCCGCCCAGCCGGAGGATCGCGACCACGAGGACGAGGGCCCCGAGCAGCCGGACCCACGCCCCGGCCCGGCCCATGCCGAACGACGACAGCGTCGCGATGATCGCGGCGATCACGCCCACCACGAGGACGTAGGGCTCCAGCACGGCCGCCAGCGCGAACGGGCCGGACTGCGGGCGGACGACGGTGTCCACGGCGACCACGACCAGCGCGGCCGCGGCGACGAGCGCGAGCAGCACGGCGCGCGGGCGCATCACCCCCGTGGCCACCCCTCCGCCTCGTCCCTGGGGCGCAGCTGCACGAACTCGAACCCGAACCGGCCCTTCACGCACAGGTGGCCGTTGGTCACCGAGGATTCGATCGGCGAGGTCACCTTCACGATCGAGTTGTCCTGGACGTGGAGGGTGAGCGTGCAGCCCACGCCGCAGTACGGGCAGATCGTGTCGGTGGTCGCCTGCGAGGCCGGGTCCCAGGTGCCGGCCGCGCGCATCTCGTGCTCCGAGCGGAACATCAGCGCCCCGGTCGGGCACACCCCGATGCAGTTGCCGCAGTACACGCACGCGGACTCGGGGAGGGGGACGTCGAACTCGGTCGAGATGCCGGCGCCGAAGCCGCGCCCCGCGACCGCGATCGCGAACGTGTTCTGCGCGTCCTCGCCGCACGCCTCGACGCACTTGTAGCACAGGATGCAGCGCGAGTAGTCGCGGACGTAGAGGTCGTTGTCCACCTTGACCGGCTGGGCGACGGTCTCGGCCTGGGCGCCGCCGAACCGCGTGGGGTCCGCGCCGTAGCGAGCCGCGTAGCGCGCCAGGTCCCCGTCCGGCGCCTCCGGCCCGGCCAGCGACAGGTCCACCGACGAGCCCAGCAGCTCCAGCACCAGCCGTCGCGAGTGGCGGACCCGCTCGCTGTCGGTCTGGACCTCCATCCCCGGCTCGACCGCCCGCGAACAGGCGGGCACCAGGACCCGGGACCCGGCGACCTCCACGACGCACACCCGGCACACGTTCACCGGCGTGAGGCTCTCGAGGTAGCACAGCGTGGGCGTGTCGATGCCCACCGACCGCGCGGCCTCGAGGATCGTGGAGCCGGCTGGGACCGTGACGGCCGCGCCGTCGATGATGACCTCGACCACCGGCACCTCGGGCTCGGGCGGGGGCTCCGGCACGCGGGTCGCCCGCGCCGGGGGCTGGACGAAGATGTGGTCGATGTCGGGCGCGGTCACGTGCCGGCTCCCGTGGCCGCGGCGTCGAACTGGACGAGCCCGGCCCGGATCGCGCTCTCGATCGCGGAGGTCGCCGTCTGGCCGAGGCCGCAGATCGAGGCGTCGCGCATCGCGCGCGAGAGGTCCGCGTACAGCGCCATCTCCTGCTCGAGCGACCCGGCCGGGTGCCCCTCGATCAGCCGGTCGAGCAGCTCCTCCTGGCGCACGGTGCCCACCCGGCAGGGCACGCACTGCCCGCACGACTCGTCGCGGAAGAAGGCGGCGATCCGGCGCAGGGCGCCCGGCAGGTCCGCGGTCTCGTCGAACACCATCACCACCCCGGAGCCCAGCGTCGCCCCGGCGGCCCGCGTGCCCTCGAACGTGAGCGGCATCGCGAGCGCGTCGGGCCCCACGAACACGCCCGCCGCGCCACCCAGCAGCACGGCCCGGACCGTCCGCCCGCCGGGGACGCTGCCCGCGAGCTCGATCAGCCCGCCCAGGGTCGCCCCGAAGCGGACCTCGTACACGCCCGGCCGGGCCACGTTGCCCGACACGCAGAACAGCTTGGGCCCGGGCGAGCCGTCGGTCCCCAGTGCCCGCCAGGCCGCCGCGCCGTCGCTCACGATGATCGGGATGTTGGCCAGGGTCTCGATGTTGTTGACCGCCGTCGGCCGGCCGAACAGGCCGACCTCGACCGGGAACGGGGGCTTGTTGCGCGGCTCCGGCCGGCGGCCCTCGATCGACTCGAACAGCGCCGTCTCCTCGCCGCAGATGTAGGCGCCGGCGCCGCTCCGGATCTCGAGGTCGAACGAGAAGCCCGAGCCCAGGAGGTTGGGGCCCAGGAGCCCGGCGGCTCGCGCCTGGGTGATCGCGCTGGCGAGGCGGGCCTCGCACAGTGGGTACTCGGCCCGCAGGTACAGGTAGCCCCGCGAGGCGCCGACCGCGAACGCCTCGATGGTCATCGCCTCGAGGATCGCGAACGGGTCCTCCTCGATCAGCACGCGATCCTTGAACGTGCCCGGCTCGGACTCGTCCGCGTTGACCACGACGTAGTGCGGCTGGGCGGGCTGAGCGGCGACCGCCGCCCACTTGCGACCGGTCGGGAACGCCGCCCCACCCCGCCCGACCAGGCCCGACGCGGTCACCTCGGCGATCAGCCACTCGGGCCCTCGCTGGAGCGCGCGCCACAGCGCCTCGTACCCGCCGGACGCCCGGTAGTCTGCGAGCGAGGTGGGGTCCACGCGCCCGACGCGGCGGAGCAGCCGGAGGCCCTCGGCGCCCGCCTGCGGCATCGAACGTCGCAGGTGCGCCAGCCGGACGTCGCCCGGGGCCGACGGGTGGGCCTCGGGCGCGACGTGGATGTCGGCCTTGGCGATGTCCAGGAACGCGATCACGCCCGCGGCGTCGATCGGGGCGGCGGACACGACCTCGGGCCGCTCGCCGGCGACCGACAGCAGGGCGGCCGGGGCGCGCTCGCAGCGGCCGAGGCACGGGCTGCGCAGCCAGGTGGACCGGCCGCCGTTGATCGGCTTGCCCACCGGCCCGGCAAGCCGCTCGAGGTCGGCGCACAGGTCCTCCGCGCCCGCGAGGCGGCACGCGATGTCGTCGCACACCTGGGCGACGATTGGGGGCCGGGGCGTCGTGGGCAGCAGCGCGTAGAACGAGGCGACCCCGTAGGCCTCGGCAGGCGGCACGGACAGCCGCAGGGCGACGTGGTTGAGGGCGCCGCGGCTCACCCAGCCGCGGCTGGCCGCGGCCGCCTCGAGCGCCGGCAGCAGGAGGTCCCGGCGAGCGCGCGCCTCGTGACCGCCGTGGGCCACGTGCCCGTCGGCGTCCGCGTCGCGCGGGCCCCCGTCCCAGCCGCCGCGCGCCGGCCCGACCGCCGCGTCGATGACGGCGTCGATCGCCGCCCGCTCCTCGGGCGTCGCGGCAGGGCCGACGACGTGCAGGTCCATGGCCGCCGAGTGTAGACGGTGAGGTCGCGTCCGGCAGGCGTCGCCCGGCCGCAGGACAATGGACGGGCCATGTCGCTGCGCCACCACGAGATCGCCGAGGCCAATCACCTGATTCTCGACCCGTTCACGGACGAGAAGCTGCGCCTGCTGGGCGAGGTCGCTGGCGCCGGCCCGGGCACGCGTGTGCTCGACCTCGCGTGCGGCAAGGGCGAGCTGCTGTGTCGCTGGGCCGAGTGGTTCGGGTCGGGCGGGGTGGGCGTCGATCTGAGCCCGGTGTTCCTCGCCGCCGCGGTTGCGCGCGCGGCCGAGCTGGGCGTGAGCGACCGGCTCACCTTCCTCCAGGGCGATGCCGGCACGTACGAGCCGGAGCCCGGCGCCTTCCACATCGCCGCCTGCGTCGGCGCCACCTGGATCGGCGGCGGCCTGATCGGCACCATTGACCTGCTGCGGCCGGCCATCGGACCCGGGGGCCGGGTGCTGGTGGGCGAGCCGTACTGGATCGACCCGCCGCCAGACGCGGCGCTCGAGGCCTACGGCTTCGCGCGCGACGACTACCGGTCGCTCGACGGCACGCTCGACCGCCTCGAGGCGGCGGACCTGGAGCTGGTCGAGATGGTCCTCGCCGACGGCGACAGCTGGGACCGCTACGAGGCCTCGCAGTGGCGGACGATCGCGGACTGGCTGGCCGCCAACCCCGGCGACCCCGACCACGACGCGATGCGCGAGTTCCTGGACGCGAACCGGCGGGCATACCTCCGCTGGGGCCGCCGCTACCTCGGCTGGGGCGTGTTCGTGACCCGTCCGCGCTGAGGCGCACCGCAGACAACCGATCTCACGAGCCCCGACGCAGGGCATCGGCCGCCTTGGCGTCGTCCCGGTAGCGGGGATCCGGCCCGTCACGGCCGACGATCGCGATCGTCGGCCGGCACCGCCGCCCGACGGGGTCAGGGTTGGCGGCCGCTCGTGCCCCAGCCCGCGTACCGTCCGCCGCGCTCGCCGGCGAGCGCGGCGAGCTGCTCCCGGAGCGCGACCATCCGTTCCAGCGTGATGACCATCGGGAGCGTCACCCGCACGATCCAGCGGCGCCCCAGCAGGTCGGGGCTGAGCTGCACCGTGCCGCCCGTGTTCGCGAGCGCGGCGACGACCTGGCGGGCGGACCGCTCGTCCGGCATCGAGAGCACGTGCTCCACGTCGAGCGGCCGGGCGAGGTCCACCCCGGCGGCCGCCAGGCGCTCGATGAGCCGCACGTCATCGTCGTCCCGGTCGTCCGCGCCGAACAGCCGCGACAGGAAGCTCACCCGCGGGTCTCCGAGCCGCTCGACGCGCTCGCGGCCGCCGCGGCGCCGAGCCGTTCCACCCGGATCGCCGTGGCCTTGAACTCGGCCGTGCCGGACTTCGGGTCCGTGGCATCGATCGTGAGGTTGTTGACCGCCACGTCGTCCTGGAAGTGGAGGGTCATGAACGCGAGCCCGGGCCGCAGCCCGGGATCGGAGCGGACGGGCGCCTCGACGAACCCACGGCGCGAGACGACGCGCACGCGCTCGCCATCGGCCAGCCCAAGGCGGGCGACGTCCTCCGGCGACAGGTCCAGCGTCTCGCCGCGACGCCGCGGGTAGCGGTAGCCGCCGGTCTGGACGCCGGTGTTGTAGGAGTCGAGGTGGCGGCCGGTCGTGAGCCGGATCGGGAACTCGTCAGACAGGCGGTCGACCGGCGGGTCGTGCTCCACCGGCACGAACGGCGCCCGGTTGCCCGGCACCGGGTCCTCCCACAGCCGCGAATGGAGGAACAGCTCGCCCGGGTGCGTCTCGTCGTAGCACGGCCACTGGAGCCCGCCCTCCGCCTCCAGCCGCGCGTAGCTCATGCCCCGATGCACCGGGGAGAGGCGCCGGACCTCCTCCCACACCGCCTCGGCCGACGGCTCGCCCCAGTCGTGCCCCAGGCCACGCGCGATGTCGAACACGATCGCCAGGTCGTCGCGCGCCTGGCCCGGCGGCACGAGGGCGCGCCGCACCCGCTGGACCCGGCGCTCGGAGTTGGTGACCGTGCCCTCGCTCTCGGCCCACGCCGCGGCGGCCGGCAGGACCACGTCCGCGACCTCGGCGGTCGCCGTGAGGAAGATGTCCTGCACGACCATGAACTCGAGGCCGCGCAGCAGCCGCTCTGTGCGGTGGCGGTCCGCCTCGGACTGCATCGGGTTCTCGCCGATCACGTACAGGGCCGTCAGCTCCCCCGTCTCCATCGCGTCGAACATGCCCGACAGGTGGAGCCCTCGCCTGGGCGGCACGCGCACCCCCCACGCCGCCTCGAACGGTGCCCGGAGCGCGTCCTGCTCCACGTGCTGGAACCCGGGCAGCCGGTCCGGCAGGGCGCCCATGTCGCCGCCGCCCTGGACGTTGTTCTGGCCGCGGAGCGGGTTGATCCCGCTGCCGTACCGTCCCACGTGCCCCGTGAGCAGCGCCAGCGAGATCAGCGACAGCACGTTGTCCACGGCGTTGTGGTGCTCGGTGATGCCCAGCGTCCAGCAGATCATCGCCCGGTCCGCCGTCGCGTAGGCGTGCGCGGCCTCGCGGATCGCGGCGGCCGGGACGCCCGTCTCGCGCTCCGCGTACTCGAGCGTGTACGGCTCCACGCCCGCCCGGTAGGCCTCGAACCCGGACGTCGCCCGATCGATGAAGGCCCGGTTGGCGAGGCCGGCCGCGATGATCTCGCGCCCCATCGCGTTGGCCAGCGCGATGTCAGACCCGACGTCGAGGCCCAGCCACAGGTCCGCCCACTGGGCGCTCGACGTCCGCCGCGGGTCGACCGCGACCAGGCGCGCGCCGCGGCGCACCCCCTTGAGGAGGTGGTGGAAGAAGATCGGGTGCGTCTCCCGGGCGTTGCTGCCCCACAGGAGGACGACGTCCGTCTCCTCGGCCTCACGGTATGAGCTGGTCCCGCCGCCAGCGCCGAACACGGTCGCCAGACCGGCGACAGAGGGGGCGTGTCAGGTGCGGTTGCAGCTGTCGATGTTGTTGCTGCCCAGGACGACGCGGGACAGCTTCTGGGCCGCGAAGTTGACCTCGTTGGTCGACTTGCTGCAGCTGAAGATCCCGTACGTCCCGGAGCCGTGCCGCTCGCCCGCCGCCCGGAGCCCGGCGACCGTCCGCTCCAGCGCCTCGTCCCAGGAAGCGGGACGCAGGACGCCGGTGCTCCGGTCGCCGTCGCGCACGAGCGGCGTGGTCAGGCGGACGTACTCCTTCGGCACTCGCGTACCTCGTGGCGGAGTCCGACCCGCCGAGTGTAGCGGTGGGCGTCGAGGCCGTCGCGACGGGCTGTCGTCGGCGGGCACAGGCGGTACGCTGGCTGGCGTGAGCAGCGCCGCGCCCTCCCCGCGACCCGGCATGGGCGCGATCCCGTTCCAGGGCGGCACCACGTTCCGCGTCTGGGCGCCCCACGCGGAGGCCGTGTTCGTCACCGGCACCTTCGACGGCTGGGCGACCGACCGCACGCCGCTCGCCCGCGACGGCGACGGCACGACCGGCACCTGGTCCGCCGATGTCGCGGGGGTGGAGCCCGGCGCCGAGTACAAGTTCACGATCCGGACCCCCCACGGCGACCTGTCGCGCATCGACCCGTACGCCCGCCACATGACGAGCTCGGTGGGGAACGGCATCGTCTATGACCCCGACGCCTTCGACTGGGGCGGCGACACGTTCCAGGCACCAACCTGGGACGACCTCGTGATCTACGAGCTCCATGTCGGGACGTTCGTGGCGACCGAGGACCGGCGCGGCACCTTCGACGCCGCGCGGCGCCGCCTGTCCTACCTGCGCGAGCTCGGCGTGTCGGCCGTCCAGGTCATGCCGCCGTTCGAGTTCGCGGGTGACATCTCGTGGGGCTACAACCCGTCGCACCTGTTCGCGATCGAGTCCGGATATGGCGGACCGGACGCGTTCAAGCGGTTCATCCGCGACGCCCACGCCAGCGGCATCGCGGTGATCGTGGACGTGGTGTTCAACCACCTCGGCCCGTCCGACCTCGACCTGTGGCGCTTCGACGGCTGGGCCGAGGGCGACGGCGGCGGGATCTACGTCTACAACGACCACCGGGCCGTCACGCCCTGGGGTGCCACGCGCCCCGACTACGGCCGTGGCGAGGTGCGCACGTTCCTGCGCGACAGCGCCCTCACCTGGCTCGAGGAGTTCCGCTGCGACGGGCTGCGCTTCGACTCCACGCTCTACGTCCGCACCGTGGACGGCAACCCGGCCGATCCGGCGACGGCGCTCGCGGACGGCTGGTCGCTGCTCGCCTGGATCAACGACGAGGTCCGCGCCATCCACCCGTGGAAGCTCACGATCGCGGAGGACCTCCAGGACGACCCCGCGCTGGTGGCGCCCACGGCCGACGGCGGCGCCGGCTTCGGCGCCCAGTGGGACGCCGGGTTCATCCGCCGCCTGCGCCCGGCGCTGGAGGCGCACGACGATGCGGACCGGGACCTGGACGCCGTCGTGGAGGCGATCCGGGGCGAGGGCCGGGGCGCCGCCCTGAGCCGCGTGATCTACACGGAGTCACACGACGACGTCGCCAATGGCCGGGTCCGGGTGCCGGAGGCCATCCACCCCGGGGACGCCGACTCGTGGTGGGCGAAGAAGCGGGCCAACCTGGGCTCGGCGCTCGTCCTCACCGCCCCGGGCATCCCGATGCTGTTCATGGGCCAGGAGCTGCTCGAGGACGGCTGGTTCGACGACACCGTGGGCCTCGACTGGGCGAAGGAGAGCGCCTACCGGGGGGTCTTGCGCCTGCACCGCGACCTGATCGCGCTGCGCCGAGCCCGCGACGGTGCCACTCGCGGCCTGCGCGGCGCCGGTGTCGCGATCCTGCGGGCCGACCCGGAGTCGAAGGTCCTCGCGTTCCACCGCTGGATGGACGGCGGGGCCCACGACGACACGGTGGTCGTGGCCAACTTCGGCGCGGAGACCGTGAGCGACCTCCGGATCGGGCTGCCGGCGCCGGGCCGCTGGAACGTGCGGTTCAACTCCGACTCGCCGGTGTACGCGCCGGACTTCGGCGGCCACGATGCCTTCGACCTGGACACGGACGGCGGGCCGATGGACGGCTGCGGCCAGAGCGGCCTGGTGGCGGTCGGGCCATACAGCGTGGTGGTGCTGTCCCGGGAGGCGTAGGCCGCGGGCCGGGTCGCGACGCCCGCTGGTGCCGCGTCCGCCCCGTCCTGCCGTTTACGCAACACCCCGTTGCGGCGCCTCGCCGGGGATGGGACGATCCCGGCCGAGGAGCGGCCCGAACGGCCCTTGCACGTCCACGGGCGTGCGCGGAGAGTCCGGGGCGAGGCCAGCCGGCGCGGCGGCGTCCACCGTCGTCGATGCGATCGGTCGTGGGGGCGATGCATGAGCGATGCTGTCCGCGTGGACGACCGCGATCCGGCCCGCCGGGCGGCGGGCGGTCCCGAGGTGCGCCTCGTCGAGCTCACCAAGCGGTTCGGCGACCTGGTCGCGGTCGACCGCGTCAGCCTCGACATCCCGGCGGGCGAGTTCTTCTCGCTGCTCGGTCCCTCGGGCTGCGGCAAGACGACGACGCTCCGGATGATCGGCGGCTTCGAGCTCCCGACGAGCGGCCGGATCGAGCTGCGGGGCCACGACATCACGCACGAGCCGCCCGAGCGCCGGCCGGTGAACATGGTGTTCCAGAGCTATGCCCTGTTCCCGCACCTGTCCGTGGCCGACAACGTGGCCTTCGGGCTGCGGCGGCGCAAGGTGCCCGACCCGGACGTCAGGCGCCGGGTGGGCGCCGCGCTGGAGCTGGTGCGCCTGCAGGGCTACGACCGGCGACGCCCGGACCAGCTGTCCGGCGGCCAGCAGCAACGGATCGCGCTGGCCCGGGCGCTGGTGTGCGAGCCGACCGTGCTGCTGCTCGACGAGCCCCTGGGCGCCCTGGACCTCAAGCTCCGGCGCCAGCTCCAGGTCGAGCTCAAGCGAATCCAGATCGAGGTGGGCATCACGTTCGTGTACGTGACCCATGACCAGGAGGAGGCGCTCGCGCTGTCCGACCGGATCGCCGTGATGAACGGCGGCCGAGTGGAGCAGCTGGGGTCGCCGGAGGAGCTGTACGACCGCCCCGCGACCCGGTTCGTCGCTGACTTCATCGGCACCACGAACCTCCTGGCGGGGACGGTGGAGTCCGTCTCGACGACGGGAGCCGTGGTCCGGCTGGACGGCGGCGAACGCTGCCTGTCGGGACCGGCCGGGGCCGGGGTGGGCGCGGCCGTCGAGCTGGTGATCCGGCCCGAGGCGATGACCCTCGCCCCGGACGACGGGTCGCCGCGGGCCGAGGGCCCGGCGCGGGAGCTGCGCGGGCACGTGCTCCAGAGCGCCTACCTTGGGACATCGGTGAGTCATCGCGTGCGCACGGACGGCGGCCCGGTGCTGACCGTCGTCGTGCCGCGGTCCGTGGAGCGGCCCTCGCCGGGTGACCGGGTGCGGGTCGGGTGGGAGCCATCGGACGTGCTGGTGCTGGAGCGTGCCGCCGGGGTTGCGACGCAGGAGGAGGAACGACGATGAGCGAGATCGATCGCATCCACTGGCCACGGCGGCCGATCAGTCGTCGCAGGATGCTCCGGGGCATGGCGGGCGCGTCCGCCGCCGCGGCCTTCGGGCCGCTGCTGGCCGCCTGCGGGGGCGCGACCACGACGCCCAGCCCGACCAGCGCGCCGGCGACACCCGCCGGGTCGGCGCCCGGGTCGTCCGAGCCGACGCCCACGGCGACCCCGGAGCCCACCCCGGTCCCGGCGCCCGAGGGCGAGCTGTACGTCTACAACTGGGCGGACTACATCGGCGAGGACACGATCGCCAGGTTCCAGGACCAGACCGGCATCCGCGTCACCTACGACTTCTTCGACAGCGCGGAGACGCAGAACGCGAAGATCGCGACCGGCAACAGCGGCTACGACGTCAGCTTCCCCACCTCGACCTACGTCAAGGGCTTCGTCGAGCGGAAGCTGATCCAGCCGCTGGACCTGTCGCTGATCCCCAACGTCGTCAATCTCGGCGCGGAGTGGCAGGACCCGGGCTACGACCCCGGCAACGCCCACTCGATGCCCTACATGTGGTGGACGACCGGCGTCGCCTACGACACGGCGAAGATCGGGGAGACGCTCACCTCGTGGTCCGCGCTCTGGGACGAGCGTTGGAGCGGCAAGCTCGCGATGCTCGACGACATGCGCGAGGCGTTCGCCGCGGCCCTGATCCGGCTGGGCTTCAGCGCGAACTCCACCAGCGACGACGAGCTCGACCAGGCGCTGGCGCTGCTCCAGGAGCAGAAGCCGCTGCTGCGCACGTACACGACCGACGACATCGGGGTGCTGTCCTCGGGCGACGTGTGGGTCGCCCACGCCTGGGGCGCCGACGTGTACCAGGTCCAGGCCGAGCGCGACACCGTCGTCTACTACATCCCCGAGGAAGGCGGCATCCGCGGCTCGGACACGATGGTGCTGCTGGCCGGCGCGCAGCATCCCATCGCGGCCCACGCGTTCATCAACTTCATGCTCGACGCCGAGGTCGCGGCCGCCAACACGAACTACATCGGCTACATGGGGCCCAACGCGGCCGCCAGGGCGTTCATCGACCCGGCGATCCTCGACGACCCGACGGTGAACCCGGACCGGTCCGCGATCGAGAAGCTGCAGGAGATCCTGGACCTCGGGGCGGACGAGCAGAAGTTCTCGGACCGCTGGACCCGGCTGCGGGCCGGCGGCTGACCGCCACGCCGGGCGACGTGACGACGAGCGCCGGGTAGCGCCAGGCCATGGGCGGCCACCGGTTCCGGGACGCGGCGCTGTTCGCGCCCGGGCTGTCGTGGCTGCTCGTGTTCTTCCTCGCGCCGCTGGCGGTGATCTTCGTCGTCAGCCTCGCCACCCGCGACCAGTTCGGCGGCGTCGTGTTCGAGGGCTTCGGGTTCCACAACTACCGGCGTGCCCTGGAGCCGGACTTCCTGCCGACCGTCGTCAACTCGCTCAAGTACGCGAGCGCGACCACGGTGCTCTCGATCGCGATCGCGTACCCGGTGGCGTACTGGATCAGCCGCTACGGCGGCCGGCACAAGGCGCTGCTGATCGTGCTGGTCATGCTCCCGTTCTGGACCAGCTTCGTCATCCGGACCTACGCCTGGATGATCATCCTGCGTGACAACGGGGTGGTGAACAGCGTGCTGGCGGCGTTCGGCGCGAGCGAGCCGGTCCAGCTGCTCAACACGGACCTGGCCGTGATCCTGGGCATGACCTACGGCTTCCTGCCGTTCGCCATCCTGCCCCTCTACGTCTCGATCGACCGCCTGGACCCGGCGCTGGTCCAGGCGGCCCGCGACCTGTACGCGAGCGGGCGAGCCGCGTTCCTCCACGTGACGCTTCCGCTCACGATGCCGGGCATCATCGCCGCGGCGATCCTCACCTTCATCCCCTCGATCGGCGACTTCGTGACCCCGGACCTGCTCGGCGGCGCCCAGACGACGACGATCGCCAAGATCGTGCAGACGCTGTTCATGTCGTCCCGCGACTGGCCGTACGGGGCGGCCCTCGGGTTCCTGCTGATCGTGGTCACGATCGCGGGCACCCTGGCCGGCCTCCGGTTCCTCCGCCAGGAGGTGATCGGCTGATGCGGACGCGCAACCCGTTCCTGGCCGGGTTCGCGTCCCTCGTCTACGCGTTCCTGTTCTCGCCGATCGTGATCCTGATCCTGTTCTCGTTCAACGACTCGAAGCGCAACTTCGCGTGGCGCGGCTTCACGCTCAAGTGGTACCCGGAGCTGTTCGGCAGCGAAGCCCTGCTGTCCGCGCTATGGGTGACGCTCCAGGTGGCGCTCATCTCGGTGATCGTGACCACGATTCTGGGCACGCTGCTGGGGCTGGGCCTGGCCCGCCTCCGCAGCGAGCGCGCGGCGAGCCTCGCGGACACGCTGATCCTGCT
The DNA here is from genome assembly GCA_040755495.1 of Chloroflexota bacterium. Taxonomy (GTDB): domain Bacteria; phylum Chloroflexota; class Limnocylindria; order Limnocylindrales; family CSP1-4; genus CAIXZV01. Next base: position 43,953 of record JBFMAT010000026.1, read on the forward strand.
GCCGATGGTGACCCCGGAGGTCGTCACCGGCATCAGCCTGCTGCTGTTCTTCGCCCTGCTGGTGGGCGCCAACGGGTCGATGCTCCAGATCGCCGTCGCCCACATCGCGTTCTCGATCTCGTACGTCGCGATCATCGTGCGGGCCCGGGCGGTCTCGCTGGACCCCCGGATGGAGGAGGCGGCCCGCGACCTGGGCGCCACGCCGCGCGAGACGCTGCGCTACGTGACCCTCCCCCTGCTGGGCCCGGCCATCGCCGCCGGCGCCCTGATCAGCTTCGCGCTGTCGTTCGATGACCTGATCATCACCTCGTTCAACGCCGGCGTGGGCTCGTCCACCCTGCCGCTGTACATCTACTCCCGGATCCGGTTCGGCGTGACGCCCGAGATCAACGCGATCTCGACGCTGGTCGTGGGTGGCACGGCGATCGTGATCCTCATCGTGATGCGCGTGAACGCGCGGCGCGCCGCCCGGCTGCGGGCGGCGGCTCCCCCGCCAGCGGCCGCGACCTCGTGAAGGAAGTGCGCCATGACGGCAGTCACCCGCCCATCCGAGCCGACCACGCGGACTGACCGGCCCCCGCTCGAGCCGATCCGGACCCCGTTCCGGATGCGCTTCCTGTCCGACGACCAGCTGGAGCGGATGCAGGCGGCGACGCTCGAGATCCTCCAGCGCGTGGGCGTCAAGTTCCCGTCCACCATGGCGCTCGACGTGCTCGAGGCCCACGGCGTGGCGGTGGACCGCGCGACCCAGGTCGCCCGGTTCGAGCCGGACCTCGTGCTGCGCGCCCTGGCCAGCGCGCCTCGGACGTTCACGCTGGCGGCCCGGGAGCCCGCCTACGACATCCACGTCGGCGACGGCGCCACCTACTTCACGACCGACGGCTGCGGCACCGAGACGATCGACTTCGACACCCGCGAGCTCCGGCCGTCGTGCAAGGCCGACGTCGGCGAGATGGCCCGGATCGCGGACTACCTGCCGTCCATCGGGTTCTACTGGCCGATGGTCAGCGCCCGCGACTTCGGCGTGACGGCCCCGCTCCACGAGCTGGACGCCAGCTGGGCCAACACCGTCAAGCACGTCCAGAGCGAGACGGTGATGGGCGCCCGCGAGGCGGGCTACGCGCTGGAGATGGCGACGGTGCTCGCCGGCAGCCGCGAGGCGCTCCGCGCGCGGCCCCTGTTCTCGGACGTCATCTGCACGATCGCGCCGCTGGTCCAGGACCACGCGGGGATCGAGGCGGCGCTGGTCCTCGCGGCGGCCGGCATCCCGGTGGGCTTCCTGTCGATGCCGACGCTGGGCACCACCGCGCCGGCGACGCTGGCCGGGGCCCTCGCGATGGGCGACGCCGAGATCATCAGCGGCTGCGTCCTGCTCCAGCTCGCGTTCCCGGGGACGCCCGTGTTCCACTCGCTGATGCAGGCGTGGGCGGATCCGCGGAGCGGGGCCTACGTGAGCTACTCGCTCGACAGCCGGATGCGCTACGCGCCGATCGAGCAGGCGCACCACTGGGGCCTGCCGTGCCTCGGCTCCGCCTACGGGACCGACGCCCCGGTCGCGGGCACCTGGGCCGCCGGGGTCGAGGTCGCCAGCGACCCGTTCTGGATCGGCTTCACCGGCGCCGAGATCGTCACCGGGATGGGCCTGTCACGCACCTACACCCTGCTGTACCCGGAGGGCCTGCTGCTCGACGAGGACGCCTACCAGCGGGCGCGCTACGCGCACATGGCGATGGACGTGGACGACGAGACGCTGGCCGTGGACGTCGTCGCGAGCGTGGGGCCGGCCGGCCACTTCCTGTACGAGCCGCACACCCGGGACCACATGCGGACCTCGATGCGCCGGGCGCTGACCCACGAGCCCGCCCCGGACGGCGGGTTCCGGGACCCGGTGGAGGTGGCCCGCGAGCGGGTCGCCTGGATCCGGGCGAACCACCACCCGGAGCCGGCCGCGGCGGCCCAGCAGGCCGAGCTGGCCCGGATCCTCGCGGCCGCCGGCCGCGAGCTCGGCTGAGGCGGGCTGCCATGGACACCCCGCCCCTCCGCCCGATCCGGCCGGCCCACCGGCTGCGCGTCCTCGACGACGGCCAGCTGGCCGATCTCCGCGCCGCGACGCTCACGATCCTCGACGAGGTCGGCGTCCACTGCCCCTCCCCGGAGATCCGCGCCCGGTACGCGGCGCACGGGGCGCGCGTCGACGCCGAGACCGGCATCGTCCGGCTGTCGCCGGACCTGGTGCTGGCCGCCATGGCCCGGGCGCCGCGCGGCTACACGATGGGCGCTCGCTCGGCGGCCCATGACGCGGTCCTGGACGGGACGGCGATGTACACCGCGACCGACGGCTGTGGCGTCACCATGATCGACCCGGCCACCCGCCGGCGCCGCCCGTCCGTGGCGGCCGACGTGGGCGACATGGCGCGGGTCGCCGACGCGCTCCCCGCGGTGGGCTTCTACTGGCCGATGCTGAGCGCCGGCGACCACCGGGCCACCGCGCCGCTGCACGAGCTCCTCGCCTCGTACGCGAATACGGTCAAGCACGTCCAGACCGAGACCGTCATGGGGGCGCCGATGGCCCGCTGGGCGGTCGAGATGGCACGGGTCGTCGCCGGCGACGAGGCCACGATGCGCGCGCGGCCGATGCTGTCGGCACTGATCTGCACGATCGCGCCGCTCGCCCAGGACGCGGAGGGCATGGAGGGCGCGATGGTCCTGGCCCGGGCCGGCGTCCCGGTCGGCTTCATGTCCATGGCCACCACCGGGTCGACGGCGCCGGCCACGATCGCCGGCACGCTCGCGCTGGGCGATGCCGAGATCGTGGCCGCGCTCGCGCTGGTCCAGCTCGAGGTCCCCGGGGCGCCGGTGTTCCACTCGCTGATGACCGGCGTCATGGATCCCCGGTCCGGCGGCTACCTCGCGACCAGCCGGGACGGGGCGCTGGCGTATACGGCCGGGATCGAGATCGCCCACCACTGGGGCGTCCCCGTGCTCGCCGGCGTGTACGGCACGGACGCGCCGGCCCCCGGCTGGCAGTCGGCCGCCGAGGCCGCCGTGGCCCTCACGGTGGGCGCGCTGCTGGGCGCGGAGACGGGCAGCGGGATGGGCCTGCTCGACGGCTGCACGGTGTGCTACCCGGAGCAGCTGGTCCTCGACGCGGACCTCCACGAGCGCGTCCGGGCGAACCTCGCCGCCCTCGACACGAGCCCCGAGGCGATCGCCCTGGACGTGATCCGGCGCGTGGGACCCCGCGCGCACTTCCTGTACGAGCCGCACACCCGCGACGGGATGCGACGGCTGGAGTTCTCCGCCCTGACCGGGCAGGTGGCGGCCGACGGGTCGGCGCGCGACGCCGTGGACGTCGCCCGGGCGGAGGTGGACCGGATCCTGGCGACGCACCACCCGGACCCGCTCGACCCGGCGCAGTCGCGGGAGCTCGAGCGGATTGTCGCCGCCGCGGACGCCGACCTGGGCGCGGCCACGGCGGCGGCCGGCGGCCGGTCATGACCAAGGAGCGAGACGCGATGCACGGGACAAGCGACACCACCGGCGGCACCGTCGGCGCGCCGACGTTCAGCCCCACGCCGCCGCTCGAGCCGATCGTCTCGACGCGGCGCGTCCGGTTCCTCGACGACGAGCAGCTCGACCGGCTCCAGGACGCGGCGCTCCACATCCTCGAGACGGTGGGGGTCAGGTTCCCCAACGCGCGGTCGCTCGAGATCCTCGGCGACCACGGCTGCGCCGTCGACCCGGCGACCCAGGTCGTCCGGTTCCCCCGGGACCTCGTCCGGCGCGCCGTCGGGCTCGCGCCGCGGACGTTCACGATGGCGGCCCGCAACCCCGCCTTCGACCTCGCGCTCCGCGAGGGCACGTCGTACTTCACGACCGACGGCTGCGGCGTGGCCGCCATCGACCCCGACACCGGCCTCGAGCGCCCCTCGCGCAAGGAGGATGTGGCGCGCATGGCGCGCATCGCGGACGCCCTGCCGTCGATCGGGTTCATGTGGCCCACCGTGAGCGCCCAGGACTTCGGCCAGACCGCGCAGCTCCACGAGATCGACGCGGCGGCCAACAACACGGTCAAGCACGTCCAGTCGATGGTCCAGGGCGAGGCCATCGCCCGCTACGCGGTGGAGATGGCCACCGTCCTCGCCGGCAGCCGCGAGGCGCTGCGCGAGCGCCCGATGCTGTCCAACCTCGTGTGCTCGATCGCGCCCCTCGCCCAGGACCACGCCGGGCTGGAGGCGGCGCTGGTGCTGGCCGAGTCCGGCATCCCGGTCGGCTTCATGTCGATGCCGACCCTGGGCACGACGGCGCCCGCCACCTCGGCCGGCGCGCTGGCGATGGGCGACGCGGAGGCGATCTCGGGGATCGTGCTGCTCCAGCTGGCCTACCCGGGGACGCCCGTGTTCCACTCGATCCTCAAGGCATGGGCGGACCCGCGGACCGGGACGTACGTCGGCTACTCGATCGACGGCCGGGCGCGCTACGCGCCGGTGGAGATCGCGCATCACTGGGGCCTGCCCTCCCTCGCCGGCTGCTTCGGCACCGATTCGGCGGCCCCCGGCACGTGGCAGTCGGCCGCGGAGGTCGCGATCGACCCGATCCTGGGCGCGATGGCCGGCGCCGAGATCGTCACGGGCATGGGCCTCGACCGCACCTACACGCTGCTCTACCCGGAGGCGATCCTGCTCGACGACGACCTCTACCAGCGGGCGCGCCACGCGCTGCTCGCGGAGCGCGTGGACGACGAGACGCTCGCCCTCGACGTGATCGCCGCGGTGGGCCCGGGTGGCCACTTCCTGGCCGAGGAGCACACCCGGACGTTCATGCGCACGGCGCTCAAGCGGGGCCTCACCCACGAGATGGCCGGCCACGGCCACTACCGCGACCCGGTCGAGGTGGCCCGCGAGCGGGCGGCCCGGATCCGCGCCGGCCACCATCCCGAGCCGCTGCCGGACGCCGTGCGCGACGAGCTGGCGAGGATCCTCGCCGCGGCCGGCCGCGAGCTCGGGTAGGCCCGCCATGGCGACCCTGCTGCGGGTCCTGACCGACCGCCAGGTCGGGGACATCCACGAGCAGTCGCTGGCGGTGCTCGCCCGGACCGGGATGCGCATCGACTCGGCGCAGGCGCGCGGCATCCTGCGCGCGGCCGGGGCGGAGGTGGACGAGCCCGAACGCCGGGTCCGCTTCCCGCGCGCCCTCGTGGAGGCGTCGCTGGCCGCGGCGCCACGGTCGTTCGCGCTGGGCGGGCGGCGCCCCGGCTTCTCGTTGCCGATGAACGCGGGCGAGTGCACCCTCATCCCGGACGGCGAGGCGACCATGGTCTACGACCCGGTCTCCGGCGTCCGGCGCGCGTCGACGCGCGACGACTGGGTCGCGGCCACCCGGCTCGTCGACTCGCTGGACGAGGTGGGCGCCTACTGGCAGATGGTCACGGCCGGCGACCTGGATCCCGGGGCGGGGCCCCTGGTCGCGCACTGGGCGGCCACCTTCGAGCTGTTCTCGAAGCACGTCCAGGACGCGCCCGGATCGGCGGCCGAGGCCGCCTGGCTGCTGGAGCTGCTGGCGGTGGTGTTCGGCAGTCGCGAGGCGGTGCGGCGCGACCACCCGTACTCGATCCTGTACTGCCCGGTCTCGCCGCTGGCGATGGAGGAGGATCACACCGACGCCTGGCTGGCCACCGCGGGCTGGGACATCCCGATCGCGATCATGCCCATGCCGATGATGGGCAGCTCGGCGCCGACGGGGCTGCGGTCCACCATCGTGACCGGGAACGCCGAGGTGCTGGGGACGGTCTGCCTCGTACAGGCGGCGGCGCCCGGGACGCCGGTCATCTACGCGCCGGCGCTGGCGGCCATGGAGCCCCGGACCGGACGCTGGGGCGGCGGCAGCCCGGAGCATGCCCTGCTGGGGGCCGCGACCACGGAGATGGGGCGCTTCTACGGGTTGCCGGTCACGGCGTCCAACGGCGGCACCGACCACTTCGTGGCCGGTGTCCAGGCCGCGTATGAGCGGACGCTCAACTGGGTCCTGCCGGCGCTGTCGTGGCCGGACATCCTGATCGGTCCGGGATCGCTCGGCGGCGCGTCCACGCTGTGCCTCGAGCAGCTGGTCATCGACGTCGAGGTGTACCGGGCCTGCCGCCACCTCCGCCGCGGGATCGGCGACGGGGTCGGCGAGGCGGACGTCGTGGCGGCCGTGGACGAGGTGGGGCCGATGGGCGACTTCCTCGCCCGCGAGGCGACCCGGGACGCCGTCCGGGCCGGCGAGTTCTTCCTGCCCGGCCTGGGCTGGCACGGCTCCTTCGACCGCTTGGAGGCCGCCGGGCGGCCGGACATCCTGGCCCAGGCGCGCGAGACCGCGCTGGCGGCCATCGCCGGCCACCAGCCGATCCCGTTCCCGGACGAGGTGGCGAGCGAGGTGGCGAAGCTGGAACGCCGGGCGCGCGCGGCGACGCCGGCGCCCGGCAAGGGGTGAGGTGAACGATGCGCTACGAGGCCCGGTTCCTGGACGAGGACGAGCAGGCACGCGTCCACGAGACGTCGCAGCGGATCCTGTCGGAGGTCGGCGTCCGGTTCCACGGCGATCGTGCCCTGCCGCTCCTCGCCGCGGGCGGGGCGGAGGTCGACGCGGCGTCGGGGACGGCGCGCATCCCCGCCGGCCTCGTCGACGCCGCGCTCGCCAGCGCGCCCCGCGCGTTCGTGCTCGGCGCCCGCAACCCGGCCTTCGACTACCCGGTCCCGTCCCCGGTGTCGCGCTACGCGATCGACGGGACCGCGGCGTTCGTGCGCGACTTCGAGACCGGGGAGCGCCGGTACGGGACGCGGCGGGACGTCGAGGCGGGGCTGCGCGTGTTCCAGGCGGCCGACATGGGCGTCATGGCGTGGGCCCCGGTCGCCGCGTCCGACGCGCCGGCGCCGTCCCGGGCGCTCCACGAGTTCATCGGCATGCTCAAGGCGTGCTCCAAGCACGGCCAGCACGAGCTGCACCGCCGCGACCAGGCGCCGTACCTCGCCGCCGCGCTGGTCGCGATCGCCGGCTCCGAGACCGCCGTGCGCGAGCGCCACGAGGCGTCGCTGATCTACTGCCCGGTGGCGCCGCTGGTCCACGACGGCCCGATGCTCGACGCGTACCTGGACCTCGGCGACCTCGACCTGCCGGTGATGATCATGCCCATGCCGATCCCCGGCACGACGGGGCCCGGCAGCCTGCTGGCGAACATCGCCCTCGCGAACGCGGAGGCCCTGTCCGCGATCGTCGTGTTCCAGCTCGCCCACCCGGGGCGCCCGATGGTCTACAGCAGCGCGGTCGGCTCGATGGACTTCCGCAGCGGCGCGTACCTCGGCGGGACGCCGGAGATGGGCATCCAGTCCGGCGCGCTCACCACCATGGGCCGCTTCTACGGGCTGCCGGCCACCGCGGCCGGCTGCACGTCCGACGCCCACGAGCCGGGGCCCGAGGCCGTGATCGAGAAGCTGCTCACGTCGCTGCCGCCGGCGTCCGCGGGTGCGGACATCATCGTCGGCCTGGGTGAGATCGACGGCGACCAGACACTGGTGCTGGAGCAGATCCTCGTCGACAACGAGCTCGCCCACCTGTGCGAGCGGCTGGTCGCGGGGGTCGACGGGCGTGCCGGCGCGGAGCTGTTCGACGACGTGGTGGAGGTCGGGCCGGGCGGCAACTTCCTGGCCGTGCCGTCCACGCGCGACGCGTCGCGCAGTGGCGAGTTCTACGAGCCGTCGCTGATCGGGCGGATCGCGCTCGAGGCGTGGCAGGAGCGCGGGCAGCCGTCGATGTACGGGCGGGCCCGGGAGCAGGTCCGCGAGATCCTTGACGCGCCGCTGGTCGATCCGCTGCCGGACGCGGTGGTGGAGGAGCTGGACCGGATCCTGGCCGAGGCGGACCGCGACCTGCACGACTGATCGACGGCTCGCGGGCCGTCCGGGAACCGGCCGGCCGCGGGCGGTGTAGAAGGCGCGTCACCCGCTTTGGAGGCGCGTCCCATGCTCACCCGGATCCTTCGCCTGGCCGCGGCGTCCGCGCTGTCCGGCTCGCTCGTCCTCGCCGCGCTCGTGCTCGCCCCGGTCGCGGGGGTGTCCGCGGGTGGCGGCTGCCATGCCGAGAACGGAGCCGTCCACAACGAGGGCGAGACGTCCGTCGTCCGGATGGACGTGTGCACCTTCGAGCCCACCGTCGCGAGGGTCGACGTGGGCACCGAGGTCCGGTTCCTCAACACCTCCGCGATGTTCCACGTCGTCACCGGCGAGCGGCAGTCGTGGGGGAGCCAGGGCGAGCTGCGGCAAGGCGAGGAGCTGCGCCAGACGTTCGACAGGGCCGGCATCTACCCGTACAGCTGCCCGCTCCACCCGGGGATGGTCGGCGCGATCGTGGTGGGCGACCCGGACGCCGCGGCGGCCGCGCCGCTCGGCGATTCGGCACCCGCGGGGGCGGCCGACGCCACGGCCGCGGGATCCACGGATGCCGGGTTGGCGCCGGCCCTGCTGCTCGCCGTCGGGCTCGCGGCCGTCGCCGGCGTCGTCTCGATGGCCGCCCTGCTGACCGCGCGGCGACGCACCGCGAGCACCGCGACGCAGTGACGCCCGTCGTGGTGTAGTCACTCGGGCCGGTGCCCTGTGCGGGCGCCGGCCCGTTCGGCTCCGAGCGTTGCGCCGGCGTCAGCGCAGGGCGACCGACGCCTCGCCAGCTTCGACCGTGCCCACCCGCGAGGCGGTCACGCCGGCCGCGGCGAGGTCCGCCTCCACGGACGCGATCCGCTCGCGCGGGACTGCCGCCAGGAGCCCGCCGGAGGTTTGCGGGTCATGGGCGAGTGCCACGAGCTCCGGCGCGACGCCGCGGCCGACCGTGAGCGCCGGCGCGGTGAACCGCCGGTTGTGGCCGGCCCCCCCGGTCTCGACGCCGGCCCGGGCGAGGTCCAGCGCGCCATCGAGCGCGGGGAGGTCGTGGGCCTCGAAGACCAGGCTCGCCCCCGAGGCGCGGGCCATTTCCAGCCCGTGGCCCAGCAGCCCGAAGCCCGTCACGTCGGTCGCGCCGCGGATGCCGTGCCGGACTAGCACCTCGGACGCGGCCCGGTTGAGCGCCCGCATCTGGTCGATCGCCGCACCGAGGTCGGCGTCGCTCGTCCGGTCCTGGCGGCGGCCGCTGACCAGCAGCCCCGTGCCCAGCCGCTTCGTCAGGAGCAGCGTGTCCCCGGGCATCGCGCCGCCCTTGCGCAGCAGCCGCTCCGGGTGGCCCGCGCCGATCACCGCCAGCCCGAACTTGGGCTCCGGGTCCCGGATCGTGTGGCCGCCCGCGAGCATCCCTCCGGCCTCTCGGACCTTGGCCGCCGCGGCCTCGAGGACCGCGGCCAGCGCCGCGTTCGGGAAGTCCTCGGGGAAGGCCGCGATCGACAGCGCGAACAGGACCCGGCCGCCCATCGCGAACACGTCGGACAGCGCGTTGGCCGCGGCGATCTCGCCGTAGGCTGCCGGGTCGTCCACGAGCGGCGGAAAGAAGTCGAGCGTGCCCAGGATCGCGAGGTCGTCGGAGATCCGGTAGGCGGCGGCGTCGTCGGGCGGGTCGAGGCCGGCGATCAGCGCGGGGTCCGGCGCCTCACCCGGTCGCGTGCCGCCCAGCCCGGCCAGCGCCTCGGCCAGCAGGTTTGCTCCCAGCTTCGCCGCGCAACCCCCGCAATCGGTGAGCTCGGTGAGGCGGATCGGCGGGACATCGGAGCGCACGGTCATGCGCCGGATCATAGGCGGCCGGCCCCGGGCGGGTTGTTGGCAGGACCGTGCGACCCGGCCCGGGCCACCTCCGGAGCTCCACCGGGCCGCACCGAACCCCGACCGACCTCCGATTTCGGATGATCCGAACGAAACCCGCCCGGGGCGGGCGTTCGGCCCCACGGCATTGGCGCCGGGGCTGCTCCTCGGGGTACCTGGGCCCGAGCTCGTGCTGGGACGGGGGCGCGATCCTGCGCCGAGCGGGCCGACCCGCACCTCCGCCTGCCCGGAGACCCGGCTCGAGACCGTTCCTGTTCGGTTGATCCGAAATCCGCGGTCGTCGGCGGCCGCCGAATGCGAGCCCTGTGGTGGGCCCCGTGCCGGCGACCGCTTCCCTGGCGCTACCATCGACCACGGGAGCGGAGGGGTCCCGGTGGGTCCCCCGGTCTTCAACACCGGTGGCGCGGCGCCCGGCGTCGCGCGGTGGGTTCGACTCCCATGCGCTCCCGCCAGTTCCAGATCGTCCGATCGACCGCCGCTCTCGTCGCCAACGGACCACACGGCACCAACGGGTGACAACTTGACGGACAGCTCGACGCCTGCTCGCGACCCTGAGCGCCGTCGCGTGCACCTCACGCCCAACGACAGGACTGCCGAGCCCCGCCCGGGCCTGCAGCCGATTGCCTACATCGACGCCGAGGAGCGCGCCGCGATGGAGCGCCACGTGACGGAGCGGATTGCCGAATCGCGCAAGGACGGACCCAGTAGCGATGCCGAGGCATTCTTCCAACGGATGCGTGTCGCGATTCGCGGGTATGCCGCAGCCGATGATGCCACTCGCGACGAGTGGATGGACGGCGACTACCCGCTGCAATACGTCCGCATGGGGACGCTGGTTCGACAGCTGACCGGGTCGGCCGAAGCTGGGGACTGGGGACCGATGAGCCTCGCGCTCGCGGACGCTGAGGCGCACATTGACGACGTCGATGCGTTCACCCGCGGGCTGTTGACCGTCGGGCTGTTGGAGTCCCTGCAGAACGGCAACCTCTGGACCGTGGATCCCTCGCTGATCCGCGAGGTGCGCCCGATGCTCGATCCAGTCTGTCGGCACGAGTGGGACGCGCTGACGGCGTTCTGGGAGGGGATCGCCCCGTGACGAATCCCGCGGACCGTCTCGCTGGTTCAGGCACTACCGCGGAGACCCTGGGGTAGCGAGGCGGCTCGTCTCCGTCCGCGTGATCGAGCGCACGGACCCGCGGCCCGACATCCGCATGGACCCGCTGCCCGACCTCCGTTGCTGCGCCCAACCCGACACCGCCGCATGCATCCCGGCTGATATACTTGCTACCTGACAGTAGCACGAGGATCAGACGATGCAGCGGGGCCTGACTCCTGCCATCCGACGGCTGCCTCGGCCAACGGACGCGCCGCTGCTGGTGCTGTTCGACGGCGACTGCGGGATCTGCACCCACGGCGCCCACGTGCTCCGTCGCCTCGACCGACGTGGGCGGCTGGACCTGCGCCCGCTGGACGCCTGGGCCAGGCGCGACGCTGACCGGGGCGAGGCCGACGACCTGGCGAGCGCCGGCGCGCCGGGGATCGATGCCCTCCGGGCGGCGCTCCACGTGCGCGCGGCGGACGGGTGTTGGGCGCACGGGGGTGCCGCCGTGACCGCGATCGCGTGCGAGATCCCCGTCCTGTGGGTGCTCGGCCGGTTCGGTCGACTCCCCGGGATCCGGCTTGGGCTTGAGGCGGGCTACCGCGTCGTGGCGCGGAACCGCCATCGGATCAGCCGGCGGCTCGGGCTGACGGCCTGCCGCGTCGACAACCCGGCCGACGGCAGGCGCGCATGACCCGGCCCCGATGAACTCCCGGGCGCTCCGCACGCCGGTCGCACGATCCAGCTCGATCCCGACGGTCGTTGGCCTCGTGGCATGGGCGGCCACCCTGGTCGTGCTCCCGGCGCCGCTGCCGGCTCGGATCTTGCTCGTCGCGCCGCTGGTCGTCATCCCGCGCCTGCTGTCGCTGCTGCCGCGGCGCC
>JBFMAT010000027.1:0-54658 GCA_040755495.1 Chloroflexota bacterium
CCCGCGTCGTTCGTCACGTCGTCCTCCGCACCCTCGCCGTCCGCGTCGCCGCCCTCGGTGTCGTCGTCCGGCGCGGGTGTCCCGGGTCCACGGCGCGGCGCCCGGCCCTCGGCCTCGGCGCGGCGACGCTCCAGCTCCCGCATGAAGTCGTCGAACAGGTCACCCATCACGAGCGAGTCTAGGCCCTCCGGGTCCCGGCCGCGCCGGCGGGTGCTCGCGGGTCACGAACCAGCTCCTCGGCGGAGACCTCACGGCCGGTGGAGCGACTCCACGGAGCGCCGGAACCCGGCCAGCACCTGCTCCGCCAGCTGGTTGGGGCGCAGCGTGGCGGCGAGCGCGGGCTCCCAGCGGAATGCGGCGCGGATCGCCAGCGGGCAACGCCACGGGCGGGCCTGGTCGTCGGGCGGCACCAGCGGCGTGAGCCTGATCGCCAGGCGGCCGTTCTCCTCGCGGATCAGGCCGGACAGGCTGCCCGCGAACGACGGGCCCAGGCGCAGCAGCGGCGGGTCGGGCGGCGGCCCCGCGGCCGGCCCCACCTCGCGGAAGCTCACCACGCCCTCGGCGTCGGCGACCCACAGCACCGCCAGCCACCAGTCGTCGGGGCCGTCCACGGGCTTCGCCATCCCGGCGTGCAGCACGCGGTCGCCCACGCGGAGCTCCTGCTCGCGCAGGAACGACGGACCGGGGTGCGGGAGGCGCTCGGGCACGGGATCGAGGATACCGGCGTTCGGACCGGCGGCGGCGCATCAGGCGGCTGAGGGGTGGGTCAGGCGGCTGAGGGGTGCCCCGGTCGCGGCCGCCGGGCTCGTCAGGCGCCGGTTGCGGGCTCCCCGTCGCCGGCCGGGGGCTCGCCGGCGCCGTGGGCCTCCTCGGCCGCCAGGTCCGCCAGGTTGATCCCGTGCTCGGCGATGACGTCGGACTTGAGCGCGATCGTCTCGGCCTCGAGGTCCGCCCGCTCGGCCTCCAGCTGGAGGCGCAGCATCTCGCGGCGCACCGCGTCCGACGGCGGCGCGAACGACGCGGCGTCCTCCTCGTCCACCTCGACCGGCGTCTCGCCGGTGATGAACGAGAGGATCCGGCTCCGAGGCCTCGAGACCTCGGAGCGGGCCCGCAGAATGGCCTCCGGGTCGAGCGTCGTCACCCCCCGGATGTCGGGCTCGGTCCCCGTCGCGGTGGTGAGCGCCGCGCCGCAGGACGGGCAGTGCTCGACATCAGGGACAGGGAGCTCGGCCGAGCACCACGGGCAACGGGTGTTCGGACCGCTCATCGCATCGGCCATGCGCGGAACTCTACCTGTCCGGGGGCCACACGACATCCCCCGATCTGCCTATTCCCTATTCCCATTCGATCGTGGCCGGCGGCTTGCTGCTGATGTCGTACACGACACGGTTGACTCCTGGCACCTCGTTCACGATCCGGCTGCTGATCTTGCCCAGCACGTCGTAGGGGAGCTTCGCCCAGTCCGCGGTCATGCCGTCCTCGGACGTCACGGCCCGGATCGCGACCACGTTCGCGTAGGTGCGCCCGTCGCCCATCACGCCCACGCTGCGCACGGGCGTGAGGATCGCGAACGACTGCCACACGCTCCGGTACAGCCCCGCCGCCTTGATCTCGTCGATCACGATCCAGTCCGCGTCCCGCAGCGTGTCCAGCCGCTCCGCGGTGACCTCGCCGATGATCCGGATCGCGAGGCCCGGGCCCGGGAACGGCTGGCGATGGACCATCGCGTCTGGCAGCCCGAGCTCCAGGCCCACCAGCCGCACCTCGTCCTTGAACAGGTAGCGCAGCGGCTCGATCAGCTGGAACCGGAGGTCCGCCGGCAGCCCACCCACGTTGTGATGGGTCTTGATCTTCTGGGCGGCCTTGGTCTCGGGCGCCGTGGACTCGATGACGTCCGGGTACAGCGTCCCCTGGGTCAGGAAGTCGATCCGCCCGAGCTTGGTCGCTTCTTCCTCGAACACCCGGATGAACTCGTCGCCGATGATCCGGCGCTTGTGCTCCGGGTCCGTGACGCCGGCCAGGCGGGCGAGGAACCGCTGCCGGGCATCCACCATCACGAGACGCATGCCCAGGTTGGCCTCGAAGGTGACGCGCAGGAGCTCCGACTCCTTCTTGCGCATCAGTCCGTGGTCCACGTAGATGCAGGTCAGGCGGTCGCCCACGGCGCGATGGACGAGCGCCGCCGCCACGGCCGAGTCCACGCCACCGGACAGCGCGCAGATGACCTTGCCGTCCGAGCCCGTCTCGGCCGCGTGGCGGTCCACCCGTTCGCGGATCTCGGCCACCGTGGACTCGACGAAGTTGGCGGGGGTCCAGCTGGGCGCCACGCCCGCGATCCCGGTGACGAAGTTGCGCAGCACGTCGCGGCCGCGGGGCGTGTGGACGACCTCGGGGTGGAACTGGATGCCGTACAGCCCCCGGTCCGGGGCCGCCAGGCCGGCGAACGGCGTGGAGTCCGTCTGGGCGGTCGCGTGGAAGCCCTCGGGCAGGCGCGTGATCGAGTCGCCGTGGCTCATCCACACCGGCTGCTCGCGGTCGATGCCGGTGAACAGGCCGTCGTCGCGGGTGAGCTGGACGGTGGCCGGGCCGTACTCGCGCTTGGCGGCGGGGAGGACGTCGCCGCCCAGCTCCAGGGCCATCAGCTGGGCGCCGTAGCAGATCCCGAGCACCGGCAGGCGCCCGCTCCAGATCGAGGCATCCGCCTTCGGCGCGGCCTCGTCGTAGACCGAGTTCGGACCGCCCGACAGGATCACGGCCTTCACGCCGCGGCGCTCGAGCTCGGCAAGGGGCGTGTCGTGGGGCAGGAGCTCCGAGTACACGTGGAGCTCGCGGACGCGGCGGGCGATCAGCTGGGCGAACTGGGAGCCGAAGTCGAGGACGGCGACGGTGCCGGGCTCGGGGGTCGCCGCGGGCGCCGGCGGGCGGTCGGCGGGGGTGCGCTCCGGCGCCGGGGCATCCAGCGCGACCTCGAGGTACGCCTCGACCTCCGCGTCGTCCGGGGCGAGGACCCGGTGGCCGGCGTTGGCCGCCTCGCCGTGGACGGTCTTGCCCCGCTGCTGGGCCGCTTCCGGCGGGGCGGCCGCGTCCGTCGGGGCGGCCCCGGCCGCCTCCGACGCGGGGTGCTGTGACTCCTCCGGCTCGGCCAATGACCCCTCCCGCGCTGCTCGACGGCTCGTTGGGCGAAGTCTAGCGGCCGGGCCGCCGGCGGGCAGGGGCGGTGCCGGTCCGCACCACCGCGGCGACGATCGGCCCGCGAGCGCGTGCCAGTCGGACTCCACGGACGCTCCGGTTGGTGGCTACGCTGCCAGGATCCGGCTCGCGTGAGCCAACCAGAGGGGGCATCGACGTGCGCCAGATCCGTTTCCCGGTCGTCGTGCTGGCTGCCGTGCTCTCGGCGACGATCCTGGGCGTCGCGCCGGCCGGAGCGCGCCCCGTGGCGCTGGCCGCGGATGGCCCGGTGGCCGAGTGGACGTTCGACGACGGAGCGGGCACGACGGCGACCGATGCGATCGGCGGGCTCGATGGCGTGATCACGGGCGGCGCGACCTGGATCACCGGCGACGTGGCGCAGGGAACGGGCGCCCTCCAGTTCGACGGCGTCGACGACCTCGTGACCGTCGCCAACGACGCCTTGCTCGAACCGTCGGGGGCCTTCACGGTGGGGCTGTGGATGAAGGCCCCCCCGCCGGCGGCCGGCACGCGTGCCACGGTGCTGGCCAAGGGCAACTTCGGCTGCGACGGCGGGGGTTCGTGGGGGATCGATGCGGGATACATGAGGCCCGAGGCGTACGTGCGGCTGGCCTCGTGGATCGGCGGCGCCTACCCATTGGCGATGAACGGGCCCGGCTACAACTGGTACACCGATACGTGGCACCTGCTCACGGTCACGGTCGATCCGGGCGCGGCCTCGTCGACGATCTCGGTCGACGGACACCTATGGACCAGCTCCTGGCCCGGTGCGTACAGCGTCGAGTATGCCGGCCCAGACCTCGTGGACTCGGCGCTCCGCTTCGGCGGCCTGGGTGTCGATTGCGTGAGCCCCGAGCCGTACCGGGGTGCCATCGACGACGTCCGGATCTGGGACCGCGCCCTGTCGCGGGATGAGATCCTCTCGATGCTGCCGTCGATCCCCACGACCACAGACCTCCACCTGTGTCTGGCCGGTTCCTGTACCGAGGCGCCGTCCATCACGTCCGCCTACGTCGACCAGGAGGTGACCTACGGAGTCCACGTGAGCCCATGGCCGGCGTCGCCAGGCGACATCACCTGGTACCGCTCCCAGGCTGGTGGTCCGGAGGTTGCGTTTGCCACGACCCCACTGGGGATCGAGATATCGCCGGGCTACGCGCACCTCAATCAGGAACCCGGGACACTCGAGCCCGGGTCGTACACGATCCGAGCATCCTGGCCGGGCGCCGACAATTGGCAGGCCTCGACGTCGGCGGCGTTGCCGCTCGAGATCACGCGACGACCGGTCACGATGGAGGCGTCGGTGAACCCGTCGTCCGTCCTGCCTGGGGAGGGATCGACGGTCACCGCGCGGATTTCGGTGGCCGATCCGCCCGACACCTACGTCGTCACGGGCAGCGTCGATGTCTATGAGACGACCGGTGGGTCGGACCAGCTGGTTGGCTCCGGTGCGCTCGTGTATACCGGCAGCCCGCACTGGAACACGGCGTCGATCACGCTGCCCGCAATCGCCGCGGGGCCGCACACGTACGAGGCCCGCTTCGCGGGGACCCCCTCGCTCGCCCCGGCCGCCGCGACGGTCGGGCTGACGGCGGGACCGCAACCGAGCTCCGCCTACCTGTCCTTCACGCCCAACCCCGTGATGCACACGCAGCACGCCACCGCCGTCATCTCGCTGGCGACCACGCGCGAGGACGGTCCGCCGGACGACCTGCCGGCGCCCTCGGGAACGCTGACGGTCAAGGCCTACCCGAGCGGGGCGGTGGTCGTGGCCACGCCCGTCACCGGCAACGGCGTGCACGAGGTCGCCCTGCCCACCTACCCGATCGGAGCGCATCAGTTCACGGTCGAGTACTCCGGGGACGACAACTTCCGGAGCTCGATCAGCGAGGTGGCGACGCTGACGGTCGTGTCGGACATCGTGGAGGCAACAGGCGTCGGTGTCGGGTACCCGACGTTCTACCCCTACCGCGACGGCTACCGCGACACGGTGGCCATCCGGGGCACGCGGCAGGAGCCCGCGAGCGTGTCGATCCGCGTGTACTCGCCCACCGGGAAGCTCGTGAAGTCGGTGTCGATCGCGAGGGTGGCCGGCGCCTACTCGTACGGCTGGACCGGGCGCAACAGCAGCGGCACGATCCTGGCCGCCGGCAAGTACCGGGTGGTCCAGACGCTCACGGACGCGGCGGGCATCCGGAAGGTGGTCACCAGCTACACGACGTTGTCCAAGAAGCGGCTCTACACGTACACCAAGACCCTCACCAAGGACTACACCAGGGTGTCGAAGCGAACGTCGACCTGGGTGGCCTGGTCGTTCACGCTGCCGTCCGCGACGGTCTACAAGAAGTTGGTGTTCTCGATCTACGGGAAGGACAACTTCGGCGGCGGCGGCTTCGGGCCCCACGACTTCGCGTACTGCGGCTCCAGCTACTGGCATCCGGACTGCGTGAGCCGCGCGAGGACCTTCCCAAGCTCGTTCTCCTGGAAGGCGGTTGCGGGTTCCACGACCTATGACCGCGCCGGCCGGACCGTGCGGCTGTATGCCTGGGGTGGCTACGGCGACACGCGCATCCGGTATGGCCGGGTCAAGGTCACGTACGCGATCCTGAAGTAGCCGCCGACGCCGCCGACGCGGGCGCACGAATCGAACGGCCGCCCGGAGGTTGGAGACGGGCGGCCGATCGAGGGAGTCGGAGGAGGCTATTCGGTTGTTCTTCAGTTCGTGACGGCTCCGGTTCTCGGGGCCCTGGGCCCTGCACCGGGTGCCGTCGACGCGATGGATCATCGCCCGGCGCGGGCGGGCGTCCCATCGACGACGGTGGCCTCCTTCGCACGACAGATGACGTAGCCGGGTAGGCTGGCTGGCGTCATGTCCGTCCGCCGCTACCCGATCCGCATCGGCCGCCGGTCCGCGCCGTTCCTGCGCCTCGCCTTCGGCGTGACCCCCGACCGGGCCTGGGCGGCGATCGAGGACGGCACCGTCGTGGGGCGGTTCGGGCGGTTCGAGGTCCGGCTGCCCGTCGCGAGCATCAGCCGCTGGCGGATCGAGGGCCCGTGGCGCTGGATCACGGCGATCGGCGTCCGGCGGAGCGTCCGGCACGGTGACGTCTCGTTCGCCGGCAGCCCGCGTGGCGGCGTCCGGCTGGACCTCGCGACGCCGGTGCGCTGGACGATCTTCGACGTGCCCGCGTTCTACCTCGGCGTGGAGGAGCTGGAGGCGTTCGCCGCCGAGCTCGCCGCACTCGGGATCCCCGGCGAGGACGCCCGCACGTCGCGCTGAGGGTTTGCCTCGCCCCAGCGGCGCCGCAGCGCCGCACGGCCCGCCGCCTCGGCCCAGCGCCGCCCTGGCCGCCCAGCGGTTGAACGAGCCCACGACCGCACGGATCGCTAGGAGAACCGCCCAGCGGCTGGGGCAGCTGGCGGAGGGATCGGCCGGCCCCGACTAGCGACCCGGCCCCTAGCGGCCGGGGTCGCGAACCATGAACCAGATCCGCGGCCCGCCGTCCGGCGCGTCGGCGGCGAGCATCACCCGGAACCCGAACCGCTCGTACAGCGCCACGTTCGCGGGCGCGCCGGTCTCGAGCAGCAGCGGCAGCCCGTCCCGTTCGGCGCGCCCGATCGCCTCGCGCAGCATCGCGCCGCCGATGCCCCGGCCCTGTGCCGCCGGCTCCACGGCCAGCTGGTCCAGCAGCCAGTGCGGCGCCGGCGGGATCGTCGAGTCGATCCAGGCCCAGAACCGCTCGTAGCGCGCGCCGCCGTCGGGAGTGAGCGCGCCGATCGCGGGCGCGATCGCGACCCCGATCTCGCGTTCCCGGTCGCTACTTCCGGGCGGCAGGAGGCTCATGACGCCCAGCCCCTCGGCGGCGACGTAGATCCAGCCCTCGGCGGCGAACGGGGTGTCGACGATCTCGAACATCGCCCGCATCCGCGCCGCGAGGTCGTCGGCCGGGGCGAGCGGCCAACGGGTCATCGGGTCCGCGGCGAACGCGCGGGCGAGCACCCCGGCGAGCACGGGGATCTCCGCAGGGGCGGCGAGGCGGATCGCCACCGGCCGTCCGGATCCGGGCAGCTCGCCTTCCACGCGACCGCTCACGTCGCCGACCGTCACGACCGGCTCGCGCTCGCCGCCGACGCCTCGTCCGATCATCGATCAGCGCGAGGTCCAGGGCGACGGCAGGTGCGTCAGCGGCTCCCGGTCCGGGAGCACGTCCACCTGCAGCGCCGGGTCCGCCGCCGGGACGTAGCGCTCCTCGAGCCCGAGCTCCCGCAGGACGATGTTCCGCGCCTGCGCGATCGCCGTCGTCTTGTAGAACGCGACCGTCCGGTTGAACCCCTGGCGGCCGAACCCGCAGTCGGAGGACAGGATCAGCTTGTCCGCCGGGATCACCTCAAGGGCGCGGCGCACCCTCGCGGCGACGATCGGCGGCATGTCGGCCTGCAGGGTGCGGTGGTTCACCACGCCCACGGCGACCTTCTTCGCCAGCCGGTTGGCATACGGCTTGAACAGGTCGATCTCGGCGAAGGCGTTCTCGGTCGCCTCCACGGTCCACACGTCGCCCTTGAGGCGCTCGAGGTAGATCTCGATCGAGTTCGCGTACGACTCGCCCGTGTAGACCTTCTGCATGTTCGGGTTGCCCCAGCAGGTGTGGATCCACAGCTCGACGTCATCGAGCCCGTCCACCTCGTGGTTGAACGCGTCGACGAGGAAGTCGAGCAGCTCCGTCTGGTCCGGGTAGAAGCAGGCGACGAAGTGGATCGTCGGCTCCTCGATCTGGATCACCTTCGCCCCGGCGGCCGCGAGCTGGCGCAGCTCGGTGTTCATCGCGGTCGCCATGTCCCAGATCAGCTGCTTCTTGTCGTCGAGTTCGTACTCGGCCGTGTGGCTGTCGAGGAAGATCGACAGCACCTGCGACGAGCAGCTCCCGAACTTGACGGGCTTGCCCGAGGCCGCACGCGCCTGGGCGATCCGCCACAGCTTGGCGTACTCGAGCGGGTTCTTCGGGTTGTGCTCGACCTTGCCCACCACGCGCGGCCAGCGCCACGTCGTCTCGATCTCGTTCATCAGCGTCCCGGGCGCGAACTCCAGCAGCCGGTCCCGCGAACGCTCGTACTGCAGCTCCTCGTGCTCGAGCCCCGTCCAGCGCTGGAGCGGGTAGTGGTGCCACGAGCGGCCGGCGAAGTCCTCGTCCAGGTGGTAGTCGCCGTTGGTGAGGATGTCGAGGCCCGCCCGCTCCTGGTCGGCGATCACGGTGGCGTGCGCGTCGAGGAACTGCTCCCGGAAGCGGACGTCGAGCAGCGCCGTGTCGAGGGGCCGGCCCCACAGCCCGCCGTCGTACCAGCGCGGCCTGGGCCACGAGCCGGTGACGGTGGCCGGGAGCATCAGGTCCTTGGTCGCCGTGAGCATCGCGCGTGCGCCTCCTCGTCGAGATCCGGTGGTCCGTCGATCCTAGAGGGTCGAGGTGCGCAGGGAGCGGTCCGGTCCGTCCCGCGGCGCCGCGCTGGCCGCAACGCGCCGTGCCGCCCGGGGTGCCGCGCTCCTAGGATCCGCCGATGAGCGACGACATCGTCCGCTACGAGCGGCGCGGGCCGGCCGCGTGGATCACCCTCAACCGGCCGGACAAGCTCAACGCCCTGAGCCGCGAGATGGTCGCGGCGCTCCACGAGGCGCTGGGCCGCGCCGAGTCGGACGACGAGGTCAAGGTCGTCGTGGTCACCGGCGCCGGGCGTGCGTTCTCGGCCGGCTTCGACATCTCGCCCGAGAACGAGGCGGGCATCGAGGGCCCCCTCGGCTGGCGCGAGGAGCTCGCGAAGGACATCGACGTCACCATGCGCGTCTGGAGCCTCCCGAAACCGGTGATCGCCGCCGTCCGCGGCTGGTGCCTGGGCGGGGCGTGCGAGCTGGCGATGGCCTGCGACCTGATCGTCGCGACCGCGGATGCGCGGTTCGGCGAGCCCGAGATCCGGTTCGGCTCGGGGCCGGTCACCCTGCTCATGCCGTTCGTGCTCGGGCAGAAGAAGACGAACGAGCTGCTGTTCACGGGCGACGCGCTCGATGCCGCCGACGCCGAGCGGCTGGGCCTCGTCAACCGCGTCGTCCCCGCCGAGGAGCTGGATGCTGCGGTCACCGAGCTCGTGCGGAAGATCGCGCCGACGCCGCTCCCGGTCCTGCGGCTCACCAAGATCGCCCTCAACCGTGCGTACGAGGCGATGGGTCTCCGCGAGGCGGTGGCCGCGAACCTGGACCTCTCGGCGATGCTCAACGCCGCCGACACGCCCGAGCAGCGGGAGTTCAACGAGATCGCCCGGGAGCGCGGCGTGAAGGCGGCCCTCGCCTGGCGGGACGCACGTTACGGCGAGGACCTCGGGTAGGGGCGGCGTTGGGATGGCCGGCAGCGGGCAGCGGCCAGTCACCTGCTGACTATTCCTGCGGCTCGGCGGCCGTCACCACCCCTCGTCGACGGGTCGACCGGCGGTCGGACCGCCCCAGCCGTGCTTGGCCAAGCACGCGGGTGTCCAGGGCCGCGCTCTCGGCCAAGCCGGACGGACGGATCAAGCGCCCGCAGTGCCCGGAATAGTCACGCCCTGACTACGGGCGCCGGCCCGCCCACACCATCGTCGTATCGAAGTGAGGGCGGGAGTGGTGACCCGGCTACGCGGATGGCGAGACGATCTCGCCCTGTGCCGGCGTATTCAGCAAGGCTGGTCCCAGCACGTAGTAGCGGCCCCGCCTCTCGCCGGTCGCCCGCAGCCAGCCGTCCTTGACCGCGGCATCGAGGTCTCGGGTCGTGTTCTGGGGCGAGCGACCCGTAAGGCGGATGTAGTCCCCGGCTCGTAGGTGCCGATTGACCCACGCGTAGGCGAGCCCGTCGATCATCCCGGGCGGGAGCGACCCATCGGCAATCGCCCGGCGGATCTCGACCATGACGTCGCCCAGCCCGCGAATCCTCGCCAAGACGTAGTCGGCGGAGCGCGTGATCGACGCGACGAAGTAGCGGGCGAATGGCGTGGCGTCATACCCCGGCTCGTAGTCCTGACCCACCGTGGCGCGGATGGCTGCGAAGTAGGCGGCGCGGTCAAGGTCGAGCTGGGCATCGAGCGAGACCAAGCCGCCAAGGGAGTAGCCGTGCCGCACCAGGGTCAACCTCGCGATCGCGCGCGCAGTCCGCCCGTTGCCGTCGTTGAACGGGTGGATCGCGACGAACTCGAGGTGGGCGAGGGCTGCGACGACCGGCGGGGCATGGCGCGTGGTCGCGATCGCGAGCCAGGCTGCGAACTCGCGCATCAGGTCTGGGACGTCCCCGGAGGGCGGCGTCCTGAAGACCGGATTGCCTTCGGCGTCGACGATGCGGTTCTCGCCGCGGCGATACTCGCCGGGCGTGAGCAGAGGACTCTGATTCCACAACACGCGCCGATGCAGCTCTCGGATGACGGCCTCATCTGGCACGACGCGCCGGGCGGCAAGCTCGTCAGCGAATGTCAGCGCGTCGCGCGTGCCGATGATCTCGCGGGCCTCCTTGTCGCTCACCTTGGTTGAACCCTCTCCGGCGAGGAGCGCCTCCACCTCGACATCGGAGGCGGTGTTGCCCTCGATCCGCGTGGTGCCGTGGATGGTGCGCACCCATGCTCGGCGACGCATCCACTCCGCGTGGGTGGGGTCGATGGGCAGGTTGTCGAACAGCCAGCGTCGCTGGTCGAGCTCGGCGAGTGGCTTGGTGAGCGCGCGTCCGCGCAGTCGATACCGCATGTTGGGCCTCTGGTAATAGGGACAAGTATTACCGCCCGCGGTAAAATGTCAACGCATCACCGGGCCTCGAAGTCGGGCTCTCAGGCCTATCGGCGGTTCAACTGCAGCGTTGGCACCCACTCGCCAGACGTCGGCCTCCAGCGCGAGTGTGCGTCAGTAGCACCACCCTGACCCCGGCTACGGCGGCATCTGGCGTCCGCACTCATCGGTCATCGGGAGCGCAGACGGCAGCGGCTCGAGGAAGTCGTCCTGCTCCGCGTCGATGGTGGCCTCCCCGCCGACGACAACCAGGACGTCCCCGGTGATTGGCACCCCCACTGCGGTGGCGAGCAGCCGGCAGGTGCCGGCCTCGACGAGCTCGATCACGCCGGCGAAGGTCCCGACCTGCACCATCGCCGGTCCCTTGCCCTACGGGGGGACGATGAACGAGACCACCCCGGGAGGCTGGACCACGCGGACGATCCGGTTCTGTTCGTAGTTGTTGTAGAGGTAGAGCTGCCAGCCTTCGGGTTGGCCGCACCCGGCAACTGAAGCCGCGAGCATGGCTCCAGCCAACCCTGCGATCTTGGTGCTCATGGCTTCACGGTACGGCACCGTGCCGTGCGTGAGCGCGGGGGCCGACGACGGCCGTGGTCGAGTCGATACGAGACGCTATGTTGCCGGGGGGAAGAGCGTCCACCACCCGAGCAGGAACATCGCATAGGCGAAGGCGAATGCCACCGCAAGAACGAGGGCGGCAAATGCGAGGGAGACAGCCCAACGGCGGATGCTCAGCCTCATCGCACCCCCAATCGTCCGGGCAGCCGCGGCTCGCGGTCAAGGTGCCGTTCATCCCGACTCGGGGTGTGGCGAGGTGCCACGTCGGTGGGCGAGCGTGCACCAATGTCACCTACGTCTCTTGCCGTCGACCCCCGTTGTCGCGCAACGATTGAGCCAGATCCCCTAGGGTGGCTGCCGGCGTGTTGCCACGACCGGCGGTGACGCCGTGGCCTGACCTGACAATCGCCATGTGGGGCGGGTCACCCCAGAGCCCATCCAGGCTGACGTTGTGTGTACGAAGGACGGCGCGCCAATCGCACCCAAGGACCGATCGGGATCAGGGGCCTTTGTACTCGGGGTCGAGATGAGCGGGCAGTTCTTGGCATCCTGCATCGACAAGTAGCTCGTCGAGGCCAGCCCTGATCCTCAGGCAACGGCCGCCGACGCGGATGACCACCCCGACGATGATCTCGTCCCAGAGGAGTGGCACAACCGAATCAACGGGCTCGCCGACGAACGCGGCGTACGGCGCATCCGCGGACACGTCGAAGATCTCCCACTTCCCCGACTCGGCTACGAAGCGTGCGTTCTCTTCCGAGAGCGGAGGGGCGAAGTGGTCGATCCACTCCTGCTGCCCGACCCGGAGTCGATCGCCGTAGACGACGTCCACGATCAGGATCCGACCGTCAGACAGGCGGAACTCGATGTCCCCGTTCCCGGTGTCGATGTTGCCCTGGTAGTTGTAGTGGGCACGGCGGATGCGCTCGATGGAGACACCCGGCAAGTCGAGTAGCCGCTCGGTACCGTGTTCGACCCTCATGCCGGCAAGCATACGGATGCCGGCCGATCGCGAGAGGTGGGCTACCGCGTGGCGTTCTGGCGACGGGCCCTTCGCTTCTTCCGGGGGAGCGTTGAGCGGTCGCGGTACTTCGCGGGCCGGCTCCACCGGCGATCCTGCGGAAGACCGGGCTTCTCATCGAGAACTACGAGCTGTTCCTTGCTGGAAGGATGATCCCGCACGACAGCTAGGCTCCTCGTGCGCGAGGGTGCGCCAATGTCACCCGAGCTCAGGGCCCTCGCGGAATCGCGCTCGGGAGAGGTCAGCCAGCCTCGGCATCCGCGATGCGCCGGATCCCGGCTGCTCGCTCCGGGTCGCCTGAACGCTCTGCCTCGTCGGCCGCCGACCGGGCCTCGGCCACGAACGCCCGCCGCTGGTCGTCGTCGAGATCGCCGATTGCCTCGGCGATCGACGCCATCCAGTGCAAGACCTGATCCGAGTCTATCTCGTCGCCTGTGGCGTCGAGGTCGTACAGCAAGTTCACGGTGAGGCGGGCCAACGGGTCACTCATGGAGCAGCAGTCTAAGCGCTCGAATAGGGCGTCCGAGTCATGCGCGAGGGTCACCTCACCCGAGGCACTACTTCCCGCGCAGCTGCCAGGACTTCCCTTCGGTCACTACCGACGGCGCGTACACGATCTCAACCTCGTGCATGTCGGCGATCGTGCGGGCGCCCAGGGCGGCCATCGACTGGCGGAGGGCGCCCACCAGGTTCTGCGTCCCGTCCGTCACGTGCGAGGGCCCGTTGAGGATCTGGTCCAACGAGCCCACGGTGCCCACCTTGATCCTCGTCCCGCGCGGCAGCACCGGCGACGGCGCCGCCATGCCCCAGTTCGTGCCCCGGCCCGGCGCCTCGGAGGCGCGCGCCAGCGGGGAGCCAAGCATGACCACGTCCGCGCCCGCGGCCAGCGCCTTCGCGATGTCGCCGCCCCGCTTCATGCCGCCGTCCGCCACGACCGGCACGTACCGCCCGGTCTCGGCGTGGTACAGGTCGCGGGCGGCCGCCACGTCCGCGATCGCGGTGACCTGGGGCACGCCGATCCCCAGCACCTCGCGGGTGGTGCAGGCGGCCCCGGGCCCGACGCCCACGAACACGGCCGCCGCGCCCTGCTCGATCAGCTGGTAGGCCGCCTCGGCGTTGGTGGTGTTGCCGACCGCGACCGGGATCGGCATGAAGCGGGCGAACTCTGCCAGCGCGAGGGCCTCGTAGCCCGTCGCGACGTGGCGGGCGGACGAGACCTGGGACTGGACGAGGAACAGGTCCGCGCCGTGCTCGGCGCACAACGGGCCGTATGTGCGGGCGACGCCCGGGGTGGCGGACACGGCGGCCTTCGAGCCCGCGGCGTGCAGCTCCTCGATCCGGCGGGCGATGAGGTCCTCGCGGATGGGCGTGGCGTAGGCCTCGGCGAGGACGTCCTGGACATCGGCGTCGTCGGCGGTGGCGATCCGGGCGAGGACGTCGGACGGGTCGTCGTAGCGGGTCTGGACGCCCTCGAGGTTGAGGATCGACAGCCCGCCCAGCCGCGCCAGCTCGGCGGACAGGCGCACGTCCGCGACGGCATCCATGGCGGCGGCGAGGACCGGGATCTCGAGCCCGATCCCGCAGAAGTCCTGGGCGAGGACGACGTCGGCGGGATCGACGGTATCGGTGCCGGGGGCCAGCGAGACGTCCTCGAACCCGTAGGTGGGCCGGATCGTGTCCACCTTGGAGCGGAAGACCCGCCGGTTCGCCAACGTATCGGTCATGCCGCCGCCCTCTCGCCCACTGTCCGCGCCTGCCGCGTCGTCGGGACAGTCTACCGGCCCCCGGGCGGGGGGATAATCAGCGCGGATCCGCGGCCGGACGCCGATGCCGGGCGGGACGAGGGCGGGCGATGGCGAAGACGAAGTCGAAGGCGAAGACGACGACGGCCCCGACGACGAACGACGGGCAACCCGGCGACGACGGCCCCGTCCACGGCTGGGACGACCCGCCCCACGACGCCCCGCCCGGGACCCGCGCGCCGCTGACCAACAAGGAGTACCTCGCCCACCTGGGCACGCTCCAGGTGGAGCTGTCCAAGCTCCAGGAGTGGGTCCGCGCCCGCGGCCTCAAGGTGGTCGTGATCTTCGAAGGGCGCGATGCGGCCGGCAAGGGCGGCGCGATCAAGACGATCACGCTCGCGCTCAACCCGCGCGTCGCGCGCGTGGTCGCCCTGCCGGCGCCGACGGAGCGCGAGCGGACGCAGTGGTACTTCCAGCGCTACGTGCCGCACCTGCCGGCCGCCGGCGAGATCGTGCTGTTCGACCGCTCCTGGTACAACCGCGCCGGCGTGGAGCGGGTGATGGGCTTCGCGACGCCCGAGGAGGTCCAGGAGTTCTACCGCTCCTGCCCGGAGTTCGAGCGGATGCTGGTCCGGGCCGGGGTGATCCTCGTGAAGTACTGGTTCTCGGTCAGCGACGCCGAGCAGGAGCGCCGGTTCCAGGCCCGGATCAAGGACCCCACCAAGCGCTGGAAGCTGTCGCCGATGGACCTCCAGTCGCGGACCCGCTGGGTCGAGTACTCGATGGCCAAGGACGAGATGTTCCGCTACACGGACATCAAGCAGGCGCCCTGGTACGTGGTCAACGCGGACGACAAGAAGCGCGCCCGCCTCAACATGATCAGCCACCTGCTGTCGCTGATCCCGTACGAGGACCTGACGCCGGAGCCGATCGCCCTGCCCCCGCGCGAGCCGGACCGCGGCTACGTGCGCCCGCCGATGGACGAGCAGACGTTCATCCCGGACCGGTTCTGAGGCTTCGCTCCGGGGGTGGGAGCTCCAGGGCGTGGGGTGTCCTTCCTCGCTCGCTGACCGCTGAGCGTTCAGTGCGGCGGCTGCGGCCCGATCGTTGAACGCCTGGCGTGCGGGTTGGCGGTTGGCGCCGTCGCGCGTCCCCGCTTCGAACGCCTGACGTTCCGGCTGGCGGCCGACGGACCGCCCGTTCGCCGTAACGAACGCTGGGCGTTCCCAGGAACGGCACCCGTTCAGCCGCGGGGACGCTGGCCGCGAGGGGCGCCGGCCGCAACGGATTCTCCCTCAGCCCTCCAGGGGGCGCCGCGCGAGCCGCCGGCCCTCGTGGTCCAGCGCGAACCAGCGGGCCAGCTCGGGATCCAGCAGCTGGTCCCGCACCCGGCGGACGGACTCCTCGTAGGACGGCCAGATCGCGAGTCCCGCGGCGTCCGCGGCCGGCACCCAGCGCACGCCGTCGTGCTCGCGCGACGGCCGCGCCTCGGCGTCCGGCCTGACCCGTGCCGCGAAGATCGCGCTCACGACGACGGCATCGGCGCCCTCGTCGTAGAACGGGGCCACCTGGTCCAGGTCGTAGTAGGCCTCCACCTCCGACGGCCCGAACCCGGTCTCCTCGCGGACCTCGCGGATCGCCGCCGCGGGCACCCGCTCGCCGGGCTCGACCCCGCCCGTCACGCACTGCCACAGGCCCGGGAAGATCCGGTCCGGGGCGCGGCGGATGAGCAGGATCTCGAGCCGCGCCGCGTCCGGGCGCGGGTCCGACGGGCCGGACGGCGGCACCACCCGGAACACCCAGCACTCCACGAGGTCCGGCCGCAGGCTCATGGCGAGACCCCGGACACCAGGGCCGCCTCCACCGGCTCGAGCCAGCCGGCCAACGAGCGGGTGATCAGGTGCCGGGCGAGGGCGTCGATGCGGGCGGACACGCCCGGCAGGGTAGCCCACGCGCCCGCGCCGGCGCACGGCGTCGCCCGCGCCGGCGCACGAGGTCGCCCGCACCGCTGCACTCCCGTGGCCCCCGGGCACCGCTTCCCGCACCAGCCACGCTGACAGTCCCACCCGCCGCCAGTACCCTTGCGCGACATGTCCGACAGGTGCCGCCGGGGTCCCAGGCGACGGGGGGTCGCGACGCTCATCGCCGTGGTGCTGGGCGCTGCCTCCGTCGTGGGTGGTCCGGTCGCGGGGACGCCGGCGCCGCAGCGGGCGCTCGCCGCGGGCACCTTCACCGACCCCTACTTCCGCGAGTTCAACGTGTTCACCGGGCTGTCCAAGCCCGTGTCCGTCCGGTTCGCCGCGGACGGCCGGGCGTTCGTCGCGGAGAAGGGCGGCGTCGTCAAGGCCTTTGATTCCGTCGCGGACACGACGCCCACCACGGTCATCTCGTTGACGACGGTGGTCAACAGCTTCTGGGATCGCGGCCTGTTGGGCATCGCCGTGGACCCGGGCTTCCTCTCGGGCCGCCCGTATCTCTACCTGTACTACGTCTACGACGCGCCGCCCGGCCAGGTGGCCCCCATCTGGAACGACGCCTGCCCCGGGCCGCCGAACGGGCCCGGCGCCACCCAGGACGGCTGCGTCGTCTCCTCCCGGCTGGAACGCGTCACGCTCGACCCCGCCACCAACATCGCCGTGCCCGGTTCGCGCGTGCTCCTGGTCCACGACTGGTGCCAGCAGTTCCCCAGCCACGCCGGCGGCGGCATCGCCTTCGGGCCCGACGGCCAGCTGTACCTGAGTGGCGGCGACGGCGCGAACTTCAACGGCACCGACTACGGCCAGCGCGGCGGCACCCTCCCCACCCCGGAGGACCCGATCACGCCCGTCAACCCGTGCGGCGACCCGACCACGCTGCTCGAGCCCAACCCGAACGGCACGCCGGTCACCGAGGTCAGGACGGCCGAGGGCGGCATGCTCCGCTCACAGGACGTGCGCACCGCGGCGGACCCGACCGGCCTCGGCGGCACCCTGATCCGCGTCGACCCGGACACGGGCGCGGGGTCGGCGGGCAACCCGCTCGCCTCGAGCACGGACGCCAACGACCGGCGCATCGTGGCCCACGGCTTCCGCAACGCGTTCCGCTGGACGTTCCGGCCCGGCACGGGCGAGATCTACCTGGGCGACGTGGGCAACCAGACCTGGGAGGAGATCGAGCGGATCGTCCCGCCCAGCGGCGCGCTGACCCGGACGACCCTGGCCAACTTCGGCTGGCCGTGCTACGAGGGGGTGGGCCGGAGCAGCCTCGAGTCGCTCGGCCTCGACCTGTGCACGAACCTGTACGCCCAGGCCGGCGCCGTCACGCCGCCGCTCTACCAGTACAGCCACTGGAACACCCTCGAGCCCACGGGCCCCTGCTTCTCGCCCGGCGCGAACGGCGCGATGGGCTCGTCCGTGACCGGCCTCGCGTTCTATGACGGGGCCGAAGACGGCAGCGTGCCCTATCCCGCGCGCTACGACGGGGCCCTGTTCTTCGCGGACTACTCGCGCGACTGCCTCGCCGTCCTGCTGCCGGGTGCCGGCGGCGTCCCCGACGCCTCGACGATGGAGGTCGTGGCGAGCGGCGTCGGCAATCCCGTGGACCTCGTCACGGGCCCCGGCGGCGACCTGTACTACGTGGACATCGACGGCGGTCGGGTGGTCCGCATCCGGCACCTCGCCCAGCCGATCGCGAGCGCGACGGTGACGCCCGCCGTGTCCGCCGCGCCGGTGGACGTGACCCTGGACGCGTCCGCCTCCAGCGACCCCGACCCGACGTCCACCCTCACGGCCTGGAGCTGGGACCTCGACCATGATGGCGTCTTCACGGGGCCGAACGACCGGTCGGGCGAGGTCGTCGAGTGGCACGTCGAGACGCCGGCCGTCTACCCGATCACGCTGCGGGTGGAGAACTCCAACGGCCTGGCCGACACCCTCGAGCTCGTGGTCGATGCGGCGAACGAGCCGCCCGTCCCGTCCATCGACGCCCCGGACCCGTCGCTCACGTGGGCGGTCGGTGACGCGATCGCGTTCGCGGGCTCCGCCATGGACCCGGACGAAGGAGCGCTGCCGGCCTCCGCCCTGTCGTGGGACCTCGTGATGCGGCACTGCCCGGCCGACTGCCACGACCACGTGATCCAGACGTTCGAGGGCGTGGCCGCGGGCTCGTTCGACGCGCCGGACCACGAGTACCAATCGCACCTGGAGCTCCGCCTCACCGCCACGGACGGCCATGGGACGTCCGCGACGACATCGATCGAGCTCCACCCCAAGACGTCCCTGATCGGCGCCGACAGCTCGCCCGCCGGCATCCCGCTGTTCGTCGCCGGCGAGGACCGCGCCAGCCCCAGCGAGACGACCGTGATCCGCAACGGCACGGTGACGGTCAGCGCGCCCCTCGCGGCCTCGGTCGGTGGGCGGCGCTACCGGTTTGCCGCGTGGAGCGACGGCCTGCCGCGCACGCACGACGTCACGGCCGCCGCACCCGCGGTGGACCTGCTGGCGACGTTCCTCCCGGACGCCCCGGACACGTGTGCCGCCGCGACGACGGTCTCGCCCACGTCCACCTGGATCGGCGAGCGCACCACCGGCGCCGACGACACGGACTGGTTCCGCTTCTCGCTCGGCTCCCGGCGCCGGGTGGTCGTCGCGCTCGGCGACCTGCCGGTGGACGCGCGGCTGGACCTGTACGCCGGCTGCTCGACGCTGCTGGCGAGCTCGGACCATGCCGGCCTGCGGTTCGAGGAGCTGACGCGGACGCTGGCCGCCGGCACCTACCGGGTGCGGGTCACGGTCCCGGGCGGGGCGTCCAGCGCCCAGCCGTGGGTCCTCCGGTTCCGCCCGATGGCGGCCGGGCTGCCGGTGAAGTCGTCGCGCACGACCCGCTCGGGCGACGTCGTCCGGGTCGTGGGCGAGGTCCTCAACAACACCGGCCGGACGCGGGGGGCCGTGACGGTCACGGCGACCTTCCGCAGCGCCGCCGGCACGGTCGTGGGGACGCTCCGCGGCCGGGCCTTCGAGGACCGCACGAAGGACGGAGGGCTGACCACGTTCGCGCTCGCCGGGCGCGTGCCCGCCTACGCGTCGATGACGCTGGCCGCCACCAGCGTCGCCCCGAGCGCCGAGCCCGCCCTGTCGCTGACGCGACTGTCGACCACGGCCAACGGCAACGGCACCGTCACCGAGACGGGATCGGTGCGCAACACGGGCTCGCGGACGGCGAGGAACGTCAAGGTGGCGCGCACCTGGTACGGGACCCGCGGCGAGGTGCTTGGCCGCGGGATCGCGACGGTGTCGCCGTCCACGCTGGGGGCCGGCCGCAGCGGCACGTTCTCGCTGGTCAGGCCGATGCTGGGCACCGTCCAAGGCGCCCGGACGCAGCTCCGGGGCGGGTTCTAGCCGCGCGTCGCGGGCGCGCCGTCACCCGTTGACGGAGCACGCCCCGAACGTCGGACGATCCTCCGTGGTCCAGCCACCTCCCAGCACCACCGAGTCGCCCTCGCGGGCGATGACCGCGCCGTCCGGCGACACGAGCTCGAGGTCCGGCACGAACCGGGCGGTGAACCCGAACGGCCACCTGACCGCTGAGGTGCCGACCCACGCGACGCGCTCATCCCAGGGCGATCCCTGGAGCGCGCCCTCGCGTCGGGCGAGGCGGCAGGCGCCGGTCGAGGGCGCGGCAAAGGTCGGCAGCGGCAGCGACGGCCGCCCGACGAGGGCCAGCACGTGGGCCGGGAGCGCGTCCGCGGTGGTCTCGCGGACCACGAACATCAACAGCGGGTCACCGACCTCGAACGCGCGGACGTCATCGAGCCCCGTCCAGCCCGCCGGGACCGCGGCGATGTCGACGGTCGCGCCGGCCGCGCAGCGATTGTTCGGGCCGCAGGACGACTCCGCCACGACGTCCACGTCCGGCCCGAACGCCTCGGGCGCCGCGCCGCGGGCGACGTCGAGGGCGGACTTGCAGGCATCCAGCGAGAGCCGCCCGCAGGTGATCGACCGCAGGCCCCCGAAGGCGACCGGCGTCACCCGGGCCGGTGCGCACCCCTCGGCGGCCGCGACCGAGTTGCCCGTCTGCCACCAGGCCACCCTGCCCGCCGGGGTGGTGAGGCTGACCCACCGCCCGACGCGCTCCGTCGATCCGAGCCAGACGTCGCCGCGCCCGCCGATCACGGCCAGGGGCGTCGCGGCGTCGACGGCGAGCGCGACCGGGTCCGTTCCCAACCAGACGCGGACCGCTTGGCCGCCCTCGGCGGTGACCTCCAGCCACCCCGCGTCAACCCCGGTCTCCGCGGCGGCGCGGTCGACGTCATCACCATCGAACACGATCGCGGTGGCCGCGTCGGCGCCGACGAGCGAGCCGCAGCCGTTCCGCCGCGCGTACAGGGAGTCCCCGTCATCGGCTCCGCGGAGGACCTCGACCACCGGCCGGCCAGGCGCCGTCGTCCCGGCCGGGGCCGTCGGACCGTCACTCGCCGCCGGCGCTGACGCCCCCGCCGTGGCGGAAGCGGACGCATCGCCGGACCCCGGCACCACGGCGGGCTGCCGACCGAGCCACACGCCCGCGACCACGACCGCCGCGAGCACGACCAGCAGGACCGCGGCCGACGGGCCACGCGACGCCGGACGCACGCCCGCGACCCGAAGCGGGCGTGGCTCCTCGGTCGGCGGGTGCCACGGCGGCGTGGGCGGCAGGGCGTCGTCGATCGAGCGCAGCCTGGCCTCGATCGCGGGCGGAAGCGACAGGTCATCGTCACGGGGGGTCATCGGCTCAGCTCCGGGTGCTCGCGGAGGGCGTGGACGGCGCGCGACAGCAGCGATCGGACGCCGGACGCGGAGAGGCCCATCACCTCGCCGATCTCCTCGTCGGAGAGGTCGCGCCGGAAGCGCAGGAACAGGACCTCGCGCTGGCGCTCGGGCAGGGCGGCGGCGAGCTCGGCGAGCCAGATCCAGACCTCGTTCGCGGTGGCGCCATCCGCCGCGGCGGCCGCGAGCCGTTCGCCCCCGACCAGCGGCAGCCACCGGACGAGTCGGCGGCGGCGGTACCGGTCGAGCACGAGGCGTCGGGCGATCACCAGCAGCCACGGCAGCGGACGGCCGGTGGGACCGCGGCCGTCGCGCCACGCGGAGAACGCCCGGGTGAACGCATCGGCCGCGACGTCGGCGGCCTCGTCGGGGTCGCCCAGCATCAGGGCGGCGTAGCGCAGCACGTCACGGTGATGGGCGCGATAGGCGGCCTCGAACGTCGGGGGATCCTCGGCCATCGGGTGCGGGGCGATCACACCCACAACGACGCCCGAGCGGCGAGATCCGTCCCGCCGCCGTTCGCCGTCAGCCGGGGAGGAGCTGGCGGAGGGCGAACAGCACGTTGGCCGGCCGCTCGGCGAGCCGGCGCATGTACCACGGGTACCACGCGGCGCCGTAGGCGATCAGCGTCTGGACCTTGTACCCGGAGCGCGCGAGGCGGCGCTGCTCCCGGGCCCGGATGCCGTACAGCATCTGGACCTCGAACCCGTCTTTGGTCACGCCGGCGGCGGCCGCGTGGGTGGCGATCTGCTCCACCAGCTCCACGTCGTGGGTGCCCAGGCCCAGCCGGACCTGGCGGGCTCGGCTCTCCCGCAGCAGCGTCACGGCGATGGCCAGGAAGTTCGCGTCGACCTCCTTCTTGGAGCGGAAGGCGACCTCCCTCGGCTCGTCGTAGGCACCCTTGACGAGGCGGATGGCGGGGCCCAGCGGCAGCAGCCGTTCCACGTCCTTGGCCGTGCGCCGGAGGTACGCCTGGAGGCAGATGCCCGTGCGCGGCTGCGATGCGCGGAGGCGCTGGTAGAGGTCCAGCGTCCGGTCCACGTAACTGCTGTCCTCCATGTCGATCCACAGGTACGAGCCGTGCGCCTCGGCGGCCGCGGCGAGCGTGCGCAGGTGCCCGAAGCAGGCATCCTCGTCCACGTCGAGGCCCAGCTGGGTGGGCTTGACGCTGATCTCGCCATCGATCTCGGCGGCGGTGATCCGGTCCAGCAGGTCCAGGTAGTGGTCCGCGACCGCCTGCGCCTGCGACGCCTCGGTCAGGTTCTCGCCCAGCCGCGTGTACAGCGTGCCGATCCCCAGGACCTGGAGGTCGACCGCGGCGTGGAGGGCGTCGTCGATCTCCTCGCCGGGCATGAACTTGCGCACCGCCCGCTGCATGAACGGCAGCTTCGGCAGCCGCTCGCGCAGCCACCCGTTGCGGGCGAGCCAGAGCAGGACCTTGCGCATCAGCCGGTGCACCTCAGGCGGCCCTCACAGGCGCTCGAAACGCTCCACGGGCACGACGAACACGGTGGCCCCGCCGACCTCCACCTCGAGCGGGTAGGGCATGAAGAACTCGCCCGGCTCCATGATCGGCGGCATCGGGTTCACGATCTGGGTCCGTGCGTGGCAGCTCTCGCGGACGATGCCCAGGACCTCGTCCACCTCGTCGTCCTCGACGCCCAGCATCACGGTCGCGTTGGACTGCTTGAGGAAGCCGCCCGACGAATGCAGGCGCGTCGCCCGGAACTCGCGCTCCAGCAGGGCGTCCACGAGCGTCCCCGCGTCTTCGTTGTGCACGATGGCCACGACGAGCTTCATCGCGGCGAGGATAGCCGACCGCGAGCATCGCGACACCGCGTCTGCGTGGGTCGCCGGGCGATCCGGCGGGTGTACGATGCCGACTCGCCTCGATCTCGCTCGAGGGGCGCCGCCGGCGGATCCGGACGGCCCGGGCCGATCGGGCAGCAACCGCGGAGGCACACGTGTCCGAACCCACCGGCGCCGGTGACGGCCCGCTCACCGTCCTCTCGGCTGGCGCGGCGGCCCTCGCGCGCGCGAGCGACCTGGACACCGCGCTGTCCGTGATCGTCGAGGCCGGGGCGGCGGCCATCGGCGCGTCCTCGGCGGCCCTGTTCGCCGTCGATCCCGATCGTCCCGGCCTGGAGCTGCTGCTGACGCTGGGCATGGCAGACGACGCGGTGGAGGGCTTCGCGGCCGAGGTCGCCGACACCCCGGACCACCCGGTCCACCGGGCGGCCGTGGACCGCTCCGGGTCGCTCGGCCGGCAGCAGCGGGCGCCGGACGGCTCCACGATGACCGCCGTGGACCTGCCGCTGGTCGTGTCGAACGGCGGGGTCGAGGAAGGCGTCGGCGTGCTGACCTACGGCTGGCCGGGCGCTCACGAGGTGGGCACGGGCGAAGAGTCGCTCCTGGTCGGTGTCGCGGACCTCGCGGCCGCGGCCATCGCGGCGTTCCGGACCCGGTCGCTCGCGGCGGAGCGCGCCGAATGGTTCGAGCGGGTCGCCCACACCGACCCGCTGACGGGGCTGTCCAACGCGCGGACGCTCAACCGGATCCTGGAGCTCGAGGTGGCGCGTGCCCAGCGCCAGGGCAGCGAGGTCTCGGTCGCGCTGTTCGACGTGGACGGGTTCACCGCACTCAACCTCGCCGCGGGGTCACGGGCCGGCGACCAGGTCCTGCGCCAGGTCGCGACGGTGCTCGCGGAGAGCGTCCGGCTGGTGGACACGCTCGCCCGGACCGGCGGCGACGAGTTCGTGCTGGTCGCGCCGGGGTCCGCCGGCGTCACCGTGGCGCGGCGGGTCCTGGACGGCATCTCGAAGCTCGAGGCGGTGGGCGGCGCGGCGGTGTCGGTCTCCGCGGGGGTCGCCAGGTTCCCGCAGGACGGCACCGACGCCGAGTCGCTGCTCGGCGCCGCGCGAGCCGCGCTGTCGGGGGTCGCGGGGCGGGCGGCGATCGCGGAGGCCGCTGGCGAGCCGAGCGCCCAGGAACGCTAGCCGGACGCGGCAGCGGCCACGCCGGCCGCGACGATCGGCAGGGTTGGCGTCGTCGCGCCGGGCGTCGGCTCCAGCGTGAGCGCCAGCGTCGTCCCGGGCACCGCGGACGCGACCCGGGCACTGGCGACGGCGACCCCGTCCGACCCCACCGTGAACTCGCCGATCGGCACCGGGGCACCCTCGCCCTCGATCGCCCAGGCGGTGTAGACCTGCGTGCCGGTCGTGCCGGTGAGGCCGCGCATCGCGAGGTGGACCGTCCCGTCCGCCGTCACGACGCCGAGCCCGGACACGGAGCCGTCGTCGGCCGCCAGGAGCGCGGTCAGGCTGCCCGGCTCCGCGGCCGCCTCGAGCGCCTGGGTCACGCCGTCCCGGTAGGCCTGTGCGGCCGCGAGGTCGCGCTGCAGGGCGATGTTCCAGCCACCCAGCGCGATCACGGCGATGACGGCAGCCGCGGCCAGCAGCCAGCCGAGGCTCGAGCGACGGCGGGCGCGCTCGGCGTCAAGCGACACCGGCGGCGCCGGCGCGGCGACCGGCCGGTCGGGAGCGGCGGTCGGTCGCTCGGGAGCGGCGACCGCCGGGTGGCGAACCCCCGCCGGGTGGCGAACCCCCGCCGGGTGGCGGCCCTCCGCCAGGTCCGCCTCGGCCGCCGCGAGGAGCCGCGACCGGAGCGCCACCGGCGGCTCGACGGGTTCCACGGACGCCAGCAGCGCCGTCGTCGCCTCGCCCAGCTCCAGCAGCTCGGCGTGGGCGTCCCCGCAGCCCGCGAGGTGCTCGCGGACCGCGTCCATCACGTCCGGTTCCAGCGCGCCGGTGACGAACATCGGCGCCAGGTCCCGGATCTCGTCGCAGGTCAGGACCGGCCGGAGGCTCATGGCGGCCCCTCCCCGGCGCCGGCGTCCGGGGCGGCCAGCTCCCGGCGCAGCGCCAGCAGCGCCAGCCGGACCCGGCTCTTGACGGTCCCCAGCGGCACGCCCGTCCGCTCGGCGATCTCGGTCTGGGTGAGGCCGCCCCAGTAGGCGAGCTCCAGCGCCTCGCGCTGCGCGTCCGGCAGCGTCGCGACGGCCGACACCACGATCTCGCGGTCCAGCCGGCCGGCGACCTCGCCCCACACGTCGGGCAGGGTCAGCGGTGCCGGGGTGCGGGCGCCCTCCTCCTCCGCGGGCAGCTCCGCCGTCGGTCGCCGGCGGCGCACGACGTCGATGGCCCGATGGTGGACGATCGAGAGCAGCCACGTCTTCACGCTGCCCCGGCCCGCCACGTAGCGGTCCGCGCTCCGCCACGCGCCGAGGAACGCGTCCTGGACCACGTCCTCGGCGAGGACGTCGTCGGCGGTGATGCGGCGGGCGATGCCGTAGGCCATGGACTTGTACCGGTCGTAGAGCGTGTCGAGCGCCCCGAGGTCGCCGGCGGCCAACCCGGCCAGGAGCGCCTCGTCGGTGGGGCCGTCGAGGCGTCCCGGCACGGCCGCCGGCTCGGAGCGGGTCCCGCTCATCGTGTCATGCGCGGGGGGACGCCCGGCGGTTCACCCCGCGCGCGCCTCCGCCGCCTCGAGCGCCGCCCGGAGGCAGGGCATCCGGTCCGCGACCCGGTCCACGGCGGCGACCGCCCCCGCCAGCACGGCCGCCGCGTCGCCCGTGGCGTCCACGATCGCGTACCGGTCCGGCTCGGCCGCGGCGAACGAGAGGAACGCGGCCCGGACCCGCTCGTGGTAGGCGAGATCCTGGAACGCCTCGAACCGGGTCACCTCCGCCGCCTTGCGCCCGAGCCCGGCCGCAACCGGCAGGTCGAGCAGGATCGTGAGGTCCGGCACCAGCCCCCCGGTCGCGAACCGCTGGACGGCCCGCAGCTCGTCCATCGGCACCCCCGACCCCGCCCCCTGGTAGGCGAGCGACGAGTCCGCGTACCGGTCGCACACGACGACCGCGCCGCGCGCCAGGCCGGGGCGGATGACCTCGGCCACGTGCTGGGCACGCGAGGCGGCGAACAGCAGCGCGTCCGCCAGGCCGGTCCGGTCGATCCGCGGCTCGGTGTCCAGCACCAGGCGCCGGACCTGCTCGCCGAGCGGCGTCGAACCCGGCTCGCGCGTGGTCAGCACCTCGCAGCCGCCCCGGCGCAGCACCTCGGCCAGGCGCGGCAGCAGGCTGGACTTCCCTGACCCGTCCGGTCCCTCGAGGGTGATGAACACGCCCCGTCCCGGGGCCCCGGCTCGTTCCTCCACGCCCCCGAGTGTAGGCGATTGATCCGTCCGGCCCGCGCCCACGCAGACGGGTCCAGCGGCCGGTACGGATGCCGGCCCACGGCAGGAGGAGTTGACCTCGATGCGCCCGTCCATCCAGTCCCGCGCCCGCCGGGCGCCGTTGCTCGCGCTCGCGGGCATGGCGCTCGTCGTAGGGGCGTCGCCGCTGCTCGTCAGCGGTGCCGACCACCTCGACGCCCCGGCGGCCAAGCTCGATCACCGGATCGACATCACCGACATCTACGCGTTCCGCGCGGGTGGCGGCTCCACCGCGCTGGTCCTCAACGTGGACGGGCTCATGACGCCCGCCGCCAGCAGGACGGCGACGTTCCGGGCCAACGCCCTGTACGAGCTCAAGATCGACCGCGACCAGAACGGTGCCGCGGACCTGGCCTACCGGGTGCGGTTCTCGGACCCGCGAGCCAACGCGGACGGCACCCGCACGCAGTCCTATGTCGTGCGGCGGGCCACCGGCGCCGAGGCGGCCCAGAACGTGTGGACCGGGGCCGTCGTGGCCGTCGGTCGCACGACGCCCTGGAAGCACGCCGTCCGGAGCGCATCGATCGCCGGCGGCGGCATGGCGTTCGCGGGCACCCGCGACGACCCGTTCTTCTTCGACCTGCCGGGCTTCGTGACCTTCAAGCACGAGCTGCTGGGCGGGACGACCGACCTGTCGACGCTGCTCGGCGGCTTCACCGGCAGCGACACCTTCGCCGGGACCAACGTCCTGTCGATCGTGCTCCGGCTGCCGAACGAGAAGCTGGGCGGCACCGGCAACAGCATCGGCGTGTTCGCGACCACGTCCGTCCGCTCCAACGGCGGCTGGCGGCAGGTGGACCGGATGGGCCGGCCCGCGATCAACACCGTGTTCAACGGGCTGATCCTGCCCGAGGACTCGGACTACAACGGCCTCGAGAAGGACGCGTTCAACGGCCAGCGTCCGAGCAAGGACCGGGCCACGACGACCGACAACGTCGCCGCCGTGCTCAACGCGATCGGGGGCGTCCTCACCGCGAACGGCGCCACGCCGTACGCCGCTGGCGAGGTCAGCGCGATCGCGAAGGTGCTCCTGCCCGACGAGCTGTCGCTCACCCTCGGCAGCAGCGCCCACTTCGCCTCGGGCAGCTCGCTCGCGACGCTCGCCCTCAACGGCCGCTATCCCGGCGATGACGTGATCGACGCGGAGTTCGCGCTGCTCACGAACTTCGTGATCACCACCGGCGACGGCGTGAACGCCAACGACAAGGCGCTGCCGTCGACGTTCCCGTACCTGGCCTCGCCCCACTGAGGCCGCCCCGGGAGCGCCGTTCCGTGCCCGGGCGGCGCTCCCGGTCCCACCCCCGACACCGGCCCCTCCGTTCCGACACCGCCCACCCGACCAGCGTCCCCGAACCCTCGCCCAGCCGGCGACCTGCAGGAGCCCCACACGATGACCGCTCACGCCACGCGCCGACCCCCGCTCGCGCCGCTCGCCGCCCTGGTCGGGGCGGTGGCGATCGCGCTCGCGACGCAGCTGGGGGCGCTGCTGCCCGCGGGTGACCCGCTGGGGCTCGAGGAGCCGCTGCTGGACGTCGTGCCCGCCGAGGACGGGGACGTGGGCGACCCGAGCGCGTTCGAGCCCATCGATCCCTTCGCTCCCATCGAACCCTTCGATCCCGCGGCCGAGCTCGCCGGCGTGCGCGAGGACGTCGCGTTCTGGGCCGCCCGCGTGGAGGCGGACGCCCGCGACATCGTGGCCGCCGTCAAGCTCGCCGAGGCCGACCTCGCCGAGGCGCGGCTGACCGGAGACGCGACGGCCTACCTGCGGGCACAGGACGCGGTCGACCTCGCGCTGGCCACCCAGCCCGCGTACGAGCCGGCGCTGGCCCTGCGCGCCACCGTGCTCGTGTCGCTTCACCGGTTCCCGGAGGCACGTGACACCGCGCGGGCCATCCTGGCCACGACACCCGATGACCCGACGGCGCTCGGGGTCGTCGGCGACGCGTCGCTCGAGCTGGGCGACCTGGCCACGGCCGGTGCCGCGTACCAGCACCTCGGGCTCATCGGTGGCGGAGCCGCTGCCGAGGTCCGGGCGTCGCGGCTCGCGTTCGTCCGCGGTGCGCCCGCCTCGGCCGTCAACGGTGCCCGCGCCGCCGTCGCGGCCGCGGCGGACGACGGCCTCGAGGGTGGCGAGCTGGCCTTCTACCACGTGACCCTGGGCGAGCTCCTGGTCGCGACCGGCGACGCCCACGGGGCGCGCGACGCGTTCGAGGCGGCGCTGGCCGCCCGGCCACAGCTGCCGTCCGCCCTGGCCGGGATCGCGAGGCTTGATGCCTACGAGGGCGACCTCGATGCGGCGATCGCGGGGCTGGACGCGGCGATCGCGGCCATCCCGCTGCCCGAGTGGCTCGCCCGACGCGCCGACCTCCTCGACCTGCGCGCCCGGGCCGGTGATGCGGCGCTGGCCGACGGTGATGCGGCGCTGGCCGCCGGTGACGCGGCCCTGGCCGAGGCCGACCGGGCCACCGTCGAGGCGATCGCGGGCCTGGCCGGCGACGCGTCCCGGGTCTACGACCGTGGCCTGTCGCTGTACTTGTCCGACCATGGGCTCGACCCGGACCGGGCGGTCCGGCTGGCGGCCGCCGAGCTCGAGGTCCGTCGCGACCTCTACGGCTTCGACGCCTTCGCCTGGGCGCTGTTCAACGCCGGGCGCCCGGCCGAGGCCGAGGAGCCGATGGCGGCTGCCCTCGCCGAGGGAACCCGGGACGCCCGCCTGTGGTACCACGCCGGGTTGATCGCCGCGGCCAATGGTCGTAGCGACGAGGCGCGTGCGTTCCTCGCCGACGCGCTGGGGCTCGGGCCGGCGCTGGACCCGGTCTCCAGGGCGCGCGCCGAGGCCGCGCTGGAGCTGCTCCGATGACCCCGCGGGTCGGGGGGTTGCGCCGATCATCCGCCGCCGGGCGCTGGCGCCGGCTCGCGGTGGCCGCCGTCGCCGCGCTCGCGCTGCTGCCGGTCGCGGCCACGGTCGCCGCGGCGCACCCGCTGGGCAACTACACGATCAACCACTACGCCGGCATCCGCGTGGAGCCGGAGCGCGTGGTGCTCGACGTGGTCATCGACCGGGCCGAGATCCCCGCCTTCCAGGCGGTGCGGCGCCTCGACGCCGATGGCGACGGGACGCTCGCGGGCCCCGAGCTCGAGGACGCCCGCGTGGACGGCTGCCGGGAGGTGGCCGCGGGGCTGGTGCTGCGGGTCGATGGGGCGGCCATGGACCTGCGGCTCACGGCGGCCGGGGTCACGCTGCCGCCCGGGAACGGCGGGCTGCCGACGATGCGGCTGGTCTGCGTCCTGGAGGCGGCGTTCGCGGCACCGCTGCGCGAGGGAACGCGCTTCGATTTCGAGGACGCCTTCGAGCCCACCCGGATCGGCTGGCGCGAGATCACGGTCGTCGGCGACGGCGTGACGGTCGACGCCCCCGGCGCGGCCGGCGAGAGCGCCACGCACCGGCTCACGGCGTACCCGGCCGGCCTCGCGGCCGCCTCGGACATGCGGTCCGTCACGGTCTTGGTCTCGCCCGGGGGTCCGCGGCTGACGCCGTTCGGCGTGCCGGATGCGATGCCGCTGGAGCGGGTCGCCGGGGCCTCGGGCGCCGGCGGGGGGCCGGTGGGTGCGTCGGCGCCGGCGGGGGTGCCGGGAGGGGTCCCGGCGCCGGCGGAGGTGCCCGGAGGGGTCCCGGCGGCGGTCCTGGGCGGGGAGGGTTCGATCCCGGACATCCTCCGACGGACGCCCGCCACCCCGGCGGTCGCCCTGCTCGCGCTGCTGGTCGCCGCCGCGCTGGGGGCCGGGCACGCGCTGACACCCGGGCACGGCAAGACGCTGATGGCCGCGTACCTCGTGGGGACGCGCGGCACGCCCCGCCACGCGATCGGGCTCGGCCTCGCGGTGAGCGTGTCGCACACCCTGGGCATCCTCGTCCTGGCGGCGATCGTGGTCGGGGCCGGCGCCGCCCTGCCCCCTGACGTTGTGCTGCGGGTGGCCCCGCTGGTGGCCGCGGTCGCGATCGTGGCGGTCGGCGGCTGGATGCTCGGGATCGAGATCCGCCGCTGGCGTCGCGCGACGACCGAGGCACGGGTTGCCGGTGCCGCGGACCACCACGACGACGATCTCGTGCGAACGCTCGAGGACGGGCACGCGCACGGGCACGAGGGCGACGGGCACGGGCACGGGCACGGGCACGAGGGCGACGGGCACGGGCACGGCCACGCCCAGCCTCACCCCCACCCGCACGACCACCCCGCGGCGAACGCACCCGTCCACGAGCACGGCGGGATCCGCCACCGGCACGTGCCCCAGCCCGGTTCGGCCGTCACATGGCGTGGGCTGTTCGTCCTGGGGCTGGCGGGTGGCCTCGTGCCGTCGACCAGCGCGCTGCTCATCCTCCTGGCGGCGGTCGCCGTCGGCGCCACGGCGTGGGGCGTGATCCTCGTCGTGGCGTTCGGCCTCGGGATGGCGGCCGTGATGGCCGGCGTCGGGCTGGCGTTCGTCTACGCGCGCGGCCTGGTCGGCCGGCTGCCATCGGCACGCGGTCATGCGGCCGCGGCGCGGCTCGTGCCGCTCGGGGCGAGCCTGGTGGTCCTCGTCGTGGGCGTCCTGCTGACGAACCAGGCGCTCGCCGCCGCCGCGCTGGGGTGACGCTGCCTGGCCATCCAACGATGGGGCGCGTGCGATCCGCCGTGTTGGCCGGCTCGACCGCACGTCGCCGCGGGCCGGCGGCCGAGGCCCCGGCACGGACCCGCGCGGAACGCGCCCGAAGCTGGCCACGAACCGACGGGGTGCGCGGTAGGCCAACCGCGGTTGTCCGAGTACGCGTGCCATCGGTGGATGGCCACGCGGATGGCACCGCCGGGCCGATACCACGCGTGCCATCGGTGCATGGCCATGTGCCCGCCTCGGTGCCCCGGATAGCACGCACCTCATCGGTGGATGGCCAACTCCGGAGGCCAGGGGGCGGCCGGGGAAGGGCGCCGGAACGACGCGGCCGGGGATGGGCGAAGCGAGGGGCAGCGGATCGGGCGGCTGGACGAGGCGGGACGAGGCGGCCCGACGGCTCCGCCGAACCCGCCCTACGCGTCGGCCAGCTGCCACTCCCCGAGGTGCGCGGCGACCGCCTCGAGCAGCGCCGGCATCCCGGCGGCGACCGGCGGCGTCAGCTCCAGGCCCAGCTCGATCGCCTTGGGCTCCAGCCCCATGACGCGGACGCGGCGCGGCCACCGCTCCATCACGTGGAGGGCGCCCAGCAGCTCGCCCGCGCCGAGGTCGTGCACGCTCATCACCTGCTCGTGGCGGATCAGCGACGCGCCATCGAGATCGATCAGCGTCCCCGGCTCGCGGCCGGCATTGATGACGTCGACCACGACCAGCCCGTCGAGGTCGGTCAGGTAGGGCAGGAGGCCCAGGCCCACCGTCCCGCCGTCGATCAGGTCCACGCTCCCCGGGTCCGGCAAGGACCCGAGCAGCGACGGATCCGCGAGCAGGCG
Organism: Chloroflexota bacterium; assembly: GCA_040755495.1. Classification (GTDB taxonomy): domain Bacteria; phylum Chloroflexota; class Limnocylindria; order Limnocylindrales; family CSP1-4; genus CAIXZV01. The sequence continues at coordinate 31,824 of JBFMAT010000027.1, forward strand.
CTCGATGACGATCGCCCCCAGCGCCTCGTCCGCCTCGAGCCGGTTGCCCAGACCCAGGACGGCGTACCGGCTCACACCGGCACCTCCCAGCGGAACGTGGCCTCCACGGCGTGACCGCCCTGCCTCGGCAACGGCCAGCCGCAGGCGGCGCAGAACGGGTGGTCCGGCCGCGCCTCGTTCTCGGCGTCGCAGGCCACGCACGTCACGGGCGCCGCGACCACCTCGATCCGCACGTGATCCCAGCCCCGCGCCCGAAGCGCGAGCTCCGCGTGCAGGCGGGCGGACTCCGGCGCGACGTGCAGCGGGTCCTGGATCCGGACCTCGAGCACGACGGGAGGCGCCGTCCCCGGACCGGCCGCGGCGACGGCATCCGCCACCGCCGCGGCCAGCAGGCCGGCCTCATGCATCGGGGCGCTCCTCGCGCTCGGTGCGTGCCCGCTCCTCCGGCGCCTCGCCCACGAGGCCCAGGGCCTCGACGGTCTGCTCGGTCCGGATGTTCTTGTAGCCACTGAAGATCGACGACAGGACGCCGTTGCGCTCCTCGATGTCCACGAGGATCGCGCTGTACACGTGGTGGATGGCAAACGCGAGGAACAGGAAGGTCAGCAGGTGGTGGAACGTGCGCACCATCGCGATCCCGCCGGGGAGCGAGTCCCCCCAGCCGAACAGCAGGTGGAACGGCCCCGACTGCATGATCCAGCCGAACAGCAACAGCCCGGTGAACACCTGCGCGAACAGCCCCACGGAGACCACCGAGTAGGCCAGGCCGGCGAGGTGGTTGTGGCCGGTGTAGGGCACCGGGTGCCGGCGCCGGAACCCGTAGTAGCGCGCCATCTCGCCCAGCCAGTAGAGCTGGTCGCGGCGATGGGGGATGATCTGCTGCCAGCTCGAGAAGCTGTTGCCCACGAACCCCCAGTAGAAGCGGACGGCGATCGAGAGGCTGAACACGATCGCGAAGATCTCGTGCCAGAACCGGACGCTGGCCATCATCGACGACGCCTCGACCGGCCTCGACGGCGCGAGGAACGGCGAGTGGATGTACAGGCCGGTGACGGCGAGAACGACGATCGAGATCACGATCAGCCAGTGGGTGACCCGCACCGGGACCTCCCACACGTAGATCGGCTGCGAGCCGATGTGGCCCTCCTCGTCGACGTCACCCGGCGGGTTGAGGTCGCGGTGCTGCGGGATGGCCGCCATCACCGCACCTCCACGCGCACCCGCTCGCGGCCCGTGGCGTCCACGACGTGCACCGCGCACGCCAGGCACGGGTCGAACGAGTGGATCGTCCGGAGCAGCTCGAGCGGCCGCTCCGGATCGGCGACGGGCGTGCCTTCCAGCGACGCCTCGTAGGGGCCGGTCTGGCCCTTCTCGTCGCGCGGGCCGGCATTCCACGTGGACGGGACGACCGCCTGGTAGTTCTCGATCTTGCGATCCTTGATCCGGATCCAGTGGCCGAGCGCGCCGCGCGGCGCCTCGTGGAACCCGAAGCCCTGGGCCTCGGCCGGCCAGGTGGAGGGGTCCCACTTCGCGCCGTCGTGGATCCGCAGGTCGCCGGACTCCATGTTGGTCTCGAGCTCCACCAGCCAGCGGTCCATGAGGTCCAGCAGGTAGACGGTCTCGAGCGCCCGGGCGGCGACCCGGCCGAGCGTGGAGAACAGCGCGGTGGGCTGGAGCTTGAGCTCGGCCAGCGCGCCGTCGACGAGCCCGCGGACGGCGGCGTTGCCGGCGGCGTACGCGACGAGCATCCGGGACAGCGGCCCCACCTCCATCGGCATCCCGTCGTAGCGCGGTGACTTGAGCCACGAGTACTTGGCGTCCACGTCGAGCAGGTCGAACGGCGGCGTGGGCCCGCTGTACTTGGGATTGGTCTCACCCTCGTAGGGATGCAGCGCGGCGTCGTTGCCGCCGCCGTACTCGTACCAGGAGTGCGCGATCGCCTCGGTGATCTTGGTCGGGTCCAGCGCCACCAGGTTGCCCAGGTCCCCGCCGACGACGACCCCGCGGTTGAACCCGAAGGTCGCCTGGTCGGCCCGGTTGCCCTGCTGGAGGCCGCCGTAGGCCAGGTAGTTCCGGTGCCCGGCGCCGTAGCCCCACCACTCGGGGTAGAAGCTCGCGACGGCCTTGACGTCCGGCACGTAGACCTGCTCCACGAACTCGCGCATCTGCCGAATGCGCTCGCGGATGAAGTTGGTCCGCTCGAGGTTGATGACGTTGGGCGAGGCGGGATCCACGGCGGCGGCCATGCCGCCGACGAGGTACGTCTGGAGGTGCGGGTTCTTGCCGCCCAGGACGGCGTGGACCTGGATGACCTCGCGCTGCCACTCGAGGGCCTCGAGGTAGTGCGCGACGGCCATCAGCTCCGCCTCCGGCGGCAGCTGGTACGCCGGGTGGCCCCAGTAGCCGCTGGCGAACAGGCTGAGCTGGCCCGAATCGACCAGCTTCTTCACGCGCGCCTGGATGCCCGTGAAGTAGGCCGCGGAGCTCTTGCCCCAGGGCGAGATCGACTGTGCGAGCGCGGACGTGGCGACGGGATCGGCCTCGAGGGCACCGGTCACGTCCACCCAGTCGAGCGCGTGCAGGTGGTAGAAGTGGATGACGTGGTCCTGGATGTGCTGGGCGCCGGCGATCAGGTTCCGGATCAGCCGGGCGTTGGGCGGGATCTCCACGCCCAGCGCGTCCTCGACCGCGTAGACCGAGGCGTGGGCGTGGACCGTGGTGCACACGCCGCAGATGCGCTGGGCCCAGATCCACGCCTCGCGCGGGTCGCGGCCCTTGAGGATCAGCTCCATCCCCCGGAACATCGTCCCGGACGAGTACGCCGCCCTGACGGCGCCGTTCTCGACCTGGGCCTCGATGCGGAGGTGTCCTTCGATCCGGGTGACGGGATCGATGACGATTCGGTCGACCATCGTCCTCTCCTCAGGCGCTCGGGCCGTCGCCGTCGGGCGAGGCAGGGGTGGACGGGGTCACGGACGGGGTCGGCGGCGGTGCCGCGGGCGGGCCGATGCGCTCGGGGACGACCGTCCCGTCGGGGCCGATCGTCGCGCGCCGGCGACGCTCCCTGGCCCGTCTCGCGACCACGCCGGTCGCGTGGACGGCCGTCGCCACGGAGACGAGGCCGACGGCCGTGAGGCCGACCGTCTGGGCGTCCACGTCGACGCCGAACAGCCGCACGTCGGACAGCCGCTCGTAGAACGGGCTCATCCGCTCCCAGAAGCGCGGCGACGCGCACGCGATGCAGCCGTGGCCGGCGCCGATCGGCCAGTTCGTGCCGTCGTTCCAGCGCACGATCGGGCAGTTGTAGGTGGCCTGCGGCCCCTTGCAGCCCATCTTGTACAGGCACCAGCCGTTGCGGTGGCCCTCGTCGCCCCACGCCTCGACGTAGCGGCCAGCGTCGAAGTGGGCGCGGCGCTCGCACTGGTCGTGGATCAGGTGCCCGTAGGCGAACAGCGGGCGGTCGTACTGGTCCAGCGCGGGGGCCTTGCCGAAGGTCAGGTAGTGGACGATCGTCGCCGCCGTGTTGGCCGCGTTGTGTGGGCAGCCGCCGAGGTTGACCAGCGGCTTGTCGCCGATGATGTCGCCAACGCCCACGGCGCCGGTCGGGCCCAGGCGCGGGAAGCCGCCGTCCCAGGCACAGGCGCCCACGGCGATCACGAGGGCGGCGTTGGCGGCCATCTCCTGCAGGATCTGGACGGCCGTCTTGCCGCCGATGGTGCAGTAGATGCCGTTCTCGGCGGTGGGGATCGAACCCTCCACGATGAGGACGTAGCCGCCCTCCTCGCGGATCTTGTCCAGCACGGCCTCGGCCTGGTGGCCGGCCCCGGCCATGATCGTCTCGTGGTACTCCCACGACAGGACGTCGAGCACGACGTCGGCGACCGCGGGGTGGCTGCTCCGGAGCATCGACTCGCTGTTGCCGGCGCAGTCCTGGAACTCGAGCCAGGCGACGACGGGCTTCTTCTGCGTCTCGAGCGCCTTGACCACCTGCGGGGTCATCGCCGCCGGCAGCGCGAGCAGCGAGGTCATCGCGCTCGCGAAGCCGAGGAACCGGCGACGGCTGATGCCACGCGTCGCCAGCGCGGTCGCGAGCCAGCCGTCCGGCTCGCCTGCACCGGGCGGTGGCGCCATCGGGGGCGCGGCACCCGCGCCCGTCCGCAGGAGGGGGCTCTCGTGGAGCCCGCCGGCTTCGCCCATCGTCGTCTCCTCCAGGCCCTGCGACCGGGACGGGCACTCGCCCGCGCGTCCGATCGTGCCCGGCGGCTCGGCGTCTGCGATCGCCCTCAGATCGCCGGCGTCGATGGTCGTCGGATGGGGGAACTCTCCCGACCGGCGCCCAGACGACAAAGGGCCGATGGGGGCGCCGACGATGGGCCGAACGTCCCGCAGCGACACCGGCGACGGGCGCGCAACGTCCCGCAGTGGCGCCGGCGCGCGATCCGGGCCCGCCAGGCGGTCCGCGAGGGCCCGGGGCCGCCGTCCGGATTAGGCGAATCGCCCTACGGCGCGGCCGCGGCCCGCACGGTACCCTCGCGATCGATGCGGGACCTGACCAGCCGTGCCCTCGACACGGCCACCGCCCTGGGCGCGACATACGCCGACATCCGCGTGGTGAGGCGGCTCGAGGAGTCGATCAACATCAAGTCCACCCGCGTGGAGGGCGTGTCCGGCGGCGAGACCGAGGGCTTCGGCGTCCGCGTGATCGTGGACGGGGCCTGGGGCTTCGCCGCCAGCCACGGGCTGACCACCGCGGAGGCGGACCGGGTGGCCGCGGAGGCCGTGCGGATCGCGAAGGCGAGCGCCACGGCCATCCGCAACCCCGTCGTGCTCGACGGCCGGCCGCCCGCGGTCGGCCGGTTCGAGACCCCGGTCGCGGAGGACCCGTTCGCCGTCCCGCTGGACCGCAAGATCGCGGACCTGCTCGCCGCCGATCGGGCGCTCAACGGCGTCAAGGGCGTGGCGTTCACCGAGAGCCTGTACGCGGCCCAGCGCGAGTGGAAGACCTTCGCGGCCAGCGACGGCTCGTACACCGAGCAGGTCATCACCCACGTCGGGGCCGGGCTGGAGGCGAACGCGATCGAGGGCGACGAGCACCAGCGCCGGAGCTTCCCGGACAACGGCGGCCTGTGGGCCTCGGCCGGCTACGAGTTCGTCCGGGCGATGGCGCTGGAGGCCAACGCGGAGCGGATCGCGTCCGAGGCGGTCGAGCTGCTCAGCGCCCCGCCGCTCCCCGCCGGCACCCGCACGATCCTGCTCCACCCCAGCCAGCTGTACATGCAGGTCCACGAGAGCTGCGGCCACCCGACGGAGCTGGACCGCGCGTTCGGCACCGAGGCCAGCTACGCCGGGACCAGCTTCCTGACGCCGGACATGCTGGGCACCTTCCGCTACGGCTCCGACCTGTGCGACATCGTGGCCGACGCCACGGTCGTGGGCGGCCTGGGCACCTTCGGCTGGGACGACGAGGGCGTCGCGGCCCAGCAGGTCCCGCTGGTCAGGGAGGGGATCTTCGTCGGCTACCTGAGCTCGCGCGAGACCGCGCCCCGGATCGGGCGCCAGTCGGGCGGCGCGATGCGGGCGGACGGCTGGAACCGGATCCCGCTGATCCGGATGACCAACGTCAACCTGCTGCCCAGGCCGGGCATGAGCTTCGACGACATCGTGGCCGACACGGACGACGGCCTGCTGTTCGAGACGAACCGGTCGTGGTCCATCGACGACCGGCGGCTCAACTTCCAGTTCGCGACCGAGATCTGCCGCGAGGTCAAGGGCGGCAAGCCCGGCCGCCTGTACCGCAACGGCACCTACACCGGCATCACCTACGAGCTGTGGCGCTCGATGGATGCCGTGGGCGATGCGTCGTCGTGGTCGATGTGGGGCACCCCGAACTGCGGCAAGGGCGAGCCGGGCCAGACGGGCCACGTGGGCCACGGCGTCTCGGGCGCCCGGTTCCGCGACGTGCGCGTGGGAGTGATGGCGTGAGCGAGCGTCACGGCATCGGCGGCGATCCGGCCGAGGCGCTCCGGCTCGCCGAGCGGGTCGCCTCGCTGGCGGAACGGGCGGGCGCCTCCGAGGCGGAGGCGCTGGTCGTGGCCGGGGAGTCGGCGCTCACCCGGTTCGCCAACTCCGAGATCCACCAGAACGTCGCCAGCGCGGAGGTGCTCGTCAACCTGCGCTTCGTGCGCGGCCGGCGGGTGGGCGTCGCCTCCACCGGGCGCACCGACGACGAGGGGGTCCGCGCCCTCGTGGAGCGGGCCGGTGACATCGCCGCCAACGTCGAGGAGCTCGAGGACTGGGCGGGCCTGCCCGAGGCGAACGCGCCGCAGCCGCTCGAGGCCGCCTGGTCGGACGGGACGGCCGGCGCGACCCCGGAGCTCCGGGCCGGCGGGGCGCGGGCCGTCATCGCCGCCGCGGACGAGGCCGGGGTCACCGCCTTCGGCTCGTTCGCCACGGAGGCCGAGGCGGTCGCGGTGGCCAACACGAAGGGCATCCGCGCCGCCGAGCGACGGACGACGAGCCAGCTGCTCACGGTGACGATGGGCCCCGATGACGGGACCGGGTACGCCGAGCAGTGCGCGGTGGACGCGACCACGATCGACGCCGCCGCCGTGGGGCGCGAGGCGGCGGAGCGGGCGCGGTCGAGCCGGGGCCCGGTCGCCATCGCGCCCGGCGACTACCCGGTGGTGCTCCATCACTACGCCGTGGTGGACCTGCTGGACATGCTCGGCTACCTCGGCTTCTCGGCCCTCGCCGTGCAGGAGGACCGCTCGTTCTACGAGGCCGGCAAGCGGGTGGCGTCGCCGCTGGTGACGATCACGGACGACGGCCGCGATCCCGCCGGGCTGCCGATGGGCTTCGATGCCGAAGGCGTGCCCAAGCAGCGCCTGGCGCTGCTCGACGCCGGCGTGTGCCGGGACATCGCGTTCGACGCCCAGACCGCCGCCCGCGTGGGGCGCCGGTCGACCGGCCATGGCCTGCCGGCGCCGAACCCCTACGGGCCGTTCCCGACCAACATGGTGATGGCGCCGGGCGATGCCTCGTTCGAGGAGCTGGTGGGCGGGCTGGAGCGAGGGCTGCTGGTCACCCGGTTCCACTACACGAACCCGGTCCACGGCAAGAAGGTGATCATCACCGGCATGACCCGCGACGGCACGTTCCTCGTGGAGGGGGGCCGGATCGTGGGACCCGTGCGCAACCTCAGATTCACGATGTCGTACCTCGACGCCCTCGCCGGCGTGGAGGCCGTCAGCCGCGAGCGCCGGTGCATCCGGGGGTTCCTGGGCGGCAGCGTGGTGCCGGCCGTTCGCCTGGCCTCGTTCTCGTTCACGGGGGCCACGGCCGCCGGCTGATGACAAGCGCCGCGCGTGACCGACATCGGGTTGGTGGGTCGAGCCGCCGCGCCGGCCGTGACGGGACAGGGTGACGGCGATGGGGATCGGTGACGCGCGGACCGCGGACCTCACGGTGTACGTGGACGAGGACGCCCAGGTCACCGTCGACACCGGGTCGCGGTTCGTGCCCGTGGGCAGCGAGGACCTGGAGCGGATCCTGGACCGGCTGGCGGCCGACGGCGGCACGCTCCGGCTGCTGGGCGCCCCGGTCCGCGCCGACGACGGCGACGAGCCGCCCGAGCGCGACAGCGACCCGGCCCAGGGCGCGGTCTCGCACGTGCTCGCGCTCGCCCATGCCCGCGGGCTCGAGGTGATCCGCGCCGACGGCTGAGCCCGGCGGCCGCGGGTCGCAGCAGCGGCGGGTCACGGGAGCGGCGGCTCGTGGGGGCGACCGACGTCCCCGGCAACCCGCGAGATGACACACTTCGGCCGTCGCGATGAGCACGTCGCCAGCCGAACTCAACCCCTCGTCCGGCCCTGCCTCGCGGGCTGTCCGCCGCGAGCGGCTCGCCCGCGCCCTGTTCGCGATCGTTGCCGGCCTGGTGTACCTCCTTGCCGGCCCCGGTCAGCAGGACAACGACCCGTTCAACCCGCTGGCCGCCGCGCTGCTCCAGGGGCGCCTGTCCATCGCCGAGCCGATGCCCTGGATCGAGGGCATCCCCGCCCCAGACGGCGGCTGGTACGCCCCCCTCGCGCCGGGACCCGTGCTCGTCCTCCTGCCGGTCGTCGCCGTGGTCGGGCCGCACGTCCTCGACTCCGGGATCCTGTCCGCCCTCGGCGGCGCCCTGGCCGTCTGGCTCGCCTGGGGCCTCGTGCGCCGGGTGGGCGCCACGCCGCGCCAGGCCGCCTGGCTGACGGTCGGCCTCGCCTTCGGGTCGCAGCTCACCTGGATCGCCACCTCCGGCGGCCCGCACAACGTGGAGCACGCGCTGTCGATGGCGGCGATGCTGGCCGCCCTCCAGCTGGCGATCTCGGGTCGGGCCCCCGTTGCGGGCGGCCTGCTGTGGTCGTACGCGGTCGCCTGCCGCGTGCCGATCGTGCTCGCCCTGCCCCTGTTCGCCTGGCTGTACCGGCGGCGCGTCGCCGCGTTCGTCGTGGGGGCCGCGCCGATCGGCGCCGCGCTGGCCGCGTACAACGTCGCCCGGTTCGGCAACCCGTTCGACTTCGGCCTGGCCCGGATCACGGGCGGCGACCCGCCGGTGTCCGTCCTGGACGAGCCGTGGTACGAGCACGGGATCTTCGCCCTCGAGTACCTGCCACGGGGCCTGCACACCATGCTCCTGCGCTCGTTCGACCTCGTGGCCGACCCGCCCTGGTTCCGCCCCAACTGGACCGGGACGTCGATCCTGCTCACGATGCCCGCCCTGCTGTGGCTGTGGCGGGCGCGCGACCGTGCGTTCCTCGTCCCGTGGCTGACCGTCGGGCTCGTCCTGGTGCCGGACCTCCTCCACGGGGTGTCCGGGTTCGCCCAGTTCGGCTACCGGTTCATCTGCGACGTGCTGCCGATCCTGTGGTGGCTGCTCGCCTGGGTCGTGGTGCGTCACGGCCTGACGCTCGGGCTGCGGCTGGCGCTCGTGGCCGGGATCATCGTGAACGTGTACGGGCTGGTGGCGGTCTGGGGTCTGGGCTTCGTCTCGTACTGATCCCGGGAGATTGACGGCGCGGCCGGTCCCCGGGCCGACCTGGGCCGGTCAGAGGCCCGGCCACGGTCGGTCACGGGCCCGCTTCGGCCGACCACGGGGCCGGCTTCGCCCGGTCCCGCTGGCGCGCCAGGCGACGAGACGCGACCCTCAGCCTCCCGAGACGCAGAACTCGTTGCCCTCCGGGTCCGCCATCACGGTCCAGCGGATCGTTCCCAGCGACCGCTCCGCGATGAATGTCGCACCCAGCCCGATCAGGCGCGCCACCTCGTCCGCCATCGATTCCGCCCGGAAGTCGAGGTGCACCCGGTTCTTGACGACCTTGGGCTCCGGCACCTTCTGGAACAGCAGCGGCGGCAGGCCGGGCGTGCCCGGCTGGGGCGGCACGAGCCCCACGTACTGCTCGTTGACCTCCTGCCGCTGGTAGCCCAGGGCCGCCGCCCAGAAGTCGATCACGGACCCGTGATCGGCGCAGTCGATCACGACCTCCAGCACACGCAGCGACACGGGAGCCCTCCTTGGTTCGATGCCGGATCAGGCGATGCCGAGGAACCTGTCGACGAGCCGCCGCTCCCAGGACGTATGGACCAGGAGCAGCCACGCGACGACTGCCACGACCACCAATACCGCGTCACGGGGCGCGGGGATGCTGAACGAGAACCAGGCGCGGGCGACAGGCACGAACAGCATCACGATGAACCCGAACCCGAGCAGCAGCGCCAGCCGCGCCGGGCGGAGGTCGGTCGTGACCGGCTCCGCCACCGCGAACCATCGGTTGGGCGGCTCCACGAACGCGATCAGGAACAGCCCCGCGTAGACGAGGAACGCGGTGAGCGCCGTCTTCGCGGCGCCCAGCGATTCGTCGGTCGGCGGTCCGGCCAGCACCAGCGAGCCGTAGAACACGAACAGCCCCATCAGGCTCGACACGAGCGCGGCCGGGACAACGAACCGCGCCAGCGTCCGGCCCAGCGTGTCGCGCACGCGCCGCCCGGGCTGCGCCCAGACCGCCAGCAGGGCACTCGGGATGCCCACCGTGAACAGGGTCAGCGCGGAGGCGTTGCGGAGCTCGATCGGGAACGTGACCACGACCAGCGAGCTCACGACCACGAGCCCGACGGTCGCGATCCGGGTGAGGAACAGCTTGAGGATGTCCTGCATCCCGTTGAGGATCCGCTGGCCCTCCTCCACGGCCTGGGCCACGGCCGCGAACGAGTCCTGCATCAGCACGAGATCCGCGACGCCGCGGGTCGCCTGGCTGCCGCTGCCCATCGCGATCGCGAGGTTGGCCTTCTTGAGCGACAGCACGTCGTTCACGCCGTCGCCGATCATCGCGACGTAGTGGCCGCGTCCCCGCAGCGCGTCGACCAGCCGCTCCTTCTGCGACGGGGTGATCCGGCCGAACACGGTGGTCTCGACGGCCGCCTTCGCGAACGCGTCGTCGTCGAGCCGGTCGAGCTCCGGGCCCGCGATCGATGCGGCATCGACCAGGCCGGCCTGGCGGGCGAGCGCGACGACAGTCTCGGGGTCGTCGCCCGAGATGATCTTGACCGCGACGCCGGCCTCGCGAAAGGCGCGCAGGGTGGCCTCGGCCTCGCCCCGCAGCTCGTCGCGGAGCGCCACCAGCCCGACCGGGCGCATCCCCGCGGGGAGCGTCGCGGTCGCCTCGTCCTCGTGCGGCGGGAGGGCGGCCGGGTCGTCGTGCGTCGCCACCAGCAGGACCCGGAGGCCGCGGTCCGTCCAGGTCCCGGACCGGGCCGCGACCTCCGCCCACGCCGACGGCTCGCCGTCCGCGTCCGACGCCAGGAACGGCCGAAGGAACGTCGGCGCACCGAGGGCGATGATCCCCGATGCGCCGGCGGGCGGCGCCACGAACGCCACCGCGCTCCATTTCCGGGCCGACGAGAACGGCACCTCGGCGGCCAGCGCCAGGGGGGCGGCCGGCCACCGGGCCGCGATCGCCTCGGTCGTCTTGTTGCGGGCCGTGGCGGAGGCGGCGACGGCGGTCAGGGCGGCGACCACCTCGTCCTCGTTCGCGCCGGCGAGGCCGGCCACCGCCTCGACCTCGAGCCGGTTGGCGGTCAGCGTCCCGGTCTTGTCCAGGCACAGCACATCCACGTGGGACAGGCTCTCGATCGCGTTCGACTGCTGCACGAGCGCCCCGAACCGGATGATCCGCACGGCGCCCAGGGCGTAGGCGACCGCGATCGACACGAACAGCCCGTTCGGCACGAGCCCCGCCAGCAGCGTCGCATCGGCGACGACGTCCCCCACGACCGAGGCCTGGACGAGGCCACGGACGACGAGCAGCACCTCCAGGTAGAGCACGATCCCGAGCACGACGCGGATCACGAGGTTGATCTCGCCCTGGAGCGGGGTGATCACCCGCCGGAACGAGCGCGCACCGGCGGTGATCCGATTGGCGAGGCTGGCGGTCGCGACCCGCTCCGCCACGTAGCGGCCCGCGCCCGAGGTCGCGAACGAGCCGCTGAACACCTCGTCGCCCGGGCGCTTGCGGACGACGTCGCTCTCGCCCGTGAGCTGGGACTCGTCCACGCTCAGGGCGCCGCCGACGAGCCGGCCGTCGAGCACGACCTGGTCGCCCGCCTCGACCGCGATCAGGTCGCCCAGCACCAGCGCATCGGGAGCGAGCTGCGCCCGGGTGCCGTCGCGGATCACGGACGCCGTGGGCCGGGTCAGGAGCGCGATCCGGTCCAGCGTGCGCTTGGCGCGGATCTCCTGGACGATCCCCACGACCACGTTGGTGGAGATCACGCCCAGCGAGACCAGGGCGTCGATCGGCCGGCCCACCGCGACCAGGGCGATCCCCAGCGCGAACAGGATGTTGTTCACGAACGTGAACACGTTCTCGCGCAGGATCTGGGCGTAGGTCCGGGTGGTCGGCGGCGGGGCCGTGTTGCCCAGGCCCGCGGCGCGACGGCGCTCGACCTCGGCCGCCGTCAGGCCGGTCTCGGGGGTGGCGGTGAGCCCGGGCTGACCGGGGATCCCCTGCGCCCCGTGGGTCGTCGTCGGTGCCGCCGTCCCAGTCACGCATCGAGGATACGGCCGTGCCGCACCCGCGGGCGGCCGGGCCTGCCACGCGGGCGGCTGCGCGGGCGCGCCCGGATGTCGCTGGCGGCCGGGCCTGCCACGCGGGCGGGCCTCGTTGGGTCCGGCCCTACCTCCAGGCCGTCCGGGCGGCGTCCGGGTACAGGCGCACTCGCCGGTACGGCTCGCGGCCGCGGGACCGGGAGACGAGGTTCGCGCGCTCGGCCATCTGGTGCTGGAGCCGACGGATGTACGCGTTCTGGGGCGCGAGCTCCACCGGCTCCTGCTGCTTGATCACGATGCCGATCGCCTGCTCGGTCTCGCGCAGCGCGGCCTCCCGGGGGTCAACCTCGAGCGCGAAGATCGAGGTCAGCGACGCCTGCATCTGGGCGATCGTGTTCGACTTGAGGACGTAGACCGGCAGGGCGCGCTCCTCCGCCTCGCGGATCGCGGGTGGCTTCTGGCGATACTCGCTGCGGAGCGTCATCGCCACGTCGGCCTCGTCGACCTCGCGGGCCACGATCACCGGCAGCTGGAGGTCCCGGACCGCCTGCTCCAGGCGCTTGCGGCTGATCCCGTGGGGATACACGCGGAGCGTCGGCAGCGTGCCGCCCTCGACCTGGAGGGCGCCCTCGCCGAAGCCGGCCGAGTCGTCCTCCGCGCCGTCCCCGCCGTCCGCGGGCGCCCCGTCCTCACCCGGCACCAGGCGGGCGAGGCGCGCCTCCTCCTCGGCCTCCAGCTCCGCCGCGTTCACCGGCCGCGTGCCCTCGTCCTCGCGCAGCGCGTTGAGCGCCTTCGCGGCCTCGTCGCGCCATGCCTTCTGGCGCTGGAGCTCGCGCGCCTCGCGGGCGGCCAGCCCGGCGTTCGCGGCGGCCTCCGCCTCGGCCCGCTCCAGGGGCCCACGGTCCGCGATCTCGCCGGCCACGAACGGCGCCCCCGGCGGCACGGCGAACCGCTCCCCCGGCAGCACGCTCAGCGGGCCCTGTCGGTCGCCCTCCTGGTTGCGCGCGGCTCGCTCGGAGCCGCGCTCGGAGGCGCCCCGTCCGGCGCGCCAGCCGCCGGACTGCCCGGGCCGGAACCCGGGCCGCTGCGGGAGGCGGTCCTCGCCGGCGTAGCCGCCGGTTCGGTACTGCGACGCGCCGCGCCAGCCGGGCTCGCGGCCCCACGCCCCGGCCCCGGACCCGGTCAGCCCGCTGAACCGGTCGCCGCCGGCGGCCTCGCGCGCGGACGGCTTGGGACGCGACTGCGACCGGTGGACGCCCTCCTCGTCCCGCCAGCGGAGCTCGGGTGCCACGGCGTCGCCGAGCAGGAGCGCATCGACCGTCGCCGCGACGTCGTCGTGGACCAGGACCTTCTCCCGGTCCTGGATCTCGACGATCACGTCGAACGTGGGCGGCGCCTTGCGCTCGAGGACGCTCTTCTGCGATCGCCGGCGCCGCGCCTCCTCGTCGCCCAGGGTCACGCTCTGGATGCCGCCGATGAGGTCCGACAGCGTGGGGTTGAGCATCAGGTTGTCGAGGTTGTTGCCGTGCGCGGTGCCGATCAGCTGGACGCCCCGCTCGGCGATCGTGCGCGCGGCCTGCGCCTCGAGCTCCGTCCCGATCTCGTCGATCACGATGACCTGGGGCATGTGGTTCTCGACGGCCTCGATCATCACCTCGTGCTGGAGCGAGGGCGTCCGGACCTGCATCCGCCGCGCCTTGCCGATGGCCGGGTGCGGGATATCGCCGTCGCCCGCGATCTCGTTGCTGGTGTCCACGACCACGACCCGCTTGCGCTGCTCGTCGGCGAGCACCCGGGCGGCCTCCCGGAGCATCGTGGTCTTGCCGATCCCCGGCCGGCCCATGATCAGGATCGACTTCCCGGTCTCGATGTAGTCCGCGATGATCTCGATCGTGCCGTACACGGCCCGCCCGATCCGGCAGGTGAGGCCCACGACCTTGCCGTTGCGGTTGCGGATCGCGCTGATCCGGTGGAGCGTGCGCTCGATGCCGGCCCGGTTGTCGTCGCCGAACGACCCGATGTGGTCCACGACGTACTGCAGGTCCGCCTCGGCGACCTCGCGCTCGAGCAGCGTGACCTCCGCCGACGGGTAGCGGGCCTCGGGCCGGCGGCCCAGGTCGAGGACGACCTCGATCAGCGTCTCGCGGTCGGGGAGGGCATGGATCGCCGCGACGATCTCCGGCGGCAGCGCCGCGAGGAGCACGTCCAGGTCATCCATCGTCTCGCGCTGATCCCGGGATCCCACGCTTCACCGACCTCCTTCTCGTGCCCGCTACCGTACCCCGGCCGGCACGAGGCGCGGCTCGGCGACGCGGACGAGCGTTTCCTTCATCAGGAGCGTGACCGTCGTCGAGGTCACGAAGCCTTCCTCCTCGAGCCGCCGGTCCAGCGGCAGCTCGTACGTGCGGACGGGCGCGAGCACCCCGTGCCGGCTGCCCACGGCGGGCTCCGCGCGGCCGGCGATCACCCCCAGCGCGTACCGGATGAGCGGTGCCACGTCCGTCTCCGGCCGGGCCATCAACTTGAGGTAGTGCGGCTGGTCCTCCTTCGCCACGCCCACCTGGACGAAGGCGTCGAGCTGCGTGCCGTCCGGGCCGCCGCCTGGCGCCATCATCACGAACGCCTCGACGTCCGCGAACCGCAGGATCGGGGCGAGCGAGCTGCGCGGCACCCGCCAGTCGCGCCCCTGGCGCTCCCAGTCCGCGATCCGCAGCGCCTCGAGCCGCTGCACCGGCGGCGGCGTCACCACCGAGTACAGGCGGGTCAGGGCGAGCGCGTCGATCGGCGTGGCGGGGCGGATGCCGGCGTCCCGGGCCTCCTCGTCGCTCCACGGCGCCGGCAGGAACCGGCCCGGCTCGCGGTACAGGAGCCGCTCCTCGCCGAACCGGATGAAGCCGGCCTGCATGAACAGCTCGACGTTGTCGTCGGCATCCACGCAGGCGACGTGGAACCGGACGGCCCCGCGCTTGGCGCCGTCGCGGAGCAGGTGCTGGACGAGCCGGAAGCGCACGTCACCGGCGTCCAGCCCGCCGACCGCGTCGAGCTCCACGACCGTCCACTCGTCGCGCAGGCCCTCGCGCTCCACGCGCAGGAGCCCCGCAACCTGGCCGTCGCGGTCGAACACGTACAGCACGTCGTGCGGGCTGAACGCGCCCAGCGGCAGCCGGAACAGGCTGAACATGCCGATCGGGTGCGCGGACACCGGCAGGCCCAGGGACCGCGTCCCTTCGCCGTCCGCCTGGGCGAGCCGCGACAGCTCGCCGAGGGCCGCGAGGTCGGTCAGCCTGGCCGCCCGGACCTTGCCGCTGCTTCGGGCCACGGCGCGATCACCGTCCCTGCTGGCCGCGACGGGTGGGGTGCGGCCGGCGGCCGACGCCCTCGCCCGGGTCCGCGTGCTCGGCGGCCATCGTCGCCACGAGGCGGTGGAAGCGGGTCTCCCCGGCCAGCTCCGGGTGGAACGCGGTCGCGATCACGTTCCGCTCCCGGACGGCCACGACCCGCCCGTCGTCCAGCCGGGCCATGACGTCCACGTCCGGTCCCACCCGATCGACGATCGGCGCCCGGATGAACACCGCGTGGACGGGCGTGCCACCGATGACCGGCACCGCCAGCTCGGTCTCGAACGAGTCCAGCTGGCGCCCGAACGCGTTGCGCTCCACCGTGATGTCGAGGAGCGGCAGGATGGGGTCCTCGTCGCCCACGATCTCGCGGGCCAGCACGATCATCCCGGCGCACGTCCCGAACAGCGGCGCCCCGCGCGCCGCGAGGTCGAGGATCGGCTGCCGCAGGCCCCAGCGATCGATCAGCCGGCGCATGGTGGTGCTCTCGCCGCCGGGGATGACCAGCCCGTCCACGCCGTCGAGGTGCTCGGGCAACCGGACCTCGACCGGCTCCACGCCGATCGTGCGCAGCACCGAGACATGCTCCGCGAAGGCGCCCTGCACCGCGAGCACCCCAATCCTCACGTCCCGGGCCCCCCGGGCATCGTCCCTGCCTACCAACCGCGGACCGCGAGCCGCTCCTGCTCCGGAATGGCTTCCATGGCGAGGCCCCGCATCGGCGCCCCGAGGCCCTTGCTGACCTCGGCGATGATCTTCGGGTCCTGGTAGTGGGTGGTCGCCTGGACGATCGCGTTGGCCATCCGGGCCGGATCCTCGGACTTGAAGATCCCGGAGCCCACGAACACGCCCTCGGCACCCAGCTGCATCACCAGCGCGGCGTCGGCCGGGGTGGAGATGCCGCCGGCGACGAAGTTGACGACCGGCAGCCGGCCGTTGGCGGCGACGTCCTTCACCAGGTCGTACGGCGCCTGCAGCTCCTTGGCCGCGACGAACAGCTCGTCCTCGCGCATCCCCTGGAGGCGGCGGATCTCGGCCAGCACGTCGCGCAGCTGGCGGACGGCCTCGACGATGTTGCCGGTGCCGGCCTCGCCCTTCGTCCGCATCATCGCCGCACCCTCGCTGATCCGGCGCAGCGCCTCGCCCAGGTTCCGGCAGCCGCACACGAACGGGACCTTGAACGCGAGCTTGTCGATGTGGTTGGTCTCGTCCGCCGGGGTCAGGACCTCGGACTCGTCGATGTAGTCGACGCCCAGCGCCTCGAGCACCTGGGCCTCGACGAAGTGCCCGATCCGGGCCTTGGCCATCACGGGGATGGTCACCGCCTCCATGATCCCCACGATCATGGCGGGATCGCTCATCCGGGCGACACCGCCGGCGGCACGGATGTCGGCCGGCACGCGCTCGAGCGCCATCACGGCGACGGCGCCGGCTTCCTCGGCGATCTTGGCCTGCTCGGGCGTGACGACGTCCATGATGACGCCGCCCTTGAGCATCTGGGCGAGGCCCTTCTTGGTGGCCCAGGTGGAGGTCTCGGTCATGGTTGGCAGGGTTCTCCGGGAGGACGCGTGAGAGGCCTGCCGGCCGGTTTGCCCCGGGGTCGTCGCCCGTTCGAACCGGTTCGGTCCGGCGTCACCGCCGGATTATCGCATGGAGGCACGCGGAACCCCCAGCCTGGCGGCCGGGGCCGCCCCGGACTCCTCCGGCTCGGCCGCGTTCGCCGCGGGCGGCGCGTCCTGGAGCACCGGTACGTCGCGTGCCTGGAAGCGGGCCGCGACGATCTCCACCGCGGCCACGATCGGAACGGCGAGGAAGGCGCCCGCGATGCCGGCCACCGCCCCGCCGGCCAGCAGGCTGGCCAGCACGAGGAACGGCGAGATGCCGACGGTGTTGCGCATCACGACCGGCACCAGGACGCTGCCCTCCACGAGCTGGAGGACGACGTAGATGAGCGCGACCACGATCGCGAGCTCGGGCGACACGGTGGCCGCCACGAGGACCGCCGGGATCGCGCCCAGGAGCGGTCCCACCATCGGGATGGCCTCCGTCAGGCCGGCGACCAGGCCCAGGAGGAGCGCCCCCGGCAGGCCCAGCACGCTGTAGGCGATGCCCGTGGAGACACCCATGATGACCATCAGGATGAGCTGGCCGCGGACCCACATGCCGAGCCGGCCCTCCATCTCGTTCCAGGCGTCGCGGGCGCCGGCGCGCCGCGCCGCCGGCAGGAAGGCCAGGGCGTAGCGCTGCAGCCGCGCGTGTTCGACGAGCCAGAAGAAGGTCAGCGTGAGCAGCGCGCCCACGTTGATCGCGATCTCGGCCACGACCCCGCCCACCTCGATGATCTGCTCGGCATCGGGCTGGGAGGCCGGGCCGATCAGCTGCTGGGCCGAGGCGATCAGCGTGCTCGCCGCCCGGCCGAGGATGACGGGCTCGAGCTGGGCTGCCCAGGTCCGCGCGTCCGCGAAGAACGCCGGCAGCGAGTTCATGACCTCGATCCCCTGCGCGATCGCCGCGGGCACGACCAGCAGGGCGAACGCGACGACGACGGCCACGAAGGCCACGTAGACCAGGAGGATCGACTGGCCGCGACCCAGCGGGACCCGCGCCCGGATCCGGTCCACGATCGGCTCCAGCGCCGCGGCCAGCAGGATCGCGATGAACAGCAGCACCAGCACGCTCGACGCCGCGAACCCCAGCCAGACGAGGCCGATCACGATCGCCACCCCGATGGCGAGGCCGGCCCCCCGCACGGCCCAGGACCCGAGCTCCGCTCGCATGTGCTCCCTCAGCTCGACGTCGATCGGCCCGCCGTCAGGTCCGGGCCGCGACCCGGGTGAATCCGTTCAGGCGCCGCCAGCCGGCGACGCCCGAACGAGCGCGTGATCGCGAGGCTCAGTACCGCGCGACCTCGGCGGGATGCTCGGGATCGGCCTCCTCGACCTCCTCGGAGGTCTGGTCGCCGATGCCGGCCCCGGCCGCGGCGCCGACGGCGCCGCCGACGACCGCGCCGGGCGGACCGGCGACGACGCCGCCGATCACGGCGCCGGTGGCCGCGCCGCCCACGGACCCGGCTCCGGCCGTGCCCTCCTCGTCGCCGCCCTCGGCGGCCTCACCGGCGATGGCACCGGCCGCGCCGCCGATCGCGCCGCCGACCACGGCCCCCACGGGGCCGCCGACGGCCATGCCGACGGCGGCACCGCCGAGCAGCCCGGCGCCGGCGCCGATGGCCTCGCCGCCCATCTCCTCGTTCTCGGGCGCCGTGCCGTCGGCCTCCACCGCGAGGTCGTCTCGCGGGTGGGCGTGCGTGGTGAAGTCGTCGCTCATCGGTGGCCTCCATTGGCTGAGGTCCCGTCGCCGGCGAAGCCGCGGATCGGGTGTGCGCTCGATCGTGCGGCGCGGACGCCGCACACCGGGCTACCGTGCGGGCGTTGCGCGTATCAGCGGCGTGGCACCCGCGTTCGGCCGCGCCAGGCGCGCCACGACGGCAGCGCTACGCGCGGCGGCGCTACCCGCGCGACATGAGGACCCGCAGCCGGAGCCAGGCGATGCCGATCGTGGCCACGGCGATGGCGCCAAGGGCCCCCCACTGCCACGCGTTGTTGGTGGCCCCTCGAAGCATCAGGTCCTGCACGAGCCCGATGCCGTGGGTGACCGGCAGCAGGTACGCGATCGTCCGAACGGGCGCCGTGAACTGGTCGATGCCCACCACGAAGCCGGACAGGAACACCGAGGCGAGCAGGAACAGCAGCGACAGCTGGACCGCCTGGCGCTCCGAGTCCGAGAACACGGCGATCATCAGCCCGACGCCGATGGAGGCCAGCAGGAGCAGCACGAGCGTCCCCGGGAGCGAGCCGCTGGCGTCGAGGATGGGCACCCCGAACACGCCTACCAGCCCGAACGTCAGGAGCGCCGCGAACCCGCCGCCCAGCACGAGGAACGCGGCCACCTTGCCAGCGATCACCTCGAACGCGCTCACCGGCGCCACGCGGAGCACCTCGAGCATCCCCGACATCCGGTCGCGGACCAGCGACAGTGCCGCCAGGGCGATGGCGATGTGCTGGAGCACGAGCGCGACCAGCGCCGGGCCGTAGAAGCCGACGACCGTCGGCCGGCTCGGCGAGACGTTGCTGACCTCCGCCCGGGTCGGCGCCGCGGCCACCTCCGGCGGGATCCGGGCGGCGTCCGGCTGCTCCGGGCCCAGCAGCTCCTGGCCCTCGGCGACGGCGCGCCGGATGATCTCCGCGTTGACGCGGTTCGAGAGCGTGTCGGCGAACACGTACGCGAAGCCCGCCGCGACCGGGTCCACCGCGTTGATCCGGACCTCGATCACGGACTGCCGGCCCGCCCGGAAGCGCGCCTGCGTGTCCTCGGGGGCGAGGATCACGGCGTCCGCGGTGCCCGCGGCGAGGCGGTCCATGGCGGCAGCCTCGTCCGGGGTGACGTCGAGGACGTTGACCTCGGCGCCGGCCAGGCTGCGGACCTCCTCCGCGTCCGCCGCGATCCCGCTGCCGGACGGCAGCACGACGATCGTGTCCAGCGGGCGGCGGACGCCGTCGAAGCCGAACCCGAACAGGGCCATGATCAGGAACGGCCCGAACACGAGGCTGACCAGCGCGCCGGGCCGGCGGATGGTCTCGATCAGCTCCTTGCCCACGAAGGCGAGGAGACGGACCACGGGAGCGAGCAGGTGGCTCATCGGGACGAGGCCGCGGCGACCGCCGGTGCCTTGTCGCCCGCCTCCAAGTCGCGAGCCACCAGCAGGGCGAAGATCTCGTCGAACCCGAGCCGCTCCTCGCGCGCGGAGGCGACCTGCCCGCCCCGCGCCCGGACCGCCTCGACCACGTCGGGCAGGGCGGTGCCGGCGTCATCCACCGTGATCCGGAGCCGCCGGCCGCCGAGCTGGTCCACGGAGCGCACCATCGGCAGGTCGCCCAGCGGGCCGCCGTCGAACACGTGCTCGGTCTCCACCTCGACCAGCTCGCCGCCGACGGCGAGCCGCCGCAGCCCGTCCGGGCTGGACCGCGCGACGAGCCGGCCGTTGGCGATCAGCGCGACCTCGTCGCACTCCTCGGCCTCCGTCACGTGCTGGGTCGTCACGAGCAGCGTCCGGCCATCGCCGCGCAGGCGCCGGAGCTCCTCCCACACCATCGACCGCAGGACGGGGTCCAGCCCCGACGTCGGCTCGTCGAGGAACAGCAGCTGCGGGTCGTGGACGAGCGTGCAGGCCAGCTCGAGGCGTCGCTGCATCCCGCCCGAAAGGTCCGAGGCGCGGCGGGTCTGCGCGTCCCACAGCTGCATCAGCTCGAGGACCTCGCGGGTCCGGCGCCAGCGCCGTGCGGCGAGCATCCCGTACAGCGACGCGACCAGGTCCACGTTCTCGCGCGCCGTGAGGTCCGGGTAGAGCGCGAACTGCTGGGGCATGTAGCCGATCCGGTTGCGGACGCGCCGGCTGAACCGGAGCGGCTCCTCGCCCAGCACGCGGACACGGCCGCTGGTCGGGCCGATGCCGCCGGTGAGCATCCGGATCGTGGTCGTCTTGCCGGCCCCGGACGGGCCGATGACCCCCAGGATCGTGCCGGGCTGGACGGTGAGGTCCATGCGCTCCACGGCGACGACGTCGCCGAACTCCCGGCGCGCGTCCTCCATGAGGATCGCGGGGCCGGCGTCGGCGCGGGCGGGACTGGGTGTCGGCTGGGTCATCGTGGCTCACGACAAGGGACCCGGGCGGTGGGTCCGCCTCGGGTCCCTGGTTGCGGGCTGGCCGTCGCGGCTACGCGGACGGGGACGGCAGCTGGATCTCGACGTTGACGTCGCCGGGCGCGTTGGTCGTGGAGCCGGCGCCGGGCCCCATGAGGAAGTACCAGCCGGCGGCGACGACGATCACGAGCACGACGAGGGCGAGGATCATGGCCCCGCCGGAGCCGCCGTCCCTGACGACGACGGTGTCATGGTCAGACATGGATGTTCTCCTTCGAGTGTGGGCCGGCCCGGCTCCGCCTGGGGCTACCCGCGGGGCCGGACCGGTGGGCTGCCGCACACTGTCGGGCGGGCCGGCCGCCGCGGACGCAAACGCGCGCCCGCGCCGTCGTGCATCCGCATGACAGTTCCGCGGGCGTCGCGGCCCAGGGGGCCTCGGCGGTCGCGTCCGCCGAAGGAGCGATCGGGCGCCGCCGCCGCCGGCGGCGGCGTCAGTCGAGACGGACTGGCGACCCCGTCCGGATCGACTCGTAGGCCGCGTCGACCACCCGGATCGCGTACGCGGTGTCCCAGGCGTCGATCAGCGGCCGGCGCTGCTCGGCGATCGACCGGACGAAGTCCGTGACCTCCGCGATCACCGACTCCCAGTGCCAGCCGCCCGGGTGCCAGGCGTCGGGCCCGAAGGGCACCCCCGCGACGGCCTCGCCGGCGAAGTCCTGGTCGCCTCGGAACAGCCTGACCACGGGGTCCGCCATCTGGTCCACGAGGATCCCGCCCGTCGTCCCGTACAGCTCCAGCCGCTCGCTGTGGGGGACCTCCGAGACCGACGTGAAGCCGGACGAGAACAGGGCCCCGCTCCGGAGCCGTCCCCGGACCTCCGCCGTGTCCTCGATCTCGTTGGGCAGCGGGAAGACCTTGGTGGCGAACGCCGTCAATTCCTCCACCTCGCCCAGCAGCCACTTGAGCAGGTAGAAGGAGTGAGCGCCGGTGTCCAGGACCAGCCCGCCGCCCGTCGCGTACTGCGTCCGCCAGTAGCCCGGCAGCGAGAGGTGGGCCTTCTCGTTGGAGCGCAGGAAGGTGCGGGCATGGACCACCTCGCCGATGGCCCCTGCCCGGAGCAGGCGCTCGACCGCCGTGTAGGCCGCGGCGTAGCGCGTGTTCTCGGCGACCATGAACCCGACGCCGGACGCCTCCGCGCGCCGGACGATCGCCTCGGACTCCGCGTAGCTGCCGGCCACGGGCTTCTCGAGCAGGAGGTGCCGGCCGGCGTCGAGGACGGCCTGCGCGGCCTCGACGTGGAGGTGGTGGGGGAGGATGAGGTCGACGATCGCGATCCCCGGGTCGGCGAGGACCTCGTCCAGGCTGAACGCCGGCCGGGCACCGAACTCGGCGGCGAAGGCGACCGCCCGGGCCCGGTCGATGTCACAGACCACCGCCAGGTCCACCAGGTCCGCGAGCTGGCGGTAGGCCGTGGCGTGCGTCCGGGCGATGAGGCCCAGCCCCACGATCGCGACGCCGGGTCTGGATGGGCGCATGCCTGGTTCCTCCGAGCTGCCGGACCGATCGGTCGCGGCGGGATGTCCGTGATCGGGCTCGTCAGCGAATGACCCGGGCGCTCCTGCCCGCCACGAGCGCCTCGACCTCGGCCAGGGTGGCCATCGAGGTGTCGCCGGGGGTCGTCATCGCGAGGGCGCCGTGGGCCGCGCCGTAGTCCACCGCCG
>JBFMAT010000028.1:0-54611 GCA_040755495.1 Chloroflexota bacterium
TCCGACGCCGCGCTACGGCGCCCCGCGGACCGCGGTCCGCCCGCCTGTCAGGACGAACGGTCGACCATAGAACACTTCCAGGGCACGACCTGAACGTCCCTCCACGTTCGGGTCTCGGGGACAGCGGACGCCGGCCTGCAGGGGCCGGCGTTCGCGCGTCCGGAGGCGGCGGCTACGGCTCGTCGATCGCGTAGATGCTCACGACGCGGCGCGGACCCGCCTCGAAGCGGTCCACCAGGCGCCACGGCCGCGCCTCCGCCCCGAGCCAGGCGCCTTCGGCCGGCCCGCCGCAGCGCTGCCCCACCACGTCCTCGAACAGCGGGTCGCACACGAGCACCAGCTGATCGGCCGCACCGAACTCCGGGGTGCCGGGGACCCACACGTCGACGCCGCGGCGGGCCAGCGGGAAGCGGATGGCATCCGCCGACTTGAACTCCGGGATGCTGACCAGGGCGGTCTGGAGCCGCGGCCCGGTGGCCAGGGTCTGCAACGTCGCCCGGACCCGGCCGGCCGCGGCGTCGGCGAGCGGCCAGCCGCCGTCCGGGGACGCGGCCGCCGGCCACCGGGCGACGCTCACGATGACGAGCGCCGCCAGCGCCGCCGCGCCCGCGACCCGGCCCGCCACGGCGAGTCCCGGGCGGGCGCGGTCGAGCGACGGCGCGCCGACCCCCGTGGCCGCGCCGACCCCCGTGGCCGCGCCGACCCTCGTGGCCGCGCCGATCCCCGTGCGCGACAGCGCCGCGATCCCGGCACCGGCGAGCGCGATCACCACCGGGTCCAGGAACGTGTGGTAGTGGTCGTTCGGGAGGCCCGGGACCGAGGTCATGAGCGTGGGGGCGGTCACCGCGAGCACGGGCAGCGACCACCCGAACACACCGGCCAGCAGCCACAGCCCCGGCCGGTCATCGCGACCCGCCAGCCGGAGCGCCGTCGCGCCCAGCCCCAGCGCCCCCAGCCCGACCGCAGCCGCCAGCATCGGGGCCTCGGTGATCACGCCCACGAATGGCCAGGCGATCGAGCGGAGCGTGACCACCAGGATCCGTGCCCCGAGGTCCTGGGTGGTGCCCGCACCCGCGCCGATGTACCCGAGCAGGCCCCGCGTGTCCGTGAAGCCGGTCCCGAGCTCGTGGGCGAGCAGGGGCAGGTACCCGGCGGCGAGGACCAGGCAGGCCGCGACCGCGATGCCGGCCCACGGCCGGCCCGCCCCCTGGCCCCCGTCGCGCCGCACATCGGCCACGAAGGCGATCACGAGCGGCGGCAGGAGGATCCCGCCGCTGACATGGACCTGCATCGCGATCATCGTCCCCAGCGCAGCCAGCAGCCACCAGGCGGCGCGCCGCGTGCGCCACGCACGGATGGCGCCCAGCAGCGCGAGCCCGGCGCCCAGGGGCACGAGGTTCGGGTTCCAGATGAACGTCGAGCCGATGACGAGGGCGGGCGAGACCGCGGCGAGGACGCCGGTCACGTGTCCGGCCCAGGCCCCGCCGAGCTCGCGACCGAGCGCCCACAGGACCCCGACCGTCGCGATCCCGAGCACGGCGATCAGCAGCGTGACGGCACCCGGATCGGCGTCGCCCGGGAATGCCGCCGGGGCGAGGATGCCGTAGTACAGGGCGCCGTGGTGGAACGAGCCGGCGAACGTCGGCGGCCCCAACAACGGCACCTGTCCGTCGCGCACCAGGTGCAGCAGGACCAGCATCTCGTTGCCCTGGTCGGCGTCCCACTGGCCCCGGAGGCCGAGGCCCGGCAGCCGCAACGCCGCCGCGAGCGCGAGGATCCCGAGCAGCACCAGGGCGTCGCGACGGCGCGACGTCACGCCGGCTCCTCCGCCGGTGCGCTGCGGCTC
Source organism: Chloroflexota bacterium (assembly GCA_040755495.1). Lineage (GTDB taxonomy): Bacteria > Chloroflexota > Limnocylindria > Limnocylindrales > CSP1-4 > CAIXZV01. Next base: position 1,847 of record JBFMAT010000028.1, read on the forward strand.
CGGGAGCTGCGCACGTGGAACGCTTCGGGGGGCAGCGGCGCGAGCGGCCTGCCGGCGGCGATGTCCTGCACCCGGCGGAGGTTGACCTCGTCGTAGCCGGCGTCCATGCCCGGCGTCTCGAGGAAGTAGGCGACGCCGTCGAGGCCCGGGTGCGCCAGCATCCGGTGCAGGCCGTCGACCCCGATCCTGCCCGCCCCGATGTGCTCATGGCGGTCCGCGCGCGACCCGCACTCGGAGCGCGAGTCGTTGAGGTGGACCATGGACAGCCGCCCGATGCCCAGCGCGCGGTCGAAGGCCGCCAGCATCTCGTCCACGCCGGCCGCCGTGCCGATCGGGTAGCCCGCGCCCCAGAGGTGGGCCGTGTCGAGGCAGAACCCCAGCCGCTCGCGGTCCACGCCCGCCGCCTCGGCCGCCTGGCCAATGAGCTGCAGCTCCTCGATCGTGGACCCCAGCCCGAAGCCGCCCCCCGAGCCGTTCTCCAGCACCAGCGTGACGCCGGCGGCGGCGCCGTCGAGACGCCGCCGCACCTCGCGCACCCCCTGCGCCAGGCGTACCGCCCCGGCCTCCGGGCCCTCGCCGCGGTGCGACCCGATGTGCACGTTGACGAACCGCGCGCCGTAGGCCTCTGCCACGCGCAGCTCGTTGGCCAGGACCTCCACCGAGCGCTCGAAGAACGCGTGCTCCGGACCCGCAAGGTTCACCAGGTACGGCGCGTGGATCGCGAGCGGCGCGACATCGTGGTCGGCCAGGCGCTCGCGGAACGCCGGCAGCTCGGCCGGGAGCGCGGGCCGTCGCCGCCAGGACGTGGGGTTGTCGCTGAACACCTGGATCGCCGAGGCGCCGATGACGGCCGCCCGATCCGCCGCCCGCACCATGCCCGCGCCCAGCGGGAGGTGGGCGCCCAATCGGCGGCCGTTCGGAAGCATGGCGGAAGACTAGCGGAGGCATGTCCGCCGGACGTGGCGCCCGCAGACGCCGCGCCCCGTGGGGCTCGACGACGCCGCGCCCCGCGGCGCCCGACCTATGCTTGGCGGCATGACGGACCAGCCGGTGATCGACGAGGGGACGCTGTTCGGCCTGCGGGCGCTCGTGGACGGGACGCGGCTGCGGATCGTGGCCCGGCTGGCGGCGGGCGCCGCGGACGTCGGGACGCTCGCGGCGGAGCTGCGCCAGCCGGTCACCGCCGTGAGCCGGAGCCTCGAGATGCTGGTGCTGGCGGGGCTCGTGGAACGGCTCGGGGACCGGCCCGGGGCCTTCGGGGCGCGCCTGGACCGGGTGGGGGAGCTGGGCCGGGCGCTGGCGAGCTACGAACGAACCGCGGCGGAGGCGTTGGGCGCTGCCGGCCCTGCGGGAGCGTGGCCGCACGATGGCGAGCCGCTCGCGGACACGCTGGCGCGGCTGTCGCCGACGCCCGAGGAGGCGAAGACCCTTCGCGCGTACCTCGTGGACGGACGCCTCGCGACCATCCCCGCGCAGGAGAAGAAGCGCCGGATCGTGCTCCGGTTCCTGCTCGAGCGCGTGTTCACCGAGGACCGTGGCTACCCCGAGAAGGAGGTCAACCAGCGGCTCGCGGCGTTCCACCGGGACGTCGCGTCGCTCCGCCGCTACCTCGTGGATGGCGGCTTCGCCGATCGCGAGGCGGGCGTGTACCGGCGGCGCGACGGGCGGCCCGAGGTGCCATCGCCGGGCGCCTGAGGTCCGAGCTCCCGGGCGCTGAGGTCGGAGCTCCCGGGCGCTGAGGTCGGAGCTCCCCGGGCGCCTGAGGTCCGAGCTCCGGGCGCTGAGGCGCTGCCGGACGGTCTGCCGCCGGCCCGCTTCGAGCTCCCCGGCCCGCTTCGAGCTCCCCGGCCCGCTTCGAGCTCCCCGGCCCGCTCAGCCTCGGCCGTTCTTCGTGGCCCTGCGGTCCTTCGTGTATTCGCCGCCCACGACCGGCTCGATCAGCCCGTAGTGCCCGTCCTTGCGCCGGTACAGGACGCTGATCCGCTCGGTCTCGGCGTTGACGAACACCCAGAAGTCGTGGCCCTGCTCCTCCATCGCCGTGACCGCGTCCTCCTCGAACATCGGCTCGATGGCGAAGCGCTTCGTCTTCACGACCTGGCGCTCGGTCACCGGCTCCGCGGTGCCGTCGGCGATCCGCCGGAGGATCGCCTTCTCCTGCTCCGGTCGAGCGCGGATCCGGGGCTTCTCCTTGTGGTCGATCGCCTGGCGCTCGACCTTGTCCACCACCACGTCGAGCGCCGCCTGGTAGGAGCCGCCCGCCGCGCGGCTGCGCAGCGTGTGGCCGTCGATCACCAGGGTGACGTCCGCGATGTGGGCGTCCGCGGCGCTGCGGTGCGCCTCGTTTGACAGCTCCACGATGGCGTCCGTGCGGTCATCGAGGAGCCGCTCGAGGCGGGCGAACTTGCGCTCCGCGTACTGCCGGACCCGGTCCGGAACCTCGAGGTTCTTGCCCCTGACGATCGTCCTCACGGTTGACCTCCCGGCGCGTTGGAGCGCCTGGCTGCGGGGGCGGACGAGGCGGCGAATGGGCCCCGACCGGAATCCGAGTATAGCCACGGGGTGCGCCCGGGCCGGTAGGGCCGCACGTCCCGGCGGCCTGGCACGGACGGAACCGGGAACGCGTCATCCGGCCCCCTATCGCTCACGAGCCACCGTCACGGCGGACGTCGCGAGCGCGCCGCCGTCCAGCAGCGCCCGCGCGGCGGCGCACAGCGTGGCGCCGGTCGTGACGACATCGTCCACGAGCACCACCCAGCGGCCGCGGATCGCGGCGCGGGCCTCCGGCCGCACGACGAAGGCGTCGGCCACGTTTGCGGCGCGGTGACGGCGGTCCAGGCGGTACTGCGGCGCGGTGACCCGCCGCCGCTCCAGGGCCGCGAGCCACGGGACCTGGAGGCTCGCGGCCGCGACCGCGGCGACTAGCTCTGCCTGGTCGTAGCCGCGCTCGCGTCGCCGACCCGCATGGACGGGGATCGGGACGAGCAGTTCCCCGCCCGCCCCGGCCCGTCGCCAGCGTGCCGCCACGGCATCGCCCAACGGCTGCGCGAGCCGGCGCTCACCGGCGTACTTGAGCGCGTGCAGCGCGCGGCGCGTCGTGCCGCTGAACGGCGCGCACCACTCCAGTTGGAGCAGCGGCGCCGGCGGCCCATCCGCCAGTCCCAGCGGCGTCCCGGCCGGCAGCCGCTCTCGGACCCGAACCGACGGCAGGCACCGCTCGCAGATGGGCGCACCCTCCTCGCCGCAGCCGGGACAGACCGCCGGCAGGGCCAGGTCCAGCAGGCGATCGAGCGGCCGGACGAGCGCGGTCATCGACCCGTCAACGGAGCAGGATGCCGCTGGCCACGGGGATGCGGCCCCGTCGGAGCGCGCGCGAAACGGCATCGCCATCGAGCGGGAACTGGCCGCGCAGCGCCTCCCGGTGCATGGCGAGGACGCGCCGGTTGTGTGCCGTCCGGTTGAGCAGGAGGATCACGACGCCGGCATCGGGGTCGTCCCGGACCTTGAGCTGGATCCTGCGACTGACGGCCTGCACGTCGTCGAGCTTCGACTCTGCCTCGATCGACGCCGTCTGCTGGCCGTCCGTAATCCGTCCGTCCCACGCGCGCAGGTCCGAGGCGATGGGCATCGGCACCTCGCGGCGCAGCCGGAGGGGTGGAGCCAGGAGCGTCTCGAACCGGGCCAGCAGCGGAAGCTGGGCCGCGTCGCGCACGGGCGCCTCGTCCGGGTACAGATTCAGCCACGGCCGGAGCCCGACCGCGCGCGCCGCCCGGCACACCTGCTCGAGCGTGGGCAGTGCCAGGCGTCCACGTTCCAGCCGGGTCAGTTGCGACGCCGACATGCCGGCTCGTCGCGCCGCGGCGGCGAGGCTGAGGCCATGGGCCCGGCGGGTCGCCCTGATCTCCCGCCGCGCGGTATCGATGAGCTCACGGGCCTCGGTGGCCCCGCGGTCGCCTGGTCGTTCACGAGTCGCCATGGCGGCATCCTCGCGTACGTCACTTGGCGGGCACTTATCGGGAGTCGAGGGCGCCAGCCACCGGGCGCCGCGTGCCGTCCTGGATGGACCCGCCCGCGGTCGTCTGCCCCGGTGGCCGTGCCCGGGGCGCCACTCGCCCGCCGGTCGCCGTGCCCGGGGCGCCACTCGCCCGCCGGTCGCCCAGCGACGCAACGGATGCAGCCCGAGACGAACTGGTCGGCCAGCGCCGCGTTCGTTGCATGGAACGGCCATCGCACGCGACAACCGAGGCGCCGGCCGACCGAAACGTCGCACGCTGCACTCGTTGGGTCGCCCAGCGACCGATCCGCGACCGATCCGCGCAAGGGTCGACGAGCGCCGGCGCCGACCAGCGCCGCGCAGCGCCGGCGCCGCGCAGGCGCGCATTACCCTGCTTCGACGATCTCCAGTCGATCCCCGACGACCGTTCCCGTCGCGTCGATCGTGCCGACCGGCAGCTCCAGGACCCCGTCCGCGCCGCGGACCAGCGGGACCAGCCCGGTCCAGGCGCGCAGCCCGCGATGCACCGACCGGACCCGCCGGGCACCCTGGGCGTCGGGTCGCGTGACGAACACGGCATCGATCGCGAAGCGCATGAACATCATGTGGATCCCGTTGCTGGCGGGCAGCCACAGCCCGTGACCGGGCGCCAGCGACGGCCGGCCCATCAGGCCCATGAACTTGGCCCACAGCGAGGCCGCCGTTTCCAGCTGCGCCGCGAGGAGGGTGTCGCGATCGAGGTTGCGTGCGCTCCCGAAGGCGCCGACAACCTCGCCGCCGCCGCCAACCTCGCCGCCAACCTCCCCGCCGACCCCGACCCCGCCGCCGACCCCGCCGTCGACCCCGCCGCCGACGCTGCCGCCGACCCGGCCCCCGGCGTCCGCCTCCGCGCCGGCCGGGGACCCCGCGAGCGGATCGTCCCGAGCCCCCGACCCCACGCTCCGGTCAGACCTTGAGGTTGATCATGATCAGGATGATCGCCGGGCCCAGGATGACGATGAACAGCGACGGGAAGATGCAGCCGACCAGCGGGAACAGCATCTTGATCGGCGCCTTGGCCGCCATCTCCTCGGCGCGCTGGCGGCGCTCGATCCGGAGCTGCTCGGACTGCACCTGCAGCACCTTGGAGATCGACACGCCCAGCTGCTCGGCCTGGATGATCGCCCCGATGAAGTTGGTGAGCGCCGTGACCTCGGTGCGCGGGATGATGTCGCGCAGCGCGTCCCGCCGCGCCTTGCCGACGCGGATCTCGGCCAGCGCGCGCCGGAACTCCTCGGTGAGGGGCCCGTGGAGCTTCTCGACCACCTTGCCCAGGGCGCCGTCGAAGCCGAGGCCGGCCCGCACGGAGATCGTGAGCAGGTCCAGCGCGTCCGGGATCTGGAGCAGGATCTCCTTCTGGCGCTTGCGGACTCGCCCGCCCAGCCAGAACTCCGGCAGCGTGTAGCCGAACAGGCCGCCGATCGGGATCATCACGAACTGGAGCACGACGGGCAGCCCCATGAACCCGACGATGACGAACAGCAGGAAGAACAGGCCGGCGCCCACGATGGCGCCCACGGCCTTGATGCCCAGCCAGTCCGCCGTCCGCAGCCCGCCCGGGTTGCCGGCGAGCGCCAGGCGCTTCTCGGTCTGCTGCGTGAACGAGGTGCTGGTGACCCGCGCCACGAAGCCGGACAGGCGCGCCGCCAGCGGGCGGACCGTCCGCTCGAACAGCGGCTGCTGGAGCTCCAGCTCCTCGAGGTTCTTGGCCTGCATCGTGCCCAGCTGGGTCAGCCGCGCCTGGACCGGGTCAACCGGGGCGTTGCCGGCCAGGCCGAGGACGATGAGGAGGATCGCTCCGGCGGCGACGGCCGCCACGATCAGGGGCAAGGGGTCCATGGCCTAGACCTCGATGTCGACAATCTTGCGGATGAGCATGAATCCGATGAACATCGCGAACCCGCCGAGGCCCAGGATGATGACGCCAGCCGGAAGCCCGATCACGGACACCCGGTCGTCGAACATCGGCTGCATGAAGCCCGGTGCCGCCACGAACAGGAAGCCCGCCAGCGCGATCGGCAGGAAGCCGACGACGTAGCCGGACAGCCGCTGCTGCGCGGTCAGGGTGCGGATCTCGCCCTTGATCCGGACGCGCTCGCGGATGGTGAACGCGATCGAGTCGAGGATCTCGGCGAGGTTGCCGCCGACGGTGTGCTGGATGGAGATGGCGGTGGCCATCAGCTCGAGGTCGTCGGACCGCACGCGGCGGACCATGTTCTCGAGCGCGGTGTCGAACGCGAGGCCCAGGTTGACCTCCCGGATCACGCGGCCGAACTCCGTGGAGATCGGGGGGCGCGACTCCCGGACCACCATCTCGATGGCCTGGAGGAACGAGGAGCCGGCGCGCAGCGCGTTGGCGATCAGGGTGATCGTGTCCGGCAGCTGCTTGTCGAACGCGTTGAGGCGGCTGGACTTGCGCCGGCCCAGCCAGAAGCGGGGGAGCATGAACCCGATGAACGCCCCCACGAGGAGGACGATCGGGTTGCGCAGCCCGGGCATCGCGACCGAGAGCACGACCATGAGGATGGGCACGCCCACGGCGCAGCCGGCCCAGATCACGAGGTACTCGCTGACCTTGAGCCGCAGGTCCGCGCGCGCGATCTCGCGCGCCAGGTTGGCGCCGAAGTCGCGCTGCTCCACGACCTTGTTGAGCGCGGTCAGCGCCTGGCTGGACTGGAGCGCCTCGGCGAAGCTCCCCTGGCCGGTCGACACCGGCTTCTCCTGGCGGCTCGACGCATACCGCTCGAGTCGAGCGTTGACGCCGGAGCCGCCACCGGACATCGCCACGCCCACGGCGATCACCAGGATCGCGAGGGCGGCGACGCCGGCGATGGCGATCGTCATCGGTTCCACGAGCGGTACTCCCGGTCCCTAGTAGCTGAAGCCGAACAGGCCCGGCGGCAGGTGGATGCCCTGGACCTCGAACTTCTCGACGAACTTGGGCCGGATGCCGGTCGGCTTCAGGCGGCCCTGGATCTTGCCCTCGACGACGCCCGTCTGCTCGAACACGAACACGTCCTGCATGACGATGACGTCACCCTCCATGCCCTGGACCTCGGTGATGTTCGTGATCCGCCGGGTCCCGTCCTTGAGGCGGGCCTGGTGCACGATGAGGTCCACGGCCGAGGCGATCTGCTCCCGGATGGCGCGGACGGGGAGGTCCACGCCGGCCATCAGGACCATCGTCTCGAGGCGGGAGAGCATGTCGCGGGGGCTGTTGGCGTGGCCGGTGGACATCGAGCCGTCGTGGCCCGTGTTCATGGCCTGGAGCATGTCCAGCGCCTCGCCCGAGCGGCACTCCCCGACGATGATCCGGTCGGGGCGCATGCGCAGCGAGTTCCGGACGAGCTCCCGGATCGGGATCTGGCCCTTGCCCTCGATGTTGGGCGGGCGGGACTCCAGCGTCACCACGTGCTCCTGGCGGAGCTGCAGCTCGGCGGCGTCCTCGATCGTGACGATCCGCTCGTCGTTGGGGATGAACGACGACAGGACGTTGAGCGTCGTCGTCTTGCCGGAGCCCGTGCCGCCGGACACGAAGATGTTGAGCCGGGCCTCCACGGAGGCGCGCAGGAACTCGAACATGTCCGGGGTGGCGGTCCCGAACCGGATCAGGTCGTCCACGGTGAAGGGGGAGGCCGAGAACTTCCGGATCGTGACGACGGGGCCGACCAGGGACAGCGGCGGGATGATCGCGTTGACGCGCGAGCCGTCGGTGAGGCGCGCGTCCACCATCGGCGACGACTCGTCCACGCGGCGGCCGATCGGGGCGATGATCCGATCGATGATCCGCATGACGTGGTCGTCGTTCTGGAACACGACGTTGGTCAGCTCGAGGCGGCCCGACCGCTCGATGTAGACCTGGCGCGGGCCGTTGACCATGACCTCCGAGATGGACTCGTCGCGGAGCAGCGGCTCCAGCGGCCCGAGGCCGATGATCTCGTCGGTGATCTGCTCCAGCATCCGCACCCGCTCGGCGCGGGTGAGCGCGAGGCCCTCCTCGTCGATGACCTTGCCGAAGATCTCCTCGATCTGCCGGCGGACCTCCACCTGGTTGGACAGGTCCAGCTTGGGGTCCAGGTCCTGGATGACCCGGTTCTGGATCCGGAACTTGACGTCCCGGAACGACTCCCGGACGGGAGCCTGCGTCATCAGGCGCGGCGACGACGGGGCCGCCGGGCTGCCCGGGGCGCCGCCACCGGACGCCGGGACGGGGACATTGGACCCGTCGGGCGCACCGCCGGCGCCGGGACGGGCGCTTTCGATCCGCTTCAGGAGGGACATCGCCTACACCCCTTCGGCCCCGAGGGGCCCATGCACTCGCTGTCGCATCATCGCCACGCGAACAGCGACTTCTTCTGCGCGGCCTTCCTGGGGGCCTCGCCGGCTTCCGCCGGTTTCGTCCCCACGACCGCCGAGGCGAGGCGCAGGACGTCCTGGGACACCTGGGCCTCCCGGTTGGAGAGGAAGAACGGCACGCCCCGGTTGAGGGCGTACACGACGCTGCGACCGTCGGAGACGATCGTATGGTCCACGCGCCGCCCGATCGAGTGCTCCACGTCCGCGACGCGGATGCCCAGCGACGAGTCGGCACGGTTGAGCACGAGCCGGATCTTGTCCTGCTCGTACCCCAGCTGGTCCGCCACCTCGAGGAACAGGCGGATGTTCTTGATCGACGTGATCTCGAGCGACAGCATCGTGAGCACGGTGTCTGCCAGGTCGAGGATCGCGAGGGTGGTGTCGTTGAACGACGCCATGCAGTCCACGACCACGAGGTCGTGGGTCATCCGGAGCGCCTCGATCATCCGCTTCGCGCTCGCGGGCGTGATCAGCTCGGCCATCTCCGGGGAGGGGGGCGCGAGCAGGACGCGGATGCCGGCGGAGTGGTTGATCACGAACGTGTCGATCGACTCCAGCTCGCCGCCGGCCTCCAGCTCCGGGAGGAGGTCGGCGATCGACTTGTTCTTGGGGTTGAGGTTGAGCAGCACGCCGACGTCGCCGAACTGGAACGACGCATCGACGAGGCAGGTGCGCTGGCCGAGCTCCGTCGCGGCCGCGACGGCGAGGTTGACGGCGAGCGTCGTGCGCCCGACGCCGCCCTTGGGGCCGAACACGGCCACGACGCGCCCGGGCTCCTCGCCCTCGCGCTCGTCGTCCGTCCCCCGCGGGGAGGCGCCGGTGCCGTTGCCCGACGACGGCTGGATGGCGATCCGGGACTGCTTCTCCCGCTCGCGGGTGTAGACCTGCCGGATCGACGACGTGAGCTCGTCCGAGGAGAACGGCTTGACGAGGAACTCACGCGCCCCGGCCAGCATCGACCGCCGCAGGTAGTCCGCCTCACCCTGGACCGACATCATCACGACGGACGCGGTGGGAACCTCGGCGGACAGTCGCTCCGTCGCCGAGATGCCGTCCATGTCCGGCATGTTGATGTCCATCAGGACGACGTCGGGCGTCAGCTTCGCGGCCAGCTCGATCGCCTCGCGGCCGGACGCCGCCGCCCCCACGACCTCGATGTCCGTCTCGAAGCCGAGCAGCTTCGAGAGGTGATCGCGGGTCTCCGGGATGTCGTCCACGATGAGGACGCGGATCTGGTCTGCCATGAGAGGGTTCGATCTGACCTCAGTGGTCGTGGTGGTGGCGGCCCGGGGGGCCGAAGGCGATGGGCCGGCGCGTCACCGGCCCATCGAGTCGCACGAGCGGGTCCAGGCCCGCGGGGAGAGCCGTGGCTACGGGTTCGCCGGCTGCGCCGGCAGGATCGCCTCGACGAGCTGCGGGATCAGGACGCCGTAGTCGTCGACGATGCTCTTGAGGGTGATACCGGTGGTCGTCGCCGGGACGATCAGCGTCGGATCGAGCGGCAGGCCGGTCGCCGGGTCTCGGAAGTCGTCCGCGCTGCGCAGGACGATCGAGATGTTCCCCTCGACCTGGGCGTACTTCACGACCTCGGACTGCTGGGCGTCGAGCGCCAGGATCACGATCTGCTGCTGGCCGGTCAGCGACGTCTCGGCATCGCCGGTGGCGCCACCCGTGTTGTCACCGGTCTGCGCCGGGGGCGGCGGGAGCAGCGTGCCCAGCACCTGCATGCCCTGGAGCAGCAGCTTGACGGAGGTCGAGTTGAGGCCGGACACGACGGTGATCGTGTCGTCGTCCGGGTTGAGCGTCACGACGGGGAACTTGTCACCCGTGAGCGCGATGAGCAGGTCGACGTGGTCGCCGGCCTTGGTGATGGTGCCGACGCCCGACACCTGGTCCACCTGGAGCGCCATCGCGACCTTGCCCGCCGGCACCTCGATGTCCGCGATGCTGCCCGAGGACCCGGTCAGGATGTCGGTCGTGATCGCCTGGCCCGCGGTGACGCTCTGGCGGGCGGTCTGGCCCACCACGAACGACGTGTCCGCGAAGCTGTTCACGAGCTTGTCGGCGATGGGCACTTCCTTGTAGCCGAGCTGGTCCTCCTGGATCTTCGCGCCCAGGGGGATGTCCACCTTGGCGATCACGAACTTCGCCGTGGTGGGCGGCGTGTCAGGGCCGGGGCCCGTGCCGCCTCCCTGGAGCGTGACGAGGATCAGGACGAACGCGACGACGGCAAGGAAGATCCCGATGAGCAGGACCAACCGGTTCGAGCGCTTCAACGAAATGTTCTCCCCGAGTCGTGTGACAGGTGGCACCACTCTAGCACCGGGATTCCGCCCCGCGACCGCCCAAATGGGCTATGACCGTTGGGAGGAATTGGGCAGAGGCGCCGCGTAGCGTAAGGTCGGCTGCAAGGACCGCAATAGGGCGAGTGACCAATCGGGCGCCGAGGGGCCCTGAACGCCGACGGCCCGCCGGCCAGGGTGGCGGGCGGGCCGTTCCTGTGAATGGCGGCGATTACGGTTGGTGGGACTCCAGTGTGCCGCCGATGACGCTCAGCTTGTCACTGATCTGGTTGCCCAGGAACAGCAGGGCGACGATGGCGACGATGGCGATAAGCGCGAGGATGAGTGCGTATTCCGCGAGACCCTGGCCTTCCTCGTCGTCACCATGGACGACCGAGACGGCCAGTGCCGTGAGCTTCGACAGAAGCACGATCTTGATCACCTCCCTCCGGGGCGGGTGCCCATCCGGGAGTCTTGCGACATCTGGGTGCGCGAACCTCGCGCACCACCCCCGGGCGTGGACCATACGGTAGGTCCCCGACGTCGAAATGCAATGCGCCGATGGTCCGGCTTCGGTGCGCCCGCGAACCGATCGGAACGCTTGACGCCGGCTGCCCAACTGGGCAGCCGGCGTCTTCGTGTCTGTGACGAGGGCAGGCTAGACCGAGTTGCCGACCGTCGACAGGATCTTGGAGACCTGGCCGCCCAGGAAGATGAGGGCGACGATCGCCACGATGGCGATGAGCGCGAGGATCAGCGCGTACTCGGCGAGACCCTGGCCCTCCTCGTCGTCAAGATGAAGGAACGACATGAGTGCAGGAATGAACATCGGTGGATTCACCTCCTTCCCCGTTGGAGTCCGCGACGCATCGCGGCGAGCGGGAAGGTATGCCCCGGAAGTCCCAATGTCAACATGCCAAGAAGCCCTAGTGGTGCACCGGAGCGCCGAATCCGGGACCTTTGGCCGGGATCGGACCGCCGGGCAAGGGCCTGGCGCGTCGCATCGCACCCGGACGCACGAAGGCCGCCGGACGAGCCGGCGGCCTTCCTTGCGCTGGAGCTGCGACGGCTAGACCGAGTTGCCGACCGTCGACAGGATCTTGGACACCTGGCCACCCAGGAAGATGAGGGCAACGATCGCCACGATGGCGATGAGCGCGAGGATCAGCGCGTACTCCGCCAGACCCTGGCCGTCCTCGTCGCGGTCGAAGCGGGCGAGGAATGCATCCACGTAGTGGCTGATGAGCGCCATCCGGCACCTCCATTGGAACCCCCGGCGCACGAGCTGCCGGCTGTGGCGGACTCTAGGGCGACCGGTGTCCGCGGCAATGGGAGGAAAGTCCTATCCGGCCCGCGAGCCGCGGCTCCCGAGGCTGAGGGGACTGACGTCCAGGGCCGCCGGACGCACGGTTCGCGCCGGACGCACGAAGGCCGCCGGACGAGCCGGCGGCCTTCCTTGCGCTGGAGCTGCGACGGCTAGACCGAGTTGCCGACCGTCGACAGGATCTGCGACACCTGGCCGCCCAGGAAGATGAGGGCGACGATCGCCACGATGGCGATGAGCGCGAGGATCAGCGCGTACTCGGCGAGACCCTGGCCCTCGTCGTCGCGGAACGAGGCGAGGAAGGAGTTGATGAGCGCCACTGGAACCTCCTGATGATTGCTTGCCCGAAATCGCGGCGAGCCAAACCGTACGGGCCCGGCGTGGTGATTCCTATGGCACCTTCGTCATGCCCCAAGGGGCCGGTCCCGATCGGGCGAGCACGATCGCGGGCGGGGCGTCGAAGCATGCGGTGCGTCCGAGCGACCAGCCGCTCCCCGAGGATCCGTCAGCGGCCGCCGTGCGCCGCGTCGACGAGCACCCCGATCACGTCCGCCAGCGCCCCGCCGAAGAACACGATGATCGCGAGGGCGAGCAGGACGGACAGGCCCAGGATCAGCGACGTCTCGAGGATCCCCGGCCCGGTCTCGCCTGCGCCGTGCGCATCGCTCACGCGGGGACGCCGGATCCGGAGGCCGCCGCGGGAGGCACGACCAGCCGCAGCTCCGCGCCGCCCTCGAGGATCTCCACCGTGGCGCCGATCAGCGCCGCGCGCTCCGCCACGTCGCGGCGGGTCGCGTCCGGCAGCACGACGATCGCCGCCACGGTCGCAGCCTCGACGGCCGCCTGCCGGGCGTCGTGGCGGTCCTGGATCATCTGCTTGATCGCGTCCGGCACGTCCTTGCCGCCCGGGACCTCGGGCAGCTCATCCGCCACGGGCAAAGCCACGGCACGGTGGGCGGCGAGGCGCGCCTCCAGCCCGTTCGTCCAGTCCAGCCGCAGGCTGACCCGGTCGGGACCGGCCGCGAGGTAGGCGGCCAGCGCCTCGTCCAGGAGCCGGAACACCGCGCTCTCCGTCTCGACCGGGAGGCGCGTGTCCTGGCCGGTCGTCTCGAACTCCACGGGCACGTGGGCGCGCCGGCCGCGGTCGCGGGCCGCCCGCCGCAGGGTGGGCATCAGGCCCAGGTCGTCGAGCACCATCGGCCGCACGTCGAAGATGAAGTTCTTGGTCGCGTCGAGGGTCTGCTGGACCATGGAGACCAGCTGGTGGAGATCCGCCTTCGCGCGGTCCGGGTCCCGTGCCACCAGCCGCTCCACGATCTCGGCCTGGAGCACGATGTTGGTCAGCGACTGGGCGGGCCCGTCGTGCATCGCCCGGGCGATGTCCCGGCGCAGGTCCTCCTGGGCGTTGAGGACGACGCGCGACAGGCCGGGCGGGATCGGTTCCGCGCCGGCGCCCACGACGGCGGCCTCCGGCGGCGGCGCGACCGGGACGCCCTCGACCGCGTCGGCGATCGCCGCCACGGCCGCCCGGTGCCGGGCCAGTGCCTTGCGCTTCCCCTCGAGGAGGTCCACCTGGGCCTCCATGAGCACCGCGCGGCGCGTGAGGACCACCAGCTGGGTGTACGCGTCGGCCTGCTCCTTGGGGTCCGTGCGCTTGTCAGGCGGCGCGATCCGCTCGGCCGCCTGGGCCCGCTTCTGCTCGTGCCGGGGTGCCTCCGCGCGTGCCTGGCCGATGAGCATGTCGATCTCGGCCAGCTCCCGGTCGAGCGTGGCCAGGTCGTCGCGCAGCCGGGCGGCGAGATCCTCGCCGGGGCCCTGCGGCGTGTCGGAGGGTGTCGTCATGCCCTGGTGGACTCCCCGGGCTCGCGTGGACCGGATCAGTCCTCCGGCATCCGGATCCAGCCCTGGCGCATCGCGTACACGACGGCCTGGGTCCGGTCGTTCACGGACAGCTTGCGGAGGATCGAGCTCATGTGGTTCTTGACGGTCTGCTCGGAGATGGACAGCGCGTAGGCCACCTGCTTGTTGGTCATGCCCTGCGCGATGTTGTCCAGGATCTCCACCTCGCGCGGCGAGAGCGGCGCGAAGATCGGGGCGGCCTCCTGGCCGTACACGGCCAGCTCGCGGAACTCCTTGAGCACGCGGGACGCCACCGCAGGCTTGCTGAACACCTTGTCGTTGATCAGGAACTCGCCGGTCGCCACTCGGCGGATGATCATCACCAGGTCTTCAGGGGCGATGTCCTTGAGGATGAAGGCGGCCGCGCCGGCCTTGATGGCATCGAACAGGGCGTCCTCGTCCTCCTCAGTGGACAGGACGACGATCGCGGTGGCCGGCAGCTCGCGCTTGATCCGCTGCGTGGTCTCGATGCCGCCCGGTGACGGCAGCGAGAGGTCCATGAGGATGACGTCCGGGCTGGTCGCGAACGCCGCGTCGAGCGCCGTCCGGGAATCGTCCGCCTCGGCAACCACCTCGAGGTCCGGCTCGCGCTCGAGGATCTGGCGGATGCCCACGCGGAACAGGGCGTGGTCGTCCACGATCAGGATCCGCATCCGCTCGAACGACTGGTTCCGACGGTCCTGCCCACCGCGGCGGCGCTCGGGCCCCTGGTACTCGGTCATTCGCTCTCCTTTCGCGTCAACGGGATCGCGAGCCGGACCACCGTGCCCGCCTCCGGCCGCGAACGCACCTCGAACTGCGCGCCGATCAGTTCGGCCCGCTCACGCATGAACTGGAGCCCGAAGTTGCGACGCCCACGGGCGGCCACGGCCCCGACATCGAAGCCACGTCCGTCGTCGCGCACTTCCAGCACCCACTCGTCATTGTCCAGCATCGTGGCCACGACGGCCTCCGTCGCGCCCGCGTGCTTGCGGACATTCTGCAGGGCTTCCTGAACCACTCGCAGCACCACCGTCTGCGCGGCTTCGTCGATATCCCCGGTCGGCGCCCGGAGATCGGTCGCGATCCGCAACCCGGAGAGTGCCGCCTGCGTGGCCACCGTGTCTACGATGGATCCGTCGAGGCCCAGCTCCACGAGCACCGGCGGCCGCAGCTGGCCGATGAAGCCGCGCACGTCCCCCAGCTCTCGCCGCAGCAGCTCGCGCAGGAACCGGAGCTCCGTGTGCGCGAGGCGCGGGTCGGAGTCGAACACCCGCTCGATGAACTCGACCTGGAAGATCGCGTTGGACAGCGCCTGCGCCGGGCCGTCGTGGACCTCCTGGGCGAGCCGGGCGCGCTCGGCCTCCTGGGCCTCCACGATCCGCATCTGCACCTCGGCGCCGATCGCCGGGGCGTCGCTGGCCACCAGGGAGGCATCGCCCCGCTCGAGGAACAGCCAGGTGCTCTCGAGGTTCCGGATGGCGAGCTCCAGGCGCGACAGCTCCGCCTCGTGGCGGTGCACCGTCCCCCGGGACGCCTCCTCCTCCGACCGCGTCTGGCGGAGGTTGTGGTCGGCGGCGCCCGCCTCGGCCGCGTCGGCCGGGCCCGGCGGCTCCGCGGACCCGTTTGCCGCCCCGGCGACGACCGCACCCTCGAGGACCGCCAGGTCGTCGCGCAGCGACTCCCAGCGGGCGAGGTCGTCCAGGTAGGCCGTCCGATAGCGGTCGCGCACCGCCCGCAGCGCGTTCGCGCTGTAGGCCAGCGCCTCGACGGCCTCCGCGTGAAGCTCGTCGAACCGCGCGCCGATGGGCTCACCCCGGGGTCCATCCATCACGCCGAGTGTAGCCGCGACGCCCCTCACGGCGAGGGCCGCCCGGCACGAAGCGGTGCGTCCACGCGCGCGACGCCGGCACACGCGATCCGGAACACGCGGGTCCCGGCGAGCGCCTCGGCCTGCAGCGGGTCCGCCGGCACCGGCAGCCGGACCTCTTCGAAGCAGCGGGCGTCCGGGTCGTTGCCGTCCAGGATCGCCGGCCAACGGCCGTGGTCGGGCTTGGACACGATCAGCCAGCGGGCACCGAACCGCGCCGCCAGGTCCAGCACGTCGCCGGGCTCCTCCTCGGGCAGCGCGAGCGACGGCACGCGCGCCGTCTCGGCGAGCCAGATCGGGAAGTCGTGGATCACGGGTGCGGTGCCGTCCAGCGGCGCGCCCAGCTCGGCCATCGATCGGGCGAGCGCCTCGTAGGTGCGTTCCGTGGCGCGGGCGCCCGAGCCGACCCCCGGCAGCAGCACGACCGAGAACAGCAGCGAGGCGAACACCGCGAGCAGCGCCCCCAGCCATGCGACCGGCCGCGTCCAGCCCAGCCGCCGGCCCAGCGTGGCGATCCCGGCGTCCAGGGCGCCCAGCGTGGACACGATCAGCAGGACGTGGACCGGCGCCGCCGCGTGGAGGAAGGTGCCCCACGTCGTCGCCACCGGGAACAGCAGGCTCGTGACCAGGAACGTCAGCAGGCCCACCAGCACCAGCGGGCGGAGCGCCCGGTCGCGGGCCTGCCACGGCAGCGCCAGCAGGCCGATCAGCGACACCGGGATGCCCAGGAACAGCAGGACGTTGGCGAGGTTGTGCCACGTGCCCTCGATGCGCATCTCGAGCAGCCGGCCGGGTCCCACGGCCAGGTAGCGCCACAGGGTGGGCGGGTCGTTCCAGGCGAAGATGTCGAAGCCCGTCACCGACAGGGCGTTGGAGATCGCCTGGCCGGGCAACGGGTTGCCGAACACCGCCCAGTTGCGCGCCGCCCAGGGCGCGAACACGACCAGGCTCACGACGGCGACCACGCCGACCAGGCGCAGCCGCGTCTGCCGGGTCTCGCCGGCCGCCCGCCACGCCAGCCAGGCCCACGCGAGCGCGAGCCACACGGCCTCGTTGCGGGTCAGGGCGGATGCCCCCAGCAGCAGCCCGATGGCGATCAGCCGCGGGTCGGACAGCCGTCCCCCGCGCGGGTCGCGCAGGACCCGGGTCATGAGCAGGCAGGCGCCCAGCGCCAGCGCGCCGAACAGCATCGTGGAGTCCGGCAGCGCGGCGTGGAGGAGCAGCGGCAGGTACACGCCGGCCGTCAGCCCGGCGCCGATCGCCAGCGTGCGAGCCCGGCCCGTTGGCAGCCCGCGGTCCGCGGCGACGTCCGCCCCCAGCCGCCAGGCGAGGACCGCGACCAGCGCGCCCGCCAGCACCGACACCACCTGCGACGCGCGCATCGCGGATTCGAGGGGGATCGGCGCGGGCCCGGCGAACAGCGCCACCGGGACGGCCGCGAGCAGCGACGGCAGCGGCAGCCAGACCTCGAACGCGGCGCGCGGGAGCTCGAGCGGCGGCGTGCCGAAGCTCCACAGGGCGTCCGAGACGAGGCCACGTCCCTCCACCAGGTTGCGGGCCACGCCGACGTAGTAGGCCGTGTCCTCGGGCTTGGGGAACTCAACCTGGGAGGCGGCGACGACGCGGATCGCGAGCGCGACGGCGAACACGCCCAGCCCCGTCAGCCAGGCCTCGCGCCGGCTCACGGGGCGCACCGCACGTCGCCGGCGGTCGTGCACACGGGGTACAGCGACACGTCCTCGCGCTCCAGGACGGGCACGCCGACCCACGCGGGCCGCCGCCCGTCGACCAGGATCTCGCGCACCGCCGGGACCGTGTCGGCGGCCTCGAGCACCAGCCACCGGATGTCGTATGCGCGGGCGACGGCCTCGACGGTGTCCAGCGGGTCGTTGACCAGCACCACGCCGCCGTGCCCGGTCCAGTACCGGTAGCCGCCCGCGTCGATGGACATCACGCGGTCCGTCACGGGTGCCCCTGCCGCGGTCAGCCCGGCCGCGACCGCCTGCATCCGCTGGCGCTTGGTGTCCCAGCCGCCATGGACGGCGAACGAGCCGGCGATCGCGGCCAGCACGCCGAACGCCACGGCGCCGCCGGCGAACACGCGCGACGCCGCGGCCGCGTTCCAGCCCCGCCGTCGGACGGCGATCCAGGCCACCGCGGCCACGACTCCCTCGAGGGCGAGCACGTAGCCGTGTGGCGCCAGCGCCACGGCGGAGTGGATGAACGTGCCCCCGGGCACGTGGATCGCGGACACCAGCGCGCTGAACGCGAACAGCAGGACCGCGTAGCCGAGGAACGGGCCGAACGCCGCGTCCCGCCGTCGCGTCCAGGCCCCCATGAGCATGAACGGGACGAGGACGAGGACCCCGACCAGGACGCTGAAGATGAACGCCCCGGCCACGAACCCGCCGACCCGGGTCATGAGCAGCGGCCCGGCGCCCATGCCCAGCAGGTGGTCGAGCGTGGCCGGAACCGTGATGCTGTTCCACTCGGCGATGTCGCGGATAAACAGGACCTTGCCGGACGCGGTCGAGGGCGACAGCGTCCCGAACACCGCCAGCTGGCGCAGGTACCAGGGCGCCATCACCACGGCGAACAGCGCCACCGCGCCGAGCGCCGCCGCCAGCGGGATCCGGGCGGGGCGGGCGAGCCACCCGAGCCGCGGACCGTCCGCCAGCGGTCCCACAGGAACGCGGCACCCAGCACCGCGAGCACCAGCACCCCATCGTTGCGGGACAGCGTCGCGAGACCGGCCAGCAGGCCCGCGAGCGCGAACGCGCGCGCGTTGCCGCGCAGCCCGCGCGAGGCCAGCCACAGCGCCCCCGCGACCAGCGGCTGGTAGAGCGAGAAGTTGTCGGGCTGGACCATGTACACGAACGACAGCGCGGGCAGGGCGGTGAGCACCCCGGCCGAGGTGGCCACGAACTCGGACGTGCCCGCGTCGCGGGCGATGGCCCAGGCCAGCGGGGCCGCCAGCGCGCCCACGATCGCGAACGGCAGCCAGGACGCCGCGGCCGTGGGGCCCAGCAGCCAGATGAACGGGACCTGGACCAGCGAGGCGAGGGGCATCCAGTGGGCGTTGGATGCGATCGGCAGGACCGGGCTGGCGGGGATCCCGCCGCCGACCTCCGGGAAGATCCAGATGAAGTCGACGGCGAAGCCGTGGCCCGCGGCCAGTTCCCGGGCCACGTTCACGTAGTAGAACGCGTCGGGGTAGGCGGGGTCGGGGAAGCCGGCGGCGACGACGATCCGGGCCACCAGGGCGAGCGTGTACAGGGCGATCGGCGTCCGCACAGCCGGTGCAGCCTAGCACCGGGCAGGCGCGGTCTGGCCCAGTACGAATCGGCTACGCCGCGGCGCGGAGGAGCCGGTTCGTCGCCGGGCGGCGGGCCGCTACAGTTGCCGCCGTGACAGCACAGTCGGGGGTCATCGCGACCGCGCGTGCCCGCGCCCTGGGGCTGGGCTGGGCCCTGCCGCTGGTGGCCGTGGTGCTCGCCTCGCGCGCGCTGGTCGTCGCGGCGGCGGTCGTCGCCGAGACCGCCGTCCGCCGCAACCCGCTGCTCGTCCCCGGCGACGACGGGCCGATCCTGCGCAGCCTGACCTCGTGGGACGGCTGGTGGTACCTGGGCATCGTGCGCGACGGCTACCACACCCAGGCCATCGCCGGCGGCTACCACGACTACGCCTTCCTGCCCCTGTACCCGATGCTCGTCCGGGCGCTGGCGCTGCCCGTCCCGGGCTGGGAGGGGCTGGTGGCGGTCATCTTCTCGAACGTCCTGTTCGCGGTCGCGATCGGGCTGCTGGTCGCACTGACCGCCCCCCGCTTCGGGCGCTCGTTCGCGCTGCGGTCCGCCGCCCTGCTCGCGATGTTCCCGTTCTCCGCGGTGTTCTCGATGGCCTACGCGGAGAGCCTGTTTCTGGTCCTCGCCCTGGCCGCGCTCCTCGCGGCGGAGCGGCGGCAGCCCCTCCTGGCGGGCGTGCTGCTCGCGCTGGCGACGGTCACCCGGCTCCAGGGCGTCGTCCTGCTGGTGCCGCTGGCGTGGCTCATGTGGCAGCAGGAGCGGCGTCCACGCCTGTCGTGGCTGGCGCTCGGGTTGGGGCCGCTCGCGGCCGTCGCGGCGTTCGCCTGGGTCGTGTGGCTCACCGGGGACGCGGCCTCGTACGGGGCGGCGCAGGGCGCCTGGGGCCGCGCCGGCCTCGGCGGCGACGAGACGGGGACGCTGGGCGAGGGCCTGTCCAGCAGCGTGGCCATGGTCCACGCCGTCAACTTCGCGGTCCTCATCGTCGCGACGTTCCTGCTCGTGTTCGTCCGGCGCGACCGGATCCCGCTCCCGTACGCCTCGATCCCCGTCCTGTTCCTGGGCGTGGTATTCGCCAGCGGCAGCATCCAGAGCATCGGGCGGCTGCTGATGCCCGCGTTCCCGTACCACTGGATCCTCGCTGGCCGGCGGGGCCCCGTCGGCCGCTACGCGTGGCCCGCGATCTCCGTGGTCCTGCTGTTCCTGCTCAGCGTGGCGATGTTCTCCGGCTGGTTCGTGCCATGACGCCGCCCCGCGCGGCGCGGCGCCGCCGGATCCGGGCGGACAGCCTCGGACCGTGGCTCGTCGCCGGGGCCGTCTCCTGGATCGGCGTGGCGTGGATCGGGTGGACGCTGTGGCAGGCCGACCCGCGGCGGGCGGGCTTCGACCTCACGCTGCTGCTCGAGGCCGCCCGTCACGTGCTCGCGGGCGAGAGCCTGTACGACCCCGCGATGCTCGCCGGCAGCCCGCCGGACGCCGTGGAGCTGTTCTACTCCTACCCGCCGCCGGTGGCCCAGGCGATGACGCTGCTCGCGTGGCTGCCGGACGGCGTCGTGCTCGTGCTGTGGGCGATCGGGGCGACGCTGGGCGTGGGCCTCGTGGCGGCGCTGATCGCGCGCTCCCGGGGGATGCACCCGGGCCGGATGGCGATCCGGGCGGTGGCCGTCGTGCCGCTCGTGCTGCCATTCGCGATCGCCGTCCTGTTCGGCAACCTGGACGCGTGGTACCCGCTCGCGTACGGGGCCCTGTTGCTCACCGTCCTGCCCGGCGCGGGGGCCGGGACGCGGACCTGGGCCGGCGTCGCCGTCGCGCTGGTGTCGATCGCCAAGCTCCATCCGGCGCCCCTGCTGCTGTGGGTGGCGATCGTGGTCCTCCGCGACCGAGGCGGCCCCCAGGCGAGGGTCCTGGCGGCGGCGGTGGTCACGGGCGGCGCCGTCCTGCTGGCCAGCCTCGTCGTCGGGGGCCTGCAACCCTGGCTCGACTACGTCCTGGTCGCGCGCACCGGGGCCGGCGCGGACCTCGTCGACCCGCGGAACATCGGGCCGGTGTCGCTGATCGGGCAGGCGACCGGGCTGGACCAGGCGGCGTTGCGCTGGGTGCAGGTCGCGGTCGCGCTGGGCGTGGCGGCGGTCACCGTGCTCGTCGCGCTGCGGGTCAGGCAGCCGCTGCTGGCGATGGGGCTCGTGACGGTGGCCAGCCTCGTGACGCTGCCGGTGACCTGGTACCACTACCCGGTGGCGCTGATCCCGCTCGCGATCGCGCTCACGCTGTGGCACCCGGCCGCCCGCCCGCGGGTCCTGCTCGCGGCGGGCATCCTCGTGGTCGCGATCGCCTGGCTGCCGCTGACCTGGCTGGCGATCGCGGTGCTGCTGGTGGCCACGGCGGAGGCCGCGACGCGAGAGGCCCGGGGTCCGGCCGTGCGCCTCGCCGCACCCTGACCGACGGAGCCCGGGGGCCGCCGCCCTAATCGATCTCGGCGCGCCGGTCCCGTGGCCGGGCGGCGACGGCCACCAGCATGCTCAGCCCGTGGAACCAGAGGACGGGGAGCGCCAGCGTTGCGGCGACCGCGAGCATGCGTCTCCAGCGGAACGCAGCGAAGATGGCGGCCGACGCCAACCCCACACGGAGGGGCAGCGGCACGAACGCGCCGAGGTTGTACCAGCCTGAGTCGAAGGTGGACACACCCGTGATGAACCGCGCGTAGTCGAACCACAGCGATGGGCCGAGCGCGAACGAGACGAGGACGATGACGCCCGCGATGCCGACGCCCTTGAGCAGCCCGCGCGGATCGTCGCGCAACGCCATCGGGACCGCGACCAGCGTCGCGAACTTGGTCAGCGCCGCCGGCAGGAGCCACACGCCCTGCCCGCGGATCATCATCGCGACCGCGGCGGCCATGAGCAGGTGGACGTTGCCCGCGTCCAGCTCCGAGATCACGGGCGGCCATACCAGCATCGCGATCCCCGCACTCCGCCACGAGCCGACGGTCGCACGGAGGCCGAGCAGCACCACGCCACGCCACAGCCAGACCACGACGGGGAATGGCAGCTGCGACGGGAACGCGAACAGCTGGGCGAGCGGGGGCAGGTACAGGAACGCCGCGTAGCCGCCGACCCCGGGGCCGTAGACGGGCTCGCCGGCGAGCAGGTTCGCTCCGGCGGTCCAGTAGGCGAACACGTCGCCGCCACCCTCGCCGCCGTTCTTGAGGATGCCGTGGTCGATGAGCGCGCGCAGGCAGAGCAGGTAGCCGACGCCGGAGATCCCGGCGAGGACGAGGTTGGTGCCCTCGGGGCTCAAGGTGAGGTGCCGTCTCAGGGAGGCGGGGATCGTCACCGGCGCACCTACGGCGCAAACGCGAGCTGCGGCATGTCGGGCAGCAGCTGCGAGGCCGGCGTGGGACGGCCGTACGTGACCTCGCCCCAGTCGAGCGAGGTCAGGCCCGCTTTGGGCCCCGAGGAGATGGGCGGCAGCTCGATGGTGAGCTCCGTGTCCGGCACCGGTCGGCCGCCGGCGATGGCCGCCGCCCACGCTCGGTAGCGGCGGGCGGCGTCCGTGTCGCCCGCGTGGGCCGCGACGCGCGCGGACCAGGCGACGACCTCGACGTCGGACGGGTGATCGCGTGCCCACTGCGCGAGGGCGTCGCGCGCCCCGGGCTCGCCCGCCCAGGCGGCGATCACGCGTTCCAGGAGCGCGCGCGCGTCGCCGGCCGGCAGCGGCTCGATGGCCGCCGTGGCGGCCCCGGGCTCGTCGAGCGCGAGCCAGAAGCCGGCCGCCTCGGCCGGGGCCAGCCGCTCCAGGACCCCGGTCCGGATCGGGTCCCAGCGGGCGGCCCGGTCGCCGGAACGCCAGAAGCCGCTGCCCGCCAGCCGCGGCTCGAGCACCAGCGCCTCGATGTACCACCGGGTCGAGTCCACGAGGTCGCCCAGCTGCTCGTGGACGAGGCCGGCGGCGAACACGAGCTGCGGCTGCTGGTACCCCAGGCGCATCGCTTGGTTGACCGAACGCCGGGCGGCGACCCCGTCACCGGCGGCGGCCTCGAGCCAGGCCCGGTTCATCCACGCCACCGGCAGGTCGTGGGTCTCGGACAGGCGCGTGAAGGTCGCCAGGGCACCCGTCGCGTCGCCCGCCCGCGCCTGCGCGAGCCCCAGCGGGAGGAGGACCGCCGGGATCTGCGGGTCGTTGGCCGCGGCGTTCGCGAGCGGTCCCAGCGCCCCCGCCCAGTCGTTTGCCTCGACCGACCCTCGGGCGGTGTCCATGTCCAGCGCGGATCGCTCGCCCAGCGCCGACGACAGGATCGCGATCGCGAGCGCCGCCAGCCCCACGCCCAGGAGCACCAGCCGAACCCGCTCGCCCGTGCCGTCCATCGCCGCCTCCAGCCGCTCGGGGAGGACGAACAGCGGGCGGTGCTCGGTCGCGTCCAGCCAGGCCACCGGCAGGGCGACGAGCGCCAGCGCCGCGGGCAGGGTGAGCACGCCCAGGAGCTGGTGGACCGCGACGTAGGCCGTCGCGGCGAGCGCTGCGGCGCCCCACCGCCGGCGTTCCGGGTCGGCGCCCGCGAGCGCGCTGCCCACGAGCACGAGCACGCACGCGGCCGTGAACGCCAGCGCCACGGCCCCGATGACCCCTGTCTCCACGATCGCCACCAGCCAGCCGCTGCCGGGATCCGCGACGTAGGCGTCGATCTCCGGGGCCACGGTGTTCGCGATCCGCTGGTCGGCCCACGTCCCGGGGCCCGTGCCGGTCACGGGCGCGCCCACGAGCATCCGCGCTGACACGACCGTGAGCGAGATCCGCTCCGCCACCTGGCCGGTCTCGATCAGGCGGGCGGCGATCGCGGGTCCCGCCGCGACCGCGTACAGCATCGCGGCGATGGCGGCCAGGGCCACGAGCCGCCGCCGCGCCCGGCGGCCCAGGCGGGACGGTGCGCCCGCGGAGCGGCCTTCGACGGCGCCGGCCCCTGGAGCGCGCACGTCCCCGCGCGCGGTCCCCACCACGGCGAGGACGGCCCCCGTGGCGAGGGCGGCGATCCAGGAGACGATCGAGCCGCTCATGATCACCACGCCCGCCGTGAGCCCTGCGAGGGCGTACAGCGCGAGGCGCGTCCGCCGGTGCTCCCGTCCCAGGTACGCCACGCCGGTCGCGAGGCCCAGGATCGAGATCGCCGCCATCGTGTCCGGATCGCCGAACAGCAGCCCTTCGCCGCCGGGTCCCAGTGGTGGCAGCGCCGGCGCTCCCACCGCGAGCCACCAGCCCACCCAGTGGAGGAGCACGGTCAACAGGTACAGGCCGGACACGACGCCCGCCAGCAGGGTCACGGTGGCCGTGAGCAGGCGCCGCGGACGCTCGTCGGTCATCAGCTGGCGGACCAGGAGGTATAGGCCGGCCAGGATCACGACGTGGGCGAGCACGTCCTGTGACAGGCGCCCGTTGCGAGAGGCGTACGTGCCGACCGCGAGCGCGAGGACCACCGCCGCGAGCGCCGGCCAGAGCACGGACGACGGGCGCCACCGGGAGTCATGGCGCGCCGCGTACGCCCACGCCCCGAACGCGACCGCCAGCAGCAGCAGGTTGAGCAGCCGGAACCCCGTCGCGTCCGCGGCCGCCTCGCTGCCGCCGACCAGCACGAGGTACGCCATCCCGATGGCGGGGATCGGCCAGACACGGATCATGCGGTTCCCCGGGCCGCGTGCAACACGACGCGGATGCTAACGGACGGCCCCGCCGCCGGGGTACCACCCGAACATGCCCCTCCAGTCCCGGTTACGGAACGCACCACCCCGCGCTAGAGTGCGTCGATGCCCGAGCGATCGCTCACCATCGTGCTGCCCGCGTACAACGAGGAGGCCCGCCTGGGCCCCGCGCTGGACGAGCTGTTCGGCTACCTGCACCGCCGTGGCGAGCAGGCCCGCGATGGCCGCCCCGGCCCCCACGACCTGCCGGCGGACGTCCAGGTCCTGGTCGTGGACGACGGGAGCACGGACGGCACGTCTCACCTCGTGCGGGCGCGCGACGAGACCGCCCGCGGCGAGCTGGACCTCCTCGTCGTCCCCCACGGCGGCAAGGGCGCGGCCGTGCGGGCGGGCATGCTCGCGGCGCGCGGGGATCTCGTGGTGTTCAGCGACGCGGACATGGCCACGCCACCCGACGAGCTGGCGCCGATGGTCGCCGCGCTCCGCACCGCCGACGCCATCTACGGCAGCCGGATCCAACCGGACGGCTCGGACATGCGCCAATCGCAGCCGCCCTGGCGCCGCGCCCTGGGCAAGGCCTTCCACCTCGGGGCCTCGCTGTGGGTGGTCGGCCCCGTGCAGGACACGCAGTGCGGCTTCAAGGGCTTCCACCGCGAGGTCGCCCGGGACGTGTTCTCGCGCCAGCGGATCACCAGCATCGTGTTCGACGTGGAGGTCATCTTCCTCGTCCGGCGCCGCGGCTACTCGTTCGGCGTGTTGCCCATCCGGTGGGCGGACCGGCGCGGCTCGCGGATGCACCCGGGCCTGCGCCTCGCGATCCGCGTGGCCTGGGACCTGTTCCGGATCCCCCTGATCCACCGGGACGTGCGACGTGCGCTCAGAGGCACGAGCGATCAGCCGGCCGCCTGAGACGCGGCCCCGGCCGGACATGGCGGGGGTCATCGACGCCCTGCTGCCGGTCCTCGCCCTGGCCGCCCTCGCCCTCACCGTGGGGGCGACGCTGGCCGTCGCGGGCGACACCCTCGGCTACGACTTCCTCGCCTACCACGCCGCCGCCACGAGGGTCCTCGACGGCCTGCCGGCGTACGACACCTCGTTCGAGGCAGCCGGCGGCTTCGGCCTGTTCTACTACCCGCCCACGTTCATCCCCCTGGTCCTCGTGTTCGGGCTGCTGTCCGCGTCCGCGGCGACGTGGGCGTGGATCGGGCTGCTCCTGGCGGCGTTCGGGGTGGGCACGGCGCTCCTCCCGGTCACGCGACGCACGCGCTGGCTGGTGGTCCTGCTCGCCGCCCAGTCGTGGCCGTTCGTGTATGCGATCAAGCTGGGCCAGGTGGGCCCGCTGCTGTTCCTGCTGTTCGCGATCGGCTGGCGATGGCTGGACCGCCCGGGCATCCTCGGGGCTGCCGGTGCGCTGGGCGCGGCGATCAAGCTCCAGCCGGGCCTGGTCCTCGCGTGGGCGCTGCTCACCCGGCGCTGGGCCGCCGTGGCGCTGGGGGCCGCCGTCCTGGCGATCCTCGCGCTGGCCGCCACGCTGCTGGCCGGGACCCAGGCCTGGGCGGACTTCGCCCTCCTCGTCGGGCGCGTCTCGGACCCGATCACGACGCCCCAGAACGTCACGCCGGGCGCGATCGCGTACCAGCTGGGCATGAGCCGCGACGTGGCGTCGCTCGTGCAGTGGGGGACGATGGCGCTCGTCGTCGGGGCGGTGGTGCTCGCCGCGCTCCGGCTGTCGGCCGCACCCTCGTACCTCGTGGCGGTCGTGGCCAGCCAGCTGCTGTCGCCGATCCTGTGGGACCACTACGCGATGCTGCTGCTGCTCCCCGTGGCCTGGCTGGTGCAGCGGGGGCACTGGTGGGCGGTCGCGATCCCGCTCGCGACATCGCTCGTGCTGGTCGGCGTGACCCCGCCCTGGGTCTACCCGATCGCCTTCGGCGTGACGCTGGTCGGGCTGTTCGCGGCCGGGACGGACCGCCGGGCGGTGCCCGCGTGACGGCCCTGCCGTCCACCGGGCGCCGCCTGCTCACGGAGCCGTTCGCCGTGGGTCGCCTGACGCTCCCGCCGCCGGGCATCGTGCTGCTGGCAGCGATCGGCAGCGTCCTGCTGCTGGTCACCGCAGTGACCCGCTGGGCGACGCCATCCGACGAGCACGCCTACTGGCTGGCCGCGCGGCGCCTGGTCGACGGCCTGCCCTTGTATGACCCCGCGGCCACGTCGGTCACGCCCTACGCCTACTGGTACCCGCCGGTTGTGGCCCAGGTCCTGGTGCCGGTCGCGCTGGTCCTGCCGGAGCTGTGGTTCACGGGCGCCTGGACGGTGCTGATGCTGGGCTGCCTGTGGTGGCTGGGCGGACGGAACGTCTTGGTCGCCCTCGCGCTCGTCGCATTTCCCCCGGTGGCGGTCGAGTTCTGGTTCCGCAACATCCACCTTGTGCTGGCGGCGCTGCTGGTGCTCTCGACACGACGCGCCTGGCTGGTCCCGGTTGGTGCCGCGATCAAGCTCTCGCCGGGGCTAGGACTCGCCTGGCTCGCCGCGGCAGGCCGATGGCGGGACACGTTCGTCGCGGCCGGTGTGGGGCTCGTCATCCTCGCGGCCAGCGTGGTGATCTCGCCGGCCGCCTGGGGCGACTGGATCTCGATCGCGATGTCGCGGGGGCCGGGCGACGTGGCGTCCTTCCTGCCGATCCCGTTCGCCGTGCGCGCCGTGGCCGGGCTCGCGGTCGCGCTCCTGGCTGGGCGCCTCCGTTCACCCTGGTCCGAGGTTCTGCTCGTCGTGGCGGTCACGGTCGCGTTGCCGACGCTGTGGTTCACCGCCCTCAGCCTCCTGATCGCCGTCGTCCCGATGTGGCGCCGCCACGGCGCCAGCGCCCCGGCGCAGGAGCGTCCGGCGTGAGCGCAGCCCCCGTCTTCACGCTGCCGCTGGTCCGGCGCGAACCCCCCGGGCGCTGGATCGACCTCGCGTCGCTGGGGGTCACCGCCGTGTTCCTGGCGCTGCTCGCCCGCGACCTCGTCACGCTGCTGCCCAACCTCGACCCGGCCAAGATCGCGATCGACTACGACCTGTACGTGGGCGCGACCCGTCGCTGGCTCGATGGCGGCGGCTACTACCTCCCCTACCAGGCCCTCGGCCCGTACGACGCGACGCCCGGGGTGATCCTCTACCCGCCGACGTTCCTGCTGGTGATGCTGCCGTTCCTGTGGCTGCCCTGGATCGCCTGGTGGGCGCTGCCGATCGCCGCCGTCGTGTACGCCGCGTGGCGTCACCGGCCTCGGGTCGTGGCCTGGCCCGGGATCGCGATGTGCCTGTGGTTCCCGGGCACGCTGGTCACCCTCGTCGCGGGCAACCCGGTGATGCTGATGGTCGGGGCGCTGGCGCTGGGCACGGTCTGGCACTGGCCGTCCGTGCTGGTGTTCCTCAAGCCCACGCTGGCGCCGTTCGCCCTGTTCGGCGTCTGGCGGCGCTCGTGGTGGGTGGCGCTGGCGGTGCTCGTGCTGGCCAGCGTCCCGTTCCTGGGCATGTGGCCGGACTACGTGCAGGTGCTGCTCAACGCCCGCCACCCGCTGGGCCTGCTGTATAACCTCGGGCAGGTGCCGACGATGCTGCTGCCGATCGTCATCTGGGCCGGCCGCCGGCGGCCGGCCGCGCCTGCCGGGGAGCCCAAACCGTGAACTACCTCCGCCTCGCGCGCGACGGCCTGTGGGTGGCCGGGATCGTGTTCGCGGTCGCGTTCTGGCTGTTCTACACGGTCAACGGCGGGCGCCCGGATGACGTCTCGTGGTACTGGCGCTCGGACCCCCACAACCTGTACCCGCACCCCGAGCTGGCCGAGAACAACGGCTACAACTACTCGCCGGCGTTCGAGTTCCTGGTGGGCTGGGGGCGGCTCCTCCCGTTCGAGGTGTTCGCGGCGATCTGGCGGGCGATCCTGCTGGCCGCGCTCGTGTACCTGGCAGGCCCGTTCACGCTGTTCGTCCTGCTCACGGTCCCGGTCGGCTCGGAGATCAACGCCGGCAACATCCAGATCCTGCTGGCGCTCGCGATCGTGGCCGGGTTCCGCCACCCGGCGGCCTGGGCGTTCGTGCTGCTGACCAAGGTGTCACCTGGCGTCGGGCTGCTGTGGTTCGTCATCCGGCGCCAGTGGCGCCAGCTGGCCATCGCGCTGGGCGCGACCGCGGCGATCGCGGCGCTCTCGTTCCTGTTCTGGGCAGACCAATGGCCGGGCTACCTCGCGCTCGTCACCAGCGGGGCGGCGCCGGCGGTCGAGCCCTACTACCTGTCGCTGTGGCAGCGACTGCCGTTCGCGATCGCGCTGGTGGTTGTGGGCTCGTTCCTCGGCTGGCGCTGGACGGTGCCCGCGGCCGCGACGCTGGCCCTGCCGGTGTTCTACCCGATCAGCCTGTCGATGCTGGTGGGCTGCCTGCCGTTCGTGCGCGAGGCGATCGGCCGCTGGATGGCGTCACGCGGCTGGAGCCTCGAGCGGACGTCGAGGACGCCCAAGACGCCGACGCCGGGCGAGGCCGGGCCCGCCGGGCAGGCGGTCGCGTGACCGAGCCGCGTCGCTACCGGGGGCTGCTCATCGGGCTCGGGGTGTTTGTCGCCGCCTTCCTCGTCTACTGGCTGAGCAACCGGCTGTACGACGCCACCAGGGGTGACCTGTTCTACCTCGCGGACGCGTTCCTCCACGGCCGGACCTGGATCGAGGTCGTGCTCGGCCCGTTCGACGTGATCTACGGGCCGGACAACCGGATCTACGTCCCGTTCGCGCCGTTCCCGGCCATCGTCCTGGCGCCGATCGTGGCGCTGGTGGGGCCCGCGAGCGCGGACCAGCTGGAGCCCGGCATCAACGCCGCCCTCGCCGCCGTCGTCGCGGGGCTGGCCTGGTGGGTGGCCGGGCGGATCGGCGTCCGGCGGACGGTCGACCGCCTGGCGCTGGTCGTGCTGCTCGGGTTCTCGACCCAGATATGGTGGGTGACGACCCGGGGCGGCGTGTGGCACACGGGCCACCTGGTGGCGACGATCCTGTCGCTGCTCCTGATCGCCGAGCTGTTCGGGCGGCGGCGCGCGCTGCTGCTGGGGCTGTTGGTGGGGGCGGGCTTCCTGACCCGCGCGCCGGTCGCGTTCGCGGCGCCGGCGGTGGCCCTGTGGCTCGTGAGTGACCCGGATGCGGTCGCGGGTCGCGGGCGCGCGCTCGCCGAACGGGTGGCGGCCCTGCCGTGGCGGCCGTGGGTGCTGTTCGGCATCGGCCTGGTGCCCGCGCTGGCGTTCTTCCTGTGGTACAACGTCGCACGCTTCGACACCCCGTGGGAATCCGGGTACATGCTGGCGACGCTCCCGGAGTGGCTGGCCAACCAGCGGGCGCGCGGGCTGTTCTCGCTGGTCCACGTGCCGATGAACCTCGACTACCTGTTGCTCAAGCTGCCCACGCTGGGCCGCGAGTTCCCGTACTTCCGGCCGGACGGGCTGGGGATGTCCGTGCTCCTCACCAGCCCGGGGCTGCTGCTGGCGGCCCGCGCGCCGTGGGCGGATCGGCGGTCCTGGCTGCTGGCGTTCGCGGCCGCGCTGGTGCTGGTCCCCACGCTGCTGTACTACGGCGGCGGCTGGCTCCAGTACGGCTACCGCTACTTCCTGGACTCGATCCCGTTCGTCTGGGCGCTGGTGGCCCTGGGCATCGTCCGTCGCGGGCCGCTCGCCTGGTGGGGCTGGGCGCTGATCGGCTGGGGCGTGCTGATCGGCCTCGGCGGCGTGTACTGGGCGTACAACCTGTGACCGGGGCCCCTCGATGACGGCGACCGGGCTCAGCGCGAGCCGCGCGGACGTGGCCGCCGTGCTCGCCCGCCTCCGCCGTCCGCTGCGGGATGCGCTGATCATGGTGGGGCTGGCGCGCGCGTTCGTGTACTTCGTGGTCCAGGGGATCCATCCCTGGGAATTCGCGGGCATCGACGCCAAGGCGTACTGGGGCATCGACCTCGCGCACCCGTACCTGGACTCCGGCGTGGGCGAGTACTCCACGTACCTGTACTCGCCGGCGTTCGCCCAGCTGATGGCGCCGTTCTCGCTGCTCCCGTTCGAGGCGTTCTTCGCGCTCTGGACCGCGGCCTCGTTCGCGATCCTGGTGTGGCTGGTCCGACCGTGGCCGTGGGCGATCCCGATGCTGATCCTGCCGATCACCTACGAGCTGTTCGTGGGCAACGTCCACTACTTCCTGGCGGCGGCGTTCGTGGTCGCGCTCCGGGCCCCGGTCGCCTGGGCGTTCCCGCTGCTCACCAAGATCACCCCCGCGGTGGGTGGGCTGTGGCTGATCGCCCGCGCGCAGTGGCGCGCCGCCGCTCTCGCGGCCGGGTCCACGCTCGCGATCGTCGCCGTGTCCTACCTGCTCTCGCCCACCGCGTGGGCGGACTGGATCGCGTTCCTGCTCGCCTCCCCGGGCCGGACGGAGCTGCTGCTGCCGCGCCTGGCGCTCGCCGCCGCGCTCGTGGTGTTCGGCGCCCGGACCAACCGGCCGTGGGTGATCCCGGTCGCCGGCTGGCTCGCCCTGCCGGTGATCTGGATCAACTCGTGGGTCATCCTGCTGGCCGTCATCCGCCTCCGCGAGCCGCGCTGGGGCGCTGGGCCGGGGTGATGGCAACCTGGGGAGGCGTGGCGGACCGGCCACTCATTCGATTCGCCGCGCTCGCCACGACCGCGGTCCTGCTCACCTTCGGCGCCCTCGAGGGGATACTCGTCGTCTCGGCGGCCGTAGCGCATCCACACCAGACCGTGGCCCTCGACCTGCGCCTGTACGTGGAGCGCGCGGCAAGCTGGCTCGGGGGCGATGGGTTCTACCTTGAGCGCCAGCTGACGGGGCAGGCGTACGAGATCACCCCGGGCGATGCGCTCTACCCACCGCCGATCCTCCTGCTGCTCGTTCCAATCACCGTGCTGCCCTGGTTCCTGTGGTGGGTGGTGCCGCTCACCGTGGTCGCCGCCTCGCTGTGGCGGCTGGCTCCTGGGGTCCGCGCCTGGCCGCTGCTCGCCCTGGTGCTGTGCTACCCGCGCACCTGGGAGGTGCTGGTGTACGGCAACCCGTCGATGTGGATGATCGCTGCGGTGTTCGCGGGCGCGGCGTGGGGTTGGCCGGCCGTGTTCGCGCTCCTGAAGCCCACACTCGCCCCGTTCGCGCTTGTCTGGGCCCGGTCCCGCCGCTGGTGGCTGGCACTGGTGATCCTGCTGCTGGTCGGCGTGCCCTTCGCCGGGCTGTGGGTCGACTACCTGGTGGCGATCCGCGACGCTGTCAATCCCTATGGTCCTGAGTACCTGCTCGGCGAGTGGCCGATCGCGCTGGCATCGGTCGTCGCCTGGTTCGCGAGTCCCATTCGCGCCTCACGACAGCGGCGAGACCGTCCGTTCACGGAGAATGCCCACCCATGACGATGGTCCTCGCGCTCCTGCCGGTGCTGTTCGTCCTCTCGGGGGCGGCCGGGCTGATCTACGAGGTCATCTGGGCCCGCCAGCTGGTGCTCGTGTTCGGCAACACCAGCCAGGCCGTGTCCACGATCCTCACGGGCTTCTTCGGCGGCCTGGCAATCGGTGGCGTGCTTGGCGGTCGGCTGGCGGACCGCGTGCGGCGGCCGCTCCGGATGTACGGGCTGCTGGAGCTGGTGCTGGTGGTCGTCGTCCTGCTCACGCCGGTCAGCTTCCGGCTGCTGGCCGAGCTGTACCGAGGTGCTTACCCGTCGCTGGTCGACTCGCCGGTCGCTCTGGCGCTCGTACGGTTCGCCCTTGCGGTGCTCGCCCTGGCGCCCGCCACCATCCTCATGGGTGCGACCTTGCCCACGCTGACCCGGTTCCTCACCAGCGCCGGTGCGGGCCTGGCCGGTGCGTTTACGCGGTTGTACGCGGCGAACACGACCGGAGCGATCGTAGGGACGTTCATCGCGGGATTCGTGCTCATCGAGGCGTTCGGCCTCACAGGGGCACTCGTGGTCGGCGCCGCATGCTCTGGCACGGCGGGCGCCGTTGCAGTGCTGCTCGACCGGCGCGTTGGGCCGCTCGAGGTTGGGCGGAGCCATCCGGAACCGATCCGCGAGTCGTGGGATGTAACCCGGTTTCCGGCGGGGGCGGCCAACCGCCGGCGTCAGCTGGCCTTGGTCCTCGCCTTCGTGTCCGGCCTCACGTCCCTGGGCTACCAGGTCGTGTGGAACCGCCTGCTGTCTGCCGGCACCGGCAGCTCCACGTACGTGTTCACGATCATCCTGACGCTATTCCTGATCGGGATCGCCCTGGGGGCGACACTGTTCGGGTCAATGCGGCCGCGCCTGCGGTCGCCGCTGCTCGTCATCGGTGTCGCGCAGGTGATCACGGCGTTCCTGGTCGCGGCGGGGTCGTTGGCGACCGCGTCGCCGGCGTCCCCGTTCTCCGGGAGCACGTGGTTCGTGGACTTCGTGCGCACGGTGGCCATCGTGGTCCTGCCGCCCACGATCGCGCTGGGGATCACGTTCCCGGCGACGTCCGCGCTGATGCGAGACGAGTCGGGGTCCGAGGGGTCCGAGTCCGGTCTCCTGCTGTCCGTCAACACCCTCGGCGCGATCGTGGCGACCTTCGTCCTGCCGTTCGTCGTCATCCCCCTGGTCGGTTCGCCGGCGACGCTCGCCGGGCTCGCGCTAGTAAATGCCGGGTTGGGCGCGGCCCTGTGTGCGAGCGCGCGCGAATCCCTCCCGGCTGCCCGCATCACTGGCGGGTCGCTGGGCGCGGCAGCCATGCTCCTCGTTGCCGCCACGCTCGTCGGCGGCACCGCGTTTCGCAGCCCTACCGTCCACTTCATCGAGGACAACGGCGGCGAGGTCTTCGAGTCCGCCGAAGATGAGATCGCGGCCGTTCAAGCCGGCACGCTGTCCGGTTTCCCGCAGCTGTGGGTTGGCGGGACCTCGATGACGATCCTCACCGTGGACACCAAGTTCATGCCGCTGCTGCCGGTGATGCTGAGGCCGGACGCGGATCGGGGCCTCGTCATCGCCTTCGGCATGGGTACCGCGTACCGCACGTCGCTCGCGGCCGGCATCCGGACGGACGTCGTGGAGCTGGTGCCGAGCGTCATCGACATGTTCCGGTGGTTCTACGCCGATGCCCCGGAGGTGCTCGCGGACCCCGCCGGCGAGGTGTTCGTGACCGATGGCCGGAACTTCGTGGAGCTCGCCCAGGAAACGTACGACTTCGTGGTCGTGGACCCGCCGCCCCCGATCGAGAGCTCCGGAGTGTCGGTCATCTCATCGCTGGAGTTCTACCGGGCGTCCAAGGCGCGGCTGACGCCGAACGGCGTGATGATGCAGTGGGTCCCCTACGGCCAGTCGCTGGACGAGTTCCTGGCCCACGTCCGCACGTTTCTCGCGGTGTTCCCCAACGTCCACGTGCTCGCGGGCCCGGGCGGCTTCGGGTTCTACATGCTGGGCTCGGACGGCCCGGTGGACCTCGACCCGGCGGTGATGCGCGAGGTGCTCGCCCGCCCCGGCGTCATGGAGGACGTCTTGGACGCGCCCGATGCCCGCGGCCGCACCGCGGAGGACTGGGTCGCGGAGTTCGAAGGCCTGAGCTGGGCGTCCGGCGAGGCGCTCCGGACGGCCGTAGGCGATGGCCCCCTGGTCACGGATGACCGGCCGCTGCCCGAGTACTTCTTCCTCCGCCGCTTGGCGGACCCGGATGCCCAGGGCCTCACATTCGGGGGACTACGCGAGCTCTTGCGCTGAGTCTGACGACCCGGCATCTCGCGGACGGCCGGCCCGCACGGTAGGTCCGCGTTCAGGGTTCGATGTAGACGCTTTCGGTCGCATTGACCGAGCCCAACCGATCACGGCGCCAGGGAGTCGTGTCGATAGGGCCGATGCTGCGACCCGGAGCGAGGAGCAGCGGCAAGGTAGAGCCACGGCCGAGACCAACACGATCTCTGTGACACCGATTAGGAGTGTCGAGTTGCCCCCAAGCAGGAGCGACTAGGGCGGACTGAGGTTGGGCAACCAGCCGGGAGATCGTTGCCATCAACGCGGAGTGTTTGAAGGTAGAAGTCGCATCAACGACGTGGCATTTGCAGAGGCAGTCTGGAACGGAGCTTCCCGGGTGGTGATCGTCCGTCAGTCCCGCAGATTGTGGCACTACGCGTCTGTTCGACCCGCCCACGCCACGATCGGCAGGAGCATGATCGGCGACTCCTGCAGCCCGTACAGGACACCGGCGCCCACGCCATTCAGGATGACGCGGACCCAGTCAGCCCAGAGCGTCCCGAATGGAGCGCACAACAGCGCGAACACGCCAAGTCCTACCCACCAGGACCGATGGCGCATTCCCCACAGGCCGAACAGGCCCGTAATGCTCGGCTTGATGAAGGCGAAAACCGCCGGCCATTGGTAGACCGTTCCGAGCGCGACCGCAGCCGAGGCCCACATGTCGGGGTTGCCTGAGACGAGGTGTATCTCCACGGGTTGCCATGCAAGAATCACCGCGACGAGCGGCCACACCACCGGCCTTGGGCGGTGCTTGGCGATAGCCCAGCTCATTGCTGCCAATGGCATGAGCCACCACAGCACCGCCGGCAGTACGGTAAATGGCGTGAACAGCCACAGGGCAACGGGCGGGTACAGGACATCGCCGAAGGTAATCTGGTACGGACCGATAACCTGGTGCGGCAGGTAGAACCCGCCTCCGTCAAGCCACCGTTGCGTTGCGCCCATGTACAGCAAGTAGTCGGCGCCGCGATGACCACCAGGGTCGTCGAGCAACGCGATAAGGAAGGTCGGCATCGCCGAGGCCAGGATCGCGGCGGCCATTGCCACGTATCCAGCTTGGAAGAGGGCTCTCCGCCGCTCGTTTGGGCGGTGGAACCGCCGAGACCCCGAGTTGGTCACCCCCGACCCCCCAACGACTGGACGTCGACCAACCCGGGCCGACCCCTCGTGACTCTACAGGAGAGCCGGCGGGGCAACGAAGCCTGCGGCGCCGAGCTGATCCTCGCGCTGCCCGCTGATTGCGCCCGCAACTGTTTCGTCGCGCGGTGCTATGCTCGCGGTCGTGTCCCCCTCGATGCTGACCGGCGAACCTCCCTGTCCGCCGGCCGTCGGTGACGCGCCGTCCCCGACGGTCGGGCCCCGCAGTCTGCGGGCCGTTCGCCGCGCCTTCGACACCATCGAGCCTGCCGCCTGGGACGCCCTCGTCGCGGCCACGCCGTCCGCGACGCCGTTCTCGCGCTGGGCCTTCCATCGCGCGTGGTGGGACGCGTACGGCGACAACGCCCACGAGGAGACCGTCGTCCTCGTTCCCGCCGATGGCCCCGACGGCGCCCCGCCCGTGGCGGTGGTCCCGCTCATGCATCGCCACGAGGTGGAGCCCGGCGACATCGAGCTGCGGACGAAGATGCGCCACGCCGAGGGCTCGCCGCTGACGCCGGTGCCGGCGGACGCCAAGGCCGTGTTCTTCGGCGCCTCGTACCACGCGGACTACGCGACGCTGCTCGCCCCACCCGTGAGCCTGCCGGCGGTCGCCGAGGCGCTCGCGGACTACCTGGCCCACGGCAGTGACCCGGGGCATCCCGCGCCCTGGGACGCGGTGGACCTCCGGCGCCTGCGCTGCGACGACCCGGCCGTGGAGGCCCTGGCCGATGCCTTCGGCCGCCGCGAGATCGACGAGGGCTGGACGCTCAACATGGAGCGCGAGGACGTGTGCCCGGTCGCGACGCTGCCGGCGGGGGCCTCGATCGACGACTACCTGGCCACCCTGGGCAAGAAGGAGCGCCACGAGGTCCGGCGCAAGGTCCGCCGGGCCGAGACCCTGGGCGCGCTGACGCTGACCGACGCGGCGGAGCCGCTCGCCGAGCTGCCCGAGTTCATCGACCTCCACCAGCGGCGCTGGGGCGTGGACGGCCTGTTCCCGGACACGCCGGGCGGCGCGCAGAGCCGGGTGTTCATCCGCCGGCTGTTCGAGCTCTTCGGCGCGGCCGGCTCGCTCCGCCTCGCGTTCCTCGCCGTGGGCGGCACGCGGATCGCCGCGGGGATCTCGTTCGAGACGCCGGATGCGCTCCTGTACTACAACGCCGGCGTGGATCCCGAGGCCCGCGAGCTGTCGCCCGGGGTCCTGATGGTCGAGCGCTACCTGCGGCGCGCGCTGGAGCGCGGGATCGCGCGGCTGGACTTCCTGCGCGGCGACGAGCCGTACAAGTACGAGTGGGGCGCGGTGGACGAGCCGATCCAGCGCCTGCTCGTCCGGCGTACCGGGAAGCGATGACCCCGCCGCAGGCCGCCGATCCGTGCGTCGCGCCGCTGGTGCGCGCCCCCGTGCCAGGGCGCGGGCGGGTGCGCGTCGTGCAGGTGATGGCGACCGGCACCAACGGCGGCGCCCAGGAGCACGTCTTCAACCTCGTGTCCCGGATGGACCACGCCTACTACGATGTCTCGGTCGTGTCGCTGTCGCCCGGCAGCGCCGTGCGCAAGCTCCAGCGCGCCGGGTTCGACGTCACCGTGATCGACGAGCCGGACGACGCGATCGCGACCGGGATCCTCGCCGCGTACCTCGCCGACGCCCGGGCCGACGTCGTCCACAACCACATGTACCGGGCGGAGATCGTGGGCACCAAGGCCGCCATCGCCCTGGGCGAGGCCGGGCACCGGCGGCCGTGGGTGATCTCCACCGTCCACTCGTCCCGCGTCCGCTCCGACGAGGACCAGGAGGCGCTGCGGCGCCTGACGCCGCTGATGGACCACCTGATCGTGGTGTCCAACGCGATCGAGCGCAAGGTCGTGGACGAGGGGCGGAGCGGCACCTCGCGGTCGCTGATCTACAACGGCGTGGATCTCGAGCGCTACAACCACCAGGAGCCGTGCTGCACGCTCCGCGACGAGTACGGCATGGACCCGGACTCGCCGATCGTGGGTGTCGTCGGCCGGCTGGAGCTGGAGAAGGGTCACCCCACGCTGCTCGAGGCCTGGCCGCTTGTCCTGGCCGCGGTGCCCCAGGCCTACCTGCTGATCGTGGGCGAGGGCAGCCGGCTCGATGCGCTCCACGACATCGCCCGGCAGCAGCGGATCGAGCGCCACGTCGTGTTCACCGGCCGCCGCGACGACATCCCGGCCGTGACCGCCGCCTTCGACGTCGCCGTGCTGCCGTCCTACCGCGAGGCGCAGGGGCTCACCATCCTCGAGGCGATGGCGCTGTCGCGCCCGGTCGTGGCATCCAACGTGGGCGGGATCCCGGAGATGATCGAGGACGGCGTGACGGGGCTGCTGGTCCCGCCGCACGACCCGCCCGCCCTCGCCGCGGCCGTCGTCCGGCTGCTCCGCGACCACCCGCTCGCCGACATGATCGGCCGCGCCGGGCATGACCTCGTCCACGACCGGTTCTGCGTCCAGCTCATGGTCAACGCCGTCCAGGCGCTGTACGACGAGGGTGCCCGCGCCGTCCGACCCCGCACGCTGACGACGATCGCGGGCTGAGCCGCCACCCGTACCATCGGGGCGGTGCCGCGAGGCAACGGTCGCGCGTAGCATCGCGGGCGATGCGACTCGGTCTCGACCGGCTCTGGCTGTTCCTCGCGCTCGCGCTGCCCGCGCTGGCGTCGCTGATCGTGGCGATGCCCGCGGTGGATCTCGCGTGGCAGGTGCGGGCCGGCGAGCAGATCTCCACCACGGGCGCGATCCCCGCCGCGGACACCTTCACGTTCACGGCCTACGGGGCTGCCTGGGTGGACCAGCAGTGGCTGGCCCAGGTCGTCCTCGCGCTGGGTCACCGGCTGGGCGGGTGGGAGCTGCTCGCGGTCTTGCGGGCGGGGCTCGTGGCGACGACATTCGGGCTCGTTACGGCCGCGGCCCTCGCGCGGGGAGCCGCGCCGCGGACGGCCGCGATCCTGGCCCTCGCCGCGTTCGTGCTGGCGGCGCCGGCGCTCGCGCTGCGGCCGCAGCTGTTCGGCATCGCGCTGTTCGCGGCGCTGCTGTGGCTGGTCGCCGGCCGGCGGCGCCGCCCGCGGGCGCTATGGCTGGCACCGCTGCTCGTCGTGGCATGGGCGAACGTCCACGGCAGCGTCGTCCTGGCGCCCGTGCTGCTCGGCTATGCCTGGCTGGAGGACCTGGCCGAGGGCGCGGACCACCGGCGATCGCTCGGCGTCCTCGTGGCGGGGACCATCGCGACCCTGGTCAACCCGTTCGGGCCCGGGGTCTGGGCCTACGCGATCGGAGTGGGCACCGACCCGGCGATCACCGAGCAGGTGGCGGAGTGGCAGCGCACGTCGCCGTTCACCGTCCCGGGGCTCCTGTTCTACCTGTCCGCCGTGGCGGTCCTGGCGCTCCTCGCCGTGCGCCGGGGGCGGCTGGCATGGCCCGCCTACGTGTGGCTCGCGGCGCTGTTCGCGGTCGGCGTCTGGACGGAGCGCGGGCTCGCCTGGTGGCCGCTCGGGGTCGCCATGGTGGTCGCGGGCGTCCTCGTCCCGACGATGCCCGCCCATCGCCCGCGTCCGAACGTGCTGAACGCGCTGACGGTC
The DNA here is from genome assembly GCA_040755495.1 of Chloroflexota bacterium. GTDB lineage: Bacteria > Chloroflexota > Limnocylindria > Limnocylindrales > CSP1-4 > CAIXZV01. The sequence continues at coordinate 41,061 of JBFMAT010000028.1, forward strand.
GCCGTCATCGGCCTGGCGCTCGGCCTGGCGCTGCCCTGGTGGCGGCCCGCGGACCCCCTGGCCGGCCGCGAGGGCCTGCTCACGTACGCGCCGTCCGGCCTCGCCCAGGCACTGCGCGAGCGGGTCCAGCCCGGTGACCGCGTGTTCGTGCCGCAGACCTGGGGCTCGTGGTTCGAGTGGGCCGTGCCCGACGCCCGCTACTTCGTGGACTCCCGGATCGAGCTGTTTCCGCCGGCGGTCTGGCGCGACTACGGCGTGATCGCTGCTGGCGGCGCGACCACCCCGACGCTCCTGGAGGTCCATGACCTGCGCACCGTTGTCGCCGAGCCGGGCGGTGCCCTCGCCCTGCGGCTCCTCGGGGCTGGCTGGACGCTCGTCTACCAGGATGCGGAGGGGGTGCTTCTCGAGGTTCCCGGCTGAGGGCAGGGCACCATCCGCGGCCGAGCGATGCCGGTAGACTGGTGATCTCGTCGGATCCGCGCTCGAGGATGCCAGTTTGCGCTGTCAGGTGAACACCCGGTGACCGCAGGGTCCGATCAATCCCGCGACCTCGATCTCGTGGTGCTGGGCGGTGGCGGTCACGTGGGACTGCCGCTGAGCCTGGCCATGGCGAGTGCGGGCCTCCGGGTGGGCATCTACGACACCAACGAGGCGACCCTCGCGACGATCGCCCGGGGAGAGATGCCGTTTCTCGAGGGCGGCGCAGACGCGCTGCTGACGGAGGTCCTGGCGTCCGGCAACCTCGAGCTGTCGTCGACCGGTGACGTCATATCGCGCGCGGACCAGCTGATCGTCGTGGTGGGCACGCCCGTCGACGAGTTCCTGGCGCCGTCGATGACGATCTTCGAGCGGACGGTCGACCAGATCGCCCCGTACCTCCGCGACGGGTCGCTCGTCGTCCTCCGCAGCACCGTCTACCCGGGCACCACCGCGTTCGTCATCGAGCGGTTCCGGGCCCAGGGGCTCCGGGTCGACGTCGCCTTCTGCCCCGAGCGGATCGCCGAGGGGCATGCCCTCGAGGAGCTGCGCACGCTGCCCCAGATCGTCGGCGCTGACGACCCGGTGAGCGGCGATCGCGCCGAAGCGCTGTTCCGGCGACTCACGAGCCAGATCGTCCGGACGACGACCAAGGAGGCGGAGCTCGCGAAGCTGTTCACCAACGTGTGGCGGTACACGAAGTTCGCGGTCGCGAACCAGTTCTTCATGATCGCCCACGAGGCCGGTGTCGACTACAACAGCGTCCTGCACGCGATCCGCCACGACTACCCCCGGGCGCGCGACCTGCCCGGCCCCGGCTTCGCCGCCGGACCGTGCCTGTTCAAGGACACGATGCAGCTGGCGGCGTTCACGAGCGATCACTTCCCGCTCGGCCAGTCCGCCATGCAGGTCAACGAGGGGCTCCCGGCCTACATGGTCGCGGCGCTCAAGCGCAGGTACGGCGCGCTCACCGGCCGGTCCGTCGGCATCCTCGGGATGGCGTTCAAGGCAGAGTCGGACGACATCCGCGCATCGCTCAGCTACAAGCTCCGGAAGCTGCTCATGTGGGCGGGCGCGGACGTGCTGTGCACGGATCCGTACGTCACCGACGCCCGACTCCTGCCGGTGCGGGAGGTCATCGACCGGTCGGACATCCTCGTCCTCGGCGTTCCCCACGACCAGTACCGCGCGCTCGAGGTCGGGGTGAAGGACGTGATCGACGTGTGGGGGGCGATGGGATCGGGCATCAGGCTCTGATGGCGCAGTCGGCGAGTGGATGACCAGGGGGCGCTGACAACCCGGTTCGGATCGCTGGTTGCCCGAGCCCCCTGGCTCGTGACCGCGCTCGTGGCGATGACCGCCGTGGTCCTCGCCTGGCCCGTCCCGTCCCATCCGCGCCACTCGCTGGATCTCTCATGGCAGATCGGCCTTCACCAGGCCGCGCAGGACGGTCTCCGGTTCGGGACGGACATCCTCTACACCTACGGCCCGCTCGGATTCCTCGCCAAGCCCGCGCCGTTCCTCGGATCCACGAGCACGATCGCCTTCGTCGGCGTGGTGGCCGTCTACCTGTCGTTGATGGTCATGTTGCTGGCGGGGGCTCGCCGGCTGATGCCGCTGTGGGTCGCGGTGATCGCGACGTTCGTCCTCGCCCGCACGATCACCTACATCCCGCCGTACGAGGCGCTGCAGTTCGTGCTGTTCGCCGTCGGCGTCGACCTGCTGCGACGGGACCGAGTCGCCAACCCCATGCGCGTCGCGGTCGTCGCCGGCGTGCTGGTGGCCGTGGCATTCATGGGGAAGGTCAACGTCGGCGTGTTCGTGGCCGCGGGCGCGGGCCTCGTCATCCTGGCGATCTCTCCACGGCCGTTCCGCGGCCTGCTCGCCTACGCGGCCTCGCTGGGCGCGGCCGGGCTCGCCCTGTGGCTGGTCACGGGCCAGCGCCTGGATGACCTGGCCCCCTATGTCCGCGCCTCGCTGGAGCTCATCTCCGGGTACTCCGAGGCGATGGGGATGGACAAGCCTGGCCAGCGGCTGGCGATCGCGGCGTTCGTGGTCATCTCCGGGCTGGTGGCCTGGGCCGCGTACCGGACGTCGGCCGGCTGGCCACGGTGGCGCCTGGTTGCGCTGGCCGGGCTGACGGCGCTCCTGCTGTTCGCCCTGTGGAAGCACGGCTTCGTGCGGAGCCACTTCGCCGCGACGTTCGCCACCCTCGGGCTCACGCTGCTGGTGCTGATGCCGCGCGCCACGAGCTGGTGGCTGAAGCTCGGGATCCTCGCCGTCGCGGCCGCCGGGCTGGTGGGCACCAGCCCGATCACCCCGCTCGGGTACTTCAATGCCCCCCGGTCGGCGATCGCGTTCGCGGGCCAGGCGCGGGACAGCCTCCTCCCGTGGCGCTGGGAGGTGGCCCTGGACCGCACCCGGCGCGACCTCCGGAGGACGTTCGCGATCCCGCCGGGCATCCTCGAGCAGCTTGCCGGACGGACCGTCCACATCGACCCGTATGCCGCCGCCGTGGCGACCGCCTACCCGACGTTCACGTGGCGCCCGCTCCCGGTCTTCCAGTCATACTCCGCGTACACGCCGTACCTGGACGAGGTCAACGCCGCGCTGCTTCGCTCTGTCGAGCGTCCCGAGCTGATCCTTCGGTGGTACCAGACGCGCACCGACGCGCACCGGACGGCCATCTTCGCCGTCGACTTCCGCAACTACTGGTTCGAATCGCCCGTGGCGACCCTGGAGCGCCTGTGCCGCTACCGCGAGACCGCGGCCATGGGTGTCTGGCAGGTGCTCGCGGACACGGGACGCGCGTGCGGGGAGGCGACGCCGATCGGCACGGCGACCGCCCGTCGCGGCGAGACCGTGCAGGTGCCGGACGCCCCCTCGCCGGACCAGTTCGTCCTGGTCAGGATCCGGGGCCTGGACGACGGCCCGACCGGCCGGTTGCGCACGCTGCTGTGGAAGTCGCCGGAGCGGTTCGTCACGCTGGACGGCGAGGAGTTCCGACTCGTGCCGCGAACGGCCGACAGCGGGCTCGTGCTCGCCGTCCCGGCCGCGGCCCAGGGGTCCGAGCCGTTCGCGTACGGCCCGCCGGTGCGGACGATCACCGTCCGCGAGGAGGGTTCCGACAATGGTGACAACGCGGGTCGCGGTGGCGAGCTGAGCTACGAGTTCTTCGCCGTCCCGCTCCAGGGATCCTGAGCAACCACGAACAGGGAAGTGTGCTGATGCGTGTTCTGGTCACCGGCGCCGCCGGGTTCATCTGCGGCTACCTCGTCGAGGAGCTGCTGGCCGCCGGCCACGAGGTCGTCGGCGTCGACAACTTCAGCAAGTACGGGCGCGTCGCGAAGAGCTATGACGACGACCCGCGGTACCGGCTCGTCGAGGGCGACGCGAAGGACCGCGCCCTGCTCATGGAGCTGGCCGCGGACGTGGACCAGGTCGTGGCGGCGGCCGCGATGATCGGTGGCATCAGCTACTTCCACGAGTTCGCCTTCGACCTGCTGGCCGAGAACGAGCGGATCCTGGCGTCCACGTTCGAGGCGGCGATCGAGGCCCACCGGGCCGGCCGGCTGCAGCGGATCGTCGTGCTGTCCAGCTCGATGGTGTTCGAGTCCACCACCCAGTTCCCCACGCCGGAGGGCGCCGAGCGGACGTCGCCGCCCCCGATCTCGACCTACGGCTTCCAGAAGCTCGCCTCGGAGTACTTCGCACACGGCGCCTGGCAGCAGTACCACCTGCCGTTCACGATCCTGCGGCCGTTCAACTGCGTGGGGATCGGCGAGCGACGGGCGGTCCGGGACACGGACGTGATGAGCGGCAACGTGAAGCTGGCGCTCTCGCACGTGGTCCCGGACCTCGTGCTCAAGACGCTCAAGGGCCAGGACCCGCTCCACATCCTGGGCGAGGGCAACCAGGTCCGCCACTACACCTACGGCGGCGATCTCGCCCGGGGGATCCGGCTCGCCATGGAGTCCGATGCCGCCGTCAACGAGGACTTCAACCTGTCGACGGCCGCGTCCACGTCCGTGCTCGAGCTCGCGGAGGCGATCTGGGACAGGGTCCACGAGGGTGCGAGGCCGTTCCGCTACGTGTCCGATCCTCCCTTCGACCACGACGTCCAGCGCCGCGTGCCGGACGTCCGCAAGGCGAAGCGTGTCCTCGGCTTCGAGGCCACGACCGGCCTGTCGGAGATGCTGGACGAGGTCATCCCGTGGATCCGCGTCGAGCTGGAGGCGGGGCGCCTATGAGCGGCCAGGGCGACCTCGACCAGCTCTACCGCCATCGCTTCAGCGAGGCTGAGGCGCGGAGCAAGCTGGCGGTCTGGGCGGAGATCGTGGCGTTTCTCGGGCCCTGGCTCCCGTCCGGTGCGGTCGTGCTGGACATCGCCTGCGACGAGGGCTACTTCATCCGAAACGTCCGGGGCGCGGAGCGCTGGGCGACGGACATCCGGGACGTGAGCGCCGCCCTCGGCGACGACGTCCACTTCGTGCAGGTGAACGGGCTCGACCTCGCCTCGGCGGTTCCGGAGCGGCACTTCGACGTCGCCTTCATGAGCAACTACCTGGAGCACCTGCCGTCGGCGGAGGCCGTGGTCGCCCAGTTGCGCCAGGTCCACCACGTGCTCAAGCCGACGGGCCGCATGATCGTGCTCCAGCCCAACATCCGCTTCGTCGGCGGCGCCTACTGGGACTTCCTGGACCACAAGGTCCCGCTCACGGAGCGCAGCCTCGCCGAGGCAGCCGAGACCGCCGGCTTCGAGATCGAGCGGATGATCCCGCGCCTCCTCCCGTACACGACGAAGAGCCGGCTCCCGCAGCATCCGGCCCTCGTTCGCGCCTACCTCCGGTTCCCGCCGGCCTGGCGGGTCCTCGGAAAGCAGACGCTGCTCGTCGCACGAGCATCGACCGCGGGCGCATGAAGGTTCGCCTGGGAGTCCGCCTGGCGGTCGGGTTCGCGATCAGCGTCGGGGCCGTCCTGCTGCTCGTCCGGGTCGTGGACGTGCCGGCGACGGTCGCGCTCCTCGGCTCGATCGACCCGGTCTGGCTGGCACTGCCGCTGGTCGCCCTTGGCGTGCAGCTGGTGATCCGGGCCTGGCGGTGGGCGTTCCTGCTGACCGTCGCATCCGCCACGACCGTGCCGACGCGGCGAGTCGTCGCGCCCCTGACCGTCGGCTACTTCGTGAACGCGGTCCTCCCCGCTCGCCTCGGCGAGGTGGCGCGCGCGGTCCTCGTGGCCCGCCGCGAGCACCTGCCGATCGGCTCGGTGGCCGCCTCGGTGGTGGTCGAGCGCGTGGTGGATCTCGCGGCGCTGCTGCTGATCGGCCTCCTGGCCACGGCAGCGCTGGGCGCCGTCGGGTGGCCGGCGCTCGCCCTGGCGGGCGGCCTGATCGTCGGGCTGGGTGTCGTGGTCTACGTGGCACCGTTGATCGCGGACCGCCTTCCCCGCCGGCTGCCCGAGCGCGCACGGATCGTCATCGGGCACTTCCTGGGTGGGATCGCCGCCGTCGATCGGCGCGCGTTCGCGGGAGCCCTGCTCCTGAGCGCCGTGGCGTGGCTGGGCGATGTCACCACGTTCTGGGCGTGCGCCCGTGCCCTGGGCGTCGATCTCGGGCTGCCGGCGGTCGCCACGATCGCCGTGGGGGCGGCCCTCGGCACCGCCCTCCCCGCGGCGAGCGGGTACCTGGGCACCTACGAGCTGGGAGCCGTCGCGATCGGGTCGATCGCGGGGACGAACCCGGATTCGATCCTTGCGATCGCGGTGCTTGCGCACGTCGTCGCCGTCGTCCCGATCGCGCTCGTCGGGATGGTCTCCGCCGTCCGGCTGGGCGTTCGATTCACCATGCCGGCAGCCGATGACGACGCGGCCGGCGCGACGGCCACGGCCGATGCGAGACGGGCATGACCGAGCCCCAGCTCTCGATCGTCGTGCCCGTGTTCAAGGAGGGAGAGGCCGTCGATCCCGTGCTGCGCGCCCTGACCGAGGGAGTCGCCACGGCTCACGAGATCATCGTCGTTTACGACTTCGACGAGGACCCGACGGTGCCGGTCATCGAGCGCCTGCACCGTGAGCTGCCGGCGATCCGGGGCCTTCGGAACGACCTCGGACGCGGCGTGCTCAATGCGATGAAGGCCGGGATCGCCGCCTCCCGGGGGGACTTCGTGCTGGTCTCCATGGCGGACGGCTCGGACGAGCCGCCGATCGTGGATTCGATGGTCGCCCTCGCCCGCGACGGTGCGGACGTCGTCGCGGCATCGCGCTACATGCGCGGCGGCCACCAGGTGGGCGGGCCATTGGTCAAGCGGCTGATGAGCCGGACGGCGGGTCTCACGCTCCACTGGTTCGGGGGCGTGTCGACCCACGACGCCACGAACAACTTCAAGCTCTACTCGCGCCGCTTCCTGGACGCGACGCGGATCGAGAGCGTGGCCGGCTTCGAGCTCGCGCTGGAGCTCACGGTCAAGGCGACGCTCGCCGGCCGGCGCGTGGCGGAGGTGCCCACCACGTGGCGCGACAGGACGGCGGGCCAGAGCAACTTCAGGCTCCGGCGATGGCTACCCCACTACCTGCGCTGGTACTGGGTCGCGATCCGCGGACGGCTGTTGGGGAGGCAGTAGCCCCGCGCGGCACCAGTTCGCACCGCCGTCCGGTCCGGCCGGGCAGATGGGGTAGCCCGAATGGGGCACAATGACCCCTTACCTTCGGCCCGGTCACTTGGGGGTTCCCCGCCGCATGGGGATGCCGCGACGGCTCTCCGCGTTCGATGCCCGCGACAACGGGATCACGGCGGCGCGTCTCGGCCTCGCGCTCGTGGTCGTCGCGAGTCACTCTGTGACGATCGGCGGATACGGGCTCGAGCCGCTGCTCGAGCTGTCCCACGGCCGGGCGAGCCTGGGGCTTGTGGCCGTCATCGCGTTCTTCGCGCTGTCCGGGTTCCTGCTCGCGGGGAGCCGGGAGCGGACCTCGATCGCGGTCTTCGTGCGAAACCGGGCGCTCCGGATCCTGCCCGGATACTGGCTGGCGCTCGCGTTCACGATGGTCGTCGCCGTCCCGCTCGCCGCCACGATGCGCGGCATCGCGGTCGATGGGAGCGCCGTCGCGGCCTGGGTCGGGCCGCGATTGCTGTTCACGGGCGGCGCCGAAGACGCGGGGCTCAGCGCCGCGTTCGGCGGCGGATTGATCAACGGCTCGCTCTGGACGCTTGGCCTTGAGGTCTTCTGCTACCTGGTGCTTGCGCTCACGCCGCGCCGGTGGCTGCGTCCGATGGTGCTCGGCGAGCTGCTCCTGCAAGGCGCCCTCTGGGCGCTGGCGCCGGCGTTCGAGGGGCCTGGGACCGCGCTGCTGCTCGCCTTCACCTGTGGAGCGGCCGCGTGGCTGTGGAGGACCTGGATCCCGATGTCCGGCTGGACTGCCGCGCTGGCGGCCGGCGGCGGCGTGATCGCCCTGCTGGTCCCTTCACTCCCAGTCGCGGCCGTTCTCATGAGTTACGCGGCGCTCGGGTTGGCCGCGCTGCCAATCCGAACCGATCGCGACCTTTCGTATGGCGTCTACGTGCTCGCGTATCCCATCCAGCAGGTGCTGGCGACCGCGGGCGTCGCTGCCCTCGGCCTGCCGGTGCTGTTCGCGTTGTCCGTGGCAATCGTCCTGCCGTTGGCGTTTGTGTCGTGGCAGTTCGTCGAGCGGCCGGCGTTGTCGCTCCGTACGTGGCGGCTGTCGCTCCGTACCGCTGAGCAGCGGATCGTCCTCGCCGACATCACGGCAGCAACGAGTCCGCCGGTCTAGGTGAGCCGCGTTCCACGCCTGTCGTGGACACGTGTCCCGGGACGATCATCAGGCTCGAGGGGATGACCTCTGGTCGATGACGCGCGGTGCCCGTGACGTCTGATGCTCCGGGGCATGGACGCATCCGCGATGGACGCAAGGTCCGATCGCTTGAGGGTTCGCGAGCGCCGGCGCCCGGAACCGAGCCTCCGCTCTCTGCCGCTGATCGCGATCGCAACCCTGGTCTCGCTCACCATGGCCCTCGTGGCATCAACGGCGCAGCCTCCCGTGATCCTCGTCGGCGACAGCGTCACGGCGGGGTGGGGCGCATCTGACGCACGGCACGCATGGCCGTCGCTGCTCGGCGCTCCCGCGCGGATCGATGCTGCGCCGGGGGCCCCGTCCGGCGCATTCGTCGGGAGATCATGGAGGGCGGAGACGGTCGTCGTGGAGCTGGGAATCAACGACTACGTGCAGGGGGTGGCGCCGGACGTCTTCGGTGGCCGGATGCGGGAGATCGTGACGCACATCTCGGCGGGACGGGTGGTCCTGATCGTCCCCTACGAGGTCGCCCTCCACGGCGCGGCGCCCTGGGACGCATACGCGGATCAGCTGTTGGCTCTCGCGCGTTCCGATCCCCGCGTGGTGCTGGTCGACCTACGGCCGGCATTCGGGCGTGTCGGCATGGACCTGTTGACACCCGACCTCGTGCATCCCAACGACCGCGGCCATGCGGTGATCGCCAATTTGGTGGCGCAGGCAATCGCCGGCTGATGCCCTAGGCGTCGGCCTCGCCCGGCGCCCACGACGTCGAAGCTCCCGCTGGGACCAGGTCGGCGTCGGCCAGTACCCGCACCCTGGTGGCGGACAGCCACGCGGCCACGTACAGCGCCGCGACGACCAGCAGCAGGGCCTGGTAGCCGGTCAGCAGGCCCAGGTACTCCAGCGCCCCGCCGACCATCGCGCCCAGCAGGTTCGAGGCGAAGGCCATGTCCGCCGTCCACGTATCGCGGAATGAGTGGCTGAACACGAGGTTGGCGAAGAACACGGGTGCGAAGGCGAGGGCGGCCGCGAGCGCATAGCGCAGCCACGGCGGCTCGATCAGCAGCGACGCCGGCGGCAGCAGGAAGGCCAGCGCGATCGAGGCGAGGAGCGCCACGTACAGCGGCAGTGGATTGCGGATCGCGAACCGCGCGTTGACGGCGATCGCCGCCAGCACGCTCGCCAGCACGGCGAAGAACACCAGCGAGTTGACGATCCAGGTGCTGCCGAACAGCAGGCTGAAGCTCACGAGGCTCCGCGTCTCGAGCAGCAGGAAGGCCACCCCCAGCAGGAAGAAGTGGGGGCTGAACCGGCGCATTGACGTGCCACTGCCACGGGCCGCCCGCCACACGAGCAGACCGCCGAAGGCGAGGATCACGGCGAGCGCCCCCGCGTAGTACGGCGCGACGTGCGGCTCCAACAGGTACAGGAACGGCCAGTCGTCGGTCGCCGGCCGCGGCGCTCCAGCGATGTCGATGACGTCCACACTGCCACCGGGTGGTCGGCCGGCGACTGCGTCGACCAGGGGGCCCGCGGCGAGCGTCGCAGCCGCGCCGCCATACGACTTGAAGATCGGGTCCGACCCGAAGGCCCCTTGCAGCATGCCGGCGATCTTCTGGGGCAGCCAGTCCTCGCGGTAGTAGTTGTAGAGCACGAACACCCCATCGGGGCTGAGTCGCGACTCGACCTCCTCGAACGCCTCCCGCGTGAACAGGAACGACTCCAGTCGCAGGTTTGCGGACGTGCTCACGAGCGTGAGTGAATCGGGGAGCGCGAACACCACCAGGTCGTACGTGCCGGTGGTCCGGCGCAGGAAGGCCCGGCCGTCGTCGTTGATAAGCGTCACGCGAGGGTCCGCGTACGGGCGATCCGGATGGCGCTGGACCCCGATATCCGCGATCACGGGATCGATCTCGACGGCGTCCACGTGATCGGCTCCACGGGCCAGCGCAACAGCGACGTCCGTCCCGCTGCCGGCGCCGACGATCAGGACGCGCCCGAAGGTGCGGTCAGGGAACCACTCGTAGACCTGGTCGTACATCGGCTCGTTGACGGCCCGCTCCACCGGCCACATCCCTTGGTGCGGGATGCCGTTGACGTCGATCGCCTCGACGCCGCCCCCGAAGTAGGTGTCGATTCGGTAATACGGCGACCAGAGCTGGTTCGGTCTCGCGGCGAGCGCCACGACCAGGATCGTCGCGCCGAAGGTCACGCCAGTGACCAGGGACGTCCGGGAGATCCCGTTGCCCAGCGCCCCGAGCGCGAGCACGGCCCCGAGGACGAGGAACCAGACGACCGGCGGCGTCCCGAGGCCGGACAGGATCGTGAATGCCGCGATCCCGATCATGGACCCGGCGATGTCCCAGGTGTACGCGTGGAGCGGGGGCATCGACTTGAGCAGCCGGCCCAGCGGGATCGCCAAGCCGGCCATGAGCAGGGCCACCAGCGCGACCAGCACCGGCAGGACGATGAAGTTGACGTCGGCGGCCTTGTTCTCGGACAGCCCGAAGAAGATCTCGCCCGGCGTCCGGAGCTGGATCGTCACCCGCCCGGTCGTGACCAGCAGCGCCACCGCGAGCATCAGCGGACCGAACGGCGACAGCTGGATGCGTCGCGGATTGCGTCCCCAGAGAATGCCCAGTCCGATGCCCAGGAAGCTCGCCATGAGGATGAAGTTGCGGAAGAACCCCACGTAGATCACGTTCGCCGGGATCCACCGGATCAGCAGCAGCTCCGCGAACAGCAGCGTGCCGCTGGTGACGAGCAGCCGGACTGCCGGGCGTGCGAGCAGCGGAACGGGCTGTAGTAGCGCCCCTGCAGGCGGGCGCTGCGTCGTCATGGGCTCAGGCGGCGTCATCCACTCCCTCGATAGCGTGCGCGGATGATGCGGCCCGGTGCGCGAACGCGGAACCCCCCAATCTTCTCAGGCCCGCGTCGTGACCCAGTAGCGCTCGGCGTAGCCGCCGCCCAGCCCGCCGATGTCCGCGACCTTGTGCCCGTAGGCGCGCACGGCGTCCGCCATCGCCCGCCGATCGTCGAACAGCCGCTCCAGCTGGCTCTCGTACAGGGCGATGCCGCGGATCTTGCGCTCCACCTGGTCGCCGATGTCGGCGAACTCCGCGGTCAGCGATACGTCCGCCGGGATCCCCGCCAGCGACCCGCCGGGCATGTCCTCCAGGCGCCCGAAGTCCTCCCAGTACGCGTACGGGAAGTCCTCGTAGAACGCGATCATCCCGGTGTAGTCCGGACCCGGCATCACCCATTGGCGCGCATCGGACAGGAGCGCCACGCCGGCATCGCGGGCCAGCTGGTGGTCCACGTGTCCGCCGATGCCCAGCGGCAGGTACACGCGCTGCGGCTCGAGGCGCGCGATCTCGCGGCGCAGCAGGTCCACCGGGGGCGGGTCGTCGGTGCGCGGCAGGCCCAGCAGTTGGTCGTCGTCCTCGTAGCCGCGGAACACGGCGTCGGGGAGGTCCAGCCACACGATCGAGGCCTCCGCGAAGGCCGCGTACCGCTCGTCCTCGAGCCGGCGCCGGGCCATCGTGTCACCCGTGTCGGCCGCCTCGACGAGCTCGCTGGTGAGCACCGCGCCCTGGCCGCGGACGTCGTCCATGACCGGCTGGCCCGCCAGCGACTCGTTGTGGATGTGGGCCCGCCGGTACCACGAGGATCGCTGCCAGAACCGCTTGGCCGAGGCGTCCGCGTCCCCCTGGGTCGCGTTCAGCTGCGCCGTGGTCGCCTGCCACGGGGCGGCGGACGCGTCCTCCGGGAAGTCCGCCCGGAGGTGCGCCCGGTTGAACGCCTCGCTCACCGGCCAGATCGCCTTCGACCCGAAGCCCAGCGCCTCTCGCTGGTACGCGGTGAGGTCGTCCATGCGCCCGGCACCCGAGTAGAGCGTCAGGATCGCGACGTTCTGGCCCAGCTCCCGGAGTCCGGCGATGAGGCCGCCACAGGACAGCGCGACGTCGTCCGGGTGGGGGGCGATGAAGACATGGGTCATGGCCGGCCGAGTATAGCCGCGCGGTCGGGCACGGAGCGCCCGTTGCCTCAGCCGTCCCAGCCGCCGGCGCCGATCAGCGGCACGAACACGCAGCCCCCGTCGGAGCGCTCCGTCCACTCCGTCCCGTGGCGCTCCACGACCAGCAGCTCCTGGTCCCAGCGCGTGCCGACGGGGATCACCAGGCGGCGTCCCTCGCCCAGCTGCTCGCGGAGCGCGGCGGGGATCTCGGGAGCGCCCGCGGTGACGAGGATCGCGTCCCACGGCGCGCCTTCGGGATCGCCCAGGCTGCCGTCACCCACCCGCACGTCGACGCGGTCGCCGTAGCCCAGCTCGCGCAGCCGGGCACGGGCGGCGGCGGCGAGCCCGGCATCCCGCTCGATGCTCGAGACGCGGCAGCCCAGCTCCGCGAGCACCGCGGCCTGGTAGCCGGACCCGGTGCCGATCTCGAGGACGCGGTCGCCGGGGCCCACGTGGAGCAGCTCGGTCATCCGCGCGACGATGTACGGCTGGCTGATCGTCTGCCCGCCGCCGATGGGGAGCGGGCCGTCCTCGTAGGCCCACGACCGCTCGTGCTCCGGGACGAAGGCCTCGCGCGGGACGGCGCCCATCGCGGCCAGGACGCCCTCGTCCCGGACGTCGCGCCGGCGGAGCTGGTCGGCGACCATCCGCGCCCGGGCGTCGCGCATCAGCGCCCGGACGTCGTCCATGGCCCGGGCGATCAGCTCGGGGACGGGCTCGGCGACGCCGCCGCGGCGGGCGACTCGCTGGCCACCGGCGAGGCGGCGGGGGACTGGGCGGGGGACGGCGATGCGGCCGAGGACGGCGACGCGGCGGGCGAGCCGCTGGCCGCGGGCGACGCGCTCGCGGGCGTCGACGCGCTCGCCGAGGGGGAGGCGCTGACGACCGGCGAGGCGGTGGGCGCCGGGCTAGGCGTCGGGAACAGCGCGCTGAGGAAGCCGGCGTGCCCGAACAGCATCCCGTACGCCAGGATCGCCGCGAACACGCCCGTGAGCCCGAGCACGAACGCCGCCGAGGCGCGGTCGCTCACCTTGACCGCGAGCTCCGACACGCTCGGGGCCGCCGCCGCCTTCACGGGCGGGCGCCCGCGCATCCGACGCGCCCCGGCGCCGGGGACGGCCGCAGCCGCCGCGCGACCCGGCGCGGCCGGCTCCTCCGCGCCCTCGGGCTCCGGCTCGAGGTCGGCATCGCCCAGGTCCTCGGCCGCCTCGAGCTCCTCGGCCTCCTCGAGCTCGCCATCGTCGGCGTCGGTC
>JBFMAT010000029.1:0-7459 GCA_040755495.1 Chloroflexota bacterium
CCGGCCGGGCCGGCCTCGGGCAGACCGGCCGCCCGCGACTCGGCCGCCGCCGGCGACCCGGCCGCCGCCGGGGCCGCGACCGCGATGGCCGGCCCGTGGTCCGGGACCGCCTCGCCGGCCTCGCCCACCCAGGCGCACACGGCGTTGACCGGGACCGTCGCCCCCTCGGGGGCCACGATCCGGAGCAGCACGCCCTCGTCGAAGGCCTCCACCTCCATCGTCGACTTGTCGGTCTCGATCTCGAACAGGACGTCGCCCCGGTGGACCGGGTCGCCCTCCCGCTTGTGCCAGGCGATGACCGTGCACTCCTCCGTCATCTGGCCGGGCCTGGGCATCAGGATCGCGTGTGCCATCGTTCGGCTCCCTGCTCGTCCCGCCGGTGCCTAGCGGAGCGCCCGCGCGGCGGCGACGATGTCGTCCACCCCCGGCAGGAACGCCCGCTCCAGGCTCTCGGCCTGGGGCGAGATGCCGTTCTGGGCCCCGATCCGCCCGACCGGCGCGTCGAGCCAGTCGAAGGCATCCTGCTGGATCCTGGCCACGACCTCGTTGACGAAGCTGCCGCCCAGGACGGCCTGGGCCGCCACGACGCAGCGCCCGGTCTTGCGGACCGAGGCGAGGACGGTGTCCATGTCCACCGGCACGAGGCTGCGCAGGTCGATGACCTCGGCGGCGACGCCGTCCTCGGCCGCCAGCCGGTCCGCGGCGGCGAGGGCGTCGGGCACGGCCGGGCCCCACGCCACGAGCGTCAGGTCCGCCCCCTCGCGGGCCACGTGCGCGACCCCGATCGGCACCAGGTGCTCGCCCTCGGGCACGACGCCCTTGGCCGGATACAGGCCCTGGCTCTCGACGAACAGCACTGGGTTGTTGGTCCGGATCGCGGCCTTGAGCAGGCCCTTCGCGTCCGCCGGGTTGGACGGGTACACGACCCAGATCCCGGGCAGGTGCGTGAACAGGCTCTCGAGGCTCTGGCTGTGCTGGCCGCCGTAGCCCTTGCCGGCGCCCACCGAGGCCCGGATGACGAGCGGGACCTCGACCTGGCCACCGCTCATGAAGTGCCACTTCGCCGCCTGGTTGGCGATCTGGTCCGAGGCCATCAGGGCGAAGTCCATGTACATCAGCTCGACCACCGGCCGCAGCCCCACGATCGCGGCGCCCACCGCCGTGCCGCAGATCGCCGCCTCGGAGATGGGCGTGTTGAACACCCGGTCGCGCCCGAACGACTCGAGCAGCCCCTTGGTCAGCTTGAACGCCCCGCCGTAGTCGGCGACGTCCTCGCCGTAGAACACGACCCGCGAGTCGCGGACCATCTCCTCGGCGAGGGCGTCGCGCAGGGCGTCGCGGTAGGTGATCTCGCCGCCGGGACCGCGCCTGGCCTCGGGCAGGGGAGCGAGCAGCCGCACGTCGCCACTGCCCGCGGGGACCACGTCGGACGCCCCGTCCGTGTACAGGAACCGGAGGGCGTCCGTGGGAGCGGGATCGGTGGCCAGCGAGGCGCGCACGGCGGCGCGGGCGTTGCGCTCGCGGACCCGCTGCTCCACGGCGGCCAGCGCGGCCTCGTCGGCGACGCCACCGGCGAGGAGCTGGCCCTTGAGGCGCTCGATCGCGTCCACGGCCCGCCAGGCGGCCTCCTCCTCGCGGGTCCGGTACTCGTTCCGCGGGTCGGACAGGGAGTGCCCGTAGTAGCGGTAGGTGCTCGCCTCGATGAGCACCGGGCCCTCGCCCGCGCGGCACCGCGCGACGGCGCGCCGGACGGCGTCACGGACCGCCAGGACGTCCATGCCGTTGACGGTCTCGGCGTGCATGTTGTCGGTCGCGAAGCCGGCCGCCCGGCGGGCGAGGCGGGCGACGCCCATCACCTCGTCGTCGCTCCGGTGGGTCATCCCGTAGTGGTTGTTCTGGATGAAGTAGATGATCGGCAGCCCGTACGGGTGGTCGCCCGCGAGGTGGTTCGTCCACTGCGCCTGGGCCGCCCAGTTGAGCGATTCGAGGACCACGCCGTTGGCGTACGCGCCGTCGCCGGCGAAGCAGCACACGACCCGGTCCGACCGCTGGTAGCGGTGCGCCATCGCCGCGCCGGTCGCGATCGGCACGCTGCCGCCCACGATCGCGTTGGCTCCCAGGTTGCCGGTGCTGAAGTCGCCGATGTGCATGCCGCCGCCACGCCCGGCGCCGTAGCCCTCCTCCTTGCCGAACAGCTCGGCGATCACGCGGAACACGTGCTCCTCGAGGGCCGCCTCGAGCAGCGCCTCGCGGGTCGCCGCCGTCGCGCCGGCGACGCGGGCGCGGAGCTCGTCGTCGGTCATCCGGCGGATGGCGGAGAAGCCCTTGGCGACGGCGTCCCCGTGGCCGCGGTGCGAGCTGGTGACGTTGTCGTCGACGCGCAGCACGCTGCACGCCCCCACCGGCGACGCCTCCTGGCCGATCGAGACGTGCGTCGGCCCGCGGTAGTCGTAGCCCGCCAGGGGCTCGTAGCCGCCGGAGCGGAGCCGGACGATCATCTCCTCGACCTCGCGGATCGCGAGCATGTCGTCGAGCAGGTCGAGCGCCTCGGATGCCGTGATCCCGCCCGCGGCGAGCTCGGTCGCCAGGTCGCCGGTGTAGGCGAAGCCGGCGATCGTGCCGCACGACTCCTCGAACGGGGCGAAGTCGGGGCGAGCGTCGCTCCGGTACGCGGTGTCAGCGGTCATCGGGTGGGCCTCCGGGAGGTTGGAATGCGGAATGGTCGGGGTTCATGTCGTGATCACGCGCACGCCGCGGCGCCGGAGCGCCCGGAGCGTGCGCTCGTCCACGCGGGCGTCGGTGACCAGGACGTCGACGTCGTCGAGGCCGCCGGCGCGCACGAGCGACCGGGTGCCGAGCTTGCCGGCGTCGGCGAGGACGATCACCTCGCGGGCGCGGGTCATCACGAGCTCCTTGGTGTACGCCTCGGATGGGTCCGTGGTCATCAGGCCGTCCTCGAGCGACAGCGCATAGGTGCCCATCAGCGCCCGGTCGACGTGGATCGTGTCGAGGATCGCGCGGGTCATCGGCCCGACGATCGCCTGGCTGGTCGCGCGGACCTCGCCGCCGATCACGATCAGCCGCGGCCCCCGCCCCATCAGCTCCGTCGCGACGGGCAGGCTGTTGGTGACCACGGTCAGCCGGTTCCAGCCGTGGAGCAGGCGGGCGGCCGCGAGGACCGTGCTGCCGCTGTCGAGGTAGACCGTGTCGTCGGGCGCCAGGAGCTCGATCGCCCGCTGCGCGATGCGCAGCTTCTCGGCCGCCGCGGTCGCGGCCTTGGCCTCGAAGTGGGGCTCGCCGGCGCGCTCGTCAACGGCGACGGCGCCGCCATGGACCCGTCGCAGGCGGCCGTCGGACGCCAGCTCGTCGAGGTCGCGGCGCACGGTGGCCTGCGACACGCCGAGGGCCGCGCTGAGCTCCTCCAGCCGGACCGCCCGGCGCGATTCGACGATCACGCTGAGGCGCTGGCGGCGGAGGGCGGCGAGGTCGCTGGCGGCCACGGCGCGGTCAGCCCATCTCGCTCAGGTTCGTCCACGACATGCACAGAAGTTAGCATGATCTTGCGCAATCTCGCAAGACGGCAGCATCAACCGGCGCGGCGTGTCCGAGCGGCGCGTGCCGGTCGCGGCGCGCGTGCCGGTCGCGGCCTGGGTGCCGCGGCCTGGGTGCCGCGGGACTACGATCTGGGGATGGATCGGCAGGATCCCGTCACCCACGGTCGCCCCGAGGACGCGGTCGAGGCCGCCCGCCGGCTGTTCCTCGACGACCGCAACGTGTACGGCTGTGCGGAGACGACGTTCGTCGTGCTCAAGGCGGCGTTCGGCCTGGCCGAGCCGGCCGATCCGTCGCCGGCGATGGCGCTCAACGGCGGCGTCGCGTACGGCGGCGGGACGTGCGGCGCGATCTCGGGCGCCGCCCTCGCGCTGGGCATGCTGGCCGGGCAGCGGATCGCGGATCACGGGCACGCGAAGCGGGTCGCGCGCGAGCTCACGGCGGAGCTGATGGACGCGTTCCGCGCCGCCCACGGTGCGGTGGACTGCCGTGACCTGCTGGGCGTCGACCTCCGGGCGCCGGGCGCCCACGACGCGTTCATCGCGGGCGGCGTGTGGCGCGATCGGTGCATGGCCCAGATCGAGTTCGCGGTCGCCAGGACGGCGCCCCTCGCGGACCCCGTGGCCTGGTGGGACGCCGTCGCCCGAATCGAGGGCGGCGCGCCCCGATAGACTGTGCCCGACGGGCGGCCGAGCGCGCGCCGCGGTCACGACCGGTCGATCCGGCGCGGGACGTCGCCCCGGCAGGGAGCCACGATGCCCGGCGACACCACGATCTCGCGCAGCGTCCTCGCCGACCAGGTGAAGGACCACATCCTCCAGGCGATCCTCGCCGGGCGCTATCCGCCCCACTCGCGGATCGTCGAGACCCGGATCGCGCGCGAGCTGGGCACGAGCCAGGCGCCGGTGCGCGAGGCGCTGCGGGGCCTCGAGGCGCTGGGGGTCGTCGAGATCCTGCCCTTCCGCGGCGCCCGCGTGCGCCGGCCGGACACCAGCGAGCTGCTCGAGGCGTACGCTGTACGCTCGGCGCTCGAGGCGCTCGGCGCGCGGCTCGCCGTCCCCGCCCTGACGGACGCCGACGTCGCCGAGCTGGCCCGCTACTGCGACCAGATGCACCAGGCCGCCAAGACGGGCGACCGGCACACCGTGGCGCTCGCGGACGCGAGCTTCCACGGCAAGCTGATCGAGGTCTCGCGAAACCTGACCCTCGAGCGGGTGTGGCGCTCGCTGGAGCCGTTCTCGCGGACCTACATCACGCTCGTGGCGCCGGGCGCGGACGCGAACTGGACGGCGAACCTCCACGGCCCGATCCTGGACGCCGTCCAGCGCCGCGACCCCGAGCTCGTCGTGCGGGCCCTGGAGCGGCACTTCGACGAGGTCCGCGAGCACCTGGGACAGGGCCTCGCGGACACCGGCCCGCTGCAGGCGGTGAACGGCGTCGCGCCCTCCTGATCCGCGGCCGCCGGGCCTGCGGCGCGCGAACCGGCGGCAGCCGGCCCTCAGCGCGCGGCGGCCAGGAGGTCCCGGACCTGCTCGCTGACCCGCGCCGCCGACAGCCCGTAGATGTCCAGCAGCGCCGCGTTGGGCCCCGACTGGATGTACAGGTCCTGCAGCCCGATCCGGTCGATCCGCGTCGGCCGGTGCTGGCCCAGCGTCTCGGCCACCGCGCCGCCCAGCCCGCCGATGACCGTGTGCTCCTCGACCGTGATCACCCGTCCCGTGCGCTCCGCCGCGGCCACGATGGCCTCGACGTCGAGGGGCTTGAGCGTCGGCACGTGGACCACGTGGGCGTCGATGCCCTCCGCCGCGAGGAGCGCCGCGGCGTCCACGGTCCGCGGCGTCTGGGCGCCGGTACTGAACAGCGTCACGTCGCCGCCCTCGCGGACGGTCACCGCCTTGCCGAACTCGAAGCGGTAGGACTCGTCGAACAGCCGCTGGGTGGCATCGCGGACGAGCCGGACGTACACGGGCCCCTGGTACGCCGCCGCCCAGCGGAGCGCCTGCGCGGCCTCCACGTCGTCGGCGGGGGAGACCGTGACCATGCCCGGCATCGCCCGCATGATCGAGATGTCGTCCACGATGATGTGGCTCATCCCGGTCATGCCGGTGAACAGCCCGGCGTAGCCCGGGGTGATCTTGACGTTGAGCCCGGTCTGCGCGATCAGCACCCGGATCTGGTCCAGCGGCCGGACGACCGCGAACGAGACGAAGGTGCTGATGAACGGGATCAGGCCCATCGTCGCGAGCCCGGCCGCGACGCCCAGCATGTTCTGCTCGGCGATCCCCATCTGCAGGTAGCGGTCCGGGTGGGCCTGCTCGAAGATGTCGCCACGGGTGGAGCTGCCGACGTCGCCGTCGAGCATGACCACCCGAGGATCCTCGGTCGCGAGCTGGGCCACGGTCTCGCCGAAGATCTCGCGCATCGGGCGCCCCATCGGCAGCGTCATCGGCAGCGTCATCGGGCCGTCTCCTCCGCCGCCGGCGCGGCCTCTCCCAGGTCCGCCATCGCCTGCGCGAACTCCTCGGGCTTGATCAGGCGCGTGTGCCAGAAGTAGTGGCCCTCCATGAACGAGACGCCCTTGCCCTTCACGGTGTGGGCGATCACGGCCGTGGGCCGTCCGTCGCCCCGGGTCGCCTCGTCGAGGACGCCCAGGATCGCCCCCATGTCGTGACCGTCCACCTCCAGCACCCGCCAGCCGAAGGCGCGCCACTTGCCGGCGAGCTCGCCCGGGACCTGCGGTGGCAGGCGGCCGTCCGGCCCGTCCCCGTGCCAGCCGAACTGCTGGAGCTTGTTGTGGTCGACGATCGCGACCAGGTTGTCGAGCCCGTACTTCGCCGCGGACATCGCGGCCTCCCAGACCTCGCCCTCCTGGCACTCGCCGTCGCCGAGCATCACGAACGCCCGGATGTCACGGCCGGTCAGGCGCCCGCCGAGCGCGATGCCCATGGCGGCGGAGATGCCCATGCCCAGCGACCCGGTCGACATGTCGAGCCCGGGCAGCCGGGTCATGTCCGGGTGGCCCTGGAGCCTCGAGTGGGCCGCGTCGAAGGTCAGCAGCTCCTCCTCCGGGAAGTAGCCGCGGAGCGCCATGGCCGCGTACAGGCCGATCGAGCTGTGGCCCTTGGACAGCACGAACCGGTCACGGTCCGGCCAGGCCGGGTCCTCGGGCCGGACGCGCATCGTGTGGAAGTACAGCGCGGCGAGCAGGTCCGCGGCCGACAGCGGCCCGCCCAGGTGGCCGCCCCGCGCGTGGTTGACGACCCGCACGACGTGGACACGGATCCGCCGGGCGATCTCCTCGAGGCGCGCGACCTCCGCGGCGTCCGCAGGCGTCGTCGTGCCGGCCGGGGTGCTCATGCGCCGCTGCCCTTCTCGTACGAGCCCGACACCACCGGCGGGGAGAACAGGCACACCAGCTCGAGCGGCTCGGGGCCGTCCGCCTCGGTGGCGTGGAACGTGCCCGGTGACACGTGGACGACGACGCCGGGCTCGACCTCGGCGACCCCGTCCGGGGTGACGATCCGGCCGCGCCCCGCGGCGCAGTAGATCGTCTCCTCCTCGGCGGGGTGGACGTGGCCCTCGGGCCGGGAGCCGGCGGGGAACACGGAGACGCCCATCGACACGTTGCGGGCGGCGCTGTTGTGGGGGCCGAAGTAGGCATGCCAGGTCCGGCCGGGCAGGGGGACGATCTCCGCCTCGGAGCGCGCCACGCGCTTGATCATCGGGATACCTCACCGTCCGCCGCGGGGGGACGGCCCGCGAGTACAACAATCGATTATCGAGAATACGCCGCAGCGCGCCCCCGGTCAAGGGTCCCGGAGATCGCCCCCGGCGACATCGCACGCGCGCCGCCGGGACGTGGAGAGGGGGGCCGCCCCCCCCTGGGGGGGGGGCCCCCCCCCCCCCC
>JBFMAT010000029.1:7469-53222 GCA_040755495.1 Chloroflexota bacterium
GTCCTCCCGCCGATGGCGGGAGGACCCCCTCCGACCCGTGTGGGAACGGGATCTAGGCCGTTACCACTGGCACTCGTTGGGCGGGTTCTCGGGTTCGCAGGTCGCCTTGGTCACGATCTGCTCGAGGATCTCCAGCCCCTTCGCGGCATCGAGGAGCACGGGCTCGCCGGTGGTCCCATCCGCCGTGTACGGGATGAACGCCGGGGTGACCGCGTTGACGCCGCCGTCGGAGTACAGGCCGGGCCCGGTGACGCCCTCGTAGTCGATGTCCTTGCCTTCGCGGATCAGCTTCAGGCAGTCGGCGTACGTGTAGCACACCTCGCCGCCCTCGCCGACCTCGAACATGGCCGGTGCCCAGGCGCTCGCCTTGTACGAGCCCGCGGCCTCGACGGCGAGCGCCGTCTGGATCATGAGGTCGTAGGTCGAGAAGGCGTACTGGCCCGTCGCGTCATAGGCCTTGTCCGTCTGTGCGTCCCACAGCGGCTGGAAGAACTCCCAGGCCGGGGTGGACTTGTTGGGTGCGAACGAGGGGAAGCCGATCCCCTTCTGCGAGGCGATCGGGTCGGTGCCCAGGGTCCCGATGAACTCGGCCTCGGCCCAGCCGGTCTCGCCGATCCAGTTGAGCGACAGGCCGGCCTCGGCCGCGCCCTTGATGATCGCGGCGGACTCGGTCGAACCCGCCTGGACGATGACGGCGTCGGGCTTGAGGTCGGCGATCTTCTGGGCCTCGGCCCGGTAGGAGGGCTGGTTGACCTGGACGTCGATCCGGGCCAGGACCTCGAGACCCAGCAACTCGGCGGCCTTCTCGGCCGCGTCGGCGGCCAGCTGGAAGCCCTCGACCTGGGTGGCGAAGATGACGATCTTGTTGAGGCCCTGCTCGGAGGCGTACAGGCTGCCGTACGTCCCCAGGGCCTCGTCGAGGCCCTGCGCCCGGAAGATGGGCTCCGCGGCCTTGCCGCCGAGGTTGCCCGGGATCGCGCCGCCGTGGACCGAGGGTCCGAGCGGCGAGTCGTTCTCCTGCCAGTAATCCATCATGTAGTCGCGGTACGTCCGGTACTGGTGAGCGATGCTCACCACGATCTCCGCACCGTGCTGCTCGAGGCAGATCTTGGCGGCCTCACCCTCGTGGTCGTCGCCGATGTCCTCGGACACGAGGTCCCAGGTCCGTCCGAGCGGCGGGTCGAGGTTGATGACCTCCTCGATCGGGAAGCGCACATCGTTGGTGAGCGCCTTCCCGTAGGCCGCGAACGAGCCGGTGTAGTAGGCGAGCTCGCAGACCACGACCGGTCCGGTCTCCGGCGGCGTGGTGGCCTGCCCTGACGGCGCCTCGCCCGACGGGGGCGCCTGGGTTGCGGCACCGCTGCCGCAGGCGCCGACGACCAGCGCGAGGACCGCGATCCCGGTCAGGATGCGGCCGTGCTTCGTGGTACCGACCCTCATTGCGTCTCCTCCTGTGTGCGTTTGTGCTCCGAAGGGTGGTCTCAGATCCGGTGGTGCGGGACGCCGCAGGGGGGTCTCAGATCCGGTATCCCTCCTTGAGCTGCTGGGTCGTCAACTGGGTGGCGTCCATGACGGCGTACGCCTCGCCGAGGCTCAGCACCATCACCCGGTCCGCGACCTGGAGTGCCTTGGTGGCGTTCTGCTCGGCGAGGACGATGGCGACGCCCCGGGTCTCGTGGATCTCCCGGATCTTGTCGAAGAACATGTCCACGTACAGCGGCGACAGGCCGGCGGTGGGCTCGTCGAGCAGCAGCACCCGGGGGTCCTGCATCAGGGCGCGGCCGCAGGCCACCATCCGTGACTCGCCGCCGCTGAGCGTCCCCGCCTTCTGGCCCTGGAGGGTCCGCAGGTCCGGGAACAGCTCGAGCACCTCGGCCATCCGCTCGTCCCGCGAGCGGGCGCCGATCATCCCGCCCACGGTGAGGTTCTCGAGGACGGTGAGGTCGGTGAAGACGCCCTTCTCCTGGGGCACGTACCCGATCCCCAGGGCGGCCGTCTCGTACGGGCGCAGCGTGGACACGTCGGTGCCCTGGAACCGGATCGTGCCCGCCATCAGGGGGATGAGGCGGGCGAGGGTCGCCAGCAGCGTGGTCTTGCCGGCGCCGTTGGCTCCCAGCACGGCGAAGATCTCGTTGCCCACGGCGAAGTCCAGGCCCTTGAGGACGGTCACCCCGTGGTAGCCGCTGCGCAGGCCCTCGACCTCGAGGGTGACGGACGGGACCGCGTCAGACATGGCCTTCACCGAGGTACTTCTCGACGACCGTCCGGTTGGCGCGGATCTCCTGTGGGGCGCCCCGCAGGACCACGCTGCCCTCGGCCATGAACAGGACCTCGTCGCAGAGGCTCCAGATCACGTTGAGGTCGTGCTCCACGATCACCACCGAGGTGCCGGCCGCGGCCAGGTCCTTGACCACCGTCATGACCTTGTCGGTCAGCTCGTCGGGCAGGCCGGCGGTGGGCTCGTCGAGCAGCAGGAACGAGGGCCGCAGCAGGAGGCAGCGGACGATGTCGAGCAGCTTCTTCTCGCCCGCGGACAGCGCGAACGCCGTCGGGTCCGCGAACCCGAAGTAGTCCAGGTAGTGGCGGATCTCCTGCTCGTGCCGCCCGAACACCGTCCGCTCGCTGAACACCCGGTACGGCTGCTCGTACTCGGCCTCGGCCACGGCCAGGAGGAGCGAGTCCCAGATGGTCAGCTTGTCGAAGTCCATGATCACCTGGTTGGACTTCACGACGCCGTGGCGCGCCATCCGGTGGGCGGGCAGGCCCGACAGCACCGTCTCGCGGCCCCCGGGCGGCAGGAGCGTGATCGTGCCGTGGTCGAGCGGGGTGGAGTGCATGATCATGCGCATCAGCGTCGTCTTGCCGGCGCCGTTGGGGCCGATCAGGCCCTCGATCGGCTGGTCGCCCAGGACCAGGTCGTCGACGTCGACCACGACGCGTCCCGAGAAGCTCTTGACCGCCCCCTGGATCCGGATCCGGGGACGGGTGACGGCCGGGGCCTCGACGACGTCAGCGACCATGGATCCTCCGCATCAGCCCGTCCCGCCGCATGTCGCCGAGGATGCCCAGCGGGCGGAACACCAGGACCAGGATCAGCGCGAGGCCGAACAGGGCCTCGCGGAGCACGGGGATCGCCTGCGTGTACCACTCCCGGGGGAGGGGCAGGTAGGACTGGACCACGATGTCGAACAGCCCCACCGTGAGCAGGACACCGATCACCGCGCCCCACACGCGCGCCGTGCCGCCCAGGACGAGGCCCACCATGGCCGCGAGCGTGACGGCGATCCCGACGTTGCCGATGTCGAGGTAGCGCACCATGACCCCGTTCATGGCGCCGAGCAGACCCATCACGCCCGACGTGACGGCGAACAGCCAGAGCTTGGTCCGGAACGTCGACTTGCCCAGGCTGCGTGCCAGCGGCTCGTTGGCGCCCACGGCGACCAGGAGCCGCCCGTAGGGCGACCGGTGGACCCACCAGGCATACAGGAAGATCGCCGCGACGACGAGAGCCGTGATCACGAGCCACAGGAGCTCGTTCTCCTTGACCCGGCCGATGTCGTACGGGAAGTCCAGCCCGCCCATCCCCCGCGCCCCACCGGTGAGGTCATCCTGCGTGGTGGCCAGGATCTGGACGGCGGTGGCGAACCCGAGCGTGCCCACGAGCACGCCGTCGGTGTCGAGGTCCGAGATGAGCCAGCCCACGATGAGGCCGGCCACGCCGGCGGCGAGCGTCGCCGCCACGGCGCAGACGAGGAACTGCCACGGGTCGCCGAACGGCCAGTCGACCCGCACGTACAGCACGCCGAACGTGTACATGCCCAGGCCCCAGAACCCGACGATGCCGAAGTTGGCGATCCGGGCCAGCCCGAGCTGGAGGTGGAGCAGCAGGGCGAGGCCGATCACCATCGCGACCTCGAACAGCCCCGTGATCAGGAAGGCGTCCAGCCAGTCGAGGTTCATGGCCTACACCTTCCCCGTCTCGGCGCGCCGCGCGCCGCGGATCTTGAGCACGACCACGAACGCGACGATCAGCGCCAGCTGCGCGTACAGGACCTGGTCGAGGGCGAGGGCCATGGCTGCCAGGGCCACGCTCGTCCCCACGCCGACGGCGATCACGCCGCCCAGCCCCCAGCTGCCGCCCACGAGCGCCACCATCAGGATCAGCAGGAACTGCCGCCAGCCGAGCAGTGGCGAGACGGACGCGCCGACGCCGTAGAACGCGCCGGCCAGCCCGCCGGCGACGCCGGCGATGAACCAGATCAGCACCGTGACCACGAGCGGCCGGATCCCGCTCACGCGGGCGAGGTCCTCGTCGCTCGCCAGGGCCCGGATCTTGAGGCCGTAGTCGGTCCGCTGGATGAACAGGTAGAGGAGCAGGGACAGCACGCCGACGCTCACCAGCGCGAGCAGGCGGAACGAGGTCACGCCGACGCCGAGGATCATGATCGTGTCGGGCGGCGGGACGTCGTAGAACCGCTCCGGGTAGCCGAACACGAACTGCAGGCCGTGCCGCAGGAAGATCGACAGCCCGAACGAGATGATGATCAGCTCCAGCGCGCCCACGTAGTGGTGCCTCGCCGGCCGGAACAGGGCGAGGTAGGTGGCTACGCTCAGGGCGCCGGCGAGGAGCGCGGTGGGGATCAGGATGGCGTAGAAGTTGAGCTCGTACGTCGTGTTGAACCACATCCCGAAGTACGCCCCGAGCGTGATCGTCTCGGAGTAGGCCACGTTGATCAGGCCGGTCAGGCGGTACAGCAGGGCGAAGCCGATCGCGGCGAGGACCAGGGGCGCGTTCTCGGTGAGGCCGATCACGAGACTCTGGGTGATGAACTCCATCAGGCGCCGCCCCCGGCGCGGTGCGGGACGCGATCACCGCGCGGGACGGTGCCCATCCGCCGGGATCCGCTGTGCCCCCATGCCCCTCTGGTCATCGCACGCCCTCGCGAGGGAGTCGGTGCGCCACCGCTCGTGATTGATAATCGATTGTTCTTGATTGATAATCGATGATAGGCGGGCGCTCGACGGCGCGTCAACGGCCGGGGGGACGGCTCGGATCGCTGCAGCCCGTGCGTCAGATCATCGATTATCGAGGATAGTAGTCGCCGCGCCCCGTCCAATGCAAGCGGATTCATCCACGACCCCGACCAGCGGGGACAGGGCCGGAGGGCACGATGGCGGCACACCCGGGCGCGACGGACAGCCGGCAGCTCGGCGGTCTGCTCAGGGTCCTCGCGGCGGCGGGCGCCATGGGCACCCTGGGGCCGGTCGCGGCCGTGGCGTACGGCGAGGGCGTCGGGCCCGCGACGTTCAGCGCCCTCCGGGCGGGCCTGGGCGCCGCGATCCTGGGCGCGCTGATCCTTGCCCACCGCCAGCCGGCGGTCAGCCTCGCCCGGCTGGCGCGCCGGCAGCGGGCGATGCTCGCCCTGGCCGTGGCCGTCAACGGCCTGATGAACCTCGTCCTGTTCTTCGCCTTCGAGGCGATGGCCGTCGGGCTAGTGATGGTCATCTTCTACTGCTACCCGGTGCTGGTCGCGGTGATGTCCGCGGCACTCGGCCGGGAGCGCCTGACCCCGGTCCGGATCCTCGCGCTCGCGGGCGCGTGCGCGGGTCTCGCCCTGGTGCTGGGCAGCCAGCTCGGCCCCGAGGCCCACGCGACCGCTGCGGGCATCGCCCTGGCCGCCCTCGCCTCGACCTGCCACGCGATCTACCTGGTGGCGATCCGGGGCGGGTTCGACGACGTGCCCGCCGTCCAGGCCACCTCGCTCGTCCTCGGCGGCGGGCTGCTGATCTCGGGCACGGCGGCGATCCTGATCGGGGGGCCCGGCGTGGCCGGTGCGTGGCTCGCGGCGCCGGTCGCCTGGGCGGCGATCGCGTGCGCCGCGACGTTCGGCGCCCTGCCCAAGGTGTGGGTGATCGGCGGCGTGCGACTGATCGGTTCCACCCGGGCCGCCGTGGCCATGACCGTGGAGCCGGTCGTCGCGGTCGTCGTGGCGGCCGTCGCCCTCGGCCAGCGGCTGACCGTCCTCGAGCTGGTGGGCGGGGCCGCGATCCTCGTGGCCGTCGTGCTGGTGCAGCTGCCGCCCCGCGCCGCCACCGGGCGCGTGGCGGTGGAGGCGGGCTGACGCCCGACCCCCGGCGAGGGCGTGGGGCGATGACACGGGCCGGTGCCCGCTGCTCAGCGCGGGCGGGCGTCCGGGTCCGGCAGCACCAGGTCGCGGATCGCGCCCTGGAGGTCGTGGTAGGACTTGACGAACGACCGCAGCGTGCGGGATGCCGCGCCGTACCCCTCGAACTCCTCGGGCGCGAGGCCGTCCGGCTCGTAGGCGCGCCGGAAGTCCGGCACCCGCTGGTACAGGTCGGCGATCAGCGCCGGGTCCACGGGGACATCCATCCGCGGCTCCGGGGCGATCCCGCTGGCATCGAACCGGACCTGCCACGAGTGGGGCATCGTCATGCTCACCTCGCCGCCAACGATCTCGGTCCAGTGCAGCCGGTGCCGGTAGGCCGCGGCCAGCAGGCGCGAGCGGTAGCCGCGCTCGCGGAAGATGGCGTAGGCGCGCTTGAACGCCGCGACGCCGGCCCAGTTGGGGGCGTCCGGGTGGACGGCCAGGTTGTCGCGCTCGACGAGGACCTTCATCCAGTCGTCCAGCCGCCCGATCATGATCGTCACGATGGGGGACATCGTGGACGTGTCCTCGCCCGCCGCCTCGCGACGCGCGAGCCCGCGCTCCACGGCCTCGGCCGCGGCGATCGCCTGGGGGACGGTGAAGCTGACCGTCGAGTTGATGCTCACGCCGTGCGCCGTCGCCTCCTCCATGCCGGCGATCCCGGCCGCCGTGCACGGGAACTTGACCTGCATGTTGGGCGCCAGCGCATGGAACCGGAGCGCCTGCTCGACCATCCGCTCGGCGTGGCGGTGGTTGGCCGGGTTGGTCTGGAGCGACAGGCGGCCGGCCAGGCCGTGGTGGCGCTCGTACACCGGCTGCAGCACGGCGGCGCCACGCGCGGCCATCTCCTCGACGATCGCCCAGGTGATGTCCAGCTCGGACCAGGTGGGGTTGGCGGCCGCGACCTCGTGCACGCGCGGCACCCAGTGGTCCGCCTCCTTCTTCAGCACCTCGAGCACGATGCTGGGGTTCGACGTCGCGCCGGTGGCGCCGCGCTCGACGGCGTACGCGAGCTCGTCCACGGCGCACGAGTCGTTCCAGTACTGGGTGGGGGTCTCCTGGGTCATCCGCAGGAGCGGGCTGTCGAGCGCGGCGAGCGCCATGTCGGGGCTACCTCCTGGTGTCTGTTGGCGCTATCATCGATCATCGATTGTCCAGCCGCAAGGGCCGGCCGGGTCCGGCGCCCGCGAGCCTTGACTGGGGTCGGGGCCGGCACTACTGTTATCGACAATCGATTATCGATATCTCGCACGCCACGGTTGGCGGGCCAGCAGGGGATCCAGTGGCGACGGTCGTGCTCCTCGGCACCCTCGACACCAAGGGAACCGAGTACGCATTCCTCCGCGACCAGGTCCGGGCAGCCGGCTGCGACGTGATCCTGGTGGATGCCGGCGTGATGGGCCTCTCTCCTCTCGCGGACATCGGCGCCGAGGCCGTCGCGGCGGCGGCCGGCGAGGATCGCGCGGCGCTCGCCGCCGCGGGCGATCGGGGACCGGCCGTGGCGGCCATGACCCGCGGCGCGACGGCCGTCGTCCGCCGCCTCCACGCCGAGGGCCGCCTGGACGGGATCCTGGGCCTCGGCGGATCCGGCGGCTCGTCGCTGGTCTCGGCCGCGATGCAGGCGCTTCCGATCGGCGTCCCCAAGCTGCTCGTGTCCACGATGGCCTCGGGCGACACGCGGCCGTACGTGGGCACGAGCGACATCGCGATGCTGTACTCGGTCGTGGACTTCGCGGGCCTCAACGGCCTCTCGGAGCGGATCCTCGCCAACGCGGCCGCGGCCATCGCGGGGATGGCCCGCGCGTCCGCGACGTTCGTGTCGCGGATCGAGGCGCGGCCGCTGATCGGGGCCACGATGTTCGGCGTCACCACCCCGTGCGTCACGGCGGCGCGCGAGGTCCTCGAGGCGCGCGGCTACGAGGTCCTCGTGTTCCACGCCACCGGCGCCGGCGGGCGCGCGATGGAGGCGCTGATGCGGGCCGGGTTCATCACCGGCGCCCTGGACGTCACCACCACCGAGCTCGCCGACGAGCTGGTGGGCGGCGTCCTGTCCGCTGGCCCCGACCGGCTGGAGGCCGCGGGCGCGCTGGGTCTGCCGCAGGTCGTGTCCCTGGGGGCCCTCGACATGGTCAACTTCGGGCCGCTCGACACGGTCCCCGCGGCATTCCGTGGCCGCAACCTGTACGAGCACAACGCCACGGTCACGCTGATGCGCACGACCGAGGCCGAGTGCGCGGAGCTGGGCCGGGTCATCGCCCGCAAGCTGAACGCCGCGACGGGTCCGGCCGCGCTGTTCATCCCCACGGGCGGCGTCTCGATGATCGATGCGCCGGGCGGGCCGTTCCACGACCCGGCGGCAGACGCGGCCCTGGTCCGCGAGCTCAAGGCCGGGCTGCGGCCCGGCGTCGAGGTGGTCGAGATGGCGACCCACATCAACGACCCGGCGTTCGCTCGTGCGATGGCCGAGCGCCTCGACGAGCTGTACCGCGCGTGGTCGGCGACGGCGAGGCCCGTCGCGACGGGAGGAGCTGCATGAAGGGACGCGAGGCGCTGGAGCGCCTGCGGCGGACGGTCAGCGAGGGCGGCGTGATCATGGGCGCCGGCGCCGGCACCGGGCTGTCCGCCAAGTGCGCCGAGGCCGGTGGCGCCGACCTGATCATCATCTACAACTCGGGGCGCTACCGGATGGCCGGCCGTGGCTCGCTGGCCGGGATGATGCCCTACGGGGATGCCAACGCGATCGTGGTGGACATGGCGGGCGAGGTGCTCCCCATCGTGCGCGACACGCCGGTCCTGGCCGGGGTGTGCGGCACGGACCCGTTCCGCCTGATGCCGGTGTTCATCGAGGAGCTGGCCCGGATCGGCTTCGCCGGCGTCCAGAACTTCCCGACCGTGGGCCTGTGCGACGGGCAGTTCCGGCAGAACCTGGAAGAGACCGGCATGGGCTACGGGCTCGAGGTGGACATGATCCGCGTCGCGCACGAGGCGGGGATGCTGACCACGCCCAACGTGTTCGACCCGCAGCAGGCGGTCGCCATGGCCGAGGCGGGCGCCGACGTGATCGTCGCCCACATCGGGCTCACGACCAAGGGCCGGATCGGGGCGACCACCGCCCTCACGATCGAGGCCGCGGCCGAGCGGGTCCAGGCGATCCGCGACGCGGCCGTGGCCGTGAGGCCCGAGATCATCGTCCTGTGCCACGGCGGCCCCATCGCCGAGCCCGAGGACGCCCAGTACGTCATCGATCACACGCGCGGCGTCGCCGGGTTCTTCGGCGCGTCGAGCATGGAGCGGTTGCCGACGGAGGTTGCGATCACCGAGAACATGCGCCGCTTCAAGCGGATCACGCGTCCCGCGACGCCGGTCGCCTGAGTACCACCCACGTCGAAGGAGGTTTCGCGGTGCCCCTCAAGGAAGAGGTCCTCGGAGAGTTCTTCGGTGACGAGACGTTCCCGATCGAGTGGACGTCCGAGACCGAGAAGCTGCTGTTCTGGGTCTTCGACGACCTGCATTGCCCCAAGCCGCTGAGCCCGATGTACGAGGACATCGGCGGCTGGTGGCTGTCGTGCGACCACATGTTCCGCCGCTTCGGCACGCCGTTCGCCACGGACTGGATCTACAAGAACATCAACGGCTACCTGTACACGACCGCGATCCCGGCCGAGGCCGGCATCGTCGTCGACACCCAGGAGTACAACTACCGGACGAACCCGATCGTCCCCGAGGACAACGAGTACGTCGCCAAGATCGGGGCGTACCTGGGCCTCGTGCTGCCGGTCTACGGCCACAACTTCACCTACTGGTGGAAGACGCGCTTCGTCCCCGAGATGCAGCGCAACTTCGACTACATCGAGAGCATGCTCGACCGGAAGGCGGAGCTGAGCCTCGCCGACCTGGCCGTCCTGTTCGAGGACGCCATCGACATGCACGACCGCCACTGGAAGATCCACTGGATGCTGAACTTCGCGCAGCTCAGCGCGACGCTCAACCTCAAGGCGGTCATGCAGGAGACGCACGGCAAGGTGGACGACGTCCTCCTCGGCCGGCTCCAGAACTCCGCCGACGACCGGAACTGGGACAAGATCCGCGCCCTGTGGGAGATGAAGGAGGAGGTCAAGGCCGACGCCCAGCTGCAGGCCGCCTTCGCGAATGTCGGCGCCACCGAGATCGTGCCGGCGCTCCAGGCCACCGAGCGTGGCCGCCGGTTCATCGACGAGCGGGTGGTCCCGTACCAGAAGGAGTTCGGCTGGCACGCCGTGTGGAGCCACGAGTTCATCTACCCCTCGTTCCGCGAGGACATGAACCCGGTCATCCAGCTCGTCCGCGACCAGTACACCTCGGACTACGACTACCCGTCCAAGGTCGCGGCCCTCAAGGCCGACATCGAGGCCGCGGCGCGCGAGATCCTCGAGGGGCTCGAGGGCGAGGCGCTCGACAAGATGCGCGCCGCGAACGAGATCAACCTCAAGATGGCGCCGCTCACCCCGGACCATCACTTCTACATCGACCAGGGCGCCAACGCCCACGTCCGGCTCGTCCTCGTCGCCATCGGCGAGAAGCTGGTCGAGATGGGCATGCTGGACCAGCCCGACGACACGATCCTGTTCCGCTACAACGCCCTGCGCGAGTTCATGGGGGCGCCGGACGCGGAGAGCGGGCGGGCGCAGGTCGCCGCCGCCAAGGCCAAGCGCGCCGCCGCCGAGAACATCCGGCCCAAGGACTGGGTCGGCACGGTCACCGCCACGCAGCTCGCGTTCCCGTACCTCAACCTGTGGGGCTTCCCGGACAAGTTCAACCGGCCACGCGAGATGCACGGCGACAAGATCGTCGGCATCGGCGGATCGCCGGGTGTCGTCGAGGGCACCGCGCGCGTCGTGATGTCCACCGACGAGTTCGACAGCCTGGAGACGGGCGAGATCCTCGTCTGCGAGATGACCAACCCCGCCTGGCAGGTCCTGTACGGCAAGATCATCGCGGTCGTGACCAACGCGGGCGATCTCGTCGCCCACCCGGCCGTCCTCGCCCGCGAGTACGGGATCCCGGCCGTGGTCGGGACCTCCGTCGGGACGTACCGCATCAAGACGGGTGATCGGCTCCGCGTCGACGGCAACGCCGGCGTCGTCGAGATCCTGACCGTGCCGGCGGCCGCCGCCGCCGGCATGAAGGACTGACCGTCCAGCCATGACCCGCCAGGCCCGCATCTCGCGCAGCGTCCTGAGCGACCAGGTCAAGGACCGCCTCCTGCAGGCGATCCTCGACGGCCGCTATCCGCCCGGCGCCCGGATCGTCGAGACCCGGGTCGCCCGGGAGCTGGGCACGAGCCAGGCACCCGTCCGCGAGGCGCTGCGCGACCTCGAGGGCCTGGGGGTCGTGGAGACCACCGCGTTTCGGGGAGCTCGGGTCCGCCGCCCGTCGGCGGACGAGCTCCTCGAGGCGTTCGCCGTCCGAGCCGAGCTCGAGTCGCTCGCCGCCCGCCTGGCCGTGGCGAAGATCGAGGAGGGGGATCTCGAGGCCCTGGCCGGCCTCGTGGCGACCATGCAGGAGGCGGCCGAGTCCGGCGAGACGTACGCCGAGGCCACGGCCGACGCCGCGTTCCACGGCCGCGTCGTGGAGCTGGCCGGCAACGCGACGCTGACCCGTGTCTGGCGGACGCTCGAGCCGTTCCTGCGCACGTACATCACGATCGTCTCCCCCGGCGCCGACCGGCGACGGATCGCGGACGAGCACCTGCCGATCCTCGACGCGCTGCGCCGGCGCGACCCGGACCTCGCCGTCGAGGTCCTGCACACGCACTTCGAGCGGGCCGCAGCCGGGCTCGCCAGCCACTGGGCGGAGCGCGGCGACACGGCCGCGGCCGCCGGATCGGACGAGGCGGGCGCCGGCGCCCCGGCCTCCCTGCCTCAGCTCGCCCGGCAGCCCGCCTGACCGGCACCCACCATCCGCGCGAAAGGACACGATGAACGACACGCTGCAACTGACGGAGGAGTTCTCGGCGGGCGCCGCGCGCCTGCGCGTGGACGTCCATGGCGGCGCGCCCCGGGCGCACGTGCTCGACGACCTCACGTTCCTCAACTACCGCCTGGCCGACGTCCGGATCTCCCCGCAGGTCACGCTGACCGAGCCCGACATCGTGTGGCACCAGGACGGCGACAAGCGGGTGTCGTACGACGGCCGCGCGGTCACGTTCACCGGCGACTGGCCGGCCGGGCCGATCCAGAAGGTGATCGTCGCGGTCCTGGCCCTGCGCATGGAGGCCGTCGGCCTGCACCCGTCCCACAGCGCCGCGGTCCACTTCCGCGGCCGGACGCTCCTGTTCCTGGGCGGCGAGTCCAACCACGGCAAGAGCATGGGCCTGATCGAGGCCGGCGTCCGGGGCGCGCTCCAGGTGGCGTCCGAGACCACGGTCATCGACGAGGACGGGCGGGCCGTCATGGGTTCCGTGGACACGTTCCTGCGCAAGCGGACCGAGGGCACCGAGCGCTCCGACAAGGCCGCCCCCAACAAGGGCGTCGAGAAGTTCTGGGGCGAGATGCCGTCCTGGGGGATGTACCAGGGCACGCCCAACATCGACGTCGTCATCGTGCCGGCCATCGACGGCAACTTCGACCCCGCGGCCAACGAGCTGATCCCGTTCGAGCGCCAGTTCCAGTTCCTGCACTCGCTGCAGAACTACTTCCTGACCAACGAGCTGCTCGCCCCCGGCCACGTGATGCCCATGCTCGACAACGACGAGCTGCGCCAGGCGCGTGCCGGGTTCGTGGCGCGCTTCTGCGAGCGGCCGTTCTTCTTCATCCGCGCGGCGACCCCCCAGGTGCTCCTGGACGAGGTCGAGCGGATCCTCTGACGGCAGGCCGACCATGCGCACCTTCGCCTACGCCCGACCCAGCACGCTGGCCGAGGCCGTGGCCCTGCTCGCGACGCACGGGCCCGAGGCCCGCGTGCTCGCCGGCGGCACGGACCTCGTGATCCGGCTGCGCGACGGCTCCGCGCGCCCGTCGGTGGTCGTGGACCTCAAGCGGATCGCCGAGCTGGACCCGGCCATCCGCGAGGCGGACGGCCGCCTGGTGATCCCCGCCACCGCGGTGATGACCGACATCGCCGCCGACGAGCGGGTGCGCCGCCGGTTCACCGCGCTGGCCGAGGCGGCCATCGTGGTCGGCTCGGTGCAGATCCGGAACCGGGCCACGCTGGCCGGCAACGTGTGCAACGCGTCGCCCGCGGCGGACACGGCGCCGGCCCTGCTGGTGTACGACGCCGCGGTCGTCGCCGCCGGGCCGAACGGCACCCGGCGGATCCCGATCGACGGCTTCTTCGTCCGCTCCGGCGTCACGACGCTGCGGCCCGGCGAGCTGGTCACGGCCGTGGAGCTGCCCCTCCCCGCCGGGCCGCTGGGCGCCACGCACGTGCGCCGCACGCGGCGGCGTGGCCACGACCTCGCGTCGGTGACGCTGGCCTGCTCCGTGGACCGGGCGGGCACGACGCGGATCGCCTACGGCAGCGTGGGCCCACGGCCCGTGCTGGTCATCGACGACAGCGGCCTGCTCGCGGACCCGGCGGCGCCCGACGCGGCCAGGGCCGATCTCCTGGACCGGATGTTCGCGGACGCCAGCCCGTCGCCGCGATCGATGCGGGCGAGCCCCGAGTACCGGCTGGCGATGCTCCGCGTGCTGGGTGCCCGTGCGCTGCGCACCGCCATCGAGCGCCTGGCGGCGGGGGAGTGACCGCGATGAACGACCTCGTGTCCATCGACCTCACCGTCAACGGGCGACCGCGGACGATCGAGGTCCCCGCCCACCACACGCTGCTCGACGCGCTGCGCGACGACCTCGGTCTCACCGGGACCAAGGAGTGCTGCCTCGTGGGCGAGTGCGGCGCGTGCACGGTCAGCCTCGACGGGCGGATCGTGGACTCGTGCCTCGTGCTCGCGGTGGAGGCGGACGGCTGCGCCGTGACGACCGTCGAGGGGCTCGCCCGCGAGGGCCGGCTGAGCCCGCTCCAGCAGGCGTTCCTCGACCACGGCGCCGCGCAGTGCGGGTTCTGCATCCCCGGCCAGCTGATGGCGGCGCAGGACCTGCTGGACCGCACGGCCCGCCCCACGGCGCCCGAGATCCAGGAGGGACTGGCCGGCAACCTG
The DNA here is from genome assembly GCA_040755495.1 of Chloroflexota bacterium. Lineage (GTDB taxonomy): Bacteria > Chloroflexota > Limnocylindria > Limnocylindrales > CSP1-4 > CAIXZV01. The sequence continues at coordinate 21,771 of JBFMAT010000029.1, forward strand.
TGCCGGTGCGCCGGGTACGAGCAGATCACCGAGGCGGTCCTCGCGGCCGCCGGGGAGGCCGAGCGATGAGCGCGCGTGTCGGCGGGTCGCCCAACCGGGCCGGCGGCATCGGCCGCGTGACCGGCGCCCAGGAGTACGTGGCGGACATCCGCCTCGCCGACGAGCTCCACGCGAAGCTGGTCACCGTCCCCTGCGCCCGGGCCCGGATCACCGGGGTGGACGCGGCGGAGGCGCTGCGGGTCCCCGGCGTGCACTCGGTGGTCACGGCCGCGGACCTGCCGTCGCCCATGCCGCGCTTCGGCCCCCAGTTCCGGGACCGCCCCGTGCTGGCCGTGGACGAGGCCAAGTACCACGGCGACCCGGTGGCGGTCGTCCTGGCGGACACCCGGGATGCCGCCGAGGCGGCCGCGGGCCTGGTGCGCGTCGGCTACGAGGAGCTGCCGGCGGTGACGACGATCGCCGCGGCCCTCGATCCGGGCGCGCCCCTGGTCCAGGACCCGTCCATCCGCCCCGACGACGCGTTCGCGCACACCAACGTCGTGCGCGAGCACCGGGTGGGCTGGGGCGACGTGGACGCGGTGGCGGCGGACCTCGTCGTGGACCACGTCTACACGTTCCCGATGGTCACCCACTTCGCGATCGAGCCCCACGCGTACATCGCCGCGCCCGACGGCGACGGCATTGCCGTGTGGAGCACGATCCAGCACCCCAACTGGCTGCAGAAGGTCCTGGCCGGGGTCACCGGCCTGCCGCTGGCCAAGGTCCGCGTGTACGCGCCGGACCCGGGTGGCGGGTTCGGTGGCAAGCAGCACGCGAAGTACGAGCCGCTGGTCGCGCTGCTGGCGCTGCGGGCGGGGCGCCCGGTGCGCCTGGTGCTGACCCTCGAGGAGACGTTCCAGGCCGTCCGCCGCGCGGCGTCCGAGGTGCGCGTCCGGACGGGGTTCCGCAGCGACGGCACGATCGCCTTCCAGGACATCGCGGCCGACTACCTGATCGGCGCCTACGTGGACATCGCGGACCGCGTCGTGAGCAAGGGCAGCTACCTCGGCGCCGGGCCGTACCGGATGCCCGCCGCCCGGATCGTGGCCCGGCCGATCCTGTCGCACACCGTCCCGTCCACGGCGTTCCGCGGCTTCGGCAACCCGCAGGTCAACTGGGCCGTGGAGTCCAACCTGGACGAGGGCGCCAGCCTGCTGGGCCTCGACCGGCTCGACATCCGGCTCCGCAACCTCGCGCGCAAGGGCGAGGCGTTCATCCCCTGGGACACGCCCGCGGACGGCGACTGGCAGCAGACGGTCCGGCGGGCCGCGGAGCTGATCGGCTGGGATACGCCGGCGGCGCCGGGGCACGGCCGCGGGATCGCGATCGGCATCAAGTCCGGCCCGACGACCGGCCTGTCCTACTCCACGGTCCGGCTGCTCGCCGACGGCAGCGTCGTCGTGTACGCCGGCACCTCGGACATGGGCCAGGGCGCCCGGACGGTGCTGGCGCAGATCGCGGGCGACGAGCTGGGCGCCCCGATGGACTGGGTGACGGTGGTCATGGGCGACACGGCCGTGGTGCCCTACGACCAGCAGACCTCGGCCAGCCGGTCCACGGTCCTGATGGGCAACTCCGTCCTGTCGGCCTGCCGCGAGATCCAGGGCAAGGTGCGCGCCATGGCGGCCCGGGTGTACGGCGTGGACGAGGCGACGATCCGCGTCGACCGGGGCGTCGTCCAGCTGCCGGACCGCGAGGTCGCCATCCGGGACGTGCTGGGGCCCGGCCTCGGCCGCCTGGGCGGCGAGCTGGTGGGCAACGGCGAGATGCGCAAGGACGCTGAGCCGGGTCACCCGCTGGGCGGGGCGCCGGCGTTCTTCGAGTTCAACTGCACCGCGGTCGAGGCGACGGTCGACGAGGACACCGGCGACGTGACGCTGGTGCGCCACGTGACCGTGTCCGACGTGGGCAAGGCGATCAACCCGCTCCAGGTCCGGATGCAGGACGAGGGCGCCGCGATCCAGGGCCTTGGCCACACGCTGATGGAGCACTACATCTTCGACGACGCCGGCCGGATCCGGAACCTGGGCGCCATCGACTACCGGATCCCGACCAGCATGGACCTGCCCCTCGAGATGGTCAGCGAGATCGTCGAGAACGCGGACGGCCCCGGCCCGTACGGCGCCAAGGGCATGAGCGAGGGGGCGCTGCTGTGCGTCTCGGCGGCCGTCGCAGCCGCGGTCCGGGACGCCACCGGCGTGGTGATCCGGGACCTGCCGCTGACGCCGGAGCGGGTGTGGCGCGCGCTGCGTGAGCGCGACCGGGAGGCCGCGGTGGCCGAAGCCGTCAAGCACGAGGAGCCCGTGTCATGACCACCCCCGACCTCGGCCCGATCACGGGCCTGCCCGCGGAGCAGGTGGTCAGCGCGGCCGGCCTCGTCCGCGAGGGGCGGATGATCTCGCTCGCCGCCGTCCGCTTCCCGGGCATGCCGCTGTTCCCGGGCCACCCGCCGTTCCAGGTGCTCAACTACCGGACCCCGCGGGGCATCCGGGTCACGGGCGCCAAGCCGTGGGGCCCCATCAACGACGCCGGCCTGGGCTACATGGCCGAGTACGTGATGGCCACCTCGCACTCGGGCGCGCACATGGACGCGCTGGCGCACATGACCGTCGGCGAGGACATGCACTGGTACGGCGGCGGCCGCGCCGACGACCACCTCACCGACTTCGGGCCCACGCACCTCGACGCCTCCCGGATGCCACCGTTCTTCACCCGCGGGGTGCTGCTCGATGCCGCCGGCCACCGGGGCGTCGGGTGCCTGCCCAAGGGCGAGCCGATCGACGCCGCGGAGCTGGACGCGATCTGCGCCGCCGAGGGCGTGGAGGTCCGGCCCTGGGACGTGGTCGTGATCCGCACGGGCTACATGAGCCTGTGGCCGGACGCGGACGCGATGGCGGCCCACAAGACGCCCGGCCCGGACATCACCGCGGCCCGGTGGCTGCTGGACCGCGGCGTGGTGGCGACCGGGACGGACACCGAGACCTACGAGGTCCAGCCGGCGCCCGACCCGGGACCGACCGGCAACCCGCAGCCGGTCCACACGCTGCTGCTGATCGACAACGGCATCTACCTGATGGAGAGCCTCGACCTCGAGGAGCTCGCCCGGCAACGGGTGTACGAGTTCCTGTTCGTGGCCCTGCCCCTCAAGATCCGCGGCGCCACGGGATCGATGGTCGATCCCGTCGCCGTCATCTGACGCGTCCCAGGGAGCCCACCCGTGCCCGAGACCATGCAGGCGCTCGTCGTCCTCGAGCCCAGTCGCCTCGAGATCCGCGAGGTCCCCGTCCCGGTTCCCGGCCCCAACGAGGTGCTGGCACGGGTGCGCGCGGTGTCGATCTGCGGTACCGACGCCCACATCATCCGGGGCGACTACCCGGGCTTCTGGCCACCGTCGTTCCCGTTCATCCCGGGCCACGAGTGGGCGGGCGAGATCGCCGCCCTGGGGACGGGGGCGGAGCGCTTCGGCTGGAAGGTCGGCGACCGCGTGGCGGGGACCAGCCACGACGCCTGCGGCGTGTGCCAGAAGTGCGTCGAGGGCCGCTACAACCTGTGTGAGAACTACGGCAAGCCCGGCCTCCACCGCCAGTACGGGCACAGCGTCCAGGGCGCCGACGCCGAGTACGTCGTCCACGGCGTGAAGTGCGTGTTCCCGCTCCCCGACGCCCTGTCGTTTGACGAGGGCGCCGTCATCGACCCGGCGTCGATCGCCCTCCACGTCGCCAACCGGGGGAACATCACGCCGGGCGACACCGTGGCCATCACCGGCGCCGGCGCGATCGGGCTGCTCGGCGGCGACGCGGCGCTGATCCGCGGCGCGGCCCGGGTGATCGTGATCGAGCGCAACCCGCTGCGGCTGGCCAAGGCCGCCGCGATGGGGTTCGAGACCGTGGATGCCGCCGGGGGCGACCCGGTCGCCGTCGTCCGCGAGCTGACCGACGGGTTCGGGGCGGACGTCGTGCTCGAGTGCGCCGGCGTGCCGGCCACCGTGCAATGGGCGCTGGGGATGCTCCGCCGGGGCGGCCGCTGTGCCGCCGTCGGCATCCCCACCGTGGGCGTCGAGATCGCGATGCAGAAGCTGGTGCTCGACGAGCTGGAGCTCGTGGGGTCACGGGCCTCGGCCGGCGAGATGCGCCGCGTCATGCCCCACGTGGAGCAGGGCCGGATGCGCGTCCGCGACGTCATGACCCACCAGTTCGCGCTCGCCGACTACGGGCAAGCCATCGACACGTTCAACGACCCCGCCAGCGGGGCGATCAAGATCATCGTCCGGCCCTGAGGCCTCGCCTCGGCGCCGAAGGAGCCCGCCACCCGTGACCTACGTCTTCGACTGCGACCACCCCCATGACGGCCTGAGCTTCGCCGAGGTCAAGCGGCTGGTCGGCGGCAAGGCCGCCAACCTGACCGTGATGGCCGCCGAGCTCGGGCTCCCGGTGCCGCCCGCGTTCACCTTGTCCACCGACGCGTGCAACGAGTACCTCGCCCACGGCTGGCCGGCCGGGCTGGACGACGAGCTGCGCGCCCACATGGCCCACATCGAGGCCGAGGTGGACCAGCGGTTCGGCGAACCGGACAACCCGCTGCTGGTGAGCGTGCGGTCCGGCGCCCCGGTGTCGATGCCCGGGATGATGGACACGATCCTCAACCTCGGGCTCAACGACGCGACGACCGCGGGCCTGGCGGCCCGGACCTCGAGCCCCAAGTTCGCGGCCAACTGCCGGGCCCGGTTCGAGACGATGTTCCGCGACATCGTGGGCACGGACGTCGTGCCCCAGGACCCATGGCAGCAGCTGCGGGCCGCGATCGAGGCCGTGTTCCGCTCCTGGAACAGCGACCGCGCCCGCACCTACCGCGAGCACGAGGGCATCCCCGACGACCTGGGCACCGCGGTGACCGTGCAGGCGATGGTGTTCGGCAACCGGAGCGTGGACTCCGGGACGGGCGTGCTGTTCACGCGCAACCCGGCCACCGGCGAGCCCGTGCTGTACGGCGACGTGATGTTCAACGCGCAGGGCGAGGACGTCGTCGCGGGCACGCACCAGACCGAGCCGATCGCCGTCCTCGACGAGCGGATCCCGGACGTGGGGCGCCAGCTGCGCGAGTATGCGACGCGCCTCGAGCGGCACCACGCCGACCTGTGCGACATCGAGTTCACCATCGAGCACGGCCGGCTGTGGATGCTCCAGTGCCGGGTCGGCAAGCGCAGCCCGCACGCCGCGCTCCGGATCGCGCGGGACATGGCCGAGGACCCGGAGTTCCCGGTCTCGAAGGCCGAGGCCGTGCGACGCGTAACGGCCATCCTCGCCGATCCGCCGACCGTGGTCACCGAGCGCGGCGACGTGGGCCCCGCGATCGCGACCGGCCTGCCCGCGTCGCCGGGCGTCGCGTGCGGCGAGATCGTGACCTCCCCGGGTGCCGCCGTCGAGGCGGCGGAGGCGGGCCGGACTGTGATCCTCGTCCGTGCCGAGACGTCCCCCGACGACGTCCACGGCATGGCCCGCTCGGCCGGGATCCTGACCTCCGCGGGCGGGCTCGCCAGCCACGCGGCCGTGGTCGCCCGCGGCTGGGGCATCCCGGCGGTCGTCGGCGCGGCCGGCGTGACCGTCGGCGACGGGACGGTCTCGATCGGCGGCCGGCGGCTGGCGTCCGGCGACACCATCACGATCGACGGCTCGACCGGCGAGGTGTTCCTCGGCGCCGCGGCCGGCGTGGCCTCGGTGGTCCCGGAGGCCGCGACGCTGCTGGCCTGGGCGCGCGAGCTGGGGATCGAGATCGCCGCCGCGCCCGGGGCCGGCGCCGCGCAGCCGACCGACGTCCCAGCACCGGGCGCCCCGACGACCGTGACCCCCGGCGAGGTCACCCTCGACGACGCGCTGCGCATGCTCGCGGTCAAGGGCTACGCCACGCCCGAGGGCCTGGGCACGGCGCTGCTGGCCTCCGCCGACGAGGCGAGCGCCCTGCTGGACCGGCTGGTGGCCGATGGGCTGGCCGAGGTCGCCGCGGGCTCGTTCCGGCTCACCGCGGACGGCAAGGCCGTCGCGCGGGAGCGCATCGCCGAGGACACGGAGCGATGGGGGGTCGCCCGCGCCGAGGCCGCGCTGGACGCCTTCCTCGCCCTCGATCACCGGATGAAGACGACCGTCACCGCGTGGCAGATGCGCGAGGTGAACGGCGCGCAGACGTTCAACGACCACGCCGACCCGGCCTACGACGCCACGGTGCTGGCCGACCTCGCCGCGCTCCACGCGGACGCGCTGGCCTGGCTCGGGGCCCAGGAATCGGCGCCCGCGCGCCTGACCGCCTACCGCGAGCGCCTGGAGCGCGCGAACGCGGCGGCCCAGGGCGGCGACCCGCGCTACGTGGCCTCGCCGCGCGTTGACAGCTACCACGGCGTGTGGTTCGAGCTGCACGAGGACCTGATCCAGCTCGCCGGCCGCAACCGGGCCGACGAGGTTGCCGCGGGCCGGGCATGAGCGCGGCGACCGCGGACCCCACGACCCCGGGCGATGGGGCGGCCGGGCACGAGGGGCAGCGCATCATCGTGACCGGAGCCTCGAGCGGGCTCGGGGCGCACGTGGTGCGGCACCTGGCAGGGTTGGGGGCCGGCGTCCTCGCCGTGGCGCGTCGCCGGGACCGCCTCGACCGGCTGGCCGAGGAGCTGGCGGGCGCGCCCGGTCGCGTCGTCCCGTTCGTCGCCGACGTCACCGCCGACGCCGATGCCCGGGCGATGGTCGCGGCCGCGGTCGACGCCTTCGGCGGCCTCGACGTCCTCGTCAACAACGCGGGCAGCGAGGTCCAGGGACCCATCGACCGGCTGTCCGAGGCCGACCTCGAGGGCATGTGGCGGGCCAACGTGCTGAGCGTGTTCCTGTGCACCCGGGCGGCCCTCGACGAGCTCCGCCGGAGCCGCGGCGTGGTCCTCAACCTCGGTTCGACCGCCGTGACCCGGCCGCCCCGCGGGCGGTTCGGCTACGTCTCGTCCAAGGGCGCGGTGGAGGCGATGACGCGGGCGCTGGCGGTGGACCTGGGGCGCGACGGGATCCGGGTCAACGTGATCCGGCCGGGGATCATCCCGAGCGAGCTGCGGGGCCTGACCGAGGACGAGGAGCGGGCGAGGTTCGAGGCCGGATCCGTGTTCGGCCGGCAGGCGCTCTCGATCGTCGGCGATGGGCGCGACGTCGCCGGGGCGGTCGCGTGGCTGTGCGGCCCGGGCGGCCGGTTCGTGACCGGCGCCGTGATCGACGTGGACGCCGGGTTCACGCTGGGGATCGTCGACGCCCCGTGAGGCGACCCGACCCCTACGGCGCGACGAGGATCTTGATCGCCCCGCTGGAGCGGTCGTTGAACGTGGCCAGCGCATCCGCGTAGTCGGCCAGCGCGAACCGGTGGGTGACCATCTCGCGCACCCGCATCCGGCCTTGCTCCACGTGGGGCATGACGCGGCGCATCTCGCCCGCGGACGCGCGCGAGCCGACCAGCTCCAGCTCGTCGAGCACCAGCTTCTGCATCGCGATCTCGACGCCCACGGTGGGGATGCCGACGGCGGCGCAGCGGCCCCCGCGGCGGAGCATCTCGAGCGCCCATTCGACCGTCGCGGGCACCCCCGCGCACTCCAGCACCACGTCCGCGCCCGAGCCGCCGGTCATCGCCCGGACGGCACCCACCGGGTCGCCGGCGGCCGTGTCCACGACCTCGAACCCGAGCGCCGCCGCCTTGGCCAGCCGCGACCCGCGCCCCACGACGATGACCCGCCCGGCCCCCCGGATCCGTGCCGCGTCGCCGCCCAGCAGCCCGATCGCGCCGGCGCCGGTGATGGCCACGGTGTCGCCCGGCGTGATGTTCCCCCGGTTGGCGACGTGGAGGGCGATCGACGCCGGGTCGATGAGCGCCCCGTCCTCGAACGACAGGCTGTCCGGCAGCCGGAAGATGCACTTGACGCCGTGGACGACGTACTCGGCGTCGGCGCCCTGGACGTTGTGGCCGTACTGGCGGTGCAGCCCCTGGCGGCCGTAGTTCTCGCACAGGTTGTAGCGGCCCTCGACGCACTCGCGGCATACGCCGCAGGCGTCGTGGCTGGTCCCGGCCACGCGGTCTCCCACCTGCCACCCGAAGCGCTCCGCGCCGGGTCCCAGGGCGGCGATCTCGCCCGCCCACTCGTGACCGGGCGTGAACGGGAAGGCGGGTGGCCAGAAGCCCGGGTAGTCGCCCCGGATGAGGTGGGCGTCGGTGCCGCAGATCGACACCGCGCGGACGCGCGCGAGGACCTCGTTGGGTCCCGGGACCGGGACCGGCACCTCCTGGATCTCGAGGCGACTGGGCTCGAGGACGACGAGCGCCTGCATGGTCTCGGGCACGGGGAAGCCTCCTCCGGGGACGGCGTGACGGGTCAGCGGGCGCCGACCGGCTTCGCCGGGGTGCCGTCGGGGGCGGTCAGCTGGGGCGTGCTCCCGGTCAGCTTGTCGTACAGCGCCGCGGCATTGCGGGACTGGATGTAATCGAGCATGTAGCCCTGGCCGATGTCCACGGGCCCGAAGCGATCCCGGAAGCTGATCCGGGCGATCGTCTCGTCACGGCTCCAGCCGTTCGCGATCGCGGTCGCCACGGCGGCCTTCCACTCCATCAGGTGCGAGCGCTGGACGTCGAGGTACGACTTCGGCACGACCGGGCCGTGACCCGGGCAGATCCAGTCCACGTCCAGCGTCCGGATCCGCTCCAGCGCCTCGAGCCACTGGTCCACGTCCGAGGTCATCAGCCACGTCTGGCAGCCCGAGAAGACCGTGTCGCCCGTGAACACGACCCGCTCCTCGGGCACGTGGACCGCGAGCTGGCCGGGGGTGTGGCCGGGGGTGTGGAGCAGGTTGAACGTGTGGTCGCCGACGTGGAGCGTCAGGTCGCCGGTGAACACGATCTTGCCCTTGTTGGGATCGCGGTAGTACTCGTCGCGGTCCGGCCACAACGCGAGTGCCTCGGGGGCGTCGAGGTCCGTGCCCTTGGGGTTGTCGCCCGGGATGGACTCGTAGGCGTAGGCGAATGGGTCCAGCTCCGGGAACACGACCATGAACCGCTCGTACAGGCCCCGGTGGTTGACAACCGTGCCGGCGCCCCGGAAGTAGTAGTTGCCGAAGATGTGGTCGACGTGGTGCTCGGTGTTGACCAGGTACCGGATCGGGCCGTGCGACTCCGCGAGCTTGCGCATCGCCACGGCCTTGGTGGGCAGCTGGGGCGTGTCGATCACCACCACGCCGTCCGACGTGGTCACGAAGCTCGGGTTGCAGCCTCGGAGCCGGGTGTGGGTGAACACATTGGGCGTGACCGATTCCATCGCGAACCCGGTCGTGTCGTCCATCTCTGGTCTGTTCCTTCCGAGGGCCGAGGCGACGCTCCCGCGGGCCGCCGGCGCACGCTACTGGGTCGCTGTGAGGCCGCCGTCGATCCCCAGGATCTGGCCGGTGACGAAGGATGCCGCGTCCGAGCAGAAGAACAGGACGGCGCCCGTCAGGTCCTCAGTCCCGGCGACGCGGTGGAGGGGGATCCGGTTGACGACGCCGGCCTTGAACGCGGGGTCGTCGAGGAGCATCGCCACCTGCGGCGTGTCCACGAAGGTGGGTGAGATCGCGTTGACCGTGATGCCGTGCTTCGCCCACTCGGTCGCCCACTGGCGGGTGAGCGAGCTGATAGCGCCCTTGGCCGCGACGTACGCCGAGTAGCCGGCGTTGATCCCCAGCAGGGCACGGACGGACGAGATGTTGACCACCCGGCCGCCGTTGCCGCCGGCGATCATCGCCCGCACCGCGGGCTGGGTGGCGACGAGCGTGCTGCGGACGTTGAGCTCGTAGATCCAGTCCCAGGCGTCGCGCGGGTAGACCTCGGCGTCGAACAGGACCTTGCCGGCGCCGCCGCCCACGGCGTTGACGATGATGTCCAGGCGGCCGTAGGCGTCCAGCGTCTCCGCGACGATGCGCTCGGCGTCCTCTTCCTTCGTCACGTCCGCGGTCACGCCCTTGCAGATCCCGCCCAGGGCGCACGCCCGCGCCGCGGCCTCGTCGGCCCGATCCGGCGTCCGGTCCACGACCACGACCCTGGCGCCCACGCCCGCGAGCGCGGACCCGATCGCGGACCCGATCGCCCCGCCGCCGCCCGGGATGAGGGCGACCCGCCCGTCGAGCCTGAACCTGTCGAGCTCCGCCACAGTGTCTCCTCCGTTGATCATCGATTATCGAGGATAAGTGATCCGACCCTGACGGTCAACGGAGACGCAGGTCCTGGGCTGGCCGGATCCGATGGCCGTGAGCGTAGCGGCAATCGCGGTCGCCCACGGTTCCAGGTCGGCCTGCCCGGTCGCACGATCCGCCGGCGCAGGGCAGAATGCGGGGGCGTCCTGCGCCACCCAGAGGAGGGGCACCCAGTCGTGCGTCCGGGCCGGATCGTCGTCATCCTCGTCGCGCTGGTCGTGGCCGCCTGCGGAGGTTCGGCCGCCCCGGGCTCACCCACCCCCGTGCCGGAGACGCCGATGCCCGCCGGCACCTACACGTCGGCGGTGTTCCAGCCCGCCGTCACGTACACGCTGCCCGACGGCTGGGTGCTGGCGTCGGACTCGGCAGGCTACCTGCAGCTGCGGCCGGCGGGCCAGAACCTGCTGGGCATCCACCTGTTCCGCGGGGCGGTGGCCGCGTCCCAGGACCCCAGCTGCCCGATCGAGCCGGCGCCCGGCGTGGGGACGACGTCCACCGAGCTCGTGGCCTGGATCCGCGGCCTGCCGGGGCTTGCCGTGAGCAGCCCGGCGATGGTCACCGTGGGCGGTCTGCGCGGCGTCTCGATCGACGCCGGGATCGCCGCCGACTGGACGGCGTCGTGCCCGTTCGCCGATGGCCTGCCCACGGTGCCGCTCCTGGTGGAGCCGGGGACGGAGCTGCGCTGGGTGATCGCGGGCGGCGAGCGGCTGCGGCTGTACCTGCTCGACCTGCCGGCGGGTGGCTCGCTGATCGTGGACATCGACGACTTCGAGGGGTCGCAGATCGACGCCTTCATCGGCCAGGCCGCGCCGGTCGTCAAGAGCCTCCAGTTCGCCACGGAGTGACCGTGGCCCCGGCGCGGATGATCCGGGCATGACGCGGACGCCGGCTGGCTGGGACGTCGAGGGGCCGGTCCAGGCGGAGGTGTTCGTCATCTGGCTGAACGGCGAGACGCTCGAGCTGACCGGGCCCTGCGGGGCGGCGCCGTGGTACCTGGAGCTCGGCGCGGTGGACCACCCCGTGGAGGTCGTGGACCGGATCGTGCGCGAGGTCGTGGGCGACCCGCTGCTCGTCCACTCCACGTCCTGGCGCCGGGACCGCGACGCCGTGATCCTGAGCTTCGTGGTCGTGATCGAGGCCGGGCGCGTGGGGTCGATGGACAGCCGGCCGATCGGGCGCGCGGACCTGGCCCGGTCCGAGGCGACGGCCGCGCCCCGCGACATCGCCACGGAGCAGGTCGTCGAGCATGCGCTCCGGCACCTGGCCTGGCTGGCGGTGGATGATCCGGTGGTGCGCGCCGGGCTGTCGCCGGCGTGGCAGGCCGCGCTGGCGGGGTACGTGCCGGAGCCGTTCCGGAACCTCGGCTGAGCATGGAGGAGCGATGGACGCGCCGATGAGCGAGCGGCGGATCCGCACCCGGTGCGCCTGCGGCTGGGAGGCGAGCGGGCCCGAGGGCGAGGTCGTCGAGGCGACGATCGAGCACGGCAAGCGCCTGCACAACATGGTCGCGACACGGGACGAGGTGCTGTCGCGGGCCGAGGGAGTCGACGGGGACGCGCTGGACGACGCGGGCGAGGTGGACGACGGGCCGCGATGACGCGGATCCTCGCGCTGATCCCGGGCTACCAGGAGGGGCCGCGCATCGGGGGCGTGGTGGCGGCCGCGCGCCGGCACCTGCCGGTGCTGGTCGTGGACGACGGCTCGACCGACGACACCGCGAGCAACGCGGAGGCGGCCGGTGCCGAGGTCATCCGCCAGGTCCCCAACCAGGGCAAGGGCGCGGCGCTCCGGGCGGGCTTCCGGCGCGCGCTGGACGAGGGGTGGGACGCGGTCCTCACGCTCGACGCGGACGGCCAGCACGACCCCGAGGAGATCCCCCGATTCGTGGCCGCGTTCTCGGCCGACGGCGCCCGCGGCCCGCGGCCGGAGCTCGTCATCGGCCGCCGCGACTTCGCCCGGATGCCGCCGGTCCGCCGGCTGTCCAACACGCTGGGCACGGCGCTGTTCTCGTGGGCGGTCGGGCAGCACGTGCCGGACAACCAGTCGGGCTACCGGCTCCTCGGGCGCCGGCTGATGGCGGCCATGCTCGACAGCCGCGAGGCCGGGTTCGAGCTCGAGGTCGAGATGATCGCCGTCTGCCTGCGCAACGGCTGGACGCTGGACTGGGTGCCGATCTCCACGATCTACGCCGGCGAGCCGAGCCACGTGAAGCTCCTCGCTCACCTGCGCCACTTCGTGCGCGCCACGCGCGCCGCCCGCCGTCTGATGCGCGAGGGCCGCTGACGACGCGCCTGGGGCGTGATCGCCCGCGCGCCAGGATCGCCGTCCGGGGGTTGCCAGGGCGAGGCACACTGGGCGGACACGGGGGGCGACGGGCCGGGACCCGACGCCGCAATCGGAACGCTGCGGCAACGCAGCGTTCACAGGCGACGCTGACGCTGGGCTACGCAGCACGAGCGCGCCCGCGCCGGGCACATGGAAGGAGCCGCCGTGATCCCGCACCAGGCACGCCGTTGGCGCGTGCTCGCCGCCTCACTGTTCCTCGTCTCGACCGTCCTGCCGGTCGCCGCCGCGCCGGTCGCGGCCGCTCCGACCGAGCTGTTCTTCTCCGAGTACGTCGAGGGCTCGAGCAACAACAAGGCGCTCGAGATCTACAACGGCACGGGCGCCCCGGTGGACCTGACCGGCGGCGCCTACTCGGTCCTGATGTCGTTCAACGGCGGCACCAGCACGACGTCGATCGGGCTCGCGGGCACCATCGCCAGCGGCGACGTGTTCGTGCTCGCGCACGGGGCGGCGGACCCGGCCATCCTGGCCCAGGCGGACCAGGTGAGCGCCACCACGGCGGGCTGGTTCAACGGCGACGACGCGATCCTGCTGCGCCGGGGCACGACGATCGTGGACGCGATCGGCCAGGTGGGGTTCGATCCCGGGACGGAGTGGGGCAGCGGCCTCGCGAGCACGGCCGACAACACGCTCCGCCGCAAGGCGGCGATCGGCCAGGGCGACCCGGACGGCGGCGACGCCTTCGACCCGGCGGTCCAATGGGACGGCTTCGCCGTCAACACCTTCGACGGCCTCGGGGCCCACACGTACGCGCCACCGGACGCGGACGCGGCGCCGTCGGTGACCGCCACCGATCCGGTCGACGGGGCCACGGCGTTCCCCTTCGACGGCAACCTCTCGGTCACGTTCAGCGAGCCGGTCGGCGCGGCCGGCGCCTTCACGCTGTCGTGCACGGCCAGCGGCGCGGTGGACCTCGCCGTCTCGGGTGGCCCGACGACCTTCACGCTCAACCCTGCGGCGGACCTCGCGGACGGCGAGTCGTGCACGCTCACGGTCGCCGCGGCGAGCGTGACCGACGTCGACGCCGATGACCCGCCGGACGCCATGGCCGAGGACGTCACCGTGAGGTTCACGGCCCTCAACGTGTGCGCGCAGGCCTTCACCCCGGCCTACACGATCCAGGGCAGCGGCACGAGCGCGGCGGTCACCGGCACGGTGACCACGCAGGGCGTCGTGGTCGGCGACTACGAAGGCCCATCGCCCACGCTCCGCGGCTTCTACCTCCAGGACGCGGCCGGCGACGCCGACCCGGCGACATCCGACGCGATCTTCGTGTTCAACGGCAACAGCAACAGCGTGAGCCTCGGCCAGGTCGTCCGGGTGACGGGCAACGCCGCCGACTTCCAGGACCAGACCCAGGTCAGCGCGTCCTCCATCACCCAGTGCGGGACCGGCACCGTCTCGCCGGTGGACGTGACGCTCCCGGTGTCCTCGGCCACCTTCCTCGAGCGGTACGAGGGCATGCTCGTCCGGCTGCCCCAGACGCTGTACGTCACCGAGCACTTCCAGCTGGGCCGCTTCGGCCAGGTGGTGATGTCCGCCGGCGACCGCCTCCGGCAGCCGACCAGCGTCGTGTCGCCCGGGGCGCCAGCGCTCGCGATGCAGGCGGCCAACAACCTCAACCGGATCATCATCGACGACGCCGCCAACGGCCAGAACCCGGACCCGATCGCGTTCGGGCGCGGCGGCTTGCCCCTGTCCGCCTCCAACACGCTGCGCGGGGGTGACACCGCAACCGGCACGATCGGCGTGATGACCTACACCTGGGCCGGCAACAGCGCCAGCGGCAACGCGTTCCGGGTCCGGCCCGTCAACGCGCTGGGCGGGTCGATCAGCTTCACCGCGGCCAACCCGCGGCCCACCGCGGCGCCCGAGGTCGGCGGCTCGATCCGGGTCGCCGGCCTGAACCTGCTCAACTACTTCAACACCTTCGACGGCGCGAGCAGCAGCCCGCCCTGGGCCTGCACCGCGGGCGTGGGCGGCGCGCTCCTCGACTGCCGCGGGGCGGACGACGCGGGCGAGTTCGCCCGCCAGTGGCCCAAGACCGTGGCCGCGATCCTGGAGCTCGACGCCGACGTCATCGGGCTCAACGAGATCGAGAACGACGGCTACGGGCCCTCGAGCGCGATCGCCGATCTGGTGGACCGCCTCAACGCCGCCACTGCTCCGGGCACCTACGCGTTCATCGACGCGGACGCGGGCACCGGCCAGGTCAACGCCCTGGGCACCGACGCGATCAAGGTCGGGATGCTCTACCGGCCGGGCGCCGTCACGCCGGTCGGGCAGACCGCGACCCTCGCCACCGACGCCTTCGTCAACGGCGGCGACAGCGGCCCGCGCAGCCGGCCCTCGCTCGCCCAGGCGTTCGAGGTCAACGCGACCGGCGCCCGGTTCGTCGTCGATGCCAACCACCTCAAGAGCAAGGGGAGCGCCTGCGACGCGCCCGACGCGGGCGACGGCCAGGGCAACTGCAGCGCGGTCCGGACGAACGCCGCCCAGGCGCTCGTGGACTGGCTGGCCAGCGACCCGACGCTGACCGGCGACCCGGACGTCCTCCTCGTCGGCGACTACAACTCGTATGCGATGGAGGACCCGATCGCGGCCATCGAGGCCGGCGGGTTCACCAACCTTGTCGACGACCTGCTGGGCGACGAGGCGTACTCCTACGTGTTCGACGGCCAGTGGGCGTACCTCGACTACGCCTTCGCCTCCCAGAGCCTGCGCTCGCAGGTCACCGGCGTGGCCGACTACCACGTCAACGCCGACGAGCCGTCGGTGCTCGATTACCAGGACGACTTCAAGTCGGCGGGCCAGCTGGTCTCGCTGTACGCGCCGGACGAGTTCCGGATGTCCGACCATGACCCGGTCGTGGTCGGCCTGGCCCTCGACCCCGAGCCGCAGAGCGACCGGCCGAACACCGGCACGGGCTGGATCCTGAGCCCGGCCGGCGCGTACCCGGCCGAGCCCGGGGCGACCGGCAAGGCGCAGTTCGCGTTCGACGTCAAGGTCAGCAAGCAGGGCGTGCTCGGGGGGAGCGCCTCGCTCACGTTCGCGAGCGGCGGGTTCTCGTTCGTGGCCACGTCGTTCGACCGGCTCGTGACGAGCTCCACGCTGGCCACCATCCGGGGCACCGGCACGGCCAACGGCGCCGCCGCGTATCCGTTCCTGCTCAGCGCGGTGGACGGGTCGCCGGACCGGCTCCGGCTCCAGGTCTGGACCCCCGGCGGCGCGGTCGCCTACGACAACGGCCTGCTCCAGCCGCTTGGCGGCGGCTCGATCCAGGTCCGGCCCGCCCGGTAGCGTTCGGGCCGCTCACGCCTCCCTGGAGCCCCGGCGCCGCCGGGGCTCCGCTCGTTCCTGGCCACACCGGCCCTCATCGTCATTCGTCGATGCGCAACGGCCACCACCGTCCACGCACGCTGGCGTCCGGCGTCCGTCGGCGCCTGTCCGGCCGCCCGTGAGCATGGGGCTCCACCACCCCGCGACCCCATGGAGCCTCACCTGATGACCCTCCTCGACGCCGGTCCCGTTGCCGCCCCCACCGCCCCGTCCGCCGCGGCTGCCCCTGCGGCCCTTGCGGCCCCCGCCGCCTCGGCCGGCCTCACCCCCGCCGACCTCCGCGCGCTCCGCGCGGGGCTGCGCGGCGCGGTGCTGACGCCCGGCGACGCGGCCTACGACGCGGCCCGCCGAGGCCACAACCTGGTGTACGACCGGCACCCGGCCGTGGTCGTGCGCCCGGCCGACGCCATCGACGTGTCCCGCGCCGTGGTGACGGCCCGGGAGCTGGGCCTCGAGATCGCCGTCAAGGGCGGCGGCCACAGCATCGCCGGCCACTCGACGAACGACGGCGGGATGGTCATCGACCTCGCCGACATGCGGGCGGTGGAGATCGACCCGATCCGGCGCCTCGGCTCCGCGCAGGGCGGGACGACCGCCGGCGAGTACACGGTAGCGGCCCACCAGCGCGGCTTCGCGACGCCGTTCGGCGACACGGGCAACGTCGGCCTCGGCGGGCTGACCCTGGGCGGCGGCATCGGCTGGCTGGTGCGCAAGCACGGCCTGACCATCGACAGCCTGGTGTCCGTCGACCTGGTCACCGCGGATGGCCGGTTCACGACCGTGGACGCGGACCACGACCCGGACCTGTTCTGGGCGCTCCGCGGCGGCGGTGGCAACTTCGGCATCGCCACCCGGTTCCGGTACCGGCTCCACCCGGTGGACATGATCACCGGCGGCCTGATCGCGCTGCCGCTGTCGCAGGACGTGCTGCGGAACCTCGTCGAGGTGTCCGCCGCCGCACCCGAGGAGCTGAGCCAGATCACGTTCGTGATGGGCCTGCCGCCCGCGCCGTTCGTGCCCGCCGAGCTGGTCGGCAGCCCGGCCGTGATCGTGATGCTCGTCCATGCCGGCGACCCGGCGGCGGGCGAGGCGGCCGTGGCGCCGTTCCGCGCGCTGGCGACCCCGCTGGCGGACATGACGGGCCCGATGCCGTACCCGGCGATCTACGGCTTCACCGAGGACGCCGCGCAGCCCGGCAAGTCCGTCGTCCGGTCGAACTTCCTGCGCACCCTGGACGGGGGCGCGCTGGACGCGATCGTGGAGCGGCACCAGTCGCCCGAGGGCCGGATGGCGATCACCCAGCTGCGGGTCCTCGGCGGCGCGATGGCCCGCGTGCCCGCGGACGCCACCGCGTTCGCCCACCGCGACGCCCTGGTGATGACCACGGTGATCGCGATGGTGCCCGACTCGCACGAGGTGACGGCCGCCTGGGCCGACGCCTATCTCGCGGACATGTCCGCGACGGCCACCGGCGTGTACTCGAACTTCATGGCCGACGAAGGCGAGTCGCGGTTCAGCCGGGCGTACCCCGGCGCGACCTACGAGCGCCTGGTCGCCGTGAAGCGGCGCGTGGACCCGGAGAACGCGTTCCGCGGCAACCACAACATCCGGCCCAGCTGAGGCCGTGCGGTCCGCAGGCGCTCGGTGCGCCGGACGGGCCGCGGGCGGTTCTCGAACCCGCTCGCACGCTCGCGCTGTCTCGCGCCCCCCGCACCCCCGGCGGCCTGCCGCCGGGGGCGCATCCGTTCGTCCGGCGGCCTGCGTAAGGCAACTTCACCCGGCGTCCACCCGGCCTGAAGCCCGAGGCGTCATGCTGCTCGGGTGCCCGGGCCGTCTCCGGGTGCCCGCAGCAGCGAAGAGCCCAGATGACCGACCAGACCTTCCACCCGGCGGACGCGCCGGCTGCCTCGGACGCCCAGCCCCCGGCGCCGCCTCCGCCGCAGTCAACGTCCCCCGCCGGCCCGCGGCGTGCCCCGGGCAACGCCACGCGGTGGATCGTCGCCGCGCTCGCTCCCGTCCTCGCCGTCGGCCTGTTCATCGGCGGCGCGGCTGCGGATCGGGCCGGGCTGCTGGGAACGCCCGTCGCCCCGCCCGCGAGCACCCCCGCCCCGAGCGGCGAGGGCGCGGACCTCGCGCTGATCGAGGAGGCCTGGCGGGCGATCCACGACAACTACGTGGACGCGAAGAACCTCGACGACCGCGAGCTCGCCTATGGCGCGATCCGCGGCCTGACCGATGCGGTCGGCGACGACGGCCACACGTCGTTCCTCACGGCCGAGGAGGCGAAGGCGGTCGACGACTCGCTGTCGGGGACGTTCGTCGGCATCGGCGTGCAGGTCAGCACGGAGACCGAGGAGGTCATCATCGGTTCCGTGTTCCCGGGCACCCCCGCCGAGGAGGCCGGGCTCCGGCGCGGCGACCGGATCATCGCCGTGGACGGCACGACGACCGAGGGCGAGACGCTCGACGAGGTCGTGGCGCGGGTGCGCGGCCCCGAAGGCGAGGAGGTCACGCTCAGGATCCGCCGGGCGGGCACCGCCGACTTCGACGTCACGATCGTGCGCCGCAGGTTCGACCTGCCGCTGGTCACCTGGTCGATGGTGCCAGGCCGGACGATCGCGTACGTCCGCCTGGAGCAGTTCGCGAGCGGGGCGACGACGGCGATGCAGGCTGCGCTCGAGGCGGCGAGGCGGGACGGTGCGACGGCGGTCGTCCTCGACCTGCGCGCGAACCCCGGCGGCTACGTCAACGAGGCCATCGGCATCACCAGCCAGTTCGTGGGCGACGGCGCCGCGTACCGGACGATCGACCGGAGCGGGGCAGAGAAGGAGGTGCCGGTGGAGTCGGGCGGCGCCTGGACGGACCTGCCGCTCATCGTCCTCGCCGACGGCGACTCGGCGAGCTCCGCGGAGATCGTGACCGGGGCCATCCAGGATGCCGGACGGGGCCGGATGGTCGGCGAGATGACGTTCGGGACCGGGACGGTGCTGGGGCGGTTCGACCTCTCGGACGGGTCATCGCTGCGGATCGGCGTCGAGCGCTGGCTCACGCGAGGCGGCCGGCCGATCTGGCACGAGGGGCTCCAGCCCGACGTGACGGTGGCGCTGGCCGACGACGTGGCGCTCGTCCGGCCCGACGACCTGCGCGACATGACCGCCGCCGAGCTCGCCGCGTCGCCGGACGCGCAGCTGCTCAAGGCCCTGGACTTGCTCCGCGACGAGGGCTGACGGGCGGCGCGGGGTCACGGGTGCGCCATCGCCCGATCGGTCGCTGGGAGACTCAACGGGCGCACGACGCGACGATTCAACCGCCGGGCGCCGCGCTCGTCACGTGGAGTGGGCTTGCCTTGCGCCAGTCCGTGCGCTGAGCGACGGAAGCGTCGCACGGTGCGCTCGTTGGGTCGCTGGGCGACCGAGGCCCCGGGCCCCCCGGGGGCCCCCGGCCAGCAACGCGCCGCCGGGCGACCGGGGCGCCCCGGGCAGCAACGGGCCGCCACCGTCGTGGACCACGCGCCGCTGGGCCGCCGGGGCACCGATAGCGGCGCGCTGTGGACGGCGTCGGTTGCGTCGGCGCTGACCCCTGGAATCGAAACGGCCGCCGGATGTCCGGCGGCCGTGACCGTGGCGGGTACGAGGGAGGCGCGACCGAAGGTCAGCCGCGCTCCATCCGGGACGCCGCCACGTGGCGGCTCCAGTCCGACGTCCGGCCGTCCGGCATCGCCGAGCTGCCGATCCAGCCGCACACGCAGGTCACTTCCTGGTGGCGATGGCGGTACTCGGCGATCACGTGCTTGCGCTCGTCGGCCGGCGGTGCCGGGCGACGCGGTGGCAGGCCCGTGCCGGGACGCTTGACGTCGGCCATGGGCTCAGGCCCGGCGCTGGGCGAAGCAGGCGCTGCAGTAGACCGGCTTGCCCGAGGTCGGGCGGAACGGGACCTCGGTCTCCTGCCCGCAGGACGAGCAGGTCGCCGGGAACATCTCGCGCGGGCCGCGGCTGCCGCCGCCACGCGCGCCATAGCCGCCGGCACCGCCGGAGCTGTAGCCACCGCCGGAGCTGTAGCCACCGCCGGAGCTGTAGCTGCCACCGCCGTAGCCGCCGGTGTCGGAGTTGCGGGCGGCCTTGCGGGCGGACCGGCAGGTGGGGCACCGCCGCGGCTCGGTGAAGCCACGCTCGGCATAGAAATCCTGCTCGCTGGCAGTGAAGGTGAAGGCCTGGCCACAGTCGGCGCAGGTGAGCGTCTTGTCGACGTTCATGAGAGATCCACTTCCTCGTGGTTGCGACGGTTTCCGCGATCTTCCTCGGCGGAAACCGGGAGGGAGTGGATCGAGTCGGCCGTACTAGGCTCGCCCGACGATGGGGCGTACCGCGAGCATACGCCATCCGCAAGGTTGCGCCAAGGGTACGGATTCAGCCGATGGCCGAGCGGCACGCGCCCAGGATCCCGCGATCGCCGCCAGGGCGCCTCACTTCGGGGGCAGCATCCCGGTGAAGGCGAGCGAGCGGCGGAGCCATCCATCGAGCGCCGGATCGTCCGCGACGACGTCCGCGGGCAGCGTCGCATAGCCCCGCATCGTCCGGCCGGGCATGGGCGAGAACGGCGCCGCGCCGGGCAGGGCGAGGAGCGCCTCCAGGTCCGCGGGCGCCAGCCGCACCATCCAGGTGTCAGCGAACAGCCCGGTCGCCAGGTTGCCGCCGATGAACAGCGCCGGGTAGCCGAACATCTTTCGCCTCGCCGCCTCCGGGTGGCGCGCTGCCGCCGCCTCGAACCGCGCGACCAGGTCGGGCGGCGACTTCTCGAACGACGGCACCGAGGCCCGCCCGCCGGCCGGTCAGTCGAGGCCCGGCCGGACGTAGCCGGTGGGCACCACCAGCACGTACTTCCCGGACAGGTCCACGCTGAACGGCAACCGGTTCCACGGGCCGCTGCTCCGGCGGCGGACGAACTGGCGCCCGACGGCGGCGACCGGGATCGCGACGCCGGGCCTGGGCGCCGGTCCCCAGCCCTCGGAGACGTTGGGGTACAGCGGGTCGAGGATGTGCGCCCTGGTGACCCGGAAGCTGGAGGATCGCAGCGGGTCCGCGGTCGCCTCGAACCCGCTCATGACCCATGCGTGGCGACCGCGCCACACCAGCAGGCCGACCGGCCGCTCCCATTCCCGGATCGCGCGGGCGGCGATCCGCATCGCCTCCTCCAGGCTGTCCGCGCCCACGATGCGGTACGGGCCGGCCCGGTGGATCACGAGGCTGGCGGCCCAGCCGCGGATGCTCGCGCCCTGGCGCTCGCCGAACCCGGGCGGGCGCGGCCCGCTCCAGGCGCGGGCGAGGTCCTGGAGCCGCCGCTGGGTGCGCCGCGACGCGTCGCGACCGGGATGGACGATGTTGAGCATCATCTGGATGCTCGCGCCGACGCACTGGACGTCGTTGGACTGGGGGACGAAGTCACGCGGGCCAGCGAGGTTCATCCGGAACGCGCGCGTCGCGCCCGCGGTGGCGGCGGCCGCGGCCGCCGGGGCACCCGATGCCGCCACCGGCCCGGCAGGCGCAGCTCCGGAGCCGACGGCGAGGGCGAGGGCGAGGACGAGGGGACGCGCGCGGATCATCGGACGCAGAACGATACGCCGATCCGTCAGGAAGGGTTTTCGTCGGCGAGGTTGGGGGCCAGCCAGCGGGCAGCCTCGTCCATCGCCATGCCCGCCCGCCGCGCGAAGTCCTCGAGCTGGTCGCGCCCGATCCGCCCGAGCCCGAAATAGCGGCTGTCCGGGTGCCACAGGTACAGCCCTGACACCGACGCCGTGGGGAGCATGGCGTACGACTCGGTCAGGCGGATGCCCGCCCGCGTCTCCGCGTCCAGCACCGAGAACAGCGTGCCCTTGGCGGTGTGGTCCGGCGTGGCGGGATAGCCCGGCGCCGGCCGGATCCCCTGGTACCGCTCGGCGATCAGGTCCTCGTTGGACAGCGCCTCGTCCGCCGCGTAGCCCCACAGCTCGCGCCGGACCCGCTCGTGGAGCCGCTCCGCGAACGCCTCCGCCAGCCGGTCCGCGAGGGCCTTGGCCATGATCGCCGAGTAGTCGTCGTGGGCGGCTTCGAACCGGCGGACCAGCGCGTCCAGCCCGTGGCCCGCCGTGACCGCGAACGCGCCGATGAAGTCCGGGACGCCCGCCGGACCGACGTAGTCCGCCACCGAGAGGTTCGGCCGCCCGTCCGGCTTGGCCATCTGCTGGCGGAGCGCATGGAGGCGGGCGAGCTCCGTGGTCCGGGAGTCGTCGGCGAACAGGACGATGTCGTCGTCGTCCGTCGCGTTCGCCGGCCAGAACCCCACCACCGCCGAGGCCGACAGCAGCTCCTCGTCCACGATCCGGCCCAGCAGCGCCGTCGCGTCGCGGTGGAGGTCACGGGCCGCGGTGCCCACGCGCGGGTCGTCGAGGATCGCCGGGAACGCGCCCCGCAGCTCCCAAGCCGCGAACAGCGGCGACCAGTCGATGCGCGGCACGAGCTCGGACAGCGGATAGCGCTCGAAGGCGCGGACGCCCGTGAACGACGGCCGGGGCGGCGCCGCCGGCCACGCCAGCCGGAGCCGGTTCGCGCGCGCGCCCGCGAGCGTGAGCCGCTCCTCGCGGGCACGCCGGCCCTCGCGATCCCGGCGCACGGTCTCGTACTCGGCGCGGACGGCCGCCGCGAAGCCCTCGCGCGCGCCCGCGTCCACCAGCGAGCCCGCGACCCCCACGGCGCGCGAGGCGTCGGCCACGTGCACGACCGGCGCGGAGTAGGCGGGCTCGATCTTCACGGCCGTGTGGAGCCTCGAGGTCGTCGCGCCGCCGATCAGCAGCGGCGTCCGCATTCCCTCGCGCTCCATCAGCGACGCGACGTGGACCATCTCGTCCAGCGAGGGCGTGATCAGGCCCGACAGGCCGATCAGGTCCGCCCCCACCTCCCGGGCCGTGTCCAGGATCCGGGCGGCCGGGACCATCACCCCGAGGTCGATCACCTCGTAGTCGTTGCAGCCCAGGACCACGCCCACGATGTTCTTGCCGATGTCGTGGACGTCGCCCTTGACCGTGGCCATCACGATCGTGCCGGCTCGTCGTCCCGTGCCCTCGCGCTGCGCCTCGAGGTAGGGGATGAGCACGGCCACGGCCTTCTTCATCACCCGCGCGCTCTTGACGACCTGGGGCAGGAACATCTTCCCGGCCCCGAACCGGTCGCCCACCACGTTCATGCCGGCCATCAGCGGCCCCTCGATGACGTCCAGGGGCCGGGCCGTCGCGAGCCGGGCTTCCTCGGTGTCCTCGACGATGAACGCGTCGATCCCCTCGACCAGCGCGTGGGTCAGGCGCTCGCCGACCGGCAGCTCCCGCCACGCCAGGTCGTCCGCGGCGCGGGTCACGGCCGCCCCGCCCGCGTACCGGGGCGCGATCTCCAGCAGCCGGTCCGTGGCGTCCGGGCGGCGGTCCAGGACCACGTCCTCGACGCGCTCGCGCAGGTCAGGGTCGATGTCGTCGTACTGGGGCAGCGCGCCCGCGTTGACGATCGCCATGTCGAGGCCCGCGCGGATCGCGTGGTACAGGAACACGGCGTGGATCGCCTCGCGCACCCGGTCGTTGCCGCGGAACGCGAACGACACGTTGGACACGCCGCCGCTCACGCGCGCGTGCGGGATCGACGCCTTGAGCCGGCGGGTCGCCTCGAAGAACGCCACCGCGTACTGGGCGTGCTCCTCGATCCCGGTCGCGATCGCGAAGATGTTGGGATCGAGGATCAAGTCCTCGGGCGCGAAGCCGACCGTCTCGGTGAGCAGCCGGTGCGCGCGCGTGAGCACGGCGACCCGCCGCTCCACGCTGTCGGCCTGACCCTGCTCGTCGAACGCCATCACGACGACCGCGGCCCCGTAGCGGCGGCACAGCCGCGCCTGGCGCAGGAACTCCGCTTCGCCCTCCTTGAGCGAGATCGAGTTGACGACGCCCTTGCCCTGGAGCTGGCGGAGCCCCGCCTCGAGCACCGACCAGCGCGAGCTGTCCACCATGACCGGGACGGCGGCGATGTCCGGCTCGCTGCCCAGGCGGCGCAGGAAGCGGGTCATGGCGGCCACGCCGTCGAGCATCGCCTCGTCCATGTTCACGTCCAGGATCACGGCACCGTTGGCGACCTGGTCGCGGGCGATCGCGACCGCCTCGTCCTCGCCGTCGCGGCCGGCGGCCATCAGCCGGGCGAACTTGCGCGAGCCGGTGACGTTGGTCCGCTCGCCGATGTTGACGAACACGCCGCCGGGCAGCGGGATCGCCAGCGGCTCGAGGCCGGCCAGGCGGGTCGACGTGGCGCGCTCCGGGAGGACCCGCGGCGGGACGCCGGCCACGGCGGCCGCGATCGCCGCCGTGTGCTCGGGTGTGCTCCCGCAGCACGATCCGGCGAGGTTGACGAGGCCCGCCCGCGCCCACTCGCCCAGGGCCGCCGCCGTCTGCCCGGGCGTCTCGTCGTAGCCACCCAGCTCGTTGGGCAGGCCGGCGTTCGGGTACGCGGCCAGCGGCACGTCCGCCAGCCGGCCCAGCTCCTCGACGTGCTCGCGCAGCTGCTTCGCCCCCAGCGCGCAGTTGAGCCCCACGGCCAGCGGATCCGCGTGGCGGATGCTGTTCCAGAACGCCTCGAGCGTCTGGCCCGACAGCGTCCGACCCGAGGCGTCCACGATCGTCCCCGACACGACCACCGGCAGCCGCAGCCCCAGGGCGTCGAGCGCCTCGCCGACGGCGAAGATCGCGGCCTTGGCATTGAGGGTGTCGAAGATCGTCTCGATCAGCAGCAGGTCGGCGCCGCCCGCGACCAGGCCCTCGGCGGACTCGCGGTACGCCTCGGCCAGCTCCTCGAAGGACACGTTGCGGGCCGCCGGGTCGTTGACGTCCGGCGAGATGGAGGCGGTGCGGTTGGTGGGGCCCAGCGAGCCGGCGACGTAGCGCGGGCGTCCGTCGCGGGCCTCGGCGGCGTCGGCGGCCTCGCGGGCGAGCCGTGCCGCCGCCTCGTTGAGCTCACCGGCGATGTGCGACAGGCCGTAGTCCGCCTGCGAGATGCGGGTGGCCGTGAACGAGTTGGTGCTCACGATGTCCGCGCCCGCATCGAGGTACGCGGCGTGGACGGCGCGGACCGCGTCGGGGCGGGTGAGGCACAGCAGGTCGCTGTCGCCGCGGACGTCGCGGGGGTGATCCGCGAACCGCTCGCCGCGGAAGTCCGCCTCCGTGAACCGGTGCCGCTGGAGCATCGTCCCCATCGCGCCGTCGAGCACGAGGATCCGCTGGCGCAGCAGGCCGGGCAGGGCCTCGAGGCGCGTCTCGCGCGTGAACGGCGGGTGGATCGCGGTGGTGACCATCAGGTGACCGAGTGTACGCCGGGTTTCAGCGCGGGCTAAGGCCGCCCGAACCGTAGTGGCGAGGATGCGCGCAACAGCCACGCCCACCCCGCGGCCCGGGCCACCGGACCGCCGCCAGGAGACCCGCCCGATGATCCTCGCCGACGCCCCGCAGCGCTCCCTCGCCCCGGCCCCCGCCGCGCCGGTCCATGCGCCGCTCCCTGCTCCGATGCCCGCAGGGCTCCCTGCCACCGACGGCCGGCTCCTGCGCCGGCTGCGCCGGATCGTCCGCCGGCGGGTGCGGCTGGACGTGGCGACCCTCGGGCCAGGTGCGGCGGCGGTCTCCGACGGCGCCCAGGCGATCCGGGTGACGACCGTGTCGCCGCGCGACCCCCACGTGATCGCCTGGGAGGCCGACCTGCCCGTCGCGCTCGTCGTGCTCAACGACGGCTGCGGCGCGCGGCTCATCGGCCGCGGCGGGCCGGCCGGCCGGATCGAGCTGCCCTCGAGCCTGTGCGCCCGCGCGTTCCTCGCCTTCTGCTACGACACCGAGACCGAGGCCGGCGCCTGAGCCCGGTCATCAGCCGGCCTTAAGAGCGCCCGAAGCACCCGCCCGATGATCCACCCCGTGGACACGTTCGTGATCCGGCTCTGGAGCCCCGCCGACCTTGCCACGGGCGCCGGCGACGACCCTCGCGGCGTCGCCCGTCACGTGGGAACAGGTCGGTCGGCGGCCTTCAGGGACGCCGGCGAGCTGCTGCGGCTCCTCCGGGAGCTGCCGCAGGCCGCCGATGCGGACACCGCCCTCCACATCGCGGACGGGGACCCGACCGCGACCGAAACCGACTGACCGCCATGACCACCCAACGACAGGAGCCCTCCGTGAACCTCGTTGCCCGCCCTCGCATCCTCGGCCAGGCCGCACTCGCGAGCCTCGTCGTCGGCGCCGCGCTCGTCGTGCCGTCGGCCGCCTTCGCGACCCAGCCCGCGCCCGACCACAAGGTCACGATCTGCCACCGCACCAACAGCGACACCAACCCGTATGTCGTGATCGACGTCGACATCGCGTCGTCCGGCCATCTCCAGGGCGGCCACGACACCCAGCACGAGGGCCCCATCTGGGTGCTCGGCCTCAAGGACCAGCACATCGAGTGGGGCGACATCATCCCGCCCTACACGTACCTGGAGTTCTCGTACCCGGGCCAGAACTGGACCGCCGAGGGCCAGGCGACCTGGGCCGACGGCTGCGCGATGGCCGACCCGTCCGAGGAGCCCAGCGAGCCCGCCGCGGACCCGTCCGAGCCGGCCGAGGAGCCGTCCCAGCCAGCCGAGGAGCAGACCCCCGGCGGCGAGGTCGAGGGCGAGACCGGCGCGCCGCAGGTCACCCCGCCGGCCACCGACACCATCGCCCCCGCGAGCGAGCGCACGGGTGACCCGTCGGCGCTGCTCCTGGCGCTGGCGGCGCTCGCGATCGTCGGCGGCCTGTCCGCCGACCGGGCCCGCGCCCGCCGCTGATCCATCGCCACCGCCCGGGCCGGCACCGCCGGCCCATCACCACGCGACCGGCCGCCGACCTCCCTCCTCCGGCGACCAGCGCTCTCGGCCCCGATCCGGCGCCCACCGGGTCGGGGCCGTTCCGCGTTCCCGCCCGTCACCCGGTGCCGCCGGGCCGCGTGCGTCGGCGGCAGGCCGGTCGGTGCACTCGCCGCGGACCCCACGGCCCTTGCCGCCGACACGCCGCCGGTGTGCCATCGCGCCACGTCCCTGGGAGTGAGGAGGAACCGGGATGTCCGGTCTCGCAAACACGCCGGCTGGCGAGGCCGGCACCAAGGGCCTCAAGACGGGGGTCCTGGGGTTCGTCGCGAACGTCGTGATCGGGGTGGCGTCCACCGCCCCTGCCTACAGCCTGGCGGTCTCGCTGGGGCTCGTGGCCGCGGTGGTGGGCCTGCAGTCGCCGGCGATCATGTGGGTCGCCTTCATCCCGATGTTCTGCATCGCGCTGGCCTACTACTACATGAACCGGGCCGACCCGGACTGCGGCACGAGCTTCACCTGGGTGACGAAGGCGATGGGCCCGCACCTCGGGTGGCTGACCGGCTGGGCGATCATCGTCGCCGACGTCATCGTCATCGCCAGCCTGGCCGAGGTCGCCGCGCAGTACACCTTCAGCCTGTTCGGCATCGACGTGTTCGAGAACCCGATCATGGCGGTCGAGATCGGCGCCCAGAGCGTGGACTTCGCCGTGCTCGGCCTGGGCGTCCTGTTCGTCGCCCTGATGACCTGGATCTGCTACGTCGGCATCGAGCTGTCGGCGCGGACGCAGTTCGTGTTGCTCGCGATCGAGCTGATCATGCTCGCGCTGTTCGCCGTCGTCGCGCTCGCCCAGGTGTACGGGGGCGGGATCGAGACGGCGGTCACGCCGACCCTCGACTGGCTCAACCCGTTCGCGATCGTCGGCGAGGACGGGGCCTGGGACACGGGTGCCCTCGCGGCCGGCCTGATCATCGCGCTGTTCATCTACTGGGGCTGGGACACCACGGCCGCGGTCAACGAGGAGAGCGCCAACCCGACGGAGCAGCCCGGCCGGGCGACCATCATCTCCACGCTGATCCTCGTGGGCACGTACGTGCTGGTGACGATCGCCGCCCAGGCGCTCCACGGCGCGGAGTTCCTCGCCGAGCAGGGCGAGGGCGACGTGCTCGCGGCGCTGGCCAACGAGGTGCTCGGCTCGCCGCTCGACAAGCTGCTGATCATCGCCGTCCTCACGTCGGCGGCCGCGTCCACCCAGACCACGATCCTGCCGACGGCGCGCACCGCGCTGTCCATGGGCGCGAAGGGTGCCCTGCCCAGGTTCTGGGCCGACGTCCACCCCAGGTTCCAGACGCCGACCAACGCGACCATCTGGATGGGCATCCTGTCCATCGTCTGGTACGTGGGCCTGAAGCTGATCTCCGAGAACGTCTACTACGACGCGCTCGTCGCGCTCGGCCTGATGGTCGCCTTCTACTACGGCCTGACCGGCTATGCGTCGATCATCTACTACCGCAAGGTGCTGTTCCGGAGCGTCAAGAACCTGTTCGGCATGGGCATCCTGCCGCTGCTCGGCGGGCTGATGCTGACCTGGGCGTTCGTCCAGTCGGTCATCGACCTCACCGACCCGCTGTCCTCGTACACCTGCGAGGACCCCGAGGACGTGGCGACCTGCGCGCAGCTGGTCGGGATCAGCGTCCCGCTCGCGCTGTCGATCGGGTTCGGGATCCTGGGCCTCGTGCTCATGGTCGCCTGGATGATGCGCTCGCCGGCGTTCTTCAAGCGCCGGCTCGAGACCTGGGAGGAGGGACAGGACCCCGCCCGTTGAGGCAGGGTGTCGTCTGAGAAGATGGAGGGGTCCTGGCGCGGGGGCCCCTCCGTCGGCCCGTTCGTCCATCGTTCGCCGGGCGACGTCGAGTCGGCCGGTGTCTCGCCACAGAGGTGACCAGCATGCGGATCCTCGTCATCGGCGCCGGCGGTGTCGGCACGGCGGTCGTGGCCATCGCGGCCCGCCGCGACTTCTTCGAGCACATGGTCGTGGCCGACTACGACCCGGCCCGCGTCGAGCACGCGATGGCCCAGGTGGCCGGCGACGCGCGCTTCACCGGTGCGCACGTGGACGCGTCGGACGTGGACGCGATCGGGGCGCTGATCCGCGAGCACCGGATCACCCACGTCCTGAACTCCGTGGACCCGCGCTTCGTGATGCCCATCTTCGACGCCAGCTTCGCCGCCGGCGTGGACTACATGGACATGGCGATGTCGCTGTCCCACCCGCATCCCGAGCGGCCGCACGAGCTGCCCGGCGTGAAGCTCGGCGACGAGCAGTTCGCGAAGGCGGGCGCGTGGGAGGCGGCCGGGCGGCTCGCGTTCGTGGGCATGGGCGTGGAGCCCGGCCTCGCGGACGTGTTCGCGCGCTACGCGCAGGACCACCTGTTCAGCGAGATCGACGAGGTGGGCGTCCGCGATGGCGCCAACCTGACTGTCGAGGGGTACGAGTTCGCGCCCTCGTTCTCGATCTGGACGACCATCGAGGAGTGCCTCAACCCGCCCGTGATCTGGGAGCGGGATCGCGAGTGGTACACGACGCCGCCGTTCTCGGGGGCCGAGACGTTCGAGTTCCCGGAGGGAATCGGCCCGGTCGAGTGCGTGAACGTCGAGCACGAGGAGGTGCTGCTCGTCCCGCGCTGGATCAAGGCCAAGCGGGTCACCTTCAAGTACGGCCTGGGTGACGAGTTCATCGAGGTGCTCAGCGTCCTGCACAAGCTGGGCCTCGATCGCACCGAGCCCGTGAAGGTGGTGGGCGGCGAGGTGTCCCCGCGCGACGTCGTCGCGGCGTGCCTGCCGGACCCGGCCGGCCTCGGCGACCGGATGCACGGCAAGACGTGCGCCGGGACCTGGGTGACGGGACGCGGCAAGGACGGACAGCCCCGCGCGGTCTACCTCTACCACGTGGTGGACAACGAGTGGTGCATGCGCGAGTACGGCTCGCAGGCGGTGGTGCTCCAGACCGCGGTCAACCCCGTGGTCGCGCTCGAGCTGCTCCACCGCGGCACGTGGTCGGGCACGGGCGTGCTGGGGCCGGAAGCGTTCGACGCCGTGCCGTACCTCGAGCTGCTCAACGAGTACGGGATGCCGTGGGGCATGCGCGAGGAGCGGGTCCCGGCCGCCGTGGGCTGAGCCCTCGGCTGACCGTCCGCGGCCGGCGGCTCGAGGTCGCGGGTCGCGCCTCGTGGTCGCGCGCAGGTGTGCTTGCGGGCGGGCATCGGCGCCCGCGCCTGAGCCTGCACGCCCGCGACATGCCTGCAATGTGCATCCGGACGGACATCGGCGGCCGGGGTGTGCATCTGGGCGTACGTCCCGTCGCCGGCTTTGCGCGGCCGGTACGTCGTGATGCACGACCTCCACCCTGGTGGCGCCGGCATCGCGGCTCGTGTTCGCCCTGGTGCACAGAACCCGCTTGCCGGGACCCGCGAAGCGCGCCCGGCGGTCCGAGTGTGCGCCCGGATGCACGCGCCCGGATGCACGCGCACTGCGTCCCGGACACCCGGATGCGGGCGCCGTGCCTCAGATCCCCTCGATCCGGCGCGGTGACATGCGGGGTCCGTAGCGCGGCGCGCGGATCCCGCTGAGCTCCAGGAGCCTGGCCACCCGACCGCGCTGGCCGCGGTACGGCTCCAGCAGCTCCAGCATCCGCTCGTCGGTGCCACGCGGCTCGCCGGCCAGCGCCCAGGCGACCAGGTTCGGGAGGTGGAAGTCGCCGATGCTCAGCGCGTCGGGGTCGCCGAACGCGCGGATCCCCACCTCCGCCGCGGTCCACCGCCCGATGCCCGGGAAGGCCCGCAGCGCGGCGTACGCGGCTGCCGGGTCGCCGCCGGGTCCCGAGGCCACCGCCACGAGCCGCTCCAGGCGTGCGGCCTCGCGCGCCACCGCCCGGACCAGCTCGGCTCGCCGCCGCTCCAGCCCCAGGGGGTGGAACGCGTGGTACGGCAGCGATGCGAGCACCTCCGGCGCGGGCGCCAGGCGCAGGCCGCCGGGCCCCGGCGCGGGCTCGCCGTGGACGCGGACCAGGGCCCGGTAGGTCCGCCGCGCCTCGTCCCCCGTGACCTTCTGCTCGAGGATGGCGGGCACGAGCGCCTCGAGCACGGCGCCCGTCCGCCCGATCCGCAGCCCGGGCAGCCGGCGCACCGCGTCCGCGACGGCCCCGTGGCGGGGGACGAGCCGCGACGGGTCGTCGTCCAGGCCGAGCAGCCCCTCGACGCCCGCGACGGCCGCCGCGGCTCCCGGTCCCCAGGCACGAGCCCGGACGCCGCCGGCGGTGCGCTGCAGGAGCAGCGTCGCCGGGCCGTCGGCGGTGCGCGTGGCCCGCCAGGCGCGCAGGGGGCCCTCGAGCCGGAGCGCCGGATCGCCGCGGCCCCGGAGGTGGATGCCGAGCACCAGGGCGAGATCCAGTGGGACGTCGACGGCGAACTCGCGCTCCGCGTCAGCCGCGTCGGCCGCGATCGTGAAGCCGGCGATCGTCACGCTCCTGTCACCCCCGGATCCTCCGCGACACCGTTCCCGTGATGCCGGCCAGCCTATCGTGCGCGTCTCACATGCGTACCAGGCCCCTCGTCGCGGGGGCGGCGCTCATCGCCGC
>JBFMAT010000030.1:0-830 GCA_040755495.1 Chloroflexota bacterium
TCGGCCTTGGCCGCCTCGCGGGCGGCTTCGCGCTCGGCCTTGGCGGCCGCCTTGGCGGCGGCTGCCTCCTCGGCGAGGGCCGCGCACGCCTCGGGCGTCAGGTCGGCGAGGACCACCGGCACGGCGGGCGCGCCACCGGCCCACTGGCCCCGGTTGAGCTTCGCGACGCAGGACACGAACTCGCCGTGGTTGGCGAAGCCTTCGGGCGTCTCCATCTGGGCCGCCTCGGACACGAGGCCGCCGTGGGTGTCCCCGGCGGTCGCATCCTCGGCCTCGTCGGCGGCCTCCTCGCCGTCCTCGGTGCCCTCGGCCGGGTCGACGGTCTCGGGGGTGTCGCCGGGATCGTCGGTCGCAGGCTCCTCGAGGGTCTGGGGCGCCGAGGCGGGGGCGAACGACACGGCGGCGCCGGCGAACACGGCCCCGGCGGACAGGGCGAGGACGACGGCGGCGATGGCCAGGCCGCGGAGGTGGCGGGTCAGGTCGAACATGGGCGATGGAACCTCGTGGACGCGGGTGTCTGTGCCCAAGGTAACGACCGCGGCACCCGGGGCGTTAGGGGTACGTCCGGCACGGGGACCCCTGACGACGGTCGTGGGCACGCACGCACCACGCACGATTCCGTGCTCCCGGCCGGCCCGCCGGCGCCGGCTCAGCCGGCCGGCACACCGCCCTCGGACGCGCTCAGGGCAACCAGCCAGGCCACCGCCAGCAGCCCCGTGCCGACGGCCTGGATCTCCCAGGCGAGCTCGCGCAGCGCCGGGCCCTGCCGCCGCGTGGCCGCCAGGCCGAGCACCGCCCCGCCGAGCGGCGCCGCGGCCGCCAGCAGCACC
>JBFMAT010000030.1:840-50282 GCA_040755495.1 Chloroflexota bacterium
AGCCCGCCGGCGCGCCGAGGACCGCGGCCGTCCCGGCGGCCAGCGCCGCCACCACCGCGTGGAGCGCGAGGACGAGGACGGCCGCCCGCCACGGCCCGAGGGCGATCGCGATCGAGCCGACGCCCGCCGCCTCGTCCCGCTCCACGTCCACGACCGCGTTGGCGATCGCGAGCGCCGTGCCCGCGTTGGCGGCGGCGGGCACGAGGACGGCGAACACCCCGGGCAGCCCGCCGGTGGCGCCGAACCACCCGTACACCGGCAGCAGCGGGATGCCCACGGCGAGCGGCAGCCACGACATCGTCGTGCCCTTCGCCCAGAGGTCGTAGGCGGCGCCGATGACGAGCACGACGAGCGCGAGCGCGACGAGCCCCGGTCCCCCGGCGAGCGCGAGCAGCAGCCCGCCGACGGCACAGCCCGCGACGACGGCCCGCGCGGTCGCGAGGGGCACGGTGCCGGCGGGGATCGGCTTGGCGGGCACGCGGGCGACGTCCCGGGGGGCGTCCACGACGTCGTTGAGGGCGCCGATCGCGAACTGGAGCAGCGTCATCGACAGCCCGAGCACGGCGGCCAGCGGCAGCGTGGCGCCGGCCACCAGCGCGACCAGCGCCACGACCAGCCCATCAAGCAGCGACGGGAACGGGTGGACGAGCCGGAGCGCGCCCGCGAGGCGGACGGGAGCCGGGACGGTGCGGGCGGTGGCCTGTCGGTACGGGCGGCGCCGGACGCGACGGGCCGGGTCGTCAGACGTAGACGATCTCGTCGAAGTTCTCGACCAGGTACTCGATCAGGCGCTCGCGGCCGTCCGGCACCTGCGATCGGATGCCGGGGACGAGGGCCCACAGCGCCACCGCGGGGACCATCAGCCGCCCATCGGCATCGTGGCCGAGCGTGGCCGGCGGCCCGCCACCGGAAGCGAACACCCGTTCGAATTCCCGCTCGCTGAGCCTCGCGGCCCTGCGGAAGTCCTCGACCACCCGGACGACGCCGCGCCGGATCGCGATGTCGCGCATCAGCTCCGCCGACCAGGCGTCGATCTGGGCGTCGGGCTGGTCGGCGAGGCGGCTGCGGTACTCGGCAGTGTCGGCGGCGAGGCCGGTGGCTCCCACGGGTTCTCCTGGTCGCGCTGGTGATCGCCAGCAGGATGCCACACCCGGGCATCAGCCCGCGGCCCGCTGCCCCGTGCCCGCCGCGTCGCCCTCGCCGAGCGCCGGCCGGGCGCCCTCGGGCCAGTCGTTGAAGCGCTCGGTCAGCCAGCGGCCGAAGGGCCCGGGCTCCGGGCGGTCCGGGAAGTCCGCGACCATCGCCCGCAGCGCGGCGGCCGTGCGGCCGGTCATCGCCTCCACGCGCTCGCGGGTGGGGCGGCCCTCGGGGCGGATCGCCTCCCCCACCCGGACCCGGACCACGCGGCGGAACCCGAGCCAGCTGGTGCCGTTGATAGCGATCGGGATGATCGGCACGCCGGCGCGCAGCGCGAAGTAGGCGGTGCCATCCGCGAGCGGCAGCAGCTCGCGCTCGCCGCGATGGATGCGTCCCTCGCCGAAGATGAACATCACCCACCCGTCGGCGAACACGCGCCCGACGCGCCGGGTGGTCTCGATCAGGTCGTTCTTGTCCGGGCGGTACGGGATGCCGAAGCCCGCCCACGCGATCAGGCGGTTGCGGGGACCCTGCGTCATGTCGGCCTCCTTGGGACCGAACATCGCCAGCTTCGGGCGCCCCGGCAGGACTGCGAGGATCACGATCGGGTCCGTCCAGTTGAGGTGGTTCGCGCAGTAGATCGCGGGGCCGGTGGCGAGGTTCTCGCGGCCCTCGACGCGCAGGCGCAGGATCAGGCGCACGGCGACGGCGCAGAACGCCCGGACGAGACCAACGCGGAAGGGCCGGTGGACGGGACCGACCGCCTGCGGGGCGACCACGGGCGGAGTATGGCGCCGGCGGGCCGGGCCGTCAGGCCGGGATCGCGTCGGGATCGAGGTCCGCGAGACGCTCGACCACGAGGTCCGCCAGCTCGAGCGCCGCCGCGACCGGCGGGACGCTGGCGCTGGGCACCAGCACCACGGTCATGCCCGCGGCCCGGCCGGCGCGCACGCCGTTGAGCGAGTCCTCCACGACCAGGCAGCGCGCCGGCGCTACGCCGAGCCGGCCGGCGGCCAGCAGGTACACGTCCGGGTCGGGCTTGCCGTGCTCGACCTCGTCCGAAGACACGACCGCCCCCAGGACGTCGCGGAGGCCCAGGGCATCGACCGCCGCCCGGATCACCGCCGGGTGCGAGGACGAGGCGATCGCCACCGGCCGGGCCGCCGCGATCCGCCGCAGGGCCTCGGGGGCGCCGGGGACCCGCGGTGGCTCCCGGTCGCGGTAGCAGGCCAGCACGCCGTCCACGATGGCCGACTGGATCGCGTCCTCGTCCATGTCCCGGAGGTCGAGGCGCTCGCGCATGATCCGCGCCCAGCCCGGCGAGTTGGCACCCATCACGGCTCGCTGGTCGTCGGGGCCCCACGCGCGCCCGTGCTCGGCGGCGAACGCGATCCGGACCTCGTCCCACCAGGGCTCGGTGTCCACGAGGACCCCGTCGAGGTCGAACAGGACGGCGTCGATGCGCCGGCCCCGCGTCACCCCGGGCGCGACGGCGAGAGCCGCCCGTCCATCGCGTCGAACACCCGCAGGGCGAACGCGGCGAGCGTCGGCGTCCGCGTCGCCGCCGCGCAGGAACTGGCCCTCGAGCTGGAACGACACCACCCGGTGTCCGCCGGGGGTCGTCTCGATGCCCAGCTCGCCGACCTGGAGCCGGGACCACCGGCCGACCTTCGCGCTGGCGCGCGGGCCCTCGCCCGGGACGTTGACCCGGACGTAAACGGTGACCAGGCCGGCAGGCGTGGGGGCCAGGAAGGTCCAGCGCGAGTCCGGCTCCTCGCCCCAGGCCAGCCAGCCCTCCGGGTCCTCGCCGGCCCCGAAGGCGACGAGCACTGGCTTGAGGACCTCGAGGACCCTGGGCGCGACGGCGGCCTCGCTGTTCGACGATGCGGCGAACTCGCTCAGGCGCATGCGACCTCCCGTGGCCGGCGGCGGACGGCGACCCGGCCCGCGCCAAGGCTAGCGAATCCGCCGCCGGAAGGCGGCGCAGGGGTCGGCTGGATGGGCGGACCGGGTGATTCGGCGCCCGTTGGGCCGTCCGGGGTCCCGCGCGGTCGGGCCGCCGGACGGGGCCAGTTCGGGCCTAGCGGACTGTTCCCCGACGCCCGCATCGGCGAAGATGGGCCCGGCCGCGGAGGGCGGCCAAGGGGAGGTTCGGATGCGCATCGATCGTGGCCTGCTGGGCTGGGGGGTGTTCCTCATCGTCCTGGGCGCGGTGCCGCTCGCCGTGCGCGGCGGCTACCTCGACGAGGCCACCGTCCGACGGGCCTGGGAGCTGTGGCCGCTGATCCTGATCGGCATCGGCCTCGGGCTGATCCTCCAGCGGACGAAGTTCGCCGCGGTCGGCGGGCTGGTGGTGGCGATCACGTTCGGCCTGCTGGGCGGGAGCCTCCTCGCGACCGGGATCTCCGGCCCGTTCTCGGGCTGCGGGATCGGCGTGGGATCGGGCGCGGGGACGCCGTTCGAGACCCGGACCGGCACGTTCGGCTCGGAGGCGAGCGTGGACCTCGAGCTGAGCTGCGGCGAGGTCACGGTCTCGCCGGCGTCCGGAGCCGGCTGGCGGCTCGACGGCAGCGACGAGGACGGCGAGGGGCCGGACGTCAGCGTGTCCGCCGATCGGCTCCGCGTCCAGGCGCCGGAGCGCTCCGGGATGGGCTTCCTGCGCGGCGGCCAGCGCTGGCAGGTGTCGCTGCCCACGGACCCGCTGCTCGAGCTGGAGCTGTCGGTGAACGCCGGGTCCGCGCGCGTGGACCTGGCGGGCGCCCACGTGTCCGACGTCAACGTCTCGGTCAACGCCGGCGACGCCCGGCTGGACCTGTCCGGCGTGCAGGCCCTGCGCAGCTTCAACGCCTCGGTCAACGCCGGATCGGTGGGGCTGTCGCTGCCGGCCGCGTCGGTGACCGGGAGCGTCTCGGTCAACGCGGGCTCGGTCGAGCTGTGCGTCCCGTCCGGCGTGGGCCTCCGGTTCCGCGCCTCGGACAACGCGCTGTCCTCGAACAACTTCGGCGACCGCGGCCTCAGCGAGCGCGACGGCACCTGGACCAGCGCGGACTTCGCGTCCGCCGCGATCCGGATCGACCTGTCGGCGAGCGCCAGCCTCGGCAGCATCACCCTCAACCCGGAGAACGGCTGTGACTGACCGCCTCTACCGCTCCCCCACCGACCGGGTCATCGCCGGCGTGGCCGGCGGCCTCGCCGTGTGGCTCAACATCGACCCCTCGCTGGTGCGCATCGCGTGGGTCCTGCTCGGCCTGTTCTCGGGCGGGATCTTCGTGCTCGTGTACTTCGTGATGATGATCGTCGTGCCGCTGCCGCCCCCCGGCTGGGTGCCCCAGGCCCGCGGCACGGCGGGTGGCGCCTGGACGCCCGGCGGTGGCTGGGCGCCCGGCGGGGGCTGGACGCCCGCGTCGCCCGGCGCCGATGCCATGCCGGGATGGGACCCGGGCACGGGCGCGACCGCCGCTCCGGGTGGCGCCACGCAGGCCGGCTGGACGGCACCGCCGCAGGGCTACGCGACTCCCCAGCAGCCATGGGTCGCCCCCAAGGTGGACACCGGCAGCGCGGGCATCGTGGCCGGCGTCGTCCTGGTGCTGATCGGCGGCTGGTTCCTGGTGGACGAGTACGTCAACATCGACTGGGACCTCGCCTGGCCGGTGGTCGTGATCGGGTTGGGTGCGCTGCTGATCGCGGGCGCGATGCGGCGCAGCCGGGGCGGCTGATGGCGCGCGCGTCCCGCCCCGGCCCGTCCTCGCCCGCCTGAGCCGGAGGGCCCGCGTCCCGTGCCCACCGCAGACCCCTCGCTGCTCGGCCTGTGCCTCGCCGGCGTCGGCGTGGGCCTGCTCCTGCTGTGGCGCGGCTTCGGTGGCTACCGGGCCGCCGCGCGGATCGGCGACACCTCCACGTCCCGGATCGCCACGCTCGCCGCGGGCGAGGTGCGGATCAGCGGCGTCGTCGAGCGCGCCGAGGTGACCCTGGTGTCGCCGCTCCAGAGCCGGGACTGCGTGTGGTACCGGTCCCGGATCCGCTCGGGCGGGCGCGACGAGCAGGAGCTGTTCGCCGAGGAGCGGGGCATCGGGTTCCGGATCCGCGACGCGTCCGGCTCGATCCGCGTGTTCCCGCGCGGCGCCCGGATCGACGCCCCCGACCGCTTCGCCGAGCGCACGGGGCCGCTGGGCGACGAGCCGCCGGGGCTGGCGCTCCGGGGCGGGTCGCCGTTCACAACGCCCGCCGAGGACCGCGAGGCGGCGATCGCCGCGCTGCTCACCGTCCG
The DNA here is from genome assembly GCA_040755495.1 of Chloroflexota bacterium. Classification (GTDB taxonomy): domain Bacteria; phylum Chloroflexota; class Limnocylindria; order Limnocylindrales; family CSP1-4; genus CAIXZV01. Next base: position 6,245 of record JBFMAT010000030.1, read on the forward strand.
CGTCCCGGACCCGGACCCGGAGCTGTCCGGGCTGGGCGGCGGCTCGTTCGAGGACAGCGGCCGCCGCTACGAGGAGGCGCGACTCGAGGAGGGTGACGTCATCACCGTCGTCGGGACGGCGCTGCCGTTCGGGCACCTCGAGGACCCGAGTGGGGCGGACCGGCTGGACCGGTACGGCGACCCGCTGGCGGGCCTGGACGACCCGGAGGTCGCGGCGGAGGTCGCCGAGGCCCGGGCCGCCGGCACGCTGCTGACGCCGGAGGAGGCCTGGGGCAACGCGGCGATCCCGGGGTTCGGCATCGGGCGACCGGTGCGGGCACCGGAGCTGGACGAGGGGGTGACCGCGCCCGTCCTCGCTACGCCCGAGGAGGCGGCTCGGATCGAGCAGGTGTTCGACCTCGAGCCCGACCTGCTGGTCGTGGCGGCGGCCCCGGACTCGCCGCTGCTGATCGCGACCGGGACGCCGGGCGAGGCCGTGGCGCGCGAGGAGGGGCGGTTCCTGGTGGGGCTGCTGGGCGCCGTGCTCGCGATCGGGTCCGCCGTGGCCGGCGCGCTGCTGCTGGCGACGGGATGATGCTGCGGCGCGGGCGCGCGTGCCCGATGATGGCGCGACCATGAGCCCGACCGCCGTCGCCGCCCTGTTCGCGCTGCTCGTGCTCGTCGTCGTCATCGGGTTCCTCGTGATCGGCACCTACAACGCCGTGGTGGCGCTGCGGAACCGGGTCGCGAAGGCGTGGGCCAACATCGACGTCGCGCTCAAGCAGCGCTACGACGAGCTGCCCAACCTCGTGGAGGCCGTGCGCGACGTCATGGCCTTCGAGCAGGACGTGCTGGAGGAGGTCACGGCGCGCCGGGCGGCCTACTCCGACCGCGACCCGATCCCCCGCCAGGCGGCGACCAGCGAGGCGACGTCCGAGGCGGTGCGCCACCTGTTCGCGGTCGTGGAGAGCTACCCCGAGGTCAAGTCCGCCGCCAACGTGGCCGCGCTCCAGGCGGAGATCGCGCGCCTGGAGGAGATCATCGCGGACCGGCGCGAGCTGTACAACGACCAGGTGTTCCGCCACAACACGCGGATCGCCCAGGTGCCCGCCAACCTCGTGGCCGGCCTGTTCGGCTGGACCCCGCAGCCGTTCTTCGCCGCCGACGACGACGAGCGCGAGCGCCCCGCGGTGGAGCTGCGCGAGGCGTAGCGGCCCCGCGTCACGGGTCCGTCACCGATGGCCCGTAGACTGCGGGCACACGGAGGTCCCCATGCAGTTCCTGTTCCACCAGCCGTCCATGCCGCGCCCCGAGGAGGTCCTCCCGGGCCGCGCCGAGCCGATCGTCGAGCCGGGCGTCCACGTCGTGAGCGGCCACCGGCTGGCGCCGCCCTACCCCGAGGGCTTCGAGATCGCCGGCTTCGCCATGGGCTGCTTCTGGGGCGCCGAGAAGACGTTGTGGTCGATCCCGGGCGTCTGGGTCACGGCCGTCGGCTACCAGGGTGGCGGGACGCCGAACCCCACCTACCGCGAAGCGTGCACCGGGCGCACCGGCCATGCCGAGGCGGTGCGCGTGGTGTTCGACCCGGCGGTGGTGTCCTACGAGCGGCTGCTCAAGGTGTTCTGGGAATCCCACGACCCGACCCAGGGGCACCGCCAGGGCAACGACGTGGGCACGCAGTACCGGTCCGCGGTGTTCGCGCACGGACCCGCGCAGCTGGCGGCCGCGACCGCGTCACGCGACCTGTACGCGGGCGAGCTCGCGAAGGCCGGCTATGGCGCGATCACGACCGAGATCCGCGAGGCCCCCGAGTTCTACTTCGCCGAGGAGTACCACCAGGGCTACCTGGCGAAGAACCCGGATGGCTACGACTGCCATACCGCCACGGGCGTCGCGTGCCCGATCGGGCTGGGTGTCACGACGCGCGACTAGGGCTCTGGGTCATCCGGGCGAGCGGCCCGGGGTGATGCGGGCAATGCTCCATGTTCGTCCAATGCATGGGCAGCGGCTGCACAGCCCGAGGCCATCCCGATGTTCGGCGACACCGACGAGCTAGCGGAACCAGACGAGGCCGACGGGGAAGCCTAGCGGCGGTGGCGCCAAGCCGGGGGCTCGTCGCGCGGCCCCCGGAAAATGCGGAGCATCCAGACGAGGCCGAACAGCGCGAGCCCGACCGCGACAGCCGCTTGGACGACGCTGGCGCGCAGTGTGAGGCCGAACACTTCCGGGTCGTCGCAGCCAAAGCAGGGACCCTGCGCCAGCGGCCCGATCCCGGCGACGGCCGCTGCGAGGACCACAACGGCGGCCGTGGCGAGGATGCCAACGGCGAGCATGACCCGCGTGGGCCAGTAGGCGGGCGTCCGGTGCTTCATGCGCCCATCCTAGGACGGCCTCACAAGGGCTGCGCGACCCCGAGCCGCCCAAGTCCGGGCCGCTTCGAGCCGTTGCCCACTCGCGTCCTCGCGGTCGCCGTGCCCGGCCCTCGGCCTGCTCTGGATGATCCGCGTGTTCCGTGCGGCTGAGGGTGAGCCGCCGCCCTGGTGCTACCGAGACCGCTGAAGGCGCTCCTGGCGGGCGCTCCCGAGGCCAGCCGAACTGGCCCCGGCATTCGTTGCAGTCGCACATATTGACAAGTCACACATCACCTGCCACCGTGTGGTGCGACGGGGCTCATCGGCCCCAAGCGGAGGCACCCGACGATGCAGGACATCCTCATCCGGATCGAGACGGACGATTTCGCGGCGTGGGAGGAGCAGCACTACCTCCATGCGGGCAATCGGGCGACCTACGGGATCCAGGACGGGCCTGCCTATCGGGATCTCGAGAACCCCAACGCCGCCCTGTTCCACATCAGGGTCGAGGACATGGACCGTGCCATGGGATGGTTCCAGTCCGATACTTTCAAGGCCGCGACCAAGCTTGCGAAGGTGACGGGTCGGACCTTCTACGAGGCCCGCCCCCGGAGCTGAGTCGATGCCCTCGAAGGTCGCCGAGAGGAGGTCCACTTCTGGCCACCCGTCCCGTCAGTGACGACGACCGCCAGGCGACCTGGCGCAGCCTGCAGTGGGCGACGAGCCTCATCATGGGCCGATTCGCCCGCGACCTGGCCGAGCAGGACCTGACGCTCGAGGAGTTCGACGTCCTCGTGCACCTGGCTTGGGCTCGCGGCGGCGTGCTGCCGCTGCGTGAGCTGGTCGCCTCGATGGTCACGGGCTACCAGCTGAGCCGAAGCGGGCTCACGCGCCTCTTGGACCGGATGGAACGGGACGGCCTCGTCGGGCGGAGCCTCAGCCGCGAGGATCGGCGTCAGTTTGACGTCGCCATCACGGACCAAGGCAGAGCGGTCTTCGACCGCGTGTGGCCCGGCCACGTCGACGGCATCGCTCGCTACTTCTCCGAGCCACTCAGCGATCCGGACGTGACGACCCTGAGGCGGATCCTCACGAAGCTGATCCGCGCCAACGAGGCGCCTGTTGCACCGTCGCCGCCTCGCGGCGCGGGTCGGCAACCTTGAGGCCGAAGGTCGGAAGGATCAGGCCGATCCCGATCGCGAGCTCGAACCGGGCCAAGCGTTACGCGGGCGTGTGCCTGTCGTGCATGCCGTCATCGTGGGCCTGCGCGCAGAGCGCAACGGGACCTGTCGCTACGCCCCGTTGACGAGGTCTACGCTTCCTGGATGAACGCTGCCGATGACTCGGGCAAGCCGCCCTGGACCGTGGCGCGCGAGAAGCGCGACCGGCAGCTCGCGCTGCGGCAGGCGCATCGCGTCGTGGTCCTGGGTGCCGGTCCGGACTCGGACGAGGGTGGCTGGCACGTGGGCCCGAACCGATGGGTCCGGTGCACGGTCTGCGGGTACCTGCTCCTGCTCGACGGGGAGACGACGGACACCTGCTGGTGCGGCGCGATGCACAGCGACGCCGCCGCCGGGCGGATCGGCTCGGACCTCGGCGACCGGGCGATCGAGCGCGTACGACTCGAGCCCCGCTGACGGCGTCCGTGATGTGGTCGGACGTTGCGGGCGCGTCGATCGTCGTACGGGCAGGCCTGGCGCTCGCGATCCCGGCGGGCGTGGTCGATGCGTGCGACCTCGTCCGACCAAACCCCGATTGCCGGCTCGCCGAAGGCCGTGAGGCGGTTCACCGCGCCACGCGGCAGGTCGTGTCGTTCGACGACGCGCGCGTGGTCGTGCTCCATGCCGGGGTCCTACGTTCCATGCGGAGGTTCACGTCTGCTATGCCGACGGGTGCTACGTGCTCGTTGACGTCCTCAACGATGACCTCGGGGACGACCTGGGGGCGGGGATCCGGGACCAGCCGTGGGACAGCGCGCCGTGTCGGTGAGCCGCTCGCGGCGAAGCGCACCATCGGGGCGCAGGCCGCTCCTTGACCTCGTCCTCGTCGTCGCCGGGATCGGGCTCGTGGCCGGGGTCCGCGAAGTGCGTGCCGGGGACCCTGAACCACCGTCGGGGCCGAAGGAGTAGCCTCGACCGATGCTTCGCGTCGGTTCGATCGTGCTCCGCGTGGACGACCTCGAGCGCCAGGCCGCGTTCTGGGAGGCGGCCCTGGGCTACGAGCGCCGCCGGGGCGCCGACGACTTCATCCTGCTCCGCCCGCGCGACGGCGTGGGGCCCAACGTGTCGCTCGACCGGGTCCGGTCCACGGTCCAGGTGCCGCCGCGGATCCACCTCGACCTGTACACCGAGGACCAGGCGGGCGAGGTCCGGCGCCTGCTCGCCCTCGGCGCGACCGAGGTCCACTGGGACAAGCGGCCGCCGGACGCCGACTACGTGATCCTCGCGGACCCCGAGGGCAACCGGTTCTGCGTGGTCGACGTCAACCGGCCGTAGCCCGGCCGGCAGCGGCCGCCGGGCCGGGCCGGGCCGGGTCGCGTCAGGTCGAGAGCGGTCGCTGGTGCCCCATGCGCCGGGTCGCGAACCAGGCCACGAGGACCGCCGCCAGGCCCAGGATCAGGCCGCCCAGCATCGACTCGTCGAACGCCAGGCCGTCGATGATCGGCTGGATCTCGTCCTCCGTCAGCGTCCCCCAGACGACCTCGCTCGCGAACAGGCCGCCGATGAACCAGCCGGCCGCCCCGACGAGCCACATCCAGCGCGTCCCCCGGCCCAGGAGGACGTGCGCGGCGGCGCCGAACACGAGCGCACACGCGACCAGGATGCCCAGACCCTGGATCCCGAGATCGAAGCTCACCCCTCCACCTCCCGAATGCGGGCCGTCAGGATGCGGCTCGCAACCAGGCAGCGTCGCTCGTCGGGGTCGCGCGGGGAAGTGCCGGTCAGCCCACGATCAGGGCAGCGACCAGACCTCGTAGCGGTCCACGCTCACGGTCGCGGGACCCCCCACGGCCCAGACGGCCAGGCCCACGGCGACGGGCTCGATGGCGGCCTGCGCCGACACCACGGGCCGGCCGTCGACCGTGGCCGTGACGACGCCGTCGGCGAGGGTCAGGCGGAGGTCGACAAGCCCGGCCGGCCGGTCGATGGTGCCGGACGCGAGGCCGTCGAACGCCTCGAGCGAATCGCGGTACACGGAGACCCGTCCGTCCACGCCGAGCAGGACGACGAACCGCATGCCGTCGGCGGCCTCCAAGACGATGCCGGCCGCGGACCTGGGGTCCGTGCTGCCGCCGATCTCCAGCGGCGCCGAGATCACGAGGTTGGCGCCGGGCGATCCCTCGCCGGCCGCCGCCAGGACGAACACCGGGAGGTCGGTCTCCCTGGCCTCGATCCGGTACCGGCCGCCCTCGACCGTCGTGGTCAGCCACTCGAGGTCGCCGGTGGGCCACGCGGCGACGGCATCGAACTCGTCGGCGAACCAGGTGACCCCGGGCGGGGCCGTGATGTCGGGCGTGGCCGATGGGGCGGGCGTTGGCGCGGGCGTTGGGACCGCCGTCGGCGCGGGGGTCGACGGCGCCGCCGAGGCCGGGTCGAGCACCGGGATCGACGCGTCGGGCGGGAGCGCGGACGCGACGGCGACGGGGCCCGGCGAGGCACCTGCGCCGAGCCCGGGAACCGCCACGAGGCCCAGCCGGAGCGCGAGCCCGCCGGCCATCAGCGCGGTCCCGGCCAGCATCGACAGGCGGCCGAGCGCCGTCCGCGCCGTGCGCGCCGTCCGCGGCCTCCCCGTCCCCCGGTTCACGGGCGCCAGCCGGGCGCGTTGATCGACCGGCAGTGGGCGAGCCGCTCCGACGCGAAGCGCTGCGCGTCGAGGACGCTCTCGAACTGCATCTCGAGGTCCACCCGCCGGTCCGCGATCCGGTCGCGCAGGGTGCGCAGCTGGTCGAGCCGTGCGTTGAGCTCGAGCGCGCTGGACACGCCCTGGTAGAGGTCGATCAGCGCCCCGACGCCGTCCTTGATGGGGCCGGCGACGCTGTGGGCCTGGGCCTCCATGTCGCGCAGGAACTCCGCGTACTCGCCGGTGTTGCGGAACACGCGCACGGGCCCGTTCGGGTCGATGCCGTCGAGGAGCGGCGACTTGACGAGGCCGGCCTCGAGGCCCTCGAGCAGGGTCTGCTTGATGCCGCTCTTGCCGCCCTCGGCCGCCAGGTTGCCGGCGTCGAGCGTCCCGCCGGCGCTGCCCAGCGCCTGCTTGCCCAGCTCCTTCGCGAGGTCCTTGGCGATCGACTCGCCGATCGCCGCCCGGAACGTCGCGGAGGCGATCAGCTTGCGGCCGAGCGGCCCGGCGAGCCCGCCCGACAGGCCGCCGGCCGCGAACCCGAGGTCGAGCATCACGCTGCCCGGCAGCACGAGGTTGGCGAGCACGTCGATCTGCTCCTGGAGCAGCGCCTCGTAGCGGCGGCAGGACGCCAGCAGGTCGTTGAGATACCGGCCGCTGACGCTGGCCCGCGCGAGGTCCGCGACCTGGTCTGCGCATGGGTCGGGCGGCGGCTCGGCGGGCTGTGCCGGCGGCTCGGCGGTGGGTTGCGGACGCGGCTCCGGGTCGGGATCGGGGCCGGTCGACGGTCCGCCCGGGGCCATGACCGGGCCCCCGCGGCCGCCGGTCACGAGCAGCGCGCCGCCGCCGAACAGGAGCAGGCCGATCAGGGCCACGGCAATGCCGAGCGCCTCGGGATCCACGTCGTCGTCGCCGGTCAGCGCGGAACCGGTCGCCGGGTCGCCGTCGCCGCCCGGCCCCGGGTCGCCCGGGCCTGCGGCCGGGGCGGTGGGCGTCGCGAGGAACCGGGTGCAATCGACGACCTGCGACTCCTCGCCCGCCGCCACGGCCCAGGCGGTGAGGCTGGTGACGCCCTCGGCGAGCATGGCCGGGCAGGCGTCGGCCTCGCCGGTGAACGGACCCGCGATCAGCCGGCCCGAATACCAGAACCTGCCCCCGTTGCCGTCGGGCACACCGAACGTGCCGTCCTCGTCCGGGGGCGCGATGTACAGCCAGTAGGCCTTGTCCTCGACCGGGCCGTTGGGGGAGGCGTGCCCGTCCATCCAGACGAGGTACTGGGGCGTATGGAACACGAGCGGCGTGGGCGCCGGCGCCGGGTCCTCGGCCAGGGCCGTGGGTGCTGCGGCCATGGTCAACCAGGCGGCGAGGGCGATCGCCAGGCCCGGGACGCAGGCCGCGACGGCGGGTGGGCGGCCCACGCGCCGCGACACGGGATCGGGGCGCCGCGCGGCAGCACACATCAGGACAGGATCGTGGGCTGCGTGGTGCGCGGCGTCACTGGCCCGGTGGTCCCGGGGGTCCCGGTACCCGCGGGACGGTCCTATGCGGTTTGGACGCCGATGATCGTGCCGACGGCGAACGTCACCGCGGCGGCGATCCCGCCCAGCAGCACCTGGCGCACCGCGCTGTACGGCAGCGGCCGGCGCGTCATGCGCCCGATGCCCAGGCCCAGCAGCGCCAGGGCGCCGAGGCTGAGGCCCAGCGACAGCCCGAACGCGGTCCCGCCGGTCCACAGCAGGTAGGGCAGCAGCGGCACGAACGCCCCCAGGGTGAACGCGAGGAACGACCCGACGGCCGCCGACAGGGGCGAGCCGATCGAGCGCTCGTCGAGCCCGACCTCCTCGAAGATCATCATCCGCACCGCGTGCTCGGGCTCCTCGAACACGGCCTCCACGAAGCGGTCCGCCTCCTCGGCCGAGAAGCCACGCTCCCGGTAGATCCGGGCCAGGATCGCGCGCTCCTGGTCCTCCGCCTCGCGCAGCTGCTTGCGCTGGAACGCGACCTGGTAGTCGAGCAGCTCGCGCTGGCTCTGGACCGAGATGAACTCGCCCACGGCCATGCTGAAGGCGCCGGCGATCAGGCCCGCGATCCCGGCCAGCACGATGATGCCGGGCGCGGGGTTCGCGCCCGCGACGCCCATCACGAGCGCGAGGTTGGACACCAGGCCATCGTTGGCGCCGAACACGGTGGGGCGCAGGACCGAGTTGGCGGCCGTCTCGTGGGGTTCGGAGGCGTCGGGGAGCGCGTGCTCCCGGATGGCGGTACGTGACGTCATCGCAAACGAGGCTAGGCGAGGTCCGGGCCGGCGGACAGGGCCCACGGCCATGCCGGGGCGTGCCGAACCGACCGCCCGAACGGGACGTTCCGGTGCGGCATCCGGGACGTCCCGCCGTGCCGGCGGATCGGCAGCGTCCCCCTCATGCCACCCAGACCCGGCGACCTCCGCCCAGGAGCCGCGCCGTCTCCGCGACCACCGCCGGCGCGAACGCGACGGCCAGCACCAGGAGCCAGTCATCGGGTGCGAGCGGAGTCGCCCGGAATGCCTCGGCGAGGACCGGCAGGTACGGGATCAGGACCTGGATCGCGACGGCGACCAGGCACGCCCCGAGCAGGAACCCGTTGCGGCCCAGCCGGTGGATCGGCTCGCGGATGCTTCGGTTCCAGTACGCGCGGACGCACTGGCTCACGACCAGGGTCGTATAGGCGAGCCAAGCCGCATGGTCGAAGCCGCCGGGGTGGCTGAGCATCACGGCGAGGGCGGCCAGGGCGGTGAACCCGCCCGCCCCCACGATCCCACCCAGGATCCCGTTGCTGAGCAGCGGCCGTTCGGCGTGGCGCGGCGGCCGGGTCATCAGGTCGGGCTCGGGCGGCTCGCGCTCGAAGGCGATCGACGTGGACAGGTCGATGAAGAACTCCATCCACAGGATCTGGAGCGGCAGCAGGACCTGGCGCTCGGCGACGAAGATCGTGGACACGAGGATGAAGCCCAGGAACGCGACATGGGTCGAGACCAGGAAGATCAGGCCCTTCTGGACGTTGTCCACGATCCGGCGGCCCTCGGCCAGCCCGAACATCAGGGTCGCGAACGAGTCGTCGCCCAGGACGAGGTCCGAGGCCTCGCGCGCGACGGCTGTGCCGCTCCCCATCGCGACCGCGACATCCGCCCCGTGGAGCGCGGGCGCGTCGTTCACCCCGTCCCCCGTGACCGCGACGATCCGGTGGTCGGCGCGGGCCGCGCGGACGAGGCGCAGCTTCTGCTCCGGCGTGGACCGAGCGACGACGTGGAGGTCCGACAGCTCCGCCCCGAGCCGCGCGTCGTCCCAGCCCGCGAGGTCCTCGCCGGTGACGATCCGGTCCGCGACGAGGCCGGCCTCGCGGGCGATCGTCGCGGCGGTGCGCGGGTGGTCGCCGGTGACGACGATGACCCCGATGCCGGCCCCCGTGGCCATGGCCAGCGCCTCGGAGATCCCGGGCCGGATGGGGTCCGCGAACCCGATCAGCGCGCGCATCCGCCACGGCCCGCAGTCGACGTTGCGGGCCAGCGCGACCAGCCGTTCCCCCGCCGCGGCGGCGTCCTCGATCAGCGTGGCCCAGCGCTGGCGCTCCGCGTCGCCGGACCCGCCGCCATCAGCGCCGCCGGGCTCGCCGGACCCGCCGCCGTCCGCGGCCGCGTACGCGAGCACGACCTCCGGCGCCCCCAGCGCCAGCCCCTCGATCCGCCCGTCGCGCCGGGCGCGGGTCCGGGTGACGGGCAGCGCGTCCGACGCCGGCTCGGCCTCGACCAGGTCCGCGGCGTCGAGCAACGTTCGGCCGCCGGCCCGCGCGACCGCGTCGCGCAGCGCGCGCGTGAACGACGCCGGCGCGACGTCCTCGCCGGGCCAGGCGTCCTCCTCCGCGCGGAGCGCGTCCTCGAGCAGCTCGCGGCGCAGCGTCGGATCCTCCACCGGCCCGTCAGGCCGGCGCACCGACGAGACCTCGAGCCGGTTCTGGGTGATCGTCCCGGTCTTGTCGGTCACGATCAGGTCCACCGCACCCAGCGTCTCCTCCGCGTTCAACCGCCTGACCAGGACGCCGCGCCGGAGCAGCCGGTAGGCGCCCAGTCCGAGGATCACGGCGAGCAGCACCGGCGGCTCCTCGGGAATGGCCGCGATCGCTGCGGAGATGCCGGCCAGCACGTTCTCGCCCAGCGGGTGGCCGCGCAGGAACCCGGTGCCGGTCGTGAACGCGATCAGCGACACCGCGACGACCAGCAGGATCCGGACCAGGCGGTCCAGCTCCCGCTGGAGGGGCGACCGGCGACGCTCCCGGCCGGCGAGCCCGACGGCGATGCGCCCGAACTCCGTGGCCGCGCCGATCGCGACCACCACGCCCTCCCCGCGGCCGCCGACCACGCTCGTCCCCGAGTAGGCGATCGACCGGCGGCCCGCCAGCGGGGCGTCCGGCTCGTCGGGGGCGACTCGGCCGTCCTCCGGGATCGACTCGCCGGTGAGCACGCTGCGGTCCAGCAACAGGCGCTCGACGCGGGCGAGGCGGACGTCGGCCGGCACGATGTCGCCCGCCTGGAGCAGGACCACGTCGCCCGGGACGACCGTGGCGGCGGGGACGACCGACACGACGCCGTCGCGGCGCACCCGCGCCACCGGCGACGATGCCTCGCGGAGCGCCTCGAGCGCGCGCTCGCCGCGGTACTCGGTCACGACGTCCGCGCCCACGATCGGGAGCAGGCCGACGAGCACGAGGATTCCGTCGCGGACCTCGCCCACGACCATCGCCAGCCCGCCGGCGAGGGCGAGCATCAGCACGAACGGCTCGGTGGCGGCCTCGACCAGCATCCGCCACACGGACGGGCGCGTCGTGTCGGCCAGGGCGTTGGGCCCCGAGACCCGTGCCCGCCGGAGCGCCTCGTCCGGGGCCAGGCCGCGCGCCGGGTCGACGTCGAGCGCCGCCGCGATGTCTGCGGCGGCGACGGCATGGGCGGGGGCGGCCGGCGAGACCGGGACCGCCGACGGGGTGCTCACGGCCGCGGGCCCGCGGGCCCCCGGGCCCGGTCACGGATCGCGCGGCACAGGGCGGCCTGCTCGCGGGCGTCGTCCAGGGCGTGGTGGGTATGGGGCAGCGTCACCGGGTAGCGCTCGAGCATCCGGACCCGCGACGTCTCCGCCCAGCGCTCGAGCTCGTCGAGGTGGCGGCCGAGGTACAGCGCCTTGATGTCCAGCGCGCTGGGCCCGAACGGGTTGTGGCCGAGGTGCGTCCAGCACGCGTCCGCGACGAACATCCAGTCGAACGGGGCGTTGAGCGCGACCATCACCGGGCGCGACCCGGTCGGGACGACGCGGCCCAGCCAGGACGCCAGCCGCTCCATCGCGTCTCGCGGCGCCAGCCCGTCGCGGAGCAGCGTCTCCCGGTCGAGGCCGTGGATGGTCGCCGCCTGCGCGTCCCAGGGCCGCGAGGGGTCGGGGCGCAGCAGCAGCTCGATCCCCTCCCCTGGGTCGTCGACGGGGCACGCCCCGATCGAGAGCAGGCTGCCGGTCGCGGGCGTCGGGCCGGACGTCTCGACGTCCACGCTGATCCAGGTCTCTGCGGTCACGGCACTCCTCGGGCGGGAACGCGATCGATACTAGCGACTGACCGGGCGGGACCGGGGCGACCGCGAGGAGGACCAGGCGATGGCGGGCAGGGACGAGGGTGAATCGGCGCTGGCGGGGATGATCGAGTCGGCGCGGCGCCTGGGCGTCGAGATCGACGAGGCCGAGGCCGCCCAGTGGATGGCGGCCATGGAGGCCGAGGCGCTGGGCGGCGACGTCGTGGTGGACGTCGACAGCGGCATCTTCGGCCACCGGGTGTCGATGCTGGACTTCACAGCGCGCGACCTCGCCCGGTTCCGGGCGATCGGCGAGATCGTGGGATTCCCGGACCGGCCGCCGGAGGTCCGAACCGCGCTCGCCCTGTCCGGCTCGGCCGCCCAGGGCAAGGTCCAGTCGTTTCCGGGCGACTGCGACTACTTCGAGCGGGTCCACATCACGGCGCCCAGCCGCGAGGCAGCGTGCGCGATCCTGGCCCGCGAGATGCGCGACAAGGCGCTCGCGACCCGGGTGGGGCCGACGTTCCGGCTGTGGGAGGTCAAGTTCGGCAGCTACCCGTTCGACGCGGAGCGCGACGGCCGGCCGGTCCATGCCGGCGGCCCGGTGTCGTGGACGGCCGACGAGGTGGCCGCCGGCACGATCGAGGTCGTGCGCGACGGGACGCCCGAGACGCTGACCTGGGACCAGGTCGCCGCCGAGCCCGGCTGGTGCAAGCTCGACTGGATCGTGGCCGATCCGGCGCGGCGGGCCCTGGCCAACGCCAGCAACATGCTCGACGCGACCTGGGAGGCCCCCGACGGCACGATCACGGCCCTCGACGGCGTCGTGGACCCCTACTTCCAGGAGGTGTACCTGGAGGCCGAGTCGCTGCCCCTGTTCACCCGGGTCGTGAGCCAGCTGTCGGCCGATTCCGTGGACGACTACGTCGAGCAGCTGGAGCACGAGGTCGTCAAGTACTCGACCAAGGACCCCAACTACGGCAAGGTCGCCCGCCGCCTGTACAACATCTTCCGGCTGACCGGCCGGTACGCCGAGGCGGTCTACCTGCGGGAGCTGTTCGACGAGCCCACGACGGTCCTCTACCAGGTCGCGGCGCTGATCCGGACCCTCGACGAAGCGGACCGCCCGGGCGCCGAGTTCGACACCGAGACCATGGTCCAGCAGACCGACCAGCTGATCATGTCCGCGATCTCGGCGCTCGAGGGACGCTCCGAGGCTGACATGGTCCGCCGGCTGCTCGAGGTCCGCGACAACCTCCAGGCGGGCCGCGGCTCGGCGGGGCGCACCGGCGCCGTGGACGACGTCAAGACCCAGGCGCTCGACGCCGTGAACGTGTACTTCGAGCGGCGCCTGCGGGACGTGCCCGGGATCGCGGCCTATCTCGACGAGGTCGTCGCCCGCGCCTGACCAGCGCGATCCCGGACGACCGGCGGCGGGCGCGCTCCCGCCGGACCTTCCGGCCCGCATCGCAGGGGCCGCTTGGCAGTGGCCCCTCCGGCGCAGCGCTGAATCATCGGATTGGCATGACCGCAGCACTGATGACGCCGGCGGCGAACTGGTACCAGGATCCGCTGCGAAGGCACGAGCTCAGGTTCTGGGACGGTGCGCGGTGGACCGACCATGCGGCCGACGGGGGGCAGGCCTGTGCCGATCCGCTCCCGGCTGCCCTGACGCAGCTTCTCGCCCGCGGCCTGCCGAGGCCAGCGGTGGTCCAGGCCGGACTGCCGTCGATCGTGTGCTCGACCCTGGCCCGGCAGCTGCTCCGCCGTCGCGGCCAGTTCGCGAGCGAAACCTACGACGAGGCCGCGCTGCGGCCGTTCCTCGTGGCCGGAACCGATGGGTTCCCGGACGATCCCACGGCACCGATGGGCATCGCCGTGGACGCGGCGACCCGCGACCCCGAGCTGGCCCGGGCTGCGCTCGGGGTCAGCGCCGCGATCGCCTTCATCGGGCTGTTCATCCTTCCCCAGTGGCCGCATCCCTCGCTGGTGGCCTTCCTCGACTCGCTGCCGCCGCTCGTCGATGCGCCTGCTGTCGGCCGGGCCAGTGCGCGGATGGAGGCGTTTCGGCGGGAGGACGGGAAGACCAGGTCGGCCTGGCGGCAGGGCGACATGGTCTGGCGGGACGGACGAGGCTACTTCGGCGGCCAGGCGCTCGGGTTTCCGGTGCCGGCGGCCGGCAGCGGCGCCTGGCCTCGCGACGTGGCGCTGGACCAGGCACTGGGCGGACTTGCGCTGGCGCTGGCGGAGCTCGACCGGGCCCACACGGCACACCCGCATCCGCACGAGGTCGACGTGCCCGAGTGGTACGACTCGAACCCCGAGACCGCGGACTTCTTCCTGAACATCCCGTCGGGGGACATCGGCGGTCTCGACGCGACGGGCGATTCGGTCCGGCATGCCTGTCTGGCCATGCAGTCCGTCGACGGGGTCGCAGCTCAGGTGATCGGTCCTCCGACGCCCGAGTTCCCCATCCTGCTGGCGCTCGTGCACGGAATCTCATCGTTCAGCCACGACGCGCTCACCTCGCAGCTCATCGCGTCCCTGCCCCCGCCGGCGGTCGGCCCGCAACTGCGTCGCTGCGGCCGTTGCGGCACGGTGACCCGGGGCCGGCTGTGGGATCGCTGCACGAGCTGCCGCGTCCGGCTCGGGGCTTCGACGGCCATCGATGACTAGCCCCTCGCACCCACGGAGAGTGAGGAAGACATGCCGGCCAAGCTCGTGAACGCAGGCGGTGAGGCCTGCGTCCAGTTCCCGTGCGATCGGTGTGGCAACAACCTGGTCGCCGGGCTGGATGATCCGGGCAAGTTGTTCAAGTGCCGCCAGTGCGACAACGGCGTCTACATGCCGCCGGTGCCGTGCCACCACCCGAGCTGCAGCGGCACCTATCGACGGTGCAGGGGGGTGATCGCGATCCTGCCGGAGTCGGCCGAGGAGCTCCGCCGTGCCCGAGCCGAGGCCGACCGGGAGATCGCCGCCCTCGATGGCGCGGCACCCACCGACGCCTACCACGAGGACGTGGCGGACATCAGGGCATCGATCGAGGCGTCGGTCACCAGGTACCGGTGCGGTGGGTGCGGTGCCACCCACTCCTGGGCCGCCGGGCGCCCCCTTGGCTACGAGTCCGGGACCGCTACCTGCGACCGCGTCGTGTGCACGCTGTGCCGCCGGATGCCCGCCGTCGATGCGCTGCCTGAACCCGACAGCATCTTCAACCGGGCGCTCGACGCCGCCTACGCGTACGTGTGGCTGGACACGGCGGACACCAGGATCCGACGTGAGGTCTACGTGGGCGATCGCTTCGACCGCTACGAGACGGCCATGGGGCAGGTGGTCATCGCCATCGGGGCTCGGCAGTCGGGCGAGCGCGAGATCCTCGCCTGCGCCCTGCCCGAGACGTGCGACCAGGCGTTCTGGGTGGACTACCTCCGCGGTCTCGTGGATCGCGGCGTGACCGGAATCGGGCTCGTGATCGCCGATGAGCACGAGGGGCTGAAGGCGGCGCTCGCGGATGTGCTGCCCGGAACGCCGCTGCAGCGATCCCGGACGAGGTTCATGCACCAGGTGCTTGCGGCCGTCCCGGCTCCCGACCGTGCCTGGGTGCGGACGCGGCTCAAGGGCATCTTCGCGTGCTCCGACCACGGCGCCGCCCGCGCGCAGCTGGTCGAGACGGCACAGGCGCTCACGCCGAGAGCGGCCGAGCTGCTGAGGAGCGGCGCGGACGCGGTGTTCGCCTACATGTCGTTCCCGCGCGGGCATTGGACCCGCATCTGCAGTCTCGATGGCTTCAAGCCGTTGAACGATCGCATCCACGATGGTCTCCATGCCAGCGACCGGGTCGCGCTGAGCCATGCGAAGGCCGATTGCCTCTTCATGAACGAGCGGTGGAAGGCGGAGGGCGTGTACCTCAGGCCGGTGCGGGTGCACGCGGCGCGAGGATAGGGGCCACCGTCAGCGCGGCGCGATGTGCGCGAAGTGGGACGTCAACCGCCCGGAGCTCGCGAGCTCGCGCCGAGCCCACAAGGTCAGGTAGACGGCCGATGCGGCCACGCCGACCGGCTCCGTCCGCACGATCAGGCCGGCGCCGTCACGTCGAGACCCGGACACAGAGCGAGGCGGACACGCCTCTGGGGACGAGCCCGCCTCGTCGGTACCGGGACCGGCTCGGGGGGAGGGGCCGGTCAGTTGCCAGCGTGGACCCTGAGCGGCGTCCCGTCATTACGGCCCGTCATCCGATGCACGCGGACGGCATCAGCGACGACGCTGGTCGGCTGGGATCAGTAACCGAGTGGCTCCGGCGGTAGGATTCGAACCTACGACCAAGTGATTAACAGTCACCCGCTCTACCACTGAGCTACGCCGGAGCGAGGGTGGCGCGGGCTCGGGGCCCGGCCGCCGGGTGGCGCCGTCGCGGCGCCGCGGCAGAGGATAGCAGGCGTCGGCCGGGGGTGGCGCCCGGCCACGTGGCAGCCCCGGGGTGCGCGTCGCGGCGCGAAGGGGCGGCCGGTCGGGCCGCTCCCCTACACTCGCCGACGATGAGCCTGATCTCTGCCGAGGCGCTCCTGGCGCGTCTCGGCGACCCCGTCCTCCGCCTCGCCGACGTCCGGTGGTGGCTGGCCGATCCCGGCAAGGGCCGGCGCGACTACGCCGCGGCGCACCTGCCAGGGGCCGTGTTCGTGGACCTCGACACGGATCTCGCCGCGCCGCGCGGGCCGGGCCGCCATCCCCTCCCCGACCCGGCGGTCTTCGCGCGCCGGATGGAGGCGCTCGGCTTCGATGACGCGAGCGAGATCGTCGCCTACGACGATGCGGGCGGCACGATCGCCGCACGGCTGTGGTGGATGCTCGACGACCTCGGCCATCCGCAGGTGTCCGTGCTGGACGGGGGAGTCCAGGCATGGGCGGCGGCCGGCGGCCCGCTCACGGCGACGGTGCCGGCGCCCGCGCCGGGCCGGCTGCACCTCCGCGACCGCTGGACGCGGACGATCGACCGCGCGGGGCTCGTCGGGCGACTCGGGACCCTCGAGTTGATCGACGCTCGCGCCCCGGAGCGGTACCGGGGCGACCTCGAGCCGGTGGACGCCGCGCCGGGCCACATCCCGACCGCGCGCAGCGTGCCGACGGCGGGCAACCTGGGGCCGGACGGGCGCTTCCTGCCACCCGACGTCATCCGGGCGCGGTTCGAGGCCCTCCATTCGCGCACCGCCCGCGCCGACGCCGGCGTCGTCACCAGCTGCGGCAGCGGGGTGACCGCCTGCCACAACGCGCTGGCGATGCGGCTGGCCGGGCTGCCCGATCCGATCCTGTATCCGGGGTCGTACAGCGACTGGTCCCGCTCGGGGCTGCCGGTGGCGACCGGCGACGAGCCCGGGGACGTGCCCGCGTCGCTGCGCTCCTGAGGTCGGCGCGCCGCTGCCTCAGGACCGGCCGCGGATCGCCCGTGTGGCCGCGCTCCGGTTGCCCGCGGCGTCGAACGCCCGGACGTAGTACCAGGCGCCGCGGCGGGTCCAGATCCGGATCCGCGTGCCGGTCGTCGTCGCGATCGGCTTCGACCGGCCCACCTTGTAGATCCGGTACTTGACGACCTTCACGTTGTCGCTGGCCGGGCTCCAGGCGAAGGTCACGTACCCGCCGGACCGCTTGACCTTCCGGAAGTTGAGCGGCGTGGACGGTCGGACCGTGTCGGCCCGGGTGCGGACGCTGAGCTGCGAGGCCGCGCTCGCGTTGCCCGCCACGTCGAGCGCGACGACCGAGTAGGTGTAGCTCGTGAGCGGCGTACGGCCGGTGTCCTGCCAGCTGGTGCCGGTCGCCGTGGCGATCGGGGTCCCGTTGCGCGAGATCCGGTAGCCGGCCACGCCCGTGTCGTCGGTGGCCGGGCCCCAGGACAGGGTCACGGTGGTGATTGCCGGCTCTCCGGTGAGCGGAGCGGGCTCGGTCGGGGCCTGGACGTCGCCGTTCGGGTCCACGGAGGGATCGGGCGTCGGGGTCGGGTCGGGCGACGCCGACGGGTCGGGCGTCGGCGTGGGCTCGCCCGGGACCGTGGCGGTCGCGGTCGCGGCCGGGCCGACGTTGCCCGAGCCATCGACCGCCGCGACGGCGTAGGCGTGGCTGGTCCCGGCGCCCACCGCCGTGTCCGTCCAGGCCCGGGCGGCGGCCCCGGTCGTCGTCACGACGCTGCCGTCGCGGCTGACCTGGTAGCCCGTGACCGCGACGTTGTCCGAGGCCGCACCCCAGGCGAGGTCCACGCCGGGAGCGGTCGTGCCGGTGGCGGTTAGGGAGCCCGGCGCGCCGGGGGCGATCCCCTCCCGCACCCGGACGGTGACCGCGGACGAGGACACCGACATCGTGGTGAACGAGATCGTCGACACCGGGTCAGTGATCGTGCGGCCGACCAGCAGCGGCGCGTCCTTGAGGTCGGTCGTGCCGGGCGTCGTGTCCAGGAGCTCGGTCCCCTGGGGCGTGCGGGTCGGCGTCGCCGTGCCCTTGCCGATCCGGATCGTGGCTCCGCTCACGGCCGGCGAGCCGGCGGCGAAGTTGTCGAACGATCCGTAGGTCATGCGGGCGTCGAGGTCGAAGAAGGTGCCGTCGCCGCGCGGGACGCGGACCAGCTTGGTGCCGCCGGCCGCGAAGTACGGGGTGATCGTGTACGTGTTGCCCGGCGCGCCGGTGACGACCTCGCTCGCGTCCAGCCAGCCGAGCTCGCCCAGCTGCGAGCCGTGGTTGTGGCGCGCCGCGTTGTTGCCCATCGTGGAGAACGGGTCGGCATAGGTCCTGGTCGTGCAGGCCGAAGCGGCCGCGATCGTGACCCGCGTGCCGTTGACCACGCAGTTGCTGGCGTTCGCGTGGCCGAGGCCGAAGTTGTGGCCGACCTCGTGGCTCATCACCTGGACGCTGAGCGTGCCATTGAGGTACGAGTACACGCCCGGCACGTAGGCGACGCCGGCGAACCCGCACTGGTTCGTCTGGGGCCAGGCGAAGATCACGTTGCTGAAGCTCGCGAAGTTGACGCCGGCGGCCGCCGCGGCGTTGTAGGCCAGCGTGTGCCAGGAGCGCCAGTCGCAGCCCGTCGTGGTGGCGTCGATCGTGTACCAGCCGTACGCGGTGCCCGTGACCGTCATCCGGCCCTTCGACTCCTCCTCGTAGAACGCCTTGAGGCTGCCGCTGCTGCCGGTGAGCGCGGCCTGCGCCGCCGACTTCGTGAACGGCTGCGTCGCGAGGTCCGCGAAGTTGACCAGGATCAGGGCGAAGCTCTTCGCGACCGGGGACGCCGTGGTCCCCTCGGCCGTGGCGTCGGTGGTGGCCGCTGTCGTGAGGGTGCCGGTGCCGTCGGCCTCCACGGTCACGGGCGATCCGCCGAGCGCGAGCGAGGGTGCCTCGCGGAGGACACGCAGGCTGCGACCCGGCCGCGACGAGGCGACGTCGAGCGTGTCGCCCGCGCGCCGGCCGGTCACGGTCACCGTGGCGCCGCCCAGGCCGTCCGGCCCGCCGTCGGCGAACCGAAGCTCGAACACGCCGCGCGAGGTGCGGATCGAGTACTCCTCGTGGGAGCGGCCGGCGTCCGGGTTCTCGACGATCACCTGCTCGAGGATCCCGGTCAGCGTGTCCTCGGCGGCGCCACCGGGCGTGACGGCGTCGACGGGCGCCGCGAACAGCAGCGCGAGGAGCAGGGCGAGCATGGTCTGGGCGGTCGTGCGGCGCATCGGACTCCGGCCGGTTCTCGGGGCAGTGCACGGGGACTGGTGTGCATCGCCAAGCGTCGCGGACGGACTGCCCCGACGGGACTGGTCAAGGGTTCGCGCGCCGCCGTCCGATGGTCACGGTGCCGATCCGCACCACACCCGACCTGAGTGCCGCGGACCCCTCGGGAGTGCCCCGGGGCCGGCTTCGATTCCCGGGAACGCGGCGCCGTCGAGGCGGGCCGGCGCCCAGCGACCCGCGACGGGCCGGTCGCCCGGCGACCCAACGAGCGCACCGTGCGACGGTCCGGTCGCCCAGCGCGCGCCTTGTTGCACGGCCGGCCCGTTCCGTGCGACGAACGCGTCGCCCGGCGGTCGATTCGTCCCGCCGTGCATCCGTTGGGTCGCCCAGCGACCGGGCGCGGCTTCTGACCGGGTCGCGCGGGCTCGGCGACGCACGCCGGGCCCTGCGGTCGGCCGCGCGATTCGCGATGCCGCGCGATCAGTGATGGGCGATCGGCCGCCGCGGCGACCGGACCCCCTACTCCAGGTAGTCCTTGAGCTTGCGGCTGCGGGACGGGTGGCGCAGCTTGCGGAGCGCCTTGGCCTCGATCTGGCGGATCCGCTCGCGGGTGACGTTGAACTCCTTGCCCACCTCCTCGAGGGTGCGGGCGCGCCCGTCCTCGAGGCCGAAGCGAAGCTGGAGCACGCGGCGCTCGCGGCCGGTGAGCGAGTCGAGCACCGCCTCCACCTGCTCCTTGAGCAGCTGGTGCGAGGCGGCCTCGGCCGGGGCCAGTGCGCCCCGGTCCTCGATGAAGTCGCCCAGGTGCGAGTCCTCCTCCTCGCCGATCGGCGTCTCGAGCGACACCGGCTCCTGCGACACCTTGATGATCTCGCGCACCTTCTCGGGCGTGACCACGACCTCCTGGCCCTTGGACATCGCCTCGGCGATCTCCTCCACGGTGGGCTCGCGGCCCAGCTCCTGGAGCAGCTGCCGGGAGACCCGGATCAGCCGGTTGATGGTCTCCACCATGTGGACCGGGATCCGGATCGTCCGCGCCTGGTCCGCGATGGCCCGGGTGATCGCCTGCCGGATCCACCACGTGGCGTAGGTCGAGAACTTGAACCCCTTCTCGAAGTCGAACTTCTCGACCGCCCGGATGAGGCCGATGTTCCCCTCCTGGATGAGGTCCAGGAACGACATCCCGCGCCCGATGTACTTCTTCGCGATCGACACGACCAGCCGCAGGTTGGCGGAGGTCAGCTGCTCGCGCGCGTCACGCCCGATGCGCACGACCTCGCCCTTGCGGTCGCGCATCTTGGTCTGCGGCGGGACCTCGGGATCGAAGCCCATCCGGCGCAGCAGGTCCGAGTCGTTGCCCTCCTCGATCCAGCGCTGGAGCGCCGCGAACGCGACGCCCTCGCGCGTCCAGTCGTAGATCGCGCGCAGCCCGGGGTTGTCGCGCGAGTCCAGGTCGCCGTTGTGGACGGCGAGGTACGCCCAGTCGAGGAGAACCTGGAACGAGGGGGCGTCGAGGCGGTCGTTGTAGGTCAGCAGCAGGCCCTTGGCCTCCTTGAGCAGCGCGTGCGTGCCCTCGGACTGGGCGTCGCGGGCGGCCTTCACGAGATGGAAGTCCGGCGCCCCGACCAGCAGCTCGGCGGCCGGCTCGGCCGCGATCGCGTCCGTGACCATCTTGTGCGTCTCGGGGCCGAACGGCAGCCGGTGCTGGGGCTTGGTGGTGCGGGTCTTGCGCTCGGTGTCGTGGAGCGTCCACTCGTGGAGCGAGAGGACGGCCTTCCAGGGCTCGACGATGATCTGCTCGCCGAGCTCGATCGCCTTGGCCAGGACGACCTCCTCCTCGGCCGTGAGCAGGGCGACCTTGCCGATCTCCTTGAGGTACATCCGGACCGGGTCGTCGATCCCGATCATGTCGGCGGACAGGGCCTCGAGCTCTTCTGCAGACGGCTCCTCGACCTCGGCCGCGCTCAGCTTCTCGGGCGCGTCGATGGACGGCACCGGCACGCCCTCGACCGCCTGCTCCTCGACGATCTCGACGCTCAGCTCGGCCGGGCCGGGCTCGATGTCCTCCTCGATCCCGAGATCGAGGTCCTCGTCGTCCTCGTCGTCGAGGTCCGGCTCGGCGTCCGGGTCCACGGGCACCGCGGCGCCGGCCCCCTTGCGCGGGCGCATGCTGGCGAGCTTCGCCTCCTCGAGCTCCAGGCGGGTCCGGCGCGGTCGCGAGGACAGCACGGCCTCGACGAGCTGCTTGTCAAGGGGATCGGCCATGTCCGCTGGTCCTCCGGTGTTCAGGGGCGAAACGAGAGGCTGGGTCAGCCGGCGGCGACGGCCGCGCGGGCGAGGAGTCTGGTCTGGTCGCGCCGGCGGTCGAGGGACCGGCGCTGCTGGTGGAGGTCACGTTGCTGGTTCGAGAGCCGGGTCACGGTCTCGGTGTCGCCGCGGCGCTCGGCGTCGGCGAGCTCATCGGCGACCCAGGCCGCACGCGCCTCGAGGTCGTCGAACTCGATCTCGAGGATCAGCCGCTCGATCTCGTAGGCCAGCGACCGGTCGCCGAGCCCACGCAGGTCCGGGCCGGGCCGGGAGAGCAGCGCCTGGCCCAGGGCCCGGCTCTCCTCGTCGAGGCCCTCGAGGATCGTGGGCAGCGAGAAGGGCGGGCGGACGCCCGCGTCGTCCGGCGCGCGGGCCAGGACGATCGCCCGGTACAGCTCGCGGGCGACCTGCGAGGGCAGCCGGTCCGGGCCCAGGGCGTTGAGCACGGCGTCGTGCGTCTCGGGCACCAGCAGCACGAGCCGCAGGAGGGCCTGCTCCGTGGGCGACACCCCGCGCAGGATCTCGGTCACCGGCAGGGCGTCCGGGGCGCGGGTCACGGCCTCGGCGGTGAACCGGTCCCGTCCGTCGCGGCCGTCGCGGCCCTCGCCGTCCCGGCCCGACCGGCGGTGCAGCGCCTCGAGCAGCGTCCGCTCCTCCACCCCCGAGATCCGGTGCACCTGGCCGAGGTACGCGTCGCGCATCACCGGGTTGGGCAGGTTGCGGATGATCGGCAGCACGGCGTCCACGAACCGGGTCTGGCCGCCCGGGGTGCGCAGGTCGTGGGCGCGCGCGTGGACGTCGATCAGGTGGTCCACGATCGGGCGTGCGGTGCGCACGTCCTCGCGCCACCGGTCCGGCTCGTCGCGCACGACCTCGTCGGGGTCCCGGCCCTCGGGCAGGCGCACCACGCGGACGTCGTCCAGCTCCACGCCGGAGTCGTCGCGGGCCAGCTGCCGGATGACCTCCTCGAGCGCGGTGGCGCCGAACGTGCCGGCCTTCTCCCCTGCCATGTCCACGTCGTAGGCGAGCGCGATCCGCTTGGCGTACCGGGTGAGCAGCGCGACCTGCTGCGGCGTCAATGCCGTGCCCAGGCTGGCCACGACGTTCTCGAACCCGGCCTGGTGCGCCATCAGGGCGTCCGTGTACCCCTCGACGATCACCGCCTGGCCGGTCTTGCGGATCGCGGTCTTCGCCCGGTCGATGAGGTACAGCGTGCGGCTCTTGTCGAACAGCGGCGTCGCGGGCGAGTTGAGGTACTTCGGCCCGTGGTCCGCACCGTTTTCGTCGACCCCCTCCTTGCCGAGTACCCGCCCGCCCAGCCCGACGGCGTGGCCGTTGGCATCCCGGATCGGGAAGATGACGCGCTCGCGGAAGCGGTCGTAGACGCCGCCGCCGCGCTGGCGCGGGCTCGCGAGACCCACCTCGATCAGCTCGCCCGGCGCGACCTGGCGCTTCGACGCCAGCTGGCTCGTCATCGTGTCCCAGCCGCGCGGCGCCCAGCCCAGCTGGTGCTTCTCGATCGTCGCGTCCGTGAAGCCGCGGCCGCGCAGGTAGGCCAGCGCCGGCTCGCCAGCCTTGGATCTCGTGAGCACCGCGTGGTAGAAGGCGACGGCGGCCTCCATGACCTCGCGCAGGCGCGCGTTGCGGGCGTCCTCGCGCTTGGTCCGCTCGTCGATCTCCACGCCGGCCCGGGCCGCCAGGACCTTGAGCGCCTCGGGGAACGCGAGCACGTCCCGCTCCATCACGAACGTGAAGATGTCGCCGTGCTTGCCGCAGCCGAAGCAGTGCCACGTGTCGCGGGCGGGCGTGACGACGAAGCTGGGCGTCTTCTCGCCGTGGAACGGGCACAGCCCCTTGAGGGTCGTGCCGGCCTTCTTCAGCTGGACGGACTCCCCCACCACGTCCGCGACGGGGAGCCGGCCCTTGATCTCGGCCACGACGCCGACGGCCAACCGCTGCTCCTGTCCCGACCCTCCCGACCGGCCTCCTGGGACGCGACCGGCGGAAATGGCTACCGGCCTGTCAAGTCTTGACAGGCCGCGACGGGGCCGAGGGTACCCCCGCTCCGGGGGCTTGACAAGGAATCGCTGTCAAGTGGCGGATGCGTCGGACACGGAGCCGAGCCCCGTATGCCTTTGCCCAGACCTGTCCTCATGGAGCTCCGCCACGGCCCCGGTGGTTGACATCACGATGCGTCGACCTGATGCTTTGATGCATGCGGACGACGGTGAACATCGACGCGCGGTTGCTGATCGAGGTCAAGACCCTCGCGGCCAGGACGGGCCGCACGATCGGCGAGGTCATCGAGGACGCCCTGCGGGCCTCGCTCGCGCGCCGGCAGGCTTCCGGCGAGCCGGAGCGCGTCCGCCTGCCCACGCACCCGGGCGGGGGGGCCCGGCCCGGGGTGGACCTCGACGACACCGCCGCCCTCCTGGACCTGATGGACGGCGCGGGCCGGTGATCCTGGTCGACGTCAACGTCCTCGTTTACGCGTTCGACGAGGAAGCCACCGACCACGCGACCTACCGCGCGTGGCTGGAGTCGGCGCTCGACGGCGACGAGCCCGTCGGGATCGCGGACGAGGTGCTGGCGGCGTTCGTGCGGCTGGTGACGCACCCGCGAGTCCTCGTGCGTCCCGCGCCGGTCGAGGCGGCGTTCGCCTTCGCCAACGCGGTCCGCGACGCCCCGGCCAGCGTGCCAGTGGTGCCCGGCGAGCGACGCTGGACGACCTTCGAGCGGCTGTGCCGCGCCGCCGGTGCCCGGGGCAACCTCGTTCCCGACGCCTGGCTAGCCGCGGTCGCGATGGACTCGGGGGCCGTGCTGGTCACGACGGACCGGGACTTCAGCCGGTTTCCCGGCCTGCGCTGGCGCCTGCCGTTCGAACCGGCCTGATCGGCCGCCGCACCGGCGCCGCTCCCGGCCGCTAGGCTTCGCCCGTGACCAGCCGCCGGGAACGCACGCTCGCCGCCATCGTGGACACGTTCGTGCCCGCGACGGACGGCCTCCCCTCGGCCAGCGAGCTGGGCGTCCACCGCCGGCTGCTCGAGGAGGTCCGCGCGCTCGGCCGGCCGTCGCTCCAGGGACAGCTGGACCTCGTGCTCCGGCTGCTCGACACGCGGGCCGGGAGCCTCGCACTGACCGGGCGCCCGGTGGCGTTCACCAGGATTGGCCAGGAGGCGCGCGAGGCGGCGATGCGGCGTCTGGCCGCCAGCCCGATCCCGCTCAAGCGGACGGCGTTCCAGGACCTCAAGCGGCTCACGCTGCTGCTCGCCTACGGGATGGAGGACTCGCCGTGGCGGGCCCGGACCGGGTTCGTGGCGCCGGCACCGGAAGCGCCGAGCCCCAGCCGCGTGACCGTGCGCACGCCCCGCGCCGGCGAGGTCGTCGAGGCGGATGTCGCGGTGATCGGGTCGGGCGCCGGGGGCGGCGTCGCGGCCGCGGTCCTGGCGGCGGCCGGCCGGCGGGTTGTGGTGCTGGAGCGAGCCGCGATGGTCACCGAGCAGGCGTTCGGAGGACCCGAGCTGGCCGGGCTCGGCGCGCTGTTCCTCGACCGCGGCCTCGCGGCGACCACGGACCGCTGGATCTCGATCCGCGCCGGCAGTGCCGTGGGCGGCGGGACGGTGGTCAACTGGAGCACCTCGCTGCGGGCGCCGGCCGTGGTCCGCGAGGAGTGGCGAGCCGCCGGGATCGGCGACGACCTCGACCAGCACTATGCGGCGATCGAGGCCGAGATCGGCGTCACCCGCGACGAGAGCCGGCTCAACGGGCCGAACGCGAAGCTGGCCGCGGGGCTCGATGCGCTCGGCCTTCCCCGCGAGGTCATCCCGCGCGGCGTCCGGGGCTGCACCGACTGCGGGCCGTGCGCGGTGGGCTGCCGGACCGGCGCCAAGCAGTCCGCGTTGCGCACGACGCTGGCCTCGGCCTGCGCGAACGGCGCGCAGATCCTCGACCGCTCCGAGGTCCGCCGGGTCCTGCTCGAGCGAGGCCGCGCGGCGGGCGTCGTGGCGGCCGTCCCGGGCGGCGAGGTCACCGTCCGGGCGCCGATGGTCGCGCTGGCGGGCGGCTCGATCCTGTCGCCGGCCGTGCTGCTCCGCTCGGGCATCGCCACCGCCACCGCCGGGCGGGGCCTCCACATCCACCCGGTCACCGCCGTCTCCGGGATCTACGACGAGTCGTTGGCGCCATGGTCGGGCGTCCCGCAGGGCGTGATGAGCGACGCGTTCGCCGAGGTCGACGGACGGTGGGGCTTCCGGATCGAGTCCGCGCCGACGCACCCGGCGCTCATCGCCACCGGGTTCCCGTGGTGGTCGAGCGGCGACCACCGCGAGACCATGCGCCGGTGCGACGGGATCGCCTCGTTCATCGCCCTGGTCCGCGACCGCGCCGAGGGCCGGGTCACGGTGGCGCGGGACGGCGGCGTGGACATCCGCTATGCGCCCGGCCCGGCCGACCGGGAGCTCCTCCGGCGGGCCGCGCTCGAGATGGCACGCGTCCACCGCGCGGCGGGTGCCCGCCGGATCGTGCCGCTGGTGACGCCGCCGCTCGACTGGCGGGACGATGCGCCGTTCGAGCCGTGGCTCGAGGCGCTGGCCCGGCGCCCGGTCGCGCCCAACCGCGTGCTGCTGTTCACGGCCCACCAGATGTCCAGCTGCCGGATCGGCACGAGCGCCCGGGACAGCGTCGCCGGCCCCGACGGCATGGTCCACGGCGTGCCCGGGCTGTACCTGACGGACGCGTCCGCGATGCCGACCGCGAGCGGCGTCAACCCGGTGCTGTCGCTGATGGCGCTCGCGCGGCGGACCGCGCTCGGCATGGCGGCGCGATAGCGACGCGGGAATCGAAACGGGCGCGGCCGTCGCCGCGCCCGTCCGCCGGGAGCCGGTGAGCCTTACGGGTACAGCCCGCGCAGCTGGGTGGCCTCGGCGACCCGCTCGACCGCGATCGACTGGGCCGCGAGGCGGGGGGTGATCCTGTCGGCCGCGGCGCGGTGCCACACGGCATCCGCGGCCGACAGGATCTGGCGGCGGAGCCGTTCGTTGACCTCCTCGCGCGTCCACGCGAGGGCGGCCCGGTTCTGCGCCCATTCGAAGTAGCTGACGATGACGCCACCGGCGTTGCACAGGATGTCGGGGATCACGACCACGCCGTTGGCGGCGAGGATCGGGTCCGCCTCGAGGTTGGTGGGCCCGTTGGCCCCCTCGGCGAGGATGCGCGCCCGGACCGTGCCGGCGTTGTCGGCCGTGATCTGGCCCTCCATGGCGGCCAGGACCAGCACGTCGACCTCGAGCCCGAACAGGCGGTCGTTGTCGATGACCTGGGTGCCCGGCGCGCCCGCGAGCGTGCCGTGCTCCTTGAAGTAGCGGCTCAGGAAGGGGACGTCCAGGCCGGCCGGATCGAACACGCCGCCGCCGATGTCGGTGATGGCGACGACCCGCGCACCGGCCTCGTACAACAGGCGGGCGCTGGCCTCGCCGACGTTGCCGAACCCCTGGACGGCCGCGGTGGCGCCGTCCACCGTGAAGCCCAGGCGCTCCGCGACCGCCTCGATCGTGAACACGACGCCCTGGCCGGTCGCGTCCGACCGCCCGATCGAGCCGCCGATGGACAGCGGCTTGCCGGTGACGACGCCCGGCACGGAGTACCCGGCGTGCATCGAGACGGTGTCCATGATCCAGGCCATCGTCTGGGCGTTGGTCCCGACGTCCGGGGCGGGGATGTCGCGGTCGGGGCCGATGACGCCCTCGAGCTCGGTGGCGAACCGGCGGGTCAGCGCCTCGAGCTCCTTGCGGCTCATGGCGCGCGGGTCGCAGGTCACGCCGCCCTTCGCGCCGCCGAACGGCACGTTGACCAGCGCGCACTTCCAGGTCATCCACATCGCCAGCGCGCGCACGTCGTCGAGGTCCGTCTCGGGGTGGTACCGCAGGCCGCCCTTGGCGGGCCCGCGCGAGACGTTGTGCTGCACGCGGTAGCCGGAGAAGACCCTCGTCGTCCCGTCGTCCAGCTTGACGGGGAAGCGGACCGAGTACTCGCGCTGCGGCATGCGCAGGATCTCGCGCAGCTCCGGGTCCAGGTGGAGGTGCTCGGCGGCCGCATCGAACTGGGCCTGGGCCGAG
Organism: Chloroflexota bacterium; assembly: GCA_040755495.1. Classification (GTDB taxonomy): domain Bacteria; phylum Chloroflexota; class Limnocylindria; order Limnocylindrales; family CSP1-4; genus CAIXZV01. The sequence goes on from JBFMAT010000030.1 coordinate 34,114, forward strand.
GCGAGCGCACGGGCGCCCGCGGAGCGGGTGAGTGTCTTGGGCATCTGCGGGCTCCGGTTGGAGGGGTTTGACCACAGCCTGCCGGTCGAGCGCGAAGAAGCGGGGGGACGCGCATGAACGGCGCGTGAACATCGCGCCGCTGGGCCGAGCGCGTCTTCATGCCACGTTCACGGTCGTTCCCCGGGGCCTTCAGGGGCGTCGCCTACGGTCCAGAGGTGCGCGTCGCGTGCCCCCCAACGCGGCGCGCGCCACCAGCCCAGCAGCACGAGGCCCGCCATGTCGCCCACCACTCCTCCCACGTTCACCTGCGCCAGCTGCCACGCCGAGATCAGGACCGAGCCCGTGTTCCATGTCGGGCTGCCGTTCTGCTGCGCCGGCTGCGTCGCCGGTGGTCCATGCATGTGCTCGTACGACGAGCCGCTCCCGGAGCCCGTCCGGCTCCACCCCGAGTCGCTGCGGCTGGACGAGCCGGAGCCCCTGGTCGTCCCGGAGCGCCTGGCGGTCGCCGCGCGCTGACGCATGGACGCCGGTCCGCCGGGCGTCGGCGCGCGGGTCGCGGGGGGCGACCTATGCTGACGCTCACGATGACCTCCCAGGCGACCCACCTCCAGCTCGCGGGCGCGGCCCTCGGGCTGCTCGGGCACGGCGCGACCGCATCGGAGCTCGAGCGGCGCTTCGCGGCGGCCGGGGCGCGGCTGGAGCCGGCCATCGCCGGGGCGCTGCTCAACGAGCTGCTGGCGCTCGGGCTGGTTCGCGTCGCCCGCCACGACGGTGACGAGTCGCTGTTCGTCCCCACGAGCCTCGGCGCGAAGGCGGTCTCGGACGGCATCGGCGGCGTGGCCGCCGTCCAGCTGGCCGACCTCGAGGCGCTGCGCTCGGACCTGCTGTCCACGATCGCCCACGAGCTCCGGACCCCCCTGACGGCGGTGCGGACGAGCGTCGGGCTGCTCACCGACGCGGGCTCCGCCCCGACCGCCGAGCAGCGCCGCACGTTGCTCGGGACGATCGAGCGCAACGCCGACCGGATGCAGCGCCTGATCGCGGACATCCTGGACCTGACCCGGTTCCGCGCCGGCCGGATCCGCCTCCAGCTGCGCGGGTTCGAGGCCGGCGATCTCGCGCGGGCGGTCGCGGCCTCGCTCACGCCGATGGCGGTCGCCAACGGGCAGACCCTGGTCGTCGAGGCGGCGGAGCCGAGCGTGCCCGTGTACGGCGATCACCGGCGCCTCGAGCAGGCGCTGGTCAACCTGGTCTCGAACGCGATCCGCTTCTCGCCCGACGGCGCCCGGGTCACGATCTCGGTCGCGAACGGCGACGGCTGGGCACGCTGGCGGGTCGAGGACGTCGGGCCCGGCATCTCGATCGAGGACCAGACCCGGCTGTTCGAGCGCTTCTTCGTCGGCCGGCGGGACCGGCAGGGGTCGCGCGAGGGCGTCGGGCTGGGGCTGCCGATCACGCTCGCGATCGCCCAGGCGCACGGCGGCACGATCGAGGTCGAGAGCGAGGTCGGCGTGGGCAGCGTGTTCACGCTCGTCGTGCCCACCGACGGACCCGACGAGGCCGAGTAGTGCGCATCCTGGTCGTCGACGACGCCCCGGACGTCATCGAGTCCGTGCGCCTCGGCTTCGAGCTCCAGTGGCGCGAGATCGAGGTCCTCGGCGCCACCGCGGGCGACGAGGCCCTGGACGTCGTCGAGCGCGACCACCCCGACATCGTGCTGCTCGACATCGGCCTGCCGGACATCGACGGGTTCGAGGTCCTGCGCCGGATCCGCGCCTTCTCCGACGTGCCGGTCCTGATGCTGACCGCCCGCGACGACGCGATGGACAAGGTCAAGGGCCTGGAGCTGGGCGCCGACGACTACGTCACCAAGCCGTTCAACCACCTGGAGCTCATGGCCCGGGTCCGCGCGGTGCTCCGAAGGCTGGCGATGCCGGCACCGGTGAGCCGCGCGCCCTCGTTCCACGCCCACGACCTCGAGGTGGACTTCGCCGCCCAGGAGGCGCGGCTCCACGGCGAGCGGCTGGAGCTCACCCCCACCGAGTACAAGCTCCTCTACCACCTGGTCCGCAACGCCGGCAACGTGCTCCAGCACGCCACGCTGCTGGCCAAGGTGTGGGGCCGCGAGTACGTGGACGAGGTCGACTACCTGCGCGTGTACATCCGCCGGCTGCGCGACAAGCTGGGCGACGACCCGGACCACCCGGAGTACATCCGGACGGAGCGCGGCCTCGGCTACCGGTTCATCGCGTAGGCTGACGGAGTGTCCCGGCACCCCGTCCTGACCACCGCCGAACTCAACCGCGCGACGCTCGCCCGGCAGCGGCTGCTGGCGCGCGACGCGCTCGACCCGGTCGCGGCCGCCGGCGAGATCGCCGGGCTCCAGGCGCAGGAGCCGGCGTCACCGTACCTCGGGCTGCTGGCGCGGGTGGCGGGCCTCGAGGCCGTCGACGTGGACCACGCGTTCCGCGAGCGGCGGCTGGTCAAGGCCACCCTCATGCGGGCGACCCTCCACGCGGTGCCGGCCACCGAGTACCGGAGGCTCCAGCCCGCCGTCGGGCCGGTGCTGGCCGCGATGTCCCGGCGCGACGTCGCCGGCCGCCCCGGCGAGCACCACCTCCACCGCCTGCGGCGGGCGGTCCTCGACCATGCCGCCCAGCCACGCACCAACACCGAGCTCCGGGACCACGTGGCGGGCCTCCACCCCACCGAGACCCCCGAGGACCTGTGGTGGTGGGTCCGCCGCCACGTCGCGCTCGTCCACGCCCCGTCGCCGGCGCCGTGGTCGTTCGGCCGGCGCCCGGGGCTGGTCGACGCCGACGCATGGCTGGCCGGCGACGACGGGTTCGCCCCGGAGCCCGCCGCGCTCGAACACCTCGTGCGGCGCTACCTCGGCGCGTTCGGGCCGGCCAGCGCCGCGGACGCCGCAGCCTGGTCCGGGCTCACGGTCGGCCGGCTGCGACCCGCGATCGGGGAACTCGACGCGGCCGGCGAGCTGGTGCGGTTCGCCGATGAGCGCGGCCGCGAGCTCCTGGACCTCGGCGCGGCGCCCCGACCTTCCGCGGCCACGCCCGCGCCGCCCCGCCTCCTGCCGATGTGGGACAGCGTCCTGCTCGCCCACGCGGACCGGACGCGGGTGGTGTCGGACGCCGACCGTGCCCGGGTCGTCGCCGTCAACGGCGACACGTACCCCGCGTTCCTGGTGGACGGCCGGGTCGCCGGCCTGTGGTGGACGGCCGACGACGGCGGCGGCCGGGTCAGGGTGGACCTCGAGCCATTCCGCCGGCTCGCGGCAGCCGACCGGCGCGCTCTCGAGGCGGAGGCCGACCGGGTCGCCGGGTTCGTCGCGCCGGTCGAGCCCCGGGTCTACGCGCGGTATCGGGCGAGCCGTGACCGGCGGGCGGGCGGGACCTTCGGCCGTGGCGGCTGACCCGTCCGGCGGATACCTGCGCAGCAGCGGGGCGGCGAGGATCAGCGCATGGACGTGAACCTGGTGCCCGAGCCCGACGGCTGGGAGGATCCCCTCACGGGCCTCGACGGCCCCGACTTCTGGCGACGCATCCTCGTGGCCGAGGTCGCCCGCACGACGAAGTACGGCCGCATGCTCACGGTCGTGGTCGTGGAGCTCGAGGGCCTCCAGGACGTGTGGGACGAATGGGGCGAGGACCTGGGGCGGCACGCGCTGCACGAGGCGGCCCAGTGCCTCCGGCGGGCGTCGCGGATCAGCGACTACTGCACCCGGATCGGTGCGGCGAGGTTCGGCGTCGTGCTCACCGAGACGGACGAGATCTCGGCGATCAACTTCGTGGAGCGGGTCCGCGAGGCGGTCCCGGAATCCATGCCCCGTGGCACCGAGGGCGTGCGGTTCCACTTCGGCTGGGCGAGCCCCAAACCGCTCGAGGCCCCGGACTCGCTCGTCCGGCGCGCGGAGCGGCGGATGGTCGCGGAGCTGACGGGCCGGGCCTAGGCCTCGGGACGCTCCGGGCGCTCGGTCCTTCGCGAGCCGCGCGCCGCGGCCGCCTGCGGCAAGATGGCCCGATGCTCCACCTCCTCGAGGCGCGTCTCCGGCCGTCGCCGCGCCGGCGAGCCGGCTTCCCGTTCGACGTCCCCGCCGTCCGGTCGCTGGGCCGCCTCGCGTTCGAGGCACCGGTGACGATGTTCGTGGGCGAGAACGGGTCGGGGAAGTCGACCCTGCTGGAGGCGCTCGCGATCGCGGCCCGGGCCGTGACCGCCGGGTCGGCCGAGGCCGCGGACGACCCCTCGCTCGGGGGCGTGCGCGCCCTGGCCGCCGAGCTGCAGCTGTCGTGGTCGACCCGCACCAACCGCGGGTTCTTCCTGCGGGCCGAGGACTTCTTCGGCTACGCGACGCGGATCGCCCGGCTGCGGTCGGAGCTGGCGGCCGGGCTGGCCGCCGTGGACGCCGAGTACGCGGACCGGCCCGGGCTCGCCCACGACCTCGCCCGTACCCCGTACCTGCGCGAGCTGGGCGACCTCGAGCGGCGCTACGGCGAGGGGCTCGACGCGCAGTCCCACGGCGAGAGCTTCCTGCGCTTCTTCGGGGCCCGGCTGGTGCCCCGCGGGACCTACTTCCTCGACGAGCCCGAGGCGCCGCTGTCGCCCGCCCGCCAGCTGGCGTTCATCGCGCTGCTCCGCCAGATGGTGGACGCGGACTGCCAGGTCGTGCTCGCGACGCACTCCCCCATCCTGCTCGCGTTCCCGGGGGCCGCCATCTGGAGCTTCGACGCGGATCCGATCGCCCGCGTCGCGTACGAGTCGCTCGAGCACGTCACGCTCACCCGCGATTTCCTCGCCAACCCGGAGGCGTTCCTCCGCCACCTGTGAGGGCCGCGCCCGTCGCCCGTCGCCCGTCGCCCGTCGCTCGGCAGCCGCAAGCCCGCTGCAAGCCGGTGGCTCCGGGCGACGCGACCGGATGCAACCGCCCGCGGGCGATCGTTGCGGGACGGCGCGCCACGCGCGTCACCGACGCAGCACCCGATCGGAGGACCCGCCACATGGCCGCATCCAGCCCCACCCTGCCCACGTCCGACAAGCGCAAGGCCGGCGACGCCGAATCGGCCCTCAGCGGCGCCGTGACCGAGGCGCGTACCGGGATCGGCGAGACCGTGGACGCCGTCAGGCGCCAGGCGGAGACCGTCGGCGACCGCGTCCCCGAGGTGATCGAGGCGGTCCGCAGCGACGTCATGGACCGGACCCGGACGCTCCAGTCCTGGCCCGAGTCCCGCCAGCGGACCCTCGCCGCGTTCTCGCTCGGCCTGGGCGTGGGTCTCGCGGTGACCGGTGCCCCGCGACTGCTCGTCATGGGCAGCCTCGCGCCGGCGCTCGTCGTCGCCGCCACGCTGCTCGGTCGCGACGGCGAGACCGCCCTCGCCTGAGCCTCGCCAACCGCCCGGCGACCACCCCACGGGAGACCCCTCATGCTTGCACAGGCCCTTCGCCCCATCGGCGCCGCCCTGGACCCGGACCGGATCCGTCGCGCCGCCGCGGACACCCAGCCACCCGACCCGCGGCAGCTTGCCCGCACGCTGGGCACGGTCCCGGATCGCCTCGACGACATGATCGGCGATGCGACGGACGCCCTCCGCGAGGCCGCGCAGCACCTGCCGGTCGGGATCCCGGTCGCGCGGCCTCGGCGACGAGGACCGGGCGCGGCCCGGATCGCCGTCGTGCTCGGCGGGTTCGTGGCGATCGGCGCCGCCGCACTCGCCGCCGCGCTCGTCGCCATCCGGCTCCGCGCCCGCTCCCTGGCTCGCGCCGAGGAGGCACGGCTCGAGGAGGCGGCGCTCGACCGCGCCGCCGGAGAGGGCATGGACGGAACGGTCCCGGCCCTCGGTGCGGAGGGCGTGCGCCCGGTCGCGGTGCCGATGGGTCACGCTCCGGACGAGGTCGTGGGCACGGCCCAGGACCCGGCCGACCTCTCCGGCACGGCTCTTGCCCCGGCCGGCTCGCCCGTCGATCGGGCCTTCGACGACGTCGTCGTCCGGCCGACCGTCGGCATCGGCTCGTCCGCGGACCGGTGACCGTGGCCATGGCCGAGCCCGCGCTCGTCGCTCCGAACGCCCTCGGCACGATGCCCGAGGGCGCCGAGCCGGGCACCGAGCCCGTGGATCCGGCGCCGGACGCGCCCGCCGCCCTCGAGGCGGCGGCGCTGGAGCGAGCGTTCGAGGGCGATCCGCGCCGCCTCCGCCGGTTCCTGTCGGTGATCCGGGCTGCGCTCCCGGCCGGCACCTCGATCGGCCTCCGGGGCTCCGCGGTCGTGGGCCAGGCGTACGAGACCGGCGCCCCGTTCGATGCCGCGGGCCCGGGCACCAGCGACCTGGACGTCGTGATCATCGGCGACGAGGTCATGGACCTGTTCGCCCCCGATGCCCGGCTGCTGGGCGGCGTCAACACGCTGCCGCTGTCCGACGCCGAGCCATGGGTCGCCCCGGCGCTCGATCGCGCTCGCCGGACGGCGCAGGCCATCGCCCGTCGGCCCGTCAGCATCCAGGCGATGCCGCGCTGGTTCCTGGACCTGCGGTCCGTCGTCCAGGACCAGCCGTACGTGCTCCTCGACGGGGATCGGTGACGCCCCCCTCACGGCCGACGCGGCTCCGGGTCGTCAGCTGGAACATCCGGCGCGGCGGCCGGCGGCGGCGCGCCCTGCTCGCCCGCGTCCTGCATGACCTCGCGCCCGACCTCACGCTCCTCCAGGAGGCCATCGACCCCGAGGTGGTTGCGTCGCTCGCCGAGGCCGCCGATGCCGTCGTGGTCGCCGCGACGCCCGGGCGATCGGTGGCCGTCCTGGCCCGCGAGCGGATCGGCCCCGTGGACGTCCGACGGCACGCCATGCCGGGCGCGCGCGACGTCGTCGAGGCCGTGTTCCCCGACCTCGAGCTGCGGGTGGTCGCCGTCCACCTCAGCGCCGGGCTGTCGGGTCGCCCCGAGCGGCGTCGGGTGGCGGAGGTGGACCGGCTGCTCGCGATCGCCGAACCCCCGCCCGGCCCCGATCGGACGATGATCGCGGGCGATCTCAACGCCATCGCGCCGGGCGAGCTGCCCGTGGTGTCGCGCCTGCCGATGTGGATCCGGTTCGCCCTGCGGGTGGACGGCGGCATCGGGACGGCCGCCGTCGGGCGGGTGCTCGCGGCCGGCTACACCGACGCCTTCCGCCACCTGGACCCGGACGATCCCGGTGCGACGATGCCGGCCCTGGCGCCGACCGTCCGGCTCGACTACCTGATGCTCGGCCGGGGCCTCGTCCCCGGGATCGCCGGCTGCCGGGTCGGCGTGGGCGAGCCGTCGCTGCTGGCGGCCGCCTCGGACCACCTGCCGGTCGCGTTGGACCTCGACCTCGCGCCCGTCGCGGCCGTCGTCGCCTGACCCGCGAGACGCCACGTGGCCCGCCTCCGGCACACGACCGACGCCGAGCCCGGCATCCGGCGCCTGCGTGCCGGTCGCGGGTTCAGCTACCGCGCCCCCGACGGGCGGCCCGTCGACGCCGCGACGCGCCGGTGGATCGAGCGGCTGGCGATCCCGCCGGCGTGGACGGACGTGTGGATCTCGCCCGTGCCCGACGGCCACCTGCTGGCCACGGGGCGCGACGCGCGGGGCCGCAAGCAGTACCGCTACCACCCCGAGTTCCGGCGGCGGCGCGACGACCACAAGTTCGAGCGGCTCGCCGCCTTCGGGGCCGCCCTCCCCCGCCTGCGGCGGCAGGTGGCCATCGACCTGCGCCGGCGCGGCCTGCCACGGGAGAAGGTGGTCGCCGCCGTGGTGGCGCTGCTCGACGAGACGTCGCTCCGGGTGGGCGGCGAGGCCTATGCGCGGGCGAACCGGTCGTACGGGCTCACGACGCTCGGCTCACGGCACGCGGTCGTGTCGGCGGGGGCGGTCCGCCTGCGGTTCCGGGGCAAGTCCGGGCGCCTCCACGACGTCCGGCTGCGCGACCGGCGGCTGGCCCGCCTCGTCCGGCGCTGCCAGGAGCTGCCGGGCCAGCGGCTGTTCCGGTACGAGGACGAGTCGGGCGAGTGGCAGGCCATCCTGTCCGACGACGTCAATGCCTACATCCGCGCGGTGATCGGCGACCGGTTCAGCGCCAAGGACTTCCGCACCTGGCACGGGACCCTCGCCGCATACCTGGCGCTCGCGGACCGCGAGCCGGCGACCCGCCGGCACCGGGCACGGGCGCTGGTCGACGCCATGGACGAGGCCGCCGCCCGGCTGGGCAACACGCGGACCGTCGCCCGGCAGGCGTACATCCACCCGGCGGTCGAGCGGGCGGTCGATGCCGAGCGCATCCCCGGCGGGCGCCTCGCGGCCCGCTCCCCGTGGCGGCGGACGGGCGAGACGGCCCTGCTCCGGCTCCTGGGCGCGGCCGCCTGAGCACCCGCGCGCCGGGCCGCGGTCAGCGCACGCCGGCGCCCGGTCAGTGCGCGGCGATCCGCTCGGCGAGGCTGCGGCCGGTCGGCGGCCGGCCGGTCGCGGCGGCGCGCTCGTCCACGCGGCCGATCGCCCACTGGGCGTAGCGGACCCCGATCCAGCGGAACGGCTCGATCTCCCAGTCCGGCGAGCGGTGGTTCACGACCGGCAGCTCGGCCAGCGGGCTCACCGTCCCCGTGATCAGGTCGGTCAGCGTGCGGCCGGCGAGGTTGGTGGTCGAGACGCCGTGGCCGATGTATCCCCGGGCGGTCGCGATCCCGGTGGCGGGGTCGAAGGCGATCGTGGGGTGCCAGTCGCGGGGCATCCCGAGCGGGCCACCCCACTCGTGCGTGAACCGGATCCCGGCGAGCGACGGGAACCAGTCGCGGACGAAGCCCTTGAGCTTCTCGTGGGTGGGCGCGTGGCGGTCGTACTCGGGGCGGATCGGCGAGCCGAAGCGGTACGGCGCCCCGCGGCCGCCGAACAGGATCCGGCCGTCCTCCGTGCGCGACAGGTAGTCCACCGACAGCCGGGTGGAGGCCACGATCTCGCGGCGCTCCCAGCCGATCTCCGCCCACTGCGCGTCGGTCACCGGCTCGGTGAGCACGATCAGCGACCACAGCGGGACGAGCTGGCGGCGGAGCCCGGGCAGCTCCGAGAGGTACGCCTCGCCGGCGAGCACGACGACCGGGGCCCGGACGTCGCCGCGCGGCGTGACCAGCGTCGCGCGCCGGCCGGCGTCTTGCGGCCGGAAGCCAGTGACTGGCGTGCCCTCGACGATCCGCACCCCAGCCCGCTCGACCGCGCGCGCCAGCCCGCGCACGAGCCGTCCCGGGTGGACGACCGCGCCGTCGTCGGAGGCCAGCGCGCGGACCGCGCCCCGGATCCGGATCCGGCGCGCGAGCTCGTCGGCCTCGACCAGCCGGTACCGGTCCCCGAACCCGAACCGGCGGTACTCCTCGAGCGCGTCCACGAGCGCCGGCTCGCCGTGCGAGCCGCGGGCGACGATCAGCTCGCCGCCCCGCTGGAAGCCCGCGTCGATGCCCGCCTCGTCGCAGGCCCGCCCCACCTCGTCCACGGCGTCGTAGGTCGCCTGTTGCATCCGGCGCGCGGCGTCGTCGCCGTGCAGGCGCGCCAGCCGGCCGATCGAGATGTTGAGGTCCGGGGCGCACCAGGCGCCGTTGCGCCCCGACGCACCGAAGCCCGCGATCTCGCGCTCCACGACCACGATCCGCAGCGAGGGATCACGCCGGGCCAGGTACCACGCGGTCCACAGGCCGGTCATCCCGGCGCCCAGGATCGCGACGTCCGCGTCCAACGACCCGTCGAGCGCCGGGCGTGGCGTCAGGTCGTCGCCCGAGGTCTCCAGCCAGAACGAGGCGGCGGCGTGATCGGTCACGGCGCGATGGTAGCGGCGGCCCGGTTCCGCCGGGCGGCCGTTCCGGGGCGGGCAACCCGGCTATCCTCGGGGCGTCGGCCCATCGCGAGGAGCTGTCGTTGGACGAGCCCGCGCCCGAGTCACCGGACCAGCCCGCGCCCGAGTCACCTGACCAGCCCGCGCCGCGGACACCGGACCAGCCGCCCCAGGTCAGCGTGATCATCCCCTGCTGGAACGCTGCCCCGTTCATCGAGCGCGCGCTGGACTCCGTGCTCGCCGAGCGCCGGATCGCGCTCGAGTGCGTGGTCGCGGACGACGGCTCCACCGATGGCACCGCGGCCATCGTCGAGGCGGTGGCCGACCGCGACCCGCGCGTCGTGCTGCTGCGCGCGCCCGCGAACGAGGGACCGTCGGCCGCCCGCAACCGGGCGCTCCGGGTGGCCCGCGGCGAGTGGCTCACGTTCCTCGACGCTGACGACCGGCTGCTGCCCGGCGCGGTGGCGGCGCTCGTGGGCGCGGCGGTGCGCACCGACGCGCTCGCGGTCGTGGGCCAGCGGATCTGGACGGACGGTGTCGACACCTGGATCTCCGCCGCGTACGACCGACCGGACATCCGGCAGCCGGGGCGCAAGTCGCTGGTCCGCAACCCCGGGCTCCTGTACTACGCGTCGGCGACCGGCAAGCTGTTCCACCGCTCGTGCACCGAGGGCCTGCGGTTCGAGGGCCGGGTCCTGGGCGACCAGCCGTGGCCGCTCCGGGCGCTGCTGCGCGCCGGCGACCGGATCGAGGTGATCGGGGACGTCGTGTACGAGTGGAGCCGGCCGCGGCCGGGGCGCGAGTTCGTGACGATCACGGCGGCCAAGCACGGATCGGCGAGGAAGGCCGCCGAGGCGGCCCGGGTCGCGGTCGGGGCGCTCCGGCAGGTGGCGGACGAGATCGACCGCACCGTCGCCGACCCCGTCGACCGGCATGCGCTCGTGGTCGCCTACCTGGACCGTCTGCTGTCCTCGGACCTGTCGGGTCCGGTGGCCCGGGCGCTGGCCCGCCGCGACGACGGCAGCGACGAGCTGTTCGCCGAGATCGGGGCGTTCCTCGAGTCCGTGCCCTCGGCGGTCATGGCCGACTCGCGCGCCGTGGTGCCCCACGTGCTCCGCCCGCCGATCGAGCGCTGGTGGCGGCTGCGGCCGGAGGCCCGGGCCACGGCCTGGACGATGGTCCACCGGTGCCTGGCCCGGAACCCGTCGCTCGAGGCGGCGCTGCGGCGCGGGCCGCTCACCCGCGCGACGCTCCGGATCGCCGATCCCCGGGACGGGCGGACGCCGCGGGGATGGGCGCACGCCGCGCTCGTGCTGGCGTCGCTGGCGAGGGAGCCGCTGCGGATCTGGCGCGGGGCGCTGCGGCGGCTCCGTCGACGGCTGGCGGGCAACGGGGTCCGCTGAGGGCCTGCCCCAGGGCCCGCCGCGCTGCCCGGCGGTCGGCCGGCGTCGCGTGCCGAGCTAGCCGGCCGGTGACGGGGGCGGCGTGATGTCCGGGCGCGGGCCGTGCGTGATCCGAGCCGGCCGCTCGGCGAGGATCGGCCCGATCGTCCGCAGGATCTCCTCCACCCGGTGCCCGAACGTGTGCCGGGCCAGCACGGCCGCCCGCGCGCGCGCCGCGTGCTCGGCCCTCGCCTCAGGGTCGGCGAGGAACCGGTCGATCGTGGCCCGCAGGTCCGTCGCATCGGTGAACGTGGCGATCCCGCCGTCGAACTCGTCCTCGATCCCGACGACGTGGTCCGAGACCACGAACGCGCCGCAGGCCGCCGCGTCGTACAGGCGGTTGGACATGAAGCCGAGGTCGGCCATGTCCAGCCAGTGGTCGTTGAGCACGATGGCCGCCGCCGAGTAGTAGGCCGGGAGTTCCTCGTTCGGGATGTGCTCGCCCAGCACGTGGCGGGGGTCGATCAGGTCCGGCGTCCAGCTGCGGCCGTAGACGGCGAGGTCGTGCTCGATCGGGGCCAGGTCGTCGATCACGCGCCGCCGGACCCCGCGCGAGTTGGCGACGAACAGCAGCTCGTGGCGTGGGCCGCCGGGCGTCGGCCGGAAGCGGTCCTGGTCCGTCGCCTGGTGGAGCGGGATCGCCTCGATCCCCGCCCGCCTCGAGAGGTGCTCCGCGAACATGTCCGAGGCCACGAACACCACGTCGTGGCCGGCCACGACCTCGTCGCTTGCGTCGTCCGGGTGGCTGATGATCCACAGGACCGACAGCTGGCCCTGGCGGATGCGTGGCGTCGACAGCCCGAAGATCCCGATCGTCACGTCCGCGTAGCAGGCGGCCGCCGTGTCCCAGGCCGGCGGCAGGAGGAGGCGCGTCCGCACGCCGTGGCGGTGGAGCGCCCGCTGGAGCGCCCGGCCGAAGCTGTAGTCGCCCCACTTCGGCGCGACGTCCCAGCTCGGCGGCGAGATCGCGACGTCGATCCGCGGTTGCCCGGCCCACGTGACGAGGGCGTCGCGCAGCTCGATGGCGCGGTGGGCATACGTGTGCCGCTCGAGGACGATGGCCCGCAGGCGCTCGGCGAGGCGGCGGCTCTCCTCGGGGTCGGCGAGCAGCCGCTCTGCGAGCCCGGCGAGCGCGTCGGGATCCGCGGCCGCGGGCAGGTCCTCGCCGAACAGCTCGCGCGCACCCGCGACGTTGTCGGTGACGACGAGCGTGCCCGTGGCCAGCGCATCGAACACGCGCGAGTTGAGCGCGCCCCAGGGCAGCGTCGGCGTCGCGGTGTCGTCGATCACGAGCGACGCGCGGGCATAGGCCGCGGGCAGGTCCCGGTACGCGAGCGGGCCGCGCGCGACGCTGGCCATCGCCGGGACCTTGTCCCAGCCCTTGCCGTACACGGCCACCCGGCGACCGGCGGCGGTGAGCCTCGGCACCACCGACTCGACGCCCCGCGCCTGGCCCCAGCGGTTGGCCGTGAACACCACGTCGACCTCCGGCGCCGGGCGCGGCTCGGGCGGCCGGAACCGATCCGGGTTGGTGGCCAGCGGCATCAGTCCCGCGACGTGCACGCTGCCGGCGTCGATCGCCGCCGTCGACGCCTGGCTCGACGCGAGCACGATGTCGTACTCGTCGAACCACGGGTGCGACAGCCAGCGGTCGGTCCAGTTGCGGATCCAGGCCACGCGCACGATCCCCTCCGGCAGCCGGCGCACGTCCAGCGCGTCGAGCAGCGCGACGACGACGTCGACCGAGGGATCCGGCGCGTACCAGCGGTCCTGGTGGCGTTCCAGGTAGGACACTCGCCAGCCGATCGCCGCGAGCGCGTCGCCGAGCTCATGGGCCGTGTACCAGTCGCCCCAGCCCGCCGCCGGGTCGTCGCGGGTGAGCGTGATCCCGACGTGCAGCGGCCCGGCCGCCCACCCCCGCTGGCCGCGCAGCTTGTCGAGCAGGACCTGGCGCGCGATCCGCGGACCCCAGCGGTCGGCGAGGAGCGTGCGGTTGGCCGCCTGCCGCACGCCACGGCTCGCCCTGGCCTCGACGTGCTGCGTGGCGGACTCGTGGTGCCAGAACGTGGCCTGGGGCTCGTACACGATCCGCCCGCCGGCCTCGCGGAGCTTGAGGCACAGGTCCACGTCCTCCATGCCGTAGTCATAGCCAAGCTCGAACCCGCCCACGTCGTCCAGCGCCGCGCGACGGACGAGCAGGCACGCGGCGGTCGCCGCCTGCACCTCGCGCGCCTCGGATGCCTCCGGCCCCAGCGGGTCCTCGCCGCCGCCGATGTTGCGGGCCAGGGGCAGGCCGCCGTCGGTGACGAACGCCACCGCCCGGTGCTGGAGCGTGAGGTCCGGAGCGACGGACGCCGGGCCCATGCGGGGGCCGTCGCGGCGCGGGTACACGAGACGGCTGGCGACGGCCGCCACGGTCGGGTCGGCGGCCAGGCGCTCGACCATGTGCCCCACGACGTGCGGGCCGCCGGGCTGCGTGTCGTTGTTGAGCAGCAGGACCAGGTCACCATTGGCCACGGCGATGGCCTGGTTGTTGGCCTGGGAGAACGAGCGGTTGACGTCGTTCGAGATCAGGCGCAGCGGGAAACGGGGCTCGAGCCCGCGCAGCCAGGCGACGGTCCCGTCGCGCGAGGCGTTGTCCACGACGATCAGCTCGAGGTCGCGGTACGCGAGGGCCTCGAGCGACGGGATGAGCCGCTCCAAGTGGCCGAGCCCGTCGCGCGTGAGCACGACGATCGAGATGAGCGGGCCGCTCGTGGTGGCGGACGGGCGGAGGGCCGAGTCGAGCCGCTCGCGGAAGACCGCCTCTTCGGCCGGGGTCGCCCGGAGCCGATGGCGGAGCTCGGCGTCGTGCGACGGCAGCGCCAGGCTGCGGAGCTCGCGAAGGCGCGACCGGCCTCGCTGTGCGACGTTGCGGGCGGTGACGATGACGCTGCTCGCAGCCAGCCCGGCCCGGACCACGCGGCGGCGGCGCAGCGCGGCGAGGTCGCTCGACGTGCGCGACAGCTCCGTCCGCGTGGCCCGGAGCTCCTCGGACAGCGCCGCGATCCGCTCCGCGCGCTGGGCCAGCTCCTCGTTCGCACGCCGCAGCTCGGCGGCGACCGCGTCCTCCTCGGCCGGCTCGAGGGCTCCGGCAGCCTGCCCGGGGCCGGCCTCGCCGTCGCGCGGGGGGCCTTCCCGGGTCACCGCGGACGGCTCACGCAGCCCCGCCGCCCGACCAGCCCGCGCCGAGGCGGAGCACCTGGCGCGGGCGGACCGCCCGCCCGGCCGAGCTGTTGACCGTGTCCACCACGAGGTCCGCCTGGCCGAACACGTGGTCCCAGTCCACCGCCCGGTGCGCGGTCACCACGACGATCGCGTCCGCCCAGTGGAGCAGCGAGTCCAGGCCGACGCCCGCGTGGTCCCGCCCGGCGTCGTCGCGGAAGCGCTCGACGTGCGGGTCGTGGAAGCGAACCTCCGCCCCGCGCTCCATGAGCCCGACCAGGACCGCACCGGCAGGCGAGTTGCGCGCGTCCTGGACGTCCGGCTTGAACGCCACGCCGATCACCCCCACGCGGGCGCCCTTGAGCGAGCGCGAGCGGTCGTTGAGCGCCTCGGCGGCGAGCTCCACCACGTGGCGCGGCATCGCGAAGTTGATGTCGCCGGCGAGCTCGATGAAGCGGTCCGAGAAGTCGAACTCCCGGGCACGCCAGGCGAGGTAGTAGGGATCCACCGGGATGCAGTGGCCGCCCACGCCGGGGCCGGGGGTGAAGCGCATGAACCCGAACGGCTTGGTGGCCGCGGCGTCGATGACCTCCCACACATCGAGGCCCATGCGCTCACACAGCAGGGCCAGCTGGTTGACGAACGCGATGTTGACGTTGCGGAACGTGTTCTCGAGCAGCTTCGCCATCTCCGCGGCGTCCGGGGACGACATCTCCACCACCCGGTCGTTGACGCGCCGCAGCAGGGACGCGGCACGAGTCGTAGCGGCGCGGGTGGAGCCACCCACCAGGCGGGGCACGCCCTTGCCGGAGCTGGCCGGGTCGCCGGGGTTGACGCGCTCGGGCGCGAACGCGAGGTCGAAGTCGGTGCCCGCCCGCAGCCCGGTTTCCTCCAGCACGGCCCGGAACGGCCCGGTCGTCGTGCCGGGGAAGGTCGTGGACTGGAGGACGACCAGCTGGCCGGCCCGCAGGTGGTCGCGGATGAACCGCGCGGCGGCGAGGACGGGCTCGAGGTCCGGGTCCTTGGTGCCCGTGATCGGCGTGGGCACGCACACGAACACGGCCTCGGCCACCTCGACGCGGGCCGTGTCGGTGCCCACGGCGCGGAAGCTGCCGTCGAGGGCCGTCGCCAGGCGCTCGTCCGTGATGTCGTCGATCGGGGAGTGGCGGTCGTTGAGCTCTGCCACGCGTCCGGGCGACGCGTCCACGCCCTCGACATCCAGACCGGCCTCCGCGAAGGCGATGGCGAGCGGCAGGCCAACATAGCCGAGGCCGATGACGGCCACGCGGGGGTTGTGATTCATGGCCGTCAGGATAGTCCACGTGGGGCATCCGTCAGGTAGCGTTGACACGACCACGCCGCCCGAGGTATCCGCGAATGACCACCGAGCCCGCGACGCTCGCCGAGCTGTTCCGCTCGCTGGGGTTAACCCTCACCATCCGCCCCGCCGCCGACGAGGACGAGGCCTGGGCGTGCACGCTCACGCGGCCCGACGGCCGGAGCTTCGAGATCGAGTCAGTGTCGTTCTTCGACGTGGACCCGGACACGGGCGACGAGTGGGTCGTGGAGCCCGGGCCGACCCGGGTGCTGGGCGTGCTCGCCGGCGGCGACGTCGAGACCGAGGACGAGGCGGGCGAGGGCGCCGCCGGCGACGCCCAGGCCGCCGCCCGCCCGGTCCTCGGCGCTGACGC
>JBFMAT010000031.1:0-48932 GCA_040755495.1 Chloroflexota bacterium
CGCGGGCGGCACGGGCACCGGGACCACGAGCCGCGGCGGCCCGCCCCCGCCCAGGGCGACGCGCCCGGTCACCGGCCGGCTCGACCTGTCCGGCACCTTCCGCCCCCGGAACCAGACGACGACGCCGCCGGGTACCCGCCTGCCGCTGTCCGGCCAGCCGCCGCTGCGCCACGACCGGTCCGCACCGGAGCTCCGGGCCTCGCAGCCTTCGGGGCCGCTGGAATACGGCCGCCGTGCCGGCCACGTGGTCCCGGAGCCGCCGTCGCTGGGCGACGCTCTCGAGCTCGAGGTCGGCTTCGGCAAGTTCCACGGACACACCCTGGGCGAGATCGCCGCCTTCGAGCCCTCGTACATCGACTGGCTCGCCGGCACGGTGACCCGGGACCCGGAGCTGGCGATGGCCTCGCGCGTGATCCGCGACGAGCTGGACCGCCGCGGGATCCGGCGCGTGCACCGCGAGCCGCGGGCGGGCTGGCGCTCGAGCCCGTTCGGCTAGGTCGGAGCCGGCGCGACGCGCGAGGCCCCGGCACACATGAACGCGCCCCCGGCCAGATCGCCGGAGGCGCGGAGATGACATCGTATGAGTGCTGCCGCCCCACGTCCGGGCCTGCTGGCCGGTCGCTCCGTGGTTACTCGGCTCGTGACCCGGGACGCGGAACCCCCGGGCCGTCGAGCGTCCCCGACGGCCGGGTCGTCCGGCCCCCGATCCGTGGCCGACGCCCCAGGTGGTCCCCGGTTCGTCGTGGGGTCGGCGCGTATCGAACGCGGACAACACCGTACGACCGCCCGCCGCCAAAGGCAATGACCGGCAGGTCCCGGGGCGATGCGGGGCGATGGTCAGGCGCACGCTGGCACCGCCCGGACCATCGGGCCAGCCGTGGTTGCGACCATCAGATGCTGCGGCCGTGGTCGCCGATCGGGGGTCCGCGGCACGCCCCGCTGATCGCCGGTACGCTCAGGCCATGCCCCGTCAACCCCGCCACCGGTCGGTCGCCGGCGTGCTCCTCGCCGCCCTCCTGGGCGCCGGCGTCGCCGCCTGCGGCGGCTCGGGCATCCCGGTCGTCTCGTTCGACCCCGCGAGCGCGTGCACGACCGATGGCCGCATGGCCGGCGCCTACCCGGACCTCGAGTCGGTGCTCCCCGACGAGTACGCGGGCGTGGCCCCGGTGAGCGTCGACTCGGGGCGCAACTGCACGCCCGACGCGCTCGGGACGCTGGCCACCGCCGGCATCGACGAGCTGCGCTTCGCCGGCGCAACCTGGGACCTCGGCGGGGGCACCGCGCTCACGATGGCCGCGTTCGAGGCGGACGGGCTCACGCCGGCCCTGATGATCGAGTTCTACGAGATGACCGCGCGCGCCAACCGCAAGACCGAGAAGCTCGTCACGGCGGACGCCACGGTGGGCGGGCGTGCCGGCCGCCGGCTCGACGTCCTGCAGAGCGACGGCACCGGCCAGACGATCGTCGCCTGGCCGTCGGGCGTGGACGGGCGGGTCAGCGTGCTGCTCGCCGCGGACCTCGGCGACACGCGGGTCCTCGAGGCGCTCGAGGCGTTCGCCGCGCCCTGAGCGACGATCGCCGTCTGCTAGAGTCCCGGCCATGAGCGACCGTCCCGACGCCTGGGCCGAGCGGCGGCGAGCCTGGCGGGTGGAGCGCCTCGCCCCCTCGCTCGAGCGTCTCCCCGAACGGCGTCCGCGGTTCTCCACGCTGGGCGACCTGCCGGTCGAGGGCCTCTATGGCCCGTGGGACCTGGCGGGCGGCGGCGAGCCGGGCGGGGAGCCACCGGGACCCGGCGGGCCCACCGCCGTCGACCACCGCGGCGATCCCCTCCGCGACGGCGCCGGCCGGTACGCGGACGCCGACCCCCTGCGCGACATCGGCCTGCCCGGCGAGCCGCCGTTCACCCGCGGCGTCCACCCGACCGGGTACCGGAGCCGCCCCTGGACGATGCGGATGTTCGCGGGCTTCGGCAGCGCCGAGGACACCAACGCCCGGTTCCGCCAGCTGCTCGACGCCGGCCAGACCGGCCTGTCCATCGCCTACGACATGCCCACGCTGTACGGCTACGACACGGACGACCCGGAGGCGGAGGGCGAGTTCGGGACCTGCGGCGTCGCGGTCAGCAGCCTCGCCGACATGGAGCTGCTGCTGGCGGGCCTGCCGCTGGACCGGGTGAGCACTTCGATGACGATCAACGCCCCGGCGGCGCCGATCTGGGCGATGTACATCGCGGCGGCCGAGAAGGCGGGCGTCCCGCGCGCGGCGCTCGAGGGCACGACCCAGAACGACATCCTCAAGGAGTACGTCGCGCAGAAGGAGTTCCTGTACCCGCCCGAGCCGTCGATGCGCCTGGTGGTCGACACGATCGAGTTCGGGACCCGCCAGCTGCCGAAGTGGAACACGGTCTCGATCAGCGGCTACCACATCCGCGAGGCGGGTTCGACCGCCGTGCAGGAGCTCGCGTTCACGATCGCGGACGGGATGGCGTACGTGGAGGCGTCGATGGCCCGCGGGCTGCGGGTGGACGAGTTCGCGCCCCGGCTCTCGTTCTTCTTCAACAGCCACAGCGACTTCTTCGAGGAGATCGCCAAGTTCCGCGCATCGCGCCGGATCTGGTGGAAGCTGATGAGCGAGCGCTACCGCGCCGAGAACGAACGCTCGACCTGGATGCGGTTCCACACCCAGACCGCGGGGGTCTCGCTGACGCCCCAACAGCCGCTCAACAACCTGACCCGGGTGGCCACCCAGGCGCTGGCTGCGATCCTGGGCGGGACGCAGTCACTCCACACCGACGCCTACGACGAGGCGCTCGCGGTGCCCACGGCCGAGGCGGCGCTGCTCGCCCTGCGCCAGCAGCAGATCCTGGCCGAGGAGACCGGCGTGGCGTCCACCGTGGACCCGCTGGGCGGCTCGTGGTTCGTGGAGGCGCTCACCAACCGCGTCGAGCGCGAGGTGTGGCGGTACCTCGACGAGATCGACCGGCGAGGCGGCATGGTGGCGGCCATCGCGGAGGGCTACCCGCAGCGCGAGATCGCGGACGCGGCCTACCGGTTCCAGCGCGAGTTCGACGCCGGGGAGCGGGCCATCGTGGGCGTCAACCGCTACGTGCAGGGGGAGCCGATCACGGTGCCCGTGCTCCAGGTCCCCGAGGGGTCACTGGAGCGGCACCTGGCGCGGCTGTCGCGGGTGCGCGCGGAGCGAGACGCGGCGGCGGTGGGTGCCGCGCTCGCCGGCCTGCGCGAGGCCGCGTCCCGCCCGGCGAGCTCGGACACGAACCTGATGCCCCACTTCCTCCGCTGTGCCGAGGCGTACGCGACGCTGGGCGAGCAGTGCCAGGTCCTGCGCGAGGTGTTCGGCGAGTACCGCGAGCCCGTCGCGGTCTGAGAATCGCGGCGTTCGGCGGTCCGGTCGCCCGGGAGTGCCCGGATCCGACACGCCGTTCCGAAAGTCGGCGCGCCTGCTGCGCAACCGTCGCTCGAGCTGCTCCTGAAGCCGCGATCCTGGCTGCCGGAGCGGTGTTCACGGTTTGGCACACCGCTGCGGGACAGGGTTTCACCAGCGCGAGGCTCGCTGGGGGACGGGTTGCGGCTTCCGGGGCCGCGGAGGCGGGCGGAATCCGCGGGATCGCGGCTTGCGACGCAGCGCCGCATGGGCAGCCAGTGCCGGGGGGACTACGATGCCGGCATGTACCTCGATGCCCTTTCCTTCCTCGAAGACGAGCGCGACGCGTTCCGTGCCTACGAGGCGCTGGACGCCCTCACCGACGAGCAGCTGGAGGCCCCCGTCACCGCCGCCGGCGGCTGGTCCGGCCGCGACCTCATGGCCCACGTGACCGTGTGGCAGGAGGCGGCGCTCGCGACCGCCAAGGAGCTCGCGGTGGGGGAGACGAGCCCGACGATGGATCGCCTCAACGCGGCGTGGGATGCCGCGCCCGAGGCCGGCGACCGGATGAACGCCGAGGCGATCGAGCGCTTCCGGGCGATGCCGATCGCCGAGGTCCGGCGGCGGTTCCGGGAGACCGCCGGCGAGCTGCGCGGCTACCTCACGGTCGTCCCCGAGGCACGCTGGATCAAGCATGCTGCCCACCAGGAGTGGTTCTTCGGCGAGACGACCGAGCACTACGAGGAGCACGGCAAGGAGCTCCAGGCCATCCTCGAGGCGGCCGGTCGATGACAGACGGGGCGCGCAACGGCCACGACCCGGAGGGCGCCACGGGCGCCCTGCCGCCGGACGACCTCGACGACGACCTCGACGACGATTCGCCGCTGGACGAGGCGGAGGCGGCCGCCGGTGCCGCGGCCGCCGGGGCCGCGGCGGACGAGTCGCTCGGCGAACGCGTCGAGGCCGTGTGCGCGGAGCTGGGCGACGTCACCCGGGCAGCCGGGCCCGAGCTCGACCTGCTCGCCGTTGGCGGTCGTGCGTTCGCGGCCGTCGGCGCCGCGACGCTCGAGGTCGCGCTCGACGGGCCGGTGGCGAGGGCGGCGCTGGCCACGCCCGACACCCGCCCGTCCGCGCGGGGTGCCGGCTGGGTCACGTTCACGCCGGCCGAGATGGACCGCTTCGCGCTGGACCGCGCCGAGGCGTGGGTGCGCCTGGCCTACCGTCGGGCGGGCGGCCGGGCGGGCTGACGCCGTCAGGGAATCGAAGACGGCCCCGGTCGTCGACCGGGGCCGCTCGTGTCGTCGAGCTCGGGCGGCTAGACGGGCTTGGGCGCCGCGAGGCCGGTGAGGCCGAAGGCCTGCTCGAGCTGCTCCATCGGGCGGAAGCCGACCACGCCCTGGGGCTGGGCTCCGGGCTTGAAGAACGCGATCGTCGGGATGCTCATGATCCCGAACGCCTGCGACAGGCGCGGATTGGCGTCCACGTCCACCTTGACGACGTCCACGACGCCCTCGTACTTGGCCGCGATCTTCTCCATCTCGGGGGCGACCATCTTGCAGGGGCCGCACCAGGCGGCCCAGAAGTCCACGACGACGGGCTTGTCGTTGTTGAGCACGAGCGCCTCGAACGTCTCGTCGGTCGCCTGCTTGATCTCCGCCACGAGGCGGCTCCTTTCTCCCGCGCTGCGGCGGGACCTCCCAGTGCCCGTCAGCGGGCGATGGTCTGAAGAAGCTGGTACGCCTCCAGGACGCGGGGGTCCGCGAGGCGGTAGTACACCGTGTTCCCGTCCCGGCGTGCCGCGACAAGACCGGCCGAGCGAAGCACCGCCAGGTGCTGGCTCATGTTCGGCACCTGGCAGCTGACCCGGCTGGCCAGCTCGCCCACGGAGGCCTCGCCGTCGGCGAGGGATTCGAGGACGCACAGCCGCTTGGGGTCACCGAGGGCGCGCGCGACGGCGGCGGAGCGCTGTCGTTCGAGCTCGCGGCTCACATCGGTGTCGATCACGCCACCAGTCTCTCACTAGTTGCGCAAAAACGCAAGCGGTTGGGCGGCGCTCCGCGCACGCCGCGCGGCATACTCGCGCGGTGAGCGACCGCCGCGTGACCCTGGCCGGCATCCGCGAGACGCGGGTGCTGCTGCGCGGCCGGGTCCACCACACGCCGCTGCTGTCGTCGCGGACCGCGGCCCGGATCGCCGGGGCGGCGGCGGGCGCCCGGCTGGGCGACGACCGCCTGTACCTCAAGGCGGAGCACCTCCAGAAGACCGGCTCGTTCAAGCCTCGGGCGGCGCTGGCCCGGATCTCCTCGCTGTCCGACGACGAGCGGCGGCGGGGCGCGATCACGATCTCGGCGGGCAACGCCGGCCAGGCGTACGCGTGGGCCGGCCGTGAGGCTGGCGTCCCGGTCACCGTGGTGATGCCGGCGGGCGCCGTCGAGTCCAAGGTCGCCGCCTGCCTCGAGTACGGGGCGGACGTCGTGCTCCACGGGGCGCATGTCGGGGAGTCGCTGGCGCACCTCGAGGTGCTGCGAGCGGAGCGTGGCCTGACGCTGGTCCACCCCTACGACGACCCCGAGGTGTTGCTGGGCAACGGGTCGTGCGGCCTCGAGATCCTCGAGGACCTGCCGGACGTGGACGTGGTGGTGGTGGCCGTGGGCGGCGGCGGGCTGATCGGCGGCGTGGCCGTGGCGCTCAAGGAGAGCCGCCCGGAGATCCGCGTGTTCGGCGTGGAGCCCGTCACCTCCGACGCGCTGCGGCGGGGGATCGAGGCCGGCGAGCCCGTGCAGATCACGCCCGTGAGCGTCGCCGACGGGCTCGGAGCGCCGGCCGCCGGGCGGCTCGCGATCGAGGTCGGGCGACGCTACCTCGACGACGTCGTCCTGATCGAGGACGCGACGATCCTGGCCGGCCTGCGGTTCGCGATCGAGCGTCTCAAGCAGGTCGTCGAACCGGCCGGCGCGACCGCCCTTGCCGCCGTCCTCTCGGGCGCGATCCCGATCCGGGAGCACGATCGCGTGTGCGTCATCCTGTCCGGGGGCAACGTGGCGGTCGACCGCCTCGGGGAGCTGCTCGCAGCCGCCGGGCCGCTGCGCGCCGTCCGGTGACCCAGCCGGACCCCGCCCCGCCCCCGCCGCCGCCCCCGGGCCCGGGTCCGCTGCGCCTGCGGTTCGACGGCACGTTCGTGGGCCCGGTGCTGCCGCCCTCGCCGCCGGTCTTCGCGCCGGTCGCCCCGGCCCCGCCGCCGGTCGCCGAGGCCGTGCTCTCGATCCCGCTCGGCACCCGCGGGCTCGTGTCGACCGCGCTCGACCTGCTGACCCGGACGGACAGCGGCCTCCGCTCTGCATCGTTCTACATCGGGTTCATGCTGCTGCTCACGGTCGGGCCCGCGCTCGCGCTGTTCGTCGCGGTCCTGCTGACGGCCGGCGGCGAGACGTTCGGGCCGTTGTTCGACCCCGCCTACGACCCGGCGGTCGTGGAGCTCGCCGAGCCGCCGGGAGCGTGGGCCGGCTGGCTGACCCTCGCGATCCTGCCCGCGGCGCTGGGCTACATCGCGGCGGGCGTGGACGCGAGGATCCTCGCCACCGCCGTGATCGGGGGGCGCGCCGAGGGTCGGCCTCTCCGCCTCCGGGAGTCGATCGCCATCGTGCGCCGGCGGTTCTGGCGCGTGCTGGGCGCCGAGATCGTCGTCGGCGTGCTCGCGTATGTCGCCACGCTGCTGGTGAGCTTCGGCCTGATCCTCACGATCGGACCGGTCGCGGCGCTCGACTACGGGATCCAGGTCCTCGTGGGGCTGGTCGTGGGGGCGCCGTTCGTGTACGTGACGGCGGGCATCGTCCTGGGCGAGGTCGGGGTGGTGGAGGCGATCCGCCGCTCGTTCGGCCTCGTCCGCGCACGCAAGGGCCTGGCCGTCGTGGTGACCCTGTTCGGGATCCTGTCCCAGCTCCTGGTCGTGCTGGGGCTCGGCGCGGGGCTGGACGCCGTCCTGCGGGTCGCCATCGGGGCCGGCGTCGACGACACGTTCCCGCCCGCGCTCGGCGTCCTGGTCACGGCCGCGTTCACGTTCGCGCTGGGCACGCTCGTGTTCCTCGTCGAGGCGATCGCCGCGGCGCCCGCCGTGTACGCCTTCACGGCGCTGACGCACTACACGCGCGGACTCGAGCTGGGTCGCCGGGAGCCGCTCCCGGTGCGCCGGCCGTGGCAGCCGTACCTGACGGTGGGGCTCACGATCGGCACCGGGGTCGCGCTGGTCGCGCTGCTGGGCGGGATCGGGTCGCTGCCGCTGTAGCCGGGCCGCCGGATCAGTCGATCCCGAGCTCCGCCAGGCGGTCCTCGCCCTCGATGCCCAGGTGGTGCGCGAGCTCGTGGAGGATCGTGATCCGCACCTCGTCCGCGAGGTCCTCGGGGTCCGGGAAGTCCTCCTCGAGGGGCAGTCGGAACAGCAGGATCCGGTTGGGGACCGCGACCCAGTCGGCGCCCCACTCGGCGAGCGGCACGCCCTCGTACAGCCCGTACAGCGTCTCGTCCGGCTCCATGCCGTTCTCGCGCAGCTGCTCGGGGCTGGGCTCGTCGGCGATCACCAGCGCGATCTCGTCGAGCGCCGCCCGGAACGGCGCGGGGATGCCGGCGACGGCGCGATCCACCAGCCGCTCGAAGCGCTCGTGGCGGACGGCCCGCGGGCGATGGGCGGCGGTCCGGGATCCGCGACGGCGCTTGGTCATGGCGCCCGTATCCTAGCCGCGATGGCCCTCGATCCCGCGACCGATCCCGCCACCGCCGGCATCGCGGGCTGGTCTCCGGACCCGGCCGCCGCCCCCGGCCCTGACCCCGCCGCCGAGCCCGAGGGGTTCGTCGTCCTCGCCGAGGGCGATGTCCGGCTCCACTTCCTCGACTGGGGCGGTCCGGACGCGGGGTCCACCGCGCCGGCGGTCCTGCTGCTGCCGGGCCTCCTGGGCCCGGCCTGGACGTGGGCGCCCGTCGCACGACGGCTGTCGCGCGTCCGCCACGCCGTGGTCGCGGACCTCCGCGGCCAGGGCCTGTCCGACTCGCCGATGCACGGCTACGACCGGGACACGCTGGCCGCCGACGCGGTCGCCGTGGCCGAGGGCGCCGGGCTGCGGGACGGCGACGCGCCGATCGTCCTTGCCGGGCACGGGTTCGGCGCCATCGTGGCCGCGGGCGCCGCGGCGCGGCTGGGCGCCCGGTGCGCCGGGCTGGTGCTGGTGGACGGCGGCTTCGAGCGGCACGAGGTCACGACCGGCCTCGACGTGGACGAGTTCCTGCGGGGCCTCGACGAGCCGCCGGAGATCCTGCGCTCGATGACGGCCTACCTCGCCGACCGCCGCGGCTTCGACCCGGCCAGCTGGGACGTGGACCAGGAGCGGGCCGCCCTCGACGGCGTGGTCGAGACGGCCGCAGGGCACGTGGTGCGGGCGGTCCGCCCGTTCGTCGTGGAGGCGATCGTCCGCGCGATGTTCGCCCACGACCCGGCACCGACGCTCGCCGCCGTGGATGCGCCGGTGATCGCGCTGGTCGCGCTGGGCGCGGGCGATGCCGGGGCGCGCCTCGCGGAGCTCCGCCGGTGCGGGGAGGCGCGCCTCGCTGCCGGGCGGCCCCCGATCCGGGCGACGGGCTTCCCGGACGCCCACAACCTGGTGCGCTATCGGCCGGCTGAGGTCACCCAGGCGATCCTCCGGGTCGCGGGGTGAGACGGCGCCGCGCAGCCTCGCCGCGGCCCTAGGATCGCGCCCATGCGCGTCGTCTACTCGCCGCTCCACCTCGGCCACGACTTCCGGCTCCAGACGGTCATGGGCGTCCAGGTGCCGGCGGACGAGGTCGCCGGACGGGCGGAGCGCATCCGGTCCACGCTCGAGGCCGACGGTGGCTTCGAGATCATCGGACCCACCGAGCACGGCGAGGCGCCGATCACCGCGGTCCACGATCCGGGCCTCCTGGCGTTCCTCCGCGACGCGTGGGCGGCGGCGCGCCGGGCCGGCCACCGCCACGACTTCCTGGCGCCCGAGACGATCGCCTCCGCGCTCGTCTACGAGGGCATGTCCGACCGGTTCCGCCGCGAGCCGCCGTCCATCGGCGGTCGGGCAGGGTACCGGGCCCTCGACACCTCGACGCCGATCGTGGCGGGGACCTACCCGGCGGCCCGGGCCGCGGTCGACGTCGCGCTCACGGCCGTGGACCTGGTGCTCGGCGGCGAGCCCGCCGCCTACGGCCTGTGCCGGCCGCCGGGCCACCACGCCGCACGCTCGATGTATGGCGGGTTCTGCTACTTCAACAACGCCGCGATCGCCGCGCAGGCGATCGCGGAGCGGACCGGCGAGCACGTCTCGATCCTCGATGTCGACTACCACCATGGCAACGGCACGCAGCAGATCTTCTGGCGCCGCGGCGACGTGCTGTACGTGTCGCTCCACGCGCACCCGGACCGCCAGTACCCGTTCTTCCTGGGCTGGCCGGACGAGACGGGTGAGGGGCCAGGCGCGGGTGCGAACCTCAATCTCCCGCTGCCGGCCGGCCTGTCGAACGAGGACTATCTCGTGGCGCTGGAGCGGGCCCTGGATCGGATCGCCCTCGAGCCGGGCTCCGTCATGGTCGTCTCGCTCGGGTTCGACACCTACGGGGCGGACCCGATCGGGGACTTCGCCCTGACCACGGACGTGTACCACGAGGTCGGGCGGCGCGCGGCCGCCGTCGGGAAGCGGCTGGTCATCCTCCAGGAGGGCGGCTACCACGTGCCGTCGCTGGGCGACAACGCCCGAGCGTGGCTGCGCGGAGCGGAGGGGCGACCCTACGATCCGCTTCCGGCCGCCGGACTCCCGGCGGACGGCAGGCGGACCTGACGCCGGGCACGCGTGAGCGTGGACTCGCCGGAGCTCGAAGTGCCGTTGAGGACGATGACACGACCGACGGGCATCGCCACATGATGCCCGGCTCTTGACGGGCGCGACGGCCGGTCGCAAGGTCGGCGTTGGCAACGACCGACATTTGGGGGTCCTGGGCATGGCACGATCCGGCGAACCGGCGGGACGCGAGGCCAGCGGCTCGAAGCGCTTCCACCCGTTCCGTGAGACCAACGACGCGGGCATCGGCGCCGTGGCCAGCTCGACGATGGGCTACTCGCCCAGCAACGTCAGCGTGTTCGGCGTGACCGCCGCGCACCTGCGCGCGACGCGCTGCGCCGTGCCCGGGTGCGGCAAGGAGCGTCACGACCCGATCCACGCCGTGCCCGAGGACTGATTGCACGGTGCGGGCCTCGCCCCGGGCGCCCGCGCTACCATCGCCGGGCCATGACCGACAAGCCCGAGACCCGAGACCTGCCCGATCACATCCGCCTCATCGTCGAGGAGATCGAGAACGAGATCGGCGACGGCGTCGTCGAGCCGCCGCCGGCGGCCGCCGGGACCAACGGCAAGATCGAATCCGCGGTGCGCCAGATCCTGGTCGAGATCGGCGAGGACCCCGAGCGGGAGGGCCTGCGCGCCACGCCGGACCGGATGCACCGGATGTACCACGAGCTCACGGCGGGGTACCACGTCGACCCCGACCGCCTGATCAACCGCGCCGTGTTCGACGTGGACTACTCCGAGATGGTGGTGGTCAAGGACATCCCGTTCTACTCGCTGTGCGAGCACCACCTGCTCCCGTTCTTCGGCAGCGCCCACGTGGCGTACGTGCCGGACGGGCGGGTGATCGGGCTGTCCAAGATCCCGCGGATCGTGGAGATGTACGCGCGCCGGCTCCAGGTCCAGGAGCGGATGACCCAGCAGGTCGCGGACTTCCTGATGGACCGCCTGGCGCCCAAGGGCGTCGGCGTTGTGCTCGAGGCGACCCACCTGTGCGCGGCGATGCGCGGCGTCCGCAAGCCCGGCACCGTCATGACCACGGCCGCCGTCCTGGGCCTGTTCCGGCGCAACGACAAGACCCGCGCGGAGTTCTTCTCGCACATCGGGCGGCCGGCACCAGGGGCATAGCACTAGGGCCGTGGCGCCGGTGGGGTGATGCCAGGGCTGCGGCCCCGCGGGCGGCACCCGCGCCCACTCGGCCCCTACAATCCCGCCATGACCGAACGCCGGCTCAAGGTCCTGATCGCCAAGCCCGGCCTCGACGGCCACGACCGCGGCGCCAAGGTGCTCGCGCGCGGCCTGCGGGACGAGGGGTTCGAGGTCGTCTACACCGGCTTGCGCCAAACCCCCGAGATGATCGTCACGGCCGCGCTCCAGGAAGACGTGGACGTGGTCGGCCTGTCGATCCTGTCCGGCGCCCACATGACGCTGGTGCCCAGGGTCTGCGCGCAGCTCCGGGAGCGTGGCCTGGGCGACGTGCTGGTGACCGTCGGCGGGATCATCCCCGACGACGACGTCCCGGCCCTGCGCGACGCCGGCGTCGCCGCGGTGTTCGGGCCCGGGACGACGATCCGCGAGGTCGCCGACTTCATCCGGGCGAACGCGACACCGCGCGACTAGTGGCCGACGACCCGGTGCGGCGGGCGGCGGCCCTCGCGGAGGCGGCGCGCTCGGGCGACCGCCGGGCGCTGGCCCGCCTGCTGACCGCCGTCGAGAACCGGACGCCGGTCGCGGAGCACGCGCTGCGGTCCCTGTACCCGCTGGCCGGCGCGGCGCACCTGGTCGGGATCACCGGGCCGCCCGGCGCCGGCAAGTCCACGCTGGTCGCGGCGCTGATTGCCGAGCTGCGCGCCGTCGGCCGGACGGTGGCCGTGGTGGCCGTGGACCCGTCCTCGCCGATCACGGGCGGCGCGCTCCTCGGCGACCGCGTCCGGATGCAGTCCTACGCCTCCGACGACGGCGTGTTCATCCGCTCCATGGCGTCGCGGGGGCACGCCGGCGGGCTGGCCGCGACCTCCACGGCGGCGGCGGCCGTCCTCGACGCCTCGGGGTTCGACATCGTGCTGCTCGAGACCGTCGGCACCGGGCAGAGCGAGGTCGAGGTCGCGGCGGCGGCCGACACGACGGTGGTGCTCGAGGCGCCCGAGATGGGCGATGAGGTGCAGGCGATCAAGGCCGGCCTGCTGGAGGTCGCCGACATCGTGGTCGTCAACAAGGGCGACCGGCCGGGCGCCCAGCGTACGGCGGCCCAGCTGCGCGCGATGCTGGTGCCGACCGTCGCCCGCGGGGACGCGGACCCGTCGCGGCCCGCGCCCAAGCGCCCCGAGGTCCTGGTCACGACCGCCGTCAACGGCGAGGGCGTGCCGGAGCTGCTGGCCGCGCTGGATCGCCATCGCGCCCGGACCCGCGACGGCGAGCCGCCCATCGCACGCCGGCTCCGGGCCGAGGCCCAGGTCGGCGCCATCCTCGCCCAGCGGATCGGGGAGCGCCTGGCGGACGCCGCCCGGTCCGGCGCGACGCGCGACGTGTACGATGCGGTCGCTCGCCACGAGCTCGACCCGTACACCGCGTCGGACCGGCTGCTGGCCCTGCTCGACGAGGACGCCCAGCCCGGCGCGTGACGGGTGGGTCCGGCGCCAGCGACGAGCACGCGGAGCCCGATGTCGCGTCCTGCCCCCGAGCCGCCCGACCGCCTCCTCACCGGCCCGTTCCTCGCGCTGACCGTCTCGTCGCTCGTGTTCTTCGTGGCGGGCGGCATGGTGCTGCCGGTCGCACCGCTGTTCGCCACCGGCCCGATCGGGGTGGACGCGCTGGGCTTCGGCCTGTCGATCGGGGTGTTCAGCCTCGCGGCGCTCGCCGTGCGCCCGGTGGTGGGCTGGTCGGCCGACCGGTACGGGCGGCGCCCGCTGCTGGTGGGCGGGGCGCTGGTCACCGCGGCCGCGACGGCGCTCCACCTCGGCGTCGCGAGCATCGGGCCGTTCGTCGCGGTCCGGGCCCTGCTCGGCGTCGCCGAGGGGGCGTTCCTGGTCGCGATGCTGTCCGGGTTCGCGGATCTCGCGCCGCCACGGCGGACCGGCGAGGCCCTGAGCCTCGGCTCGGTCGCGCTGTGGACGGGCGTTGCGATCGGCCCGATGATCGGCGAGACGCTCCTCGCCGCGGGCTCGTTCGCGGCGGTGTGGATCGGCGCGACGCTGCTCGCCCTCGCCGCCGCCGGGCTCGCGCTGGTCGTGCCGGAGACCCGGCCCGAGACGGCGCCGGGCGACGGGCCGCGGGGCCGCGTGTTCCACCCCGCGGGGGTGCTGCCGGGCGTGCTGGTGCTGTCGGCGACGTGGGGCATGGCCGGCTTCCTCGCGTTCGTCCCGCTCCACGCCCAGGCGCTGGGCGCAAGCGGCGCCGGCCCGGCGCTCACGCTGTACGGCGCGATCGTGCTCGCGATCCGGCTCGGCGGCGCCCGGCTGCCCGACCGGATCGGGCCGCCGCGCCTGAGCGCCATCGCGCTGGCGATCATCGCGGTCGGGCTCGCCCTCATGGGCACGCTGCCCGGGTTCGGCGGCCTGCTCGCGGGGACCGCCGTGTTCGCCGTGGGCATCGGACTGTCGGTGCCGGCGATCATGGCGCTCGCGATCCTGCGGGCGCCGGTCGCCGACCGTGGCT
The DNA here is from genome assembly GCA_040755495.1 of Chloroflexota bacterium. Taxonomy (GTDB): domain Bacteria; phylum Chloroflexota; class Limnocylindria; order Limnocylindrales; family CSP1-4; genus CAIXZV01. The sequence goes on from JBFMAT010000031.1 coordinate 13,887, forward strand.
CGGTCGTGGGCACGGCCAGCGTCTTCCTGGACCTGTCGTTCGGGCTCGCCCCGGTCGTGCTGGCGCCGATCGCCCGCGAGGCGGGCTACCCCTCGACCTTCCTCCTGTCCGCCGTGGTGGCCGCCGGTGGCGTGGGACTGCTGCTCGTCCGCCGGGCGGGGGTCCCGGCGGGGGAGGGGTCCGCCGGGTAGGCTGGTCGCCACCGCAACGAGGAGCCGCCATGACCGTCGAGCGCGTGTTCGTCGCCGGCGCGGGCCTGATGGGCCACGGCATCGCCCAGGTCCACGCCGCCATCGGCAAGACCGTCACCGTCTACGAGCCCGAGCTCGCACGCGCCGAGGCGGGCGTGGCGCGGATCGCCGGCAACCTCGAGCGCGCGGTCGCCAAGGGCAAGCTGGCGCCCGAGGCTCGCGAGGCGACCCTGGCCCGGCTCGCCGCGACCGCCGACCTGGACGCGGCCGCCGATGCCGACCTGGTGGTCGAGGCGGTGTTCGAGGACGTGGACGTCAAGACCGGGCTGTGGGCCTCGCTCGACGGGATCGCCCCCGCGAGCGCGGTGTTCGCGACCAACACCTCGTCGATCTCGATCGACCGCCTGGCGGCCGCCGTGTCCGAGGGCCGACGCGGACGGTTCGTCGGGATGCACTTCTTCTCGCCCGTGCCGGTGATGCCGCTGGTCGAGCTGATCCGCGGGTCCGCGACCTCCGATGCCACCAAGGCGGCCGTCCGGGCGCTGGCCGCCGAGCTGGGCAAGCAGGTCATCGTGTCCGCGGACCGGCCCGGGTTCATCGTCAACCGGATCCTGATGCCGTTCCTGGCCGAGGCGATGCGCGCGTACGAGGAAGGCCTCGGCACGGCCGAGGACATCGACGCCGGCGCGAAGGTGGGGCTCAACCACCCGATGGGGCCGCTCGAGCTGGCGGACTTCATCGGCCTCGACGTGTGCCTGGGGATCATGCGCGTGCTCCACGATGGGTTCGGGCAGCCGCACTTCGCGCCGCCCAAGGTGCTCGAGGAGCTGGTCGCCGCGGGGCACCTGGGGCAGAAGACCGGCCGGGGGTTCCACGCCTACCCGCGCTGACCGCTCGCCGTTGGTGACGTCCCGTCGCCGCCGCCTGCCATGTGCCCGCCATCCGGGCACTCGCCATCGCGTCGGCGAACGTACCGCTGCCCTGCCTGTCGAACGCCCGTGACCCGGGCATAACGGGCCGTCCGAGGGGTCCTCGCGGCGTGCGCGCGCTGGGTTCGGGCACGTGCGGTGGCGAGTGCCCATCAGGCGGGCGGATGTCAGGCGGCCGACCGAGCCGTGCCGGGGGCGCCATTCGGGCACGGGCGCGATCAGGGTTCCATCGGCAGGGGCGCGATGAGGCCGATGCACCGTCTCAGCCTGCTGGAGCTCCCGGCTCCGGGCGCCGTTTCGGCTCGCCCGATGGCCGCCGGACGCGCCGGCCACCGCCCGTGACCGCGGGGACGCGCAGGAAGGCGAGCCCCGCGATCGACTCAGTCGGGTCACGGAGCCACTTGGCCATCGCGTGGCCGTCGGCCGGAAACGCGCCACGGAGCAGCCGCCGCGACGCCGCGAGGTGGCGCCGGTTCGTTCGCGTGTCCGCGACGATCACCCACATCCCGATCAGCAACGGGTCCCAGCCGCGCTCGCGCGCGATCTCCACGGCCAGGCGCCGCCGCGTGTCCATCGTCCGGACGAGCTCGCCGGGGTCCACGAACTCGCTCTTGAGCTCGTCGAGCGCAAGCGCGCGCCGTTCCGGGTACCAGGCGGCGATGTCGATGACCCCGCGCTCGCCCCAGACGTTGAACGACAGCTCGGAGACGGTCTGCCAACCGGGGTAGCCAGCGAACAGGGCGAGCGCCGACTCGTGAACGGCGGCGTGGCGGCGGTTCAGCAGCCGGTCGAGCTCACCGCCACGCCAGCGAGCGGTCGTGTCGAGGCGGATCTGGAGCCGATCGGCGGCCTTGCGGAGCGCGGCCGCCGAGACGTCCTGGAGCTGGCCGCATTCGATGCGCGAGATCACCTGGCGCGAGACGCCCGCATCCTCGGCCACGTCCTGCTGGCGTTTGCCGAGCCGCACCCGCACGGCGCGGAAGACCCGCCCGACCTGGACATCCGACATGCTGGACATCGTGGGCGGGGTCGCTCACCCCGGGCTTACGTCCTGCCCGTGCCCTGTCGCGCCGTGCTCCTCGCTGGCCCCCTGACAGTCGCCCGTGTGGAGGGCGCTCGGCGAGGCGATCAGGAGCGCGCGCCACCCTTTTGTGACAGATGCCCACTCCAGCGGGCGATACCCGCGACTCGGCGCGGGTGCGGTGGGTCGACTCGGATCGTGGAGGCGCCACCGCTGGCGAGTGCCCACGAGGCGGGAATCTGACAGGCGGAGTGGGCGGACAGGCGGAGTGGGCGGACAGGCGGGGTGGGCGGGCGGCGCCGTCCCGGGGCGGGCGCGGCGCCACTCGACGCTGCGTCCCGGGCGCGGCGCTGTCGGGCGGGCGCATCCAGAGACGCGCGGCGACGAGGTGTAGATTGGCCGCCATGGAGCAGTCGAGCGGTCCCAGCGGTCACGTCTACCTCGTCAGCGCCGCGCGCACGCCCATCGGCAGGTTCGGAGGGGCCCTGGCGGGCGTCCCGGCGGTGGAGCTGGGCGCCACCGCGATCCGGGCGGCCGTGGAGCGATCCGGCCTGCCGGCGGCGGCGCGGTTCGATGAGGTGATCATGGGCCAGGTTCTCCAGGCCGGCGCGGGCCAGGCGCCCGCCCGCCAGGCGCTGCTCCGGGCCGGCCTCGCCGACACGACACCGGCCACGACGATCAACCGGGTCTGCGGCTCCGGGCTCAAGGCGATCATGTTCGCGGCGGCGGCCGTCCGGGCCGGCGACGGCGACCTGTTCGTGGCGGGCGGCATGGAGTCCATGAACCAGGCGCCGTTCCTGCTGCGCAAGGCGCGCTTCGGCTACCGGCTGGGCAACGGCACGCTCGAGGACGCCACCGTGCTCGACGGGCTGTGGTGCTCGGTGGAGGACTGCCACATGGGCACCCACGCCGAGCGCGTGGCGATCAAGGCGGGCGTCTCGCGCGAGGACCAGGACGCGCTCGCACTGGCCAGCCACCAGAAGGCGGTCGCGGCCCAGGACGCGGGCCGCTTCGACGACGAGCTTGCCGCGGTCACGATCCGCGACGCAAAGGGCCGCGAGACGATCGTCGCCGCTGACGAGAGCCCCCGCCGCGACACCACGGCCGAGGCGCTGGCGAGGCTCGGGCCTGTGTTCCCGCTGCCGGACGGCGAGGACCGGGGCGCGGCGACCACCGGCACGGTCACCGCCGGCAATGCCCCGGGCATCACGGACGGCGGCGCGGCCACGGTCGTCGCGTCGGAGCGGGCGGTGGAGCGTCACGGCCTCGAGCCCCTCGCCCGGATCGTCGGCTACGCCCAGGCCGAGGTCACGCCCAAGTGGCTGTTCCTGGCGCCGGTCGAGGGCGTGCGCGGGCTCCAGGCACGGACCGGGCTCGGGCCGGACGCCTTCGATTTGGTCGAGATCAACGAGGCGTTCGCCGCCCAGGTGCTGGCGGACGGTCGCGAGCTCGGCTTCGACTGGTCGAAGGTGAACGTCAACGGCGGCGCGATCGCGCTGGGCCACCCGATCGGGGCGTCCGGGGCGCGGATCGTCGCCACGCTGCTCCACGAGCTGCGGCGGCGCGAGGGCCGGTACGGGATGGCGACCCTGTGCCTGGGCGGCGGCGGCTCCGTCGCGATGGCCTTCGAACGGGTCTGACCCGGTCCATCGGACTCTGGCGCGGTCCCTACCCGGCGCGGGAGGATCGGTCCGGCTCGCACGCGGGGCGCGCACGGGTGCGCCCGGAGCCCGTGACGGGAGGCACCGCGATGACGGACGCCCCGACCATCCCGGACACCTACCTGCGCCTGAACGCGGAGGAGGCGTCCCTGATCCGCGAGGCCCTCAAGCTGCTCCGCTCGACGCTCGGCCGGGACGAGGCCGAGGAGCTGGCCGAGGTCCAGGCCCTGCTCCGCAAGCTGGAGGAGATCACCGTCGAGTGACCGGCGGCCAGGGCGCGCGGCCGCCCGCCGAACGCGGGCTCACGGCGCTGGAGCCGGTGCGCAGCTCCCAACGGTCGTTCGCCGGCGAGCGCGCGATCGACTGAGATGCCCGGGCGACGGCGCGGTGTTTGACGCGGCGCGCGTCGCGCCGGACGATCGTCGTCCAACGCCCATCTGCCGCCGCGCGAGGTGCACCGATGTCCGACGCCGCCGTCGAGGCGCAGACCTTCCGCCTGTTCATCGCCGGGCGCTGGGTGGACGGCGTGTCCGGCGAGACGTTCGAGAGCGTCAACCCGGCTGACATCCGCGACGTCATCGGCCGGTTCCAGGCGGGCACGGCCGCAGACGTGGCAATGGCGATCCGGGCCGCGGACGCGGCGCTGCCGGCCTGGAAGGCGACGCCCGCCCCCAAGCGTGGCGAGATTCTGTACCGCTTCGGGGCGCTCATGGCAGGGCACAAGGAGCCGCTCGCGCGGGCGATGACCCGCGAGATGGGCAAGGTCCTCGCCGAGGCCCGCGGCGACGTCCAGGAGGGCATCGACATCGCCTTCCTGATGGCCGGCGAGGGCCGCCGGATGTTCGGCGACACGGTGCCGAGCGAGCTGCCGGACAAGTGGGCGATGAGCATCCGCCAGCCGATCGGCATCGCGGGCATCGTCACGCCCTGGAACTTCCCGATCGCGATCCCGTGCTGGAAGCTGATGCCGGCGCTGGTGGCCGGCAACACGGTCGTGTTCAAGCCGTCGTCCGACGCCCCGCACTGCGCCACGCTCCTCGTCGAGCTCATGGACGAGGCGGGCTTCCCGCCCGGCACTGTCAACCTCGTGACCGGCAGCGGCGGCAAGGTGGGCGACGCGATCGTCGAGAACCCGGACGTCCGCGTGATCTCGTTCACGGGCTCGTCCACCACGGGTCGCGGCATCGCCGAACGGGGCGGCCGCCGCCTCAAGCGCCTGTCTCTCGAGCTCGGCGGCAAGAACGCGGTGGTCGTGCTCCGGGACGCGGATCTCGACCTCGCCATTGACGGCATCCTGTGGTCCGCCTTCGGGACGACGGGGCAACGGTGCACGGCGTGCTCGCGGGTGATCGTGGACCGGCCAGTGGCGGACGAGCTGGTCGCGCGCCTGGAGGCGCGGACGAAGCGCCTGCGCTTGGGCGACGGCCTGGACGAGGGCGTGGACGTCGGGCCGCTGGTGAACGCGGCCGCGGTGGACAAGGTGGAGCGGTACGTGGCCATCGGGCGCCGCGAGGGGGAGCTGGTCACCGGCGGCGAGCGCGCGTCCGGCGTGGGCCTGGAGCACGGTCACTTCTTCGCGCCCACGATCTTCACCGGCGTGGCGCCGATGGCGACCATCGCCCAGGACGAGATCTTCGGCCCCGTGCTGTCCGTCGTGCCCGTGGACGGCTACGACGAGGCCATGACCGCGGCCAACCAGGTGCGCTACGGGCTGTCCGCCTCGATCTTCACCCGGGACGTGAACACGGCCTTCCGGGCGATGCGCGACTTCGAGACCGGGATCGTGTATGTCAATGCCGGCACGACCGGCGCCGAGACGCACCTGCCGTTCGGCGGCTGGAAGGACACCGGCAACGGCCACCGCGAGGCCGGGCACGCCGCCCTCGATACGTTCACCGAGTGGAAGGCCGTGTACGTGGACTACAGCGGCCGCCTCCAGCGCGCGCAGATCGACAACCAGCCGGACTGATCTCGGGCGTGCCGGCCGGCGCCTGCGCGCGATGCCGTCGCAATGGTTGAGGGACATCCGGATCGTGCGTCTGACACCACGGGTGGCATGATCACGTCATGCGCTGGAAGCGGGGCCACACGGGTGGCATCGAGGACCGACGCGCCCAGGGTGGGACGGGCGGCTTCGGCATGGGCGGGCTCGGGTCCGGGGGCGGCATCCTCGTCGTCGTGATCCTGGTCATCGCCCTCCAGTTCCTGGGCGGCGGCGGTTCGGGCTCCATCGGCACGGGGCTCGAAGGCCTCGCCGGTGGCGCGGGCCAGCCGGCGCACAGCGTCGACCTCACGAACGACGGCGACATGGTCGAGTTCATGGGCTATGTCCTCGACGACGCCAACGACCTGTGGGCCGACACCTTCGATCGGGCGGGGCAGGCGTACACGCCCACCCGGCTCGTGCTGTTCACGGGCTCGACGATGTCCGGCTGCGGCCAGGCCAGCTCGGCGACCGGGCCGTTCTACTGCCCGGCCGACCAGAAGGTCTACGTCGACCTCGAGTTCTTCGAGGAGCTCAAGCGGCGGTTCGGGGCCCCGGGCGACTTCGCCCAGGCCTACGTGCTCGCGCACGAGGTGGGCCACCACGTCCAGACGCTGACCGGGATCGAGGCGCAGGTGCGCCAGGTGCAGCAGCAGGACCCGGGCCAGGCGAACGCCCTGTCGGTCAAGATGGAGCTCCAGGCGGACTGCCTCGCCGGCGTGTGGGCGCAGGCCGTGTTCGAGCAGGGGGACCTCGAGGCCGGCGACATCGACGAGGCGCTGGGCGCCGCGTCAGCCGTGGGCGACGACCGCATCCAGGCGAGCGCCGGTGGCAGGGTGAACCCCGAGACCTGGACGCACGGCTCGGCGGAGCAGCGCTCGCAGTGGTTCAACACGGGCTACCGGACGGGCGATCCCGCGGCCTGCGACACGTTCGGCGGCTGACGGTCCCGCCCGGCCGCGCTCGGCGCAGTGCGATCCGGGCCGCGTCGAGAGAGACGGCGGCGACCCACAGGTCGCCGCCGTCATTCGATACCAGGTTGCCCGACAGGCTGTGACGAGATCGTGAGACGCGGCCCCGCCTAGTTGAGCGGGCAGTACGTGTTGTTCAGGCCGTCGAGCCACTCGGCATACAGGAGCATCTGAACTCGGTCCGGATCATCCAGGGCACGATTGACCTGGGCGATGACCCAGTCCGGATACGCAAAGTTGTCGCCGAGCACTGCCGCGTTCAGCAGCGATGCCACACCGGCACGCAGCAGGATCTTGGCGGCGCCCACAAGGCCAGGGCCGCCCTTGCCCTGGAGGGCGTCGATGAGCGTGACGTTCGCGAGGCTGGACAGTTCGGCCGGGATCACGAACACGCTCCCGACGGTCTGGTTCGGCCCGTACGTCAGCCAAGTGTCCGTGTGGTTCTTCCAGTAGCCTGGGGTGCAGCCCTGGTCGCAGGCAGCGACCGGCGCGGCACCAACGACGGTGAGCAGAAGAACGGCGGAGGCGGAGACCGCCAGCAGCCGTCGGATCCCTCGGACTCGCATCCCACGGACACCTCCATGCGGGCTAGCCCCCGGCGACCCCACGCTAGTCCCGGCCAGTGGCTGCCAGCCAGTGCCACACGTCACCGCGAGCCCCGACAGGGGGCAGGCACGCGTCGAGGCAGGTGACATCGACGAGGCGCTGGGCGGCAGCGGCCGTCGGTGACGATCGCACCCACGCCGGCGTGGGCGGTCGCGTGAACCATGAGACCTGGACTCACGGTCCGGCGGTCAGCGCTCGCAGTCGTTCAACACGGGCTACCGGACGGGCGATCCCGCGGCCTGCGACACGTTCGGCGGCTGACGGCACGCCGCTGACGTCCCGCCGCCCGCCCGGAGTGACTTGCGCTATCCTTCCGCCGGTCCGGGCCGGTAGCTCAACGGTAGAGCAAGTGACTCTTAATCACTAGGTTCAGGGTTCGAATCCCTGCCGGCTCACCATTCGAACGCGCACACGAGGCAGCCCCTCCAGGCGGACCCGGAGGGGCGTTCGTCTGCCACCGCGACGAGCCATACCTCCGCGCCGCCCGTCCCGCGGCGCGGAGGTTGCCGTCCCGCGACGCGGAGGCCGCCCGTCCCGCGGCCGTTGACTCCAGGTCCATGAGATCGCGAATCCGGCTGTCGGATCCCGGTTCGGCGGCCCGGAGTCCGGATCCCGTTGACCCTCAGGCCTCGAAACCGGTGATCGGCACGCAGACGGGCCCGCAACGCGCGATGTCATGGACGACCAGTCCAGGCCCCACCGGGCCGCGCCGCGCCGCGCCGGGCCGGGCCGAAGGCGGGGGCGTCCGTTGCCTTGACGCCCGTGGCGGAGCTCGACGTCGGAGCACGGTTCGCACCATGCCGATGGAACCCGGCCCCCCTGGCCATCCGGCCCCTCGCCGATGCCCTAGGCCATCCCTGTGGGCGACCTGTGGCCCATGGCCGGGCGACGCGTGTCGCCCAATATCAGTACCGGCGTCCCCGATCCCGCCATGGCCGATGTGGGGCCTCAGGCACCCGCCCGCCACGGCGATTGAGTGAGCGTGACGTGATGGCAGACGACGGGCTGTATGCCGCGCTGATGCGGCGTGGGATGTCCCGCCGTTCGTTCCTCCAGTTCACCACCGCGATGGCCGCCGCCCTGGCATTGCCGGCGTCGTACGCGCCCAGGATCGCCAGGGCCGTCGAGGGCGCCCCGCGGCTGCCCGTGATCTGGCTGCGCGGCCAGGACTGCGCGGGCGAGACGGAGGCCTTCCTCCGGGCGCCCGAGCCGTCCGCCGCCTCGCTCCTGCTCGACGTGTTGTCGATGGAGTACCACGAGTCGCTGATGGCCCCGGCCGGCGCCGCTGCCGAGCTGTCGCTGACGACGGCGCTCGAGCGCTCCGCGGGGGGCTACCTCGTGGTGGTCGAGGGCGCCATCCCGACCGGGGCCGGCGGGGCGTTCTGCCTGGTCGGCGGCCGGCCCTTCGCGGACGTCGTGCGCGAGGTCGCCGACGGCGCGCTGGCGACGATCGCGGTCGGCGCCTGTGCCTTCGACGGGGGCGTGCCGGGTGCCGGCGGCGGGGTGACGAATGCCGCGAGCCTGCGCGAGGTCGTCGGTGGCCACACGATCGCGCTGCCGGGCTGCCCGCTGAACGTGGAGAACCTGGTCGCGACGATCGTTCACTACCTGACGTTCGAGGAGTGGCCGGCCCGGGACATGATGGGCCGCCCGCTGTTCGCCTACGGGCCGCTGATCCACAACGAGTGCGAGCGACGGCCCCACTTCGAGTTCGGCGAGTTCGTCCAGGCCTGGGGAGACGAGGGCGCACAGAAGGGCTGGTGCCTGTACAAGGTGGGCTGCAAGGGCCCCGAGACGTTCGGCAACTGCGCGTCCGTGCGGTTCGGCGAGGGGACCAGCTGGCCGGTCCGGGCGGGACACGGCTGCATCGGCTGCACGATGCCCGACTTCTGGGACGCGATGAGCCCGTTCTACCTCCGGCTCCCGTCGCCCGTGCCGCCGTTCCCGAACCTCACGGTGGACATGGTGGGCGCGGGTCTGGTCGCCGGTGTGGGCGGGCTGGCCGTGGTCCATGGCATGGGGATGTATGTGACTCAGCGCCGCCGCCGCGCGGCGGCCCGCCGGGAGGTCGCGGCCCGGGCCGGCGAGGGGGCCGTCGCCGTCGAGCCGCCGGTCGCGGTCGCGGCCGAGGTGGTGGCTGCGCCGGTCGCGGCCGACCTGACCGAAGCGGCCGAACCGGCCGAAGCCGTCGAGGTCACCGGACCCGCCGCGATTACCCGCGAACCCGAAGCGGCCGAACCGGCCGAACCGGCCGAAGCCGTCGAGGTCACCGGACCCGCCGTGATCACCCCCGTACCCGAGGCGCCCGAGCCGGAAGCACCCGAGCCGCCGCCCGCCCCCGCCGGCGACCGGCCGGAGGTGCGCTGACATGGCCCGGCTCACGATCGATCCCGTCACCCGCGTCGGCGGGCACCTGCGCATCGAGGCGGACGTGGCCGGCGGCGTGGTCCGCGAGGCATGGAGCTCCGGCACCATGTTCCGCGGCATCGAGCTCGTGCTCCGGGGCCGCGACCCGCGCGACGCGTGGATGTTCGCCGAGCGCATCTGCGGCACGTGCACCGGGGTCCACGCGCTGGCCTCCGTCCGCGCCGTGGAGCGGGCCCTGGGCGTGACCGTGCCGACCAATGCGCGGCTCGTGCGCAACCTGCTCGCGGTCACCCAGGCGATCCGCGACCACGTCGTCGGCTTCTACCTCTCGCAGCTGCCGGACTGGGTGGATGCTAGGGCGGCGCTCACCGCGGACCCGGCCGCGACGTCGAGCCTCGCCCGCTCGCTGAGCACCTGGCCGCAGGCGAGCCCCGAATACTTCCGCGGCGTCCGCGACCGGCTCGCGGCGACCATCGAGGGCGGCGGCGGCAGCCCCTGGGCGAACGGGTACTGGGGCCATCCGGCGTACCGGCTGTCGCCCGAGCAGGACCTCCTGCTGCTGGCGCATGGGCTCGAGGCCCTCGACTGGCAGCGCCGGCTGATGCGCATCCACGTGCTGATGGGCGGCCGCGATCCGCACCCCCAGACGTACCTGGTGGGCGGGATGTCGCTGGTGCCCGACTGGGGCGGGCCGATCGGCCCCGGGACCCATCCGCCGGTGCCGGACCGCAACGCCCCGTCCGCCCTGAGCGACGCGGGCATGTCGATCGCCGAGGACCTGCTGGTCGACGCGCGGACGTTCGTGGACCAGGTCTTCGCCCCCGACGTCATGGAGCTCGCCCGGGCATACCCGGACTGGGCGACGCTGGGCGCGGGCGTCCGCCGGTACCTCTCGTACGGCATGTTCGCCGAGGACGGCTCGGACGACCCGGTCCAGTTCCTCCCTGCCGGCCGGGTGGCCGCCCCCGAGCTGGCGGTCGTGGACACGGCCGACGAGGCGGCGATCGGAGAGACGGCCGCCCATGCCTGGTACGAGGACCCGAGCGGCCCGGACACGATGCGCCGGCCGGTCGAGGGCGAGACCCGCCCGGCGTTCTCCGGCAGCCTGCCGATCACCTCGTTCGAGGGCGCGAACCACTACTCGTGGATCAAGGCGGCCCGCTACAACGGGGTCGCCATGGAGGTCGGGCCGCTGGCGCGGATGCTGGTCGCCTACGCCCAGGGGCAGGCGGACAGCACGACGGCCCTGAGCACCGCGCTGACGGACCTCGGCATGACCGCGGACGGCCTGACCAGCACGCTGGGGCGAATCGTCGCCAAGGCGGTCGAGACCCAGGTCCTCGCCCGGCGCGCGGGGAGCTGGCTGGGCGAGCTGCGCACGAACCTCGCGACCGGCGACCTGGCGGTCGCGGACCTCACCCGGTGGGCGCCGGCCTCGTGGCCGCAGCCGGCCGAGGGGTGGTCACTGGGCGAGGGCCCGAGGGGGTCGGTCGGCCACTGGGTCCGGATCGAGGACGGCGTCATCCGGCGCTACCAGGTCGTGGACGGCACGACCTGGAACGCCTCGCCACGCGACGGGTCCGGCAGCCCGGGCCCGATGGAGGCGGCGCTCGTCGGGACGCCCGTGAGCGACCCGTCGCAGCCGCTCGAGATCCTGCGCACCGTCCACGCCTTCAACCCGTGCACGGCGTGTGCGGTCCACGCCCTCGGCCGCCGCGACGGCACCGTGGGGGTCCACGTCCGGGACCTGGAGGCCCGCCGATGACCGTCGTCCGCCAGCTCCTGCGGCTGGGCCGCCCGGCGAGGACGGCCGCGCCCGCCCCGGTGCCCGAGCCTGCCCACGCCGAGCCCGCCCACGTCATCGACCGGCCCCACGAGCGGGTGCGCCTGTACGTGTGGGAGAACCCGGTCCGGATCACGCACTGGGTGACCGCCGGCGCGATCGTCGTGCTCAGCGTGACGGGCGCCTACATCGCCGATCCGTTCCTGGTCCCGCCGGGCGGCGACGTGATGTCCAAGATCCGGTTCATCCACATCGTGTCCGCGCTCGTGTTCCTCGTGTCGGGCCTCGTCCGGACCTACTGGCTGCTCGCCGGCAACCGCTTCGCGCGCTGGTCGGCATTCATCCCCACCAGCCGGTTCCAGGCGATGGAGCTGTTCCGCCAGGCCGGGTTCTACGCCTTCGTCCGCAAGGAGATCCCCAAGGTCCTGGGGCACAACCAGCTGGCCGCGACGGCCTACCTCGTGCTGTTCGCGCTGCTGCTGGTCGAGGTCGTCACGGGCTTCGCGCTCGACGGGCTGATGGGCGCCGAGCCGGGGTACACGCTGTTCGGCTGGCTTCGCGAGCTGCTGGGTCCCCAGCTGCTTCGGCTGGTGCACCACCTCGCGATGTGGGCGATCCTCGGGATCGCGCTGTTCCACGTCTACAGCTGCATCCTCGTCGACCACATCGAGCGCAACGGGCTGACCTCCAGCATCGTGAGCGGCTACAAGTTCCCGACCCGCGAGGAGATCGTCGAGTCGCGGGACGGCGGGCTCGACCTGCTCGAGAAGGCCGAGCGCCGGCTGCGGGAGGAGGGCGAATGAGCGGCACCGCCGCCCCGCCCGTCGTGATCGGCGTGGGCAACCTGCTGCTGGGCGACGACGCGGTGGGGCTCCGCGTGGTCGAGGCCCTGCGACGCCTGGCCGACGCGGAGCCGGGCGTGCTGCCGGCGGGCACCGGCCTGGTCGACGGGGGGACGCTCGGGCTGGGCCTGCTGAGCCACCTCCACGGGGCGGGCGCGCTGGTCATCGTCGACGCCGCGGACCGCGGCGCGGCACCCGGGACCGTCAGCGTGCGGCGCGACACGGAGCTCGAGGGCGACCACGCGGTCACCCGGCTGCTCGCCGCAGCGCGGCTGCTGGGGACGCTGCCGCCCGACATCACGATCGTCGAGATCGAGCAAGGGGAGCTGGGGGTCGGCATCGGGCTCTCGCCCGCGGTGGAGGCGGCCATCCCGGCGGCGTCCGCGGCGGTGATCGGCGAGCTCGCAAGGACCGTCGGACCGGCGGGGGTGTCAGCGTGAAGAGCCGGATCGATCTCGGGCTGCGCATCCTGATCATCGCGAACATCCTCGTGGTGGGGCTGCTCGCCGTCTCGATGGTCGCGGACTGGATGAAGATCCTGCCGCCCATGATCGGGACCGCGACGCCGTCACCGCTGGCCTCGGCGACCCCGCCCACGATGGAGATGGGGCTCGCTCACATCCCGACCTCCGCGGAGTGCGTGCTGTGCCACGAGTCGGGCGGGTCCGCGGGCGTCAAGATCGTCCCGGCGCTGGGGCATCCGCTGGCCGGCTGGGGAGCCTGCCTGGTGTGCCACACGGACGAGAAGCTGGGTCGGAGCGCGCCCGGGCACGAGGGGATCGCGCAGGCCGAGTGCCTCAACTGCCACAAGGAGGCCCAGGAGGGCCCGCCGATCACGCAGGCCCACGCGGACCTCCACGAGGCGTGCCTGGACTGCCACGGGGACTTCGCGCACCTGCCGACGAGCATGGTCGGGCGCAACCAGGACGACTGCTGGCTGTGCCACAAGCCCAACCCGGCACCGCCCCCGCAGAAGCCGCACCCGGACCGGCCGGACCTCACCTGCCGCACCTGCCACCAGGCGGCGGACGTCGGGGCGCTGCCGATCGACCACGCCCTGCGGGCGGACGACAGCTGCGTGCTGTGCCACGACGTCGGGGGCGCGAAGGCCTCGCCCTCGGCGGCGTCGGGCGGCTAGCGACCGAATACCCAGCATCCCTCTGTTCCGGAGCAAGATCTGCCGCTAATATCGCGGTATGGAGGCTTCGAACACGAGGAACATGCTCCGGGCCGGCCAGGCGGCCGAGATGCTCGGGGTGACGGTGGAGACGCTCCGCCGCTGGGAGGCCGAGGGCCGGCTGGTCGTGGAGCGATCCGGCGGCGGCCAGCGCCTGGTACCGATCGACGAGGTGACCCGGCTGCTGGCCGAGCGACGCCGGGCGGCCACCGATCGCCCGATCGTGGCCCAGTCGGCGCGCAACCGCTTTCCTGGGATCGTCACCCGGATCGAGAAGGACCGCGTGGCCGCCGTGATCGAGGTTGTGGCCGGGCCCCACCGAGTGGTCAGCCTGATGACGGCCGAGGCGGTGGATGACCTCGGTCTCCGCGTCGGGGACGAGGCGGTGTGCGTCGTGAAGGCCACCAACGTCGTGGTGGAGGTCCCGTCGGGCCGGGAGGCGCGCGGTTGAGGCCGGCGAGCGAACGTGTGCCGTCGAGGCTGAGCGCGTGAGGCGCGGGGCCCGCACGTGAGCGCGGCCAGCTCGGCCGCGGTGCGCTCGGCCGCGCGGCGCCGGGTCGGGGTCGCCGCCGCGGTCGTCGCGGTCGCCGTGGTTGTCGGGGCCTGCCTGCCGGCAGCCGCTCCGGCGACCGGCCCGGCGACGCCGGACTCCAGCGCGACGACCGTCCGGGTGGCGGCCGCCGCCGACCTCCGGTTCGCGATGGACGAGCTGGTGGCGGCGTGGGCCGCGGCGAACCCCGGCACGACGGTGTCGCCGGTCTACGGCTCGTCGGGCACCTTCTTCGCCCAGCTGTCGCAGGAGGCGCCGTTCGACGTGTTCTTCTCGGCCGATGCGGACTATCCGCGCGAGCTGGAGCTGGAAGGTCTCGCGGAGCCGGGCTCGACGCGGCTGTACGCGATCGGCCAGCTCGTCGTCTGGGTGCGGTCGTCGTCGACGCTGGACGTGGCGACGCGTGGCCTCGCGGCGCTGGCCGACCCGTCGGTCGACACGATCGCGATCGCCAACCCCGAGCACGCGCCATACGGGAAGGCCGCGCTGGCCGCGCTGGACGCCGCGGGGATCCTCGACGCGGTCGAACCCAGGCTCGTGCTGGGCGAGAACGTCTCGCAGGCCGCCCAGTTCGTGCAGTCCGGCGGGGCGGACGCGGGGATCATCGCGCTCTCGCTCGCCCTCGCACCGGCGATGCGGGACGCGGGCCGGTTCGCCATCGTGCCACCGGACGGCTACCCGCGCCTCGAGCAGGGCGCCGTGGTCCTGCGCGCCGCCGCCGATCCGCCCGCAGCCCGTGCGTTCCTCGACTTCGTCCTCGGCCCCGAGGGCAGGGCGGTGCTCGACCGCTACGGCTTCCTCCTGCCGGACCCGTGATCGACTGGCAGGCCGTCTGGCTCACCGTGCGCCTGGCCGCGGCGACCACGATCGTGCTGCTCGCCGTCGGCGTGCCGATCGCGTGGTGGCTCGCGCGCTCGCGGGCGCCGTGGCGGCCGTTCGTGGAGGCGGTCATCGCCCTGCCGCTCGTCCTGCCGCCGACCGTGCTGGGGTTCTACCTGCTGCTCGCGATGGGCCCCGAGGGCCCGCTGGGGACCCTGTGGGCCGGGGCGACCGGCGGCCGCCTCGTGTTCAGCTTCGAAGGCCTGCTCCTCGCCTCGGTCGTGTACAGCCTGCCGTTCGCCGTCCAGCCGTTCAGCCTCGCCTTCGCCGCGGTCGACCGGTCGCTCCTGGAGACGTCCTGGACGCTCGGCCGCTCGGGCCCGGCCACCTTCCTGCGGGTCGTCGTGCCGCTGTCCGCGGGCGGGATCCTGACCGGCATGGTGCTCTCGTTCGCCCACACGCTGGGCGAGTTCGGCGTCGTGCTGATGGTGGGTGGCAGCATCCCGGGCGAGACGCGCACGGTGTCGATCGCGATCTACGACCGCGTCCAGGCGCTCGACTTCGACGGCGCGGCCGCCACCGCGCTCCCGCTCCTGCTCGCCTCGTTCGTCGTGCTCGCCGTCACCTACGGCCTACGCGGCCTCACGATCGTGCCGTGGCTCGGCAGGCGCTGACCATCGACGTCGAGCGGCGATTCCGGCGCGGGCCGGTGATCGCGGCCCGGCTCGAGCTCGACCTCGACGCCGCCGGGACGCTGGTCCTGTTCGGGCCGTCGGGCTCGGGCAAGACGACCGTCCTGCGCTGCCTGGCGGGGCTGGAGCGCCCGGATCGCGGCCGGATCGCCTTCGCCGGTTCGACGTGGTTCGACGCGGCGGGCGGGGTGGACGTCTCCCCGCAGCGCCGCCGGGTGGGCTACCTGCCCCAGGGCTTCGCCCTGTTCCCGCACCTCGACGTGCGGGCCAACATCGGCTACGGGATCGCCGCCACGGGCCGGTCGCGCGAGGCGCGGATCGGCGAGCTGGTGGACCGGCTGGCGCTGGCGGGTCTCGAGCGCCGGCGCCCGGGCGAGCTGTCCGGCGGCCAGCAGCAGCGGGTCGCCCTGGCCCGGGCCCTGGCCAGGGATCCGCGGCTGCTGCTGCTCGACGAGCCGCTGTCGGCGCTCGACACGCCGACGCGGGAGGCGCTCCGGGGCGAGCTGCGAGTCATGCTGGGGGCGGGCGGCGTGCCGGCGATCGTCGTGACCCACGATCGGGCCGAGGCGCTGGTCCTGGGCGACCGGACGGCGGTCATGGCCGAGGGCGCCGTCCGCCAGGTCGGGCCCACGCTCGACGTGTTCGACCGGCCGGCGGACGAGGCGGTCGCCCGGATCGTCGGCGTCGAGACCGTCCAGCCGGCGGTCGCCATCGCGGCCGCCGAGGGCCTGACGCGACTCCGCGTCGGCGATGCGGAGCTGACCGCGATCGGGGAGTGGCCCGCCGACGCCGCCCTCCTGGTGTCCATCCGGGCCGAGGACGTGATCCTCGTCGGCGACGCGCCGGCGGCGTCGGCGGGCGTGAGCGCGAGGAACCGGTTGCAGGGCCGCGTGGTGTCGATCGAGCTTGCCGGACCGCTGGCCCGCGTCCGCCTGGACTGCGGCTTCGAGCTCGTCGCGGCGGTCACGCGCCCGGCGCTGGACGAGCTCGACCTGCGTCCCGGGACGCCCGTCCGGGCGATCGTCAAGGCGCCCGCGGTCCACGTCATCGCCTGACCCGGCGGCTGCCCGGCGGTTGCCCACCCGGACGTTCTCATGCGACGCTCATCGACGGCTCGTTGACTGGTCAACATCGCCGCCGTCGCGGCGAGCGTGCGCCCGCGAGCGTCCCGTCCCCGCGCCGCCACAGGAGCCTCCCGATGACCACCGCCACGACCTCGTCCCGCCGCGGGCCGCTGCTCACCGTCGTGGCGCTGGCTGTCGTGATCGCCGGCGCTGCCGGCGCCTGGTACCTGTTCCTCCGCCCCGCCGGGCCGCCCCCGGTCTCGCTGGCGACGCTGCCCCCGGCGAGCGCCACGGCCTCCGCCGAGCCGGGCGACGCGACCGGGGCGCCATCCGCGTCTGCCGAATCGGGCACCACGCCGAGCGCTGCCCCGGCGGCCGACGGCATCGCCGGCACGTGGGCCGTGGATCGGTCCGTGGGGTCGTTCGAGGACTTCTCGAGCACCTTCGCCGGCTATCGCGTGCGCGAGGAGCTGGCGTCGATCGGGGCCGCCGAGGCGGTGGGCCGGACGCCGGATGTCACGGGCTCGCTCACGATCGAGGGGACGACGATCGCGGCGGCCGAGCTCAGCGTCGACCTGACGACGCTCGTGAGCGACGAGGACAACCGCGACCGCCAGCTGCAGCGCCAGGCCCTCGAGACCTCGCAGTTCCCGACCGCCACGTTCACGCTCACGCAGGCCGTGGACCTCGGCGCGGTGCCCGCGGAGGGCGCCACGGTGGACGTCACGCTCGCCGGCGACCTGACCCTCCACGGTGTGACGAACGCGGTCGAGGTCCCGATGCAGGCCCGACTCCAGGGCGGCGTGATCACGGTCGTCGGCTCGCTGCCGATCGTGTTCGCCGACTACGGCATCGCCCAGCCCCGCTCGATGATCGTGCTCTCGGTCGAGGACCACGGGACGATGGAGTTCCAGGTCCACTTCTCGCGCGCCTGACAGCCCTCTCATCCGGTTCTCAGCGCGACCCGCTTGACTGGTCACTGACCGCGGCGCTCACGGTGGCTCTCCTCCCCACCGCGAGCGCCGCGCCGTCGTTTCCACGGCGGCGCCGGTGTTCGGCCGCCGCCCGGCAGCTCTCACGGCGTTCTCAGCGGTCGGGGGTTGACTGGGATCAATCCAGCCGATGCCCTCCCCGCAGGAGCCGCGACCGATGACCTCGCCGTTCGACCCCACCGATCCCGTGCCCGACCCGACCCCGACCCGGGCAGCCGACCCCCGCGCCACGGCGCCCGGCGTGCCGCCGATCGCCCCGCCGCCTCCGGCGAGACCCGACCCGGTGAGACTCGACGCGGCGCGCCGGTCCCGGCGCGCCGGGCTGGGGACCGTGGTTGCGGCCTCCCTGCTCAGCGCGGTGCTCGCGTCGTCCGGCACCGCGCTCGTCGTCACGCAGCTGCTTCCCGCCCCGCAGGCGAGCCCGGCGGCGACCGTGGGCACGGGCACCACCACCAGCGCGACCACGGTCGAGGCGAAGGACGTGACCGAGGTCGTCGCGACGGCCCAGCAGTCCGTGGTCACGATCACCGCCGATGGCCTCAGCGCGGGCGAGTTCTCGCCCTTCGGCCAGCCGACGAGCGGCGTGGGCTCCGGGATCATCCTCACCGCGGACGGCTACATCCTGACCAACCGGCACGTCGTCGAGGGCAGCCGGAGCCTCACGGTGGAGCTCGAGGACGGGCGCACCTTCGACGCGACGATCGTCGAGCAGTCGAGCGACACCGACCTCGCGCTGATCAAGATCGATGCGACCGGGCTGCCAGTGGCCACGATCGGCGATTCGAGCGCGATCCAGGTCGGCCAGACCGCCCTCGCGATCGGCAGCCCGCTCGGCACGTACACGGAGACCGTGACCCGGGGCATCGTCTCGGGCCTGGGCCGCGAGATCACCGTCACCGATGAGCTGACCCGCCGCCGGACGACGCTGACCGGCCTCATCCAGACCGACGCCGCGATCAATCCCGGCAACAGCGGTGGGCCGTTGCTCGACGCGAGCGGCGCGGTGATCGGCGTCAACACGGCCGTGTCCGCCAGCGCGGAGGGCCTGGGCTTCGCGATCCCGATCGACGACGCCGCGGACCTCATCGCGCGGGCGACGGCCGGGTCCGGCGTCTGACGACCCGGCGCTGACACAGGCGCCGGGGGGTCGGCGCATCCCGCTCGGCGCCGCCGACCGGTGGTCCCTGGGTACGGCCGCCGGTCCACCACGGAGCCCGGGCCGGCGATTCGGCCCGGGCTCCCCGCGTTCTCATCCCCTTCTCACGCGCGGGCCCGAGGCTGTGCCCTGCCCCGCCGACATCCATGCAGGGACGCCGCGCCCATGAAGCTCAACCTGCCTGCCACCGTCGTCCTGCTCGTCCGACTCGGTCACGATCAAGCTCGAGTCGGGACAGACAATCACGGTCGGGCCGGACGACGACACGACGTACCATCAGCAGTCCGACGCCACCGCGACCGACGTCCAGGCCGGTGAGATCGTGAGCCTCCGCATCGCCGGCGGGTTCCGGATCGGCGGGGACCCGGGCTCGACGTCCCTGGGCACGGCGTCGGACGTGACTGTGGCGCGCTGAGCGAAGGAACCCGGACGGACCGATGCACCTGCTGCTGGTCGAGGACGACGAGCGCCTGGCCCGCGCGCTGACGCGCCTCCTCGAGGAGGACCGCCACGTCGTCGAGCACGCCGCCGACGGCACGACG
This sequence comes from Chloroflexota bacterium, assembly GCA_040755495.1. Lineage (GTDB taxonomy): Bacteria > Chloroflexota > Limnocylindria > Limnocylindrales > CSP1-4 > CAIXZV01. Next base: position 33,234 of record JBFMAT010000031.1, read on the forward strand.
GGCCTCGAGCTGGCCGCGGCGATCGAGGGTCTCGACGCCGTGATCCTCGACATCGGGCTGCCCGACATGTCCGGGCTGGACGTCGCGCGGCGCCTCCGCCGCGACCGGGTGGAGGTCGCGATCCTGATGCTCACGGCCCGCGACACGGTGACCGACCGCGTCACGGGCCTCGATGCCGGCGCGGACGACTACGTGGTCAAGCCGTTCGCGTACCAGGAGGTCGCCGCGCGGCTCCGGGCCCTCGCCCGCCGCACCGAGCCCGGCCCGCGGCGCGCCGAGCCGCGGCTCGAGGCGGGTGCGATCACGCTCGACGAGGCCAGCCGCCGGGTGACCGCGTCGGGGCGCAACGTCGACCTCTCGCCGCGCGAGTTCTCGCTGCTCGAGGCGCTGCTCCGGCACGCCGGGCAGACGCTGACCCGCGACCAGCTGCTCGACCTCGCCTGGCCGTTCAGCGTCGCGGTCACGCCCAACGCCGTGGACGCCTACGTGCACTACCTGCGGACCAAGCTGGGGCCGGCGGGCGCCCAGATCGAGACGGTCCGCGGCGTCGGCTACCGGCTGGCCGATGCCTGACGGGGCGCGGACCCGCCCCCGCGACGACGACGCGGAGCGCGCGACGCTCGCCGACGAGACGCGCCTGATCCGTCGCGTCCGCTGGCGCCTGGTGGCCTGGAGCGGCGTGTCCACGCTGGTCGTGCTGGTCGTGCTCGGCGCGGCCCTGTACGCGGTGGTCGCCAACTCCCTGGCCTCGGCCAGCATCGCGCAGCTCAGCAACCGGGTGGACCCGTGGGTGGCGCGGCTCGAGGACCAGGAGCCGTCCGGACGGCCACCGGGCTTCGGCTTCCTGCCCGGGCGCGGCAACACCTTCCTGTTCGCGTTCGACGACGCCGGCAACCCGGTGCAGCTGGGGGCCGAGCCGGTCGTGGTCCTGGCCGGGCTCCCCGAGCCGACGAGCCTCGAGGCCGCTCGCGAGGCCGGCGACGGGCGCGACGTCCGCACGGTGGACCTCGAGATCGTGTCGGTCCCCGTGCCGGTGCGGCTCCTGACCCAGCGGCTCGTCTACGTCGAGGACGGCGAGACCTACTTCCTCCAGGCCCTCCAGGACCGCTCGACCGAGGTGGAGACGCTCGACGCCCTCGTCCGCGTGCTCGTCGGTGGCGGCCTGCTGGTCGTCGTCGTGGCGCTCGGGTTCGGGGCCGCGTACGCCCAGCGGGCCCTCGTCCCGATCCGCCAGTCGCTGGCCGCCCAGCGCGAGGCGCTGCGCCGCCAGCGGGAGTTCGCCGCCGACGCCAGCCACGAGCTGCGGACACCGCTGACCGTCATCCGCGCGTCCGTGGAGCACCTGTCGCGGCACGCGGACCGGCCGGTCTCGGTGTCGTCGGAGGCGCTCGAGGACATCGACGCCGAGGTCACGAACCTGACGGCGCTGGTCGACGACCTGCTGCTGCTGGCCCGGTCCGATTCCGGGGCCGTGCCCATGGACCGGGTGTCCCTCGACCTGGGCGACGTCGCGCTCGACGCGGCGTCCGCCCTCGGCCGCGCGGCCGAGGAGCGCGGCGTGCACGTGACCGTGGACCCGGAGCCCGCGATGGTCCGGGGCGACCCGACGCGCCTCCGGCAGCTGGTCATGATCCTCGTCGACAACGCGATCCGGCACAGCCCGCGCGACGGGCGCGTGGCGGTGACGGTCCGTGGCGGCGGCACGGGCGGCACGGCGTCGGTCGAGGTGGCGGACGAGGGTCCCGGCGTTCGCCCGGAGGACATGCCGCACGTGTTCGACCGGTTCTGGCGGGCGCCCGGGGCCCCCTCGGGCGGGACGGGCCTGGGGCTCTCGATCGCGAACTGGATCGTCGATCGCCACGAGGGCCGGATCGGGCTCGCCAACCGCGAGACCGGCGGCGCGGTGTTCCGGGTCGAGCTGCCGGCGGCGCCCGACCCGACCGTTGTGACCGACTGACGATGCGGCGCGCGACCCTCGGACCTGCGGGACTTGCGGTGGCGATCGGAGCTTGCGGCACGGTGCCGCCGCGTCAGCTTCCTACACAAGCGCCGCGAGAGGGTATCGCTACGAGCCGCGCCGGACTCCTGTCGGGGCGGCTGGAATACGACGGCTCCTCAGGTTGCGTCTACCTCGTGGCAGGAACGCAGCGCACCTGGCTCGTCTGGCCGGCTGGGTACCACCTCGAGCTTGGTCCTCCGCGGATCCTCGATGAGGCGGGTCACACCGTGGCTCGCAACGGGGACCAGCTTTGGATCGCGTGTGGCCTGTCTCTCGCTCCCGATGACCGATGTCAGGTCGATCTGGAGTGGTGGACCGTGGACCAGGTCCTGCACGAGGAGCCAACTCTGGCTCCGTAGCAGCAGCCGCGACGTGCTATCGTCGGGCCATCCTGATGGCCGGTCCCGTGAGGCCGGCGTGCCGGTCCGGTGAGGCCGGGTAGGAGGCCAGATGCTCTCGCGCATGCCCGCCGGCGCCGCCCGCGCGCCGCGGCCCGCCGGGTCCTGAGTGATCGTCCCACCGACCCTCCGTCATCCGCCGCTGCCGCGCGCCGGCGCGCTCGTGGACCCGCGCGTGGGCGACGCCGGTCCCGCGCTGCTCGCGCTCGAGGACGGGGCGGTGTTCCCGGGCATCGCCTTCGGCGCCCCGGTGGCCGCGGGCGGCGACCTCGTGGTCAACACCTCGCAGACAGGCTACCAGGAGATCGCGACCGACCCGTCGTACGCCGGCCAGGTCGTCGTGATGACCTACCCGCTGATCGGCAACTACGGGCGCCTCGCGGGCGAGGACCAGTCGGAGCGGCCGTGGCTCCGCGGCCTGGTCGTCGCGCACGCCACGGCCGCCGTCCTCGACGACGCGCGCCAGCTCGCGACGATGCTCCGGGGCGCCTCGATCCCGGCCATCGCCGGCGTGGACACCCGCGCCCTCGCCCGCCACCTGCGGTCCACCGGCTGCCAGCGCGGCGTGATCACGGAGCCCGGCGTCACGGACCCGGACGTGGCCGTGGCGCTGGCCCGGGCCGTGCCGCGCTGGGAGGACCAGGACTTCGTCGCCCAGGTGTCGCCGGCGGCCGTGCGCGAGGTGGGCGACGAGGCGGGGGCGCCCCTCGTCGCGATCGTGGACTTCGGGCTCAAGGCGAACATCGTCCGCTCGCTGCGGCGGCGAGGCGCCCGCGTGCGCGTGCTGCCGCATACGGCTTCGCCCGCGGCGGTGCTCACGAGCGACGTGGATGGCGTCGTGCTGTCGCCAGGCCCCGGCGACCCGGCGCGGCTCGACGGCCCGGTCGCGCTCGCCCGGGCGATCATCGACGACGGCCGGCCGCTGCTCGGGATCTGCCTCGGCCACCAGATCGTGGGCCGGGCCGCGGGCGCCGAGACCACGCGGCTCCGCTTCGGCCACCACGGCGCGAACCACCCGGTCCAGGACCTCGACACCGGCTACGTCCAGGTCACCGCGCAGAACCACGAGGTCCAGGTCGTGGGCGGGTCGCTGCCGGCCGCGTCCGGGTTCCGGGTCAGCCAGCTCAACCTCAACGACCGATCGGTGGAGGGCCTCCGGCACGCCGACAAGCCGATCGAGACCGTCCAGTACCACCCCGAGGGCGCCCCCGGTCCGCTCGATGCGCTCGCGGTGTTCGACCGCTTCGTGGACGCATGCCGGACCCGCTAGCCGCGCGCGCGAAGCCCGCGTCGGTGCTCATCCTGGGCAGCGGCCCGGTCGTGATCGGGCAGGCGGCCGAGTTCGACTACGCCGGCACCCAGGCCTGCCGCGCGCTGCGCGCCGAGGGCGTCCGGACCGTCCTCGTCAACAGCAACCCGGCGACGATCATGACCGACCCCACCGTCGCCGACGCCGTGTACCTCGAGCCCCTCACCGTGGACGCGATCGAGCAGGTGATCGCACGCGAGCGGCCGGAAGGGCTGCTGGCGGGTCTCGGAGGCCAGACGGCGCTCAACCTCGCGATGGCGCTGGCGGAGGCGGGGGTCCTGGAGCGGCACGGGGTCCGGCTGCTGGGGACGCCGCTCGAGGCGATCCGGATGGCCGAGGACCGCGAGGCCTTCCGAGACCTGCTCGACCGGATCGGCCAGCCGTACGCCCCGTCGTTCATCGTCGAGGGCGCCGACGATGCCGCGCGCCTCGCCTCGGCGGAACGGGCGCTGGCCGAGATCGGCCTGCCGGCGATCGTGCGGCCCGCGTTCACGCTGGGCGGGACCGGCGGCGGCATCGTCGAGACCGAGGTCGCGTACTGGGAGCGCGTCCGCGGCGGCCTGCGGGCCAGTCCCATCCGCCAGGTGATGGTGGAGCGCTGCCTCGTGGGCTGGCAGGAGATCGAGTACGAGGTGATGCGCGACCACGAGGACACGTGCATCGCCGTGTGCTCGATGGAGAACGTGGACCCGCTCGGCGTCCACACCGGCGACTCGATCGTCGTGGCGCCCGTCCAGACGCTCACCGACCAGGTCCACCAGCGGCTGCGCAGCGCGGCGCTCGCGATCATCCGGGCGCTCGGCGTGGAGGGCGGCTGCAACGTCCAGTTCGCGCTGTCGCCGGACTCGACCGAGTACGCGGTGATCGAGGTCAACCCGCGGGTGTCACGCTCGTCGGCGCTGGCGTCGAAGGCCACCGGGTACCCGATCGCCCGGGTGGCGGCCCAGATCGCGACCGGCCGCACGCTGGCCGAGATCCCCAACGTGGTCACCGGGACGACGGTGGCCGCGTTCGAGCCCGCGCTCGACTACGTGGTGGTCAAGCTGCCGCGCTTCCCGTTCGACAAGTTCCCGACCGCGGACCGGCGCCTCGGGTCGCAGATGAAGGCGACCGGCGAGGTGATGGCGATCGACCGGACGTTCGGGGCGGCGCTCAACAAGGCGCTCCGGGGCCTGGAGCAGACGGGCGCCGGGCCGATGGGCGAGGACGCGACCTGGCAGCCGACGTTCGACTACCTCGCCGCCGTGTACGCGGGCACGGATCCCGGGGTCGACGACGATGCCGACGCGGCCGAGGCGGCCGACGACGCGGTCATCCGCTGGATCGATGAGCGCGGCGAGGCCTGCGAGAGCACCCGGTTCGCGCAGCGCTCCGCAGCCCCGATCGTGCTGCGCCGCTTCCTTGAGCCCTCCGACTCGCGGCTGTGGCGGGTGCTGGGGCTGCTCCGGCGGGGCGTGCCGCAGGAGGTCGTGCGGGAGGCGACCGGGATCTCGCCCTGGTTCCTGGCGGAGATGGGGCGCAACGTGGCCCTCGAGGCGGACGTGCGCGCCATGGGCCCCCGGCTGGTGGATCCCGCCGACGGCGCGGCCGCAGCGCTCCTCGCCACCGCCAAGCGGGCGGCGTTCGCGGACCGCGAGCTGGGGGGGCTGGCCGGGGTGGGGGAGGCGGCGGTCCGCGCCTCGCGGCTCGCCCTCGGCCTCGTCCCGGGGTACGCGATGGTGGACACCTGCGCCGCCGAGTTCGCCGCCGAGACGCCGTACTTCTACTCGACCTACGCGTCGGCCGGGTCGCCGCCCGAGGCGCCGCCGGTGGCCCGGCCGGGCGCACTGGTGATCGGCAGCGGCCCGGTCCGGATCGGGCAGGGGATCGAGTTCGACTACTGCGCCGTCCAGGCCGCCGAGGTCCTCCGCCGGGCCGGCTGGAGCGCGGTGATGGTCAACTCCAACCCCGAGACGGTGTCCACGGACTTCGACGCCTCCACGCGCCTGTACTTCGAGCCACTGGACCCCGAGAGCGTGCTGGACATCGTCGCGTTCGAGAGCCCCGTCGCGGCGGCGCTGGCGGACGCCAGCCCGATCGCGGCCGCGGAGGGCGGCCCGGAGGCGGCGACGTCGCGCCGGGCGGCCGGGATCGGCATGAACGTCCTGCCGGCGGTCGTCGCGTTCGGGGGCCAGACGCCGCTCAACCTGGCCGCGCCCCTCGTCGCCGCCGGGGTGCCCCTGCTGGGCTCGGACCTCGAGGCCATCGACCAGGCCGAGGAGCGCACCCGCTTCTCCGCGCTGCTGGACCGCCTGGGCATCCCCCAGCCGGAGGGCGGCATGGCGGAGTCGATCGAGGAGGCGCTCACGCTCGCCGAGCGCATCGGCTACCCGGTCATCGTGCGCCCGTCGTTCGTCATCGGCGGCCTCGCCATCGACTTCGCGTACTCGCCCGAGGACCTCGCCCGCCACCTGGCCGCGGCCGCCGTCGTGGACCCCGACCGCCCGGTGCGGATCGACCGGTTCCTCGAGGGCATCGAGGTGGACGTCGATGCCGTGTGCGACGGGACGCGGGTGTTGATCCCCGGCCTGCTCGAGCACGTCGAGCGCGCGGGCGTGCACTCCGGCGACTCGATCGCCGTGTTCCCGCCACAGCACGTGGCGGAGGGCGACCGCGAGCTGATCGTCGCCACCATGGAGCGGATCTGCCTCGCGCTCGGTGCCGAGGGCCTCGTCAACGCCCAGTTCATCGTCCGCGACGACGGCGTATACCTGATCGAGGTCAACCCCCGCGCCAGCCGGACCGTGCCGTTCCTGTCCAAGGTGACCGGGGTGCCGATGGTGGAGCTGGCGGTCCGTATCTCGCTCGGCGCCACGCTCGCGGAGCTCGGCTACCCGGACGGGTTGTGGCCGGAGCCGGCGTTCGTCGCCGTCAAGGCGCCGGCCTTCTCGACGGCCAAGCTCAAGGGCGTTGACCCCTCGGTGGGACCGTTCATGCAGTCCACGGGCGAGGTCATCGGCATCGCGGAGGACCCGCGGGTCGCGATGGCCAAGGCGCTGACCGGCGCCTCGCTGATCCCGCCGCGACCGGGGGCCGGCGAACCGCCGCTCGCCCTGCTGTCGATCGCCGACCGGGACAAGTGGGGGCTGCTGGACCTCGCCCGCGCCCTGTCGCGCGCCGGGTACCGCCTGGCGGCGACCGCCGGGACGCGGGCCGCCCTGGAGGGGGCGGGCCTGGCGGCGGAGCCGGTCGCGAAGCTGGGCGAGGAGCCCGTGGGCGACGAGGCCGGGATCCTGGCGCTGATCGCCGGCGGCCGCGTCCGGCTCGTGGTCAACACGCCCACGCCGCGCTCCGGGCCTGTGCGCGACGCCGCGGAGATCCGCCACCAGGCGATCGCCGAGGGCATCCTGTGCCTGACCGCGATCGAGACGGCCATCGCGGCGGCCGAGGCGCTCGACCCGGCGCTCGCCGACCTGATCTCCGCGGTCCGTCCGATCACGGACTGGGTGCCGGCGGTCCCCGGGGTGTCCGCGACGGCCTAGCCCGGGACCGAAACCCCCGGAGCGACGCCCTCGGCCGCCGCCTCGACCACGATCGCCTGGCCAAGCGACCACAGCGTGAGCGTGGTCAGGCCGACCATCACGAGGGCGAGCGGGATCTCGCGCAGCCGGACGTTGCGCGTCGCGGCGGGGCGCGGGTCCGGGATCTTGCGGTGGCGCCGGTCGCGCGCCGGCCTCGCGCTGGCGAGCGCCTCCATGTCACGCTGCGCGGTCACGTGCCCCGCCCACGCGCCCAGCATGTGCCCGCCCACGACCGCGGCCAGCTGCACCGTCCACACGAGCCCCGCCGGCAGCCAGTCGCCCGCCGGCACGAAGAACGCGGTGCCGAACAGGTCGGCGCCCGTCTGGAGCGGGTCCGAGACCGCGACGACGATCCGCTGGCCCTCGATCAGCAGGTAGGTCAGGTAGTGCGCGACGAGGTAGCCCACGGCGATCGGCAGCAGCCCGGCCCCGATCGCGCCCGTGCTCACGCTCCGCGCCACCGCGAGGGCCGCCGTCGCGATCAGGCCCAGGAACCCGAACAGCAGCAGCGTCTTCGCGGCCAGCCCGGGCGCCCCGAACAGCGACGCGAAGGCCACGGTCTGCGACAGCCCGTCGAAGATGATCGACCCCGTCCCGAACGCGAGCAGCACGATGAGCGGCGTGGTCCAGCGCGCCTCCAGGACGCCGCCGGCGAACGGCCGCCGGACGACGACCCGGGCGTCGATCTCGTCGGGATCGCCGGTGCCGTGGTCGCGGTCGGCCGGCGCGACGCCGAATGGTGCCAGGCGGTTGAGCGTCCGGAACCACACCGTGAACGTCTCGCCCTGGGCCCGCCACCGGTCGCGACCGAACTGGGCCATGAGCGCCAGCGTGAGCACCGTGTACGCGGCGAGGACGACGGCCAGCGTCGCGTTGCCGGCGATCGCGACCAGCTCCAGCCAGATGAAGAAGCCGAGACCCGCGACGGCCGGCCACAGGCGGAGGGCGTCGGGCAGCTCGCCCGGCGCCCAGCCCCGGACGCCGAGGCGCCGCAGCCCCCAGGCGAGCACGTCGTGGAGGGTGGCGAACGGGTCCAGCCACTCCCAGGCCGGCGCCACGAGCGCGGACAGCATCGCGATCCCGACCCAGCCGTAGACCCACAGGAACAGGCTCGCCACCGCCGCGTCGAGCGCCGGTCCGCCGGCGATGCCCTGGACCATGATCCACGCCCAGCCGGCCAGGCCGAGCACCCGCAGGCCCACCCGGACGGGCGCCGGGACGGTCACGACCCGCGTGTCCGTGGCCGGGGCGGCGCGCATGTCGCGCGCGAGCACGAACACGAACGACAGCGCGACGGTCGCGGCCGCCCCCACGAGGTACACGGCCAGCGGCAGCGGGCTCTGATAGACGGGCGACAGGCCGTGGGCGGCCGCGGTCGCGGGCGCCCCGGCGACGGCCAGGGTGGCCAGCCCGGCGCCCGCGAGGCGTGAGGCGGCGCGTGCGAGTCGCGCGGTGGCGCGGGATCGGCGCGCGGCGGCGTGCGGGGCGGCGGGGGACGGCACCGGGTCAGGCCCGCCGGCTGCGGCGGAGCACCAGCACGCCGACGCCGCCGACGAGCACCAGCCCGAGCACGATCGGCAGCAGCACGTCGCCGGTGGACGCCGCGGGCTCGCCGGGCATGGCCGTCGGGCCCGGGGTGGGGGCGGCGGAGGGCGCCGTGGCCGCCGGGGATGGCGTCGGCGGCTCGAGGGTCGCGGGCTCGTTCGTCCCGCCCGGGGTCGCGGTCGGCGGCAGGGGCGTCGCCGGCGACGGGGTCGGCGCGAGGACGGTGAACCGGACGATGCCGCGCTTGAGCTCGTCGTGGCCGTCGTCGGCCGTGGCCCGCCAGCGGACCTCGTAGTCACCGGGGTCGAGGGCGGTGGCCAGCTGCAGGACCAGCCGGCGTGGCCGATCCGGGTCGACCTCGCCGCGCTGGGCGGCGCCGCCCGCGAGCGGGACGAGCTCGAAGAAGCTCCGGCCGCTGACGAGCCGGTCGTTGAAGGTCAGCGTGATCGCCCCCGGCGGTCCGTCGAGCACGGCGCCGTCCGCGGGATCCGAGGACACCAGCTCGGCGTGCGCCAGCGCGGGCAGGGCGAGGACGAGGGCCAGCAGGGCGCCGGCAAGGAGCGGGAGGGGAGACCTGGGACTCACGGCAGCGGAGTCTACCCGTGGAGCCCGCAGCACGCCTCGTGTGCGACCGCGCGTCATGGTGCGACGACGGCCGGCCGCTCGCAACGGAGCCCCACCTCGAGGAGCGAGGCGATCAGGGTCTCCGCCGCGTCGCGACCGGCCGTATCGCGGCGAGCTTCGTCAGGCGTGCTGTCCGGAGACGGCGCTGCCGATCGAGATCAGGCGCCGGCCCACCGACCAGCGGGTCCGCATCAGCAGCCCGACGCGCTCGCAGGCCGGCCGGCGGGTCGCGCGCAGCTCGGCGGCGGTCTCGTACAGGTCGTGGATGCGGTCGTGGGTGACCTGGGCCATGTCATTGAGGTGGAGGGGCTCGTACACGTCGCTGTCTCCGGGCTGGATGGTCGGGGAGTCGAGGTGGTCTGACATCACTGATCTCACGGCTGTTAGCCCTTCATCTAACTCGCGGGCCGCATGGGACGCGGATCCGGCAGGCATGGGACTAGGGGACCAGGTAGCGCTTGAGCTCCGACGAGGCGTCGTCGAGCCGGTCGCGCCGGAGGCTGTAGTAGCTGAGGCCACCTTCCTCGGTGAGCGTGACCAGGCCCGCGGCCCGGAGCTGCGCGAGGTGGTGCTTGATCGTCGGCTTGGAGAGCTCGAGGCGCTCCGCGATCTCGGTGAGGTAGTAGTCCTTGTCACGCAGCAGGCGCAGGATCCGGAGCCGCGTGTCGTCGCCCAGCGCGCGATGCAGGCGGAGCACGCCGGCCGGCGGGGCGAGCGGGTCGTGCGGCTCGAGGGCCGCGTCCGAGACCGGGTACACGAACATTCGCCAGTCGCTGCCGGCGAAGGTGAAGTTGTACGGCCGGTTGAGGTAGGAGGGCGCCAGGATGACGCGCCGCACGCCGGGCTCGGAGAGCCACCGGATCCCGTTGGTGGTCTTCTCGATGAGCGCGATGGAGCCCAGCTTCGCGCGGTCGTTCGCCCGCAGGGCGGCGTCACGCTCGATGATCAACCGCACGCGCGGCTCGATCTCCTGGTACAGCGGCAGCCAGGCCGTCATCAGCTCGACGACCTCGCCGACGAGCGTGTCGGCGTCGCCCAGGAGCCGGCCCAGCCAGCCCTGCTTGTGATCGGGCCACGAGGCGAGGACGCCGTCGACCGCCGCACGGTCACCGTCGAGGGCCGCCTCGATCTCCGCCTGGTGGGTGGGGTCGCGCAGCTGGTCCGCGAGCACGGCGGTGGTGAATGCCCGCCCCGGGGTGGCGCGCAGCAGCTCGAGGAACGAGGCGGCGTCCGTGACCTGCGGCGCGTCCACGATCAGGCTGGAGCCGAAGATGCACATCTCGGCGTCGATCGCCGTGCGGAGGCGCTCCGGCAGGGCCGCCCGCGACCGGTCCAGCCAAGCGCGATCCTCCGCCGGGAGCTCCTCGTCCTCGCCTGCCTCGGTCGCGAGGCTGATCGCGAAGTCGTACGCCGTCCGGACGTCGAAGCGGATGGGCAGGGTCAGCCCGGCCCCGAAGTCGCGGAGCATCGCGCGACCGCTGGGGGCGGTCGGGGTGGCGGAGCGGGTGGTGGCCATCGGTGTCCTTGTCATCTCACTCGTGTTAGACAACAATCTAACATCGCCGCGGCGATTGTCAAGTGGCGACCGGGGCGCCGCCGGGTCCGTGGCCGCGGTGCACCGGGTCCTCGCCCTACAATCGGCGCCGACCCATCGCCCGCGGAAGGATCGCCCTGCATGCCCGTTCCCGTCGTCGAGTTCAGCGACGAGCGCCTGGCCAACGGCCTGCGCCTGATCGTCGCCGAGGACCACCTCGCGCCCGTGGTCGCCGTCAACGTCTGGTACGACGTCGGCTCCAAGCACGAGGTCGAGGGGAAGACCGGGTTCGCCCACCTGTTCGAGCACGTGATGTTCCAGGGCTCGGCGAACGTGGGCAAGGCGGAGCACATGGCGCTCGTCCAGGCCGCCGGCGGCACGCTCAACGGCACGACCTGGCTGGACCGCACCAACTACTTCGAGACGCTCCCGTCGCACCAGCTGGAGCTCGCGATCTGGCTCGAGGCGGACCGGATGGGGTCGCTGCTCGACGCGTTGTCCCAGGAGAACCTCGACAACCAGCGCGAGGTGGTCAAGAACGAGAAGCGCTGGAGCTACGACAACCGCCCGTACGGGACGTGGAACGAGAAGCTGCTGGGCCACCTGTTCCCCGACGACCATCCCTACCACCACCCGACCATCGGCTCGATGGAGGACCTCGACGCCGCGTCGCTCGAGGACGTGCAGGCGTTCTTCCGCACCTGGTACGCGCCCAACAACGCCGTGCTGTCCGTGGTCGGGGACTGCGACGCCGTCCAGGTTCGCGCCTGGGCCGAGCGCTACTTCGGGCCGATCCCCGCCAACCCTGCGCTGCCGCCGCTGCCCGACATGTCCCTGCCCGCGGTCATCGGGGAGGAGCGCCGCGAGGTCGTGGAGGATCGCGTGCCCCTGCCGCGGGTGTACGTCGGCTTCCGGGCGCCGGTGTTCGGCGACCGGCGGTTGGACGCGCTGGACCTCGCGGCGCAGCTGCTGGCCGGGGGCAAGGGGAGCCGGCTCCACCGGCGGCTCGTGCGCGAGGAGCGACTGGCCCAGGACGTGGCCGTGTTCACGCTGCCGTTCATCGGCGGGGCCTCGGTGTGCGTCGGCTGGGCCACCGTGCGTCCGGGCGTGGACGTCGCCACGGTGGAGGCCGCCTACCTCGAGGAGCTCGAGAAGCTGGCCGCGGAGGCGCCGACCGACGACGAGCTGGCGCGCGCGAAGGCACTGACCGAGGCCGACGAGCTGGGCGCGCTCGCGCGGGTGGAGGAGCGGGCGGACCGGCTGTCGATGTACGCGACGCTGTTCGACGACCCGGGCCTCGTGAACACGCTCCTGCCGCGCTACCTGTCCGTGACCACGGACCAGATCCGGGACGCGGCGCGGGCCGTGTTCCGGGCCGACAACCGCGTGGTCCTGACCTACCTGCCGAAGCCCGCTGACGGCGGCGGTCCCGACGCCGGGCGCGAGGCGGCGGCATGAGCGCCGAGGGCCTGATCGCCGAGCGCCCGGTCCCGGGCCAGCCGCGGCCCTACGACTTCCCGCCCACCGAGCGCACGACGCTGGACAACGGCCTGCGCGTGATCGTCACGCCCATGCCCGGCCGCGGCCTGGTCGCGGCGTCGCTCGCGATCCGGGCCGGCGCCTCGGACGAGCCCCACGCGCTGGGTGGCGCGACCGTGCTCGCGGCCCGCGCCCTGACCGAGGGCACCGAGGTCCGCGACGCCATCGAGCTGACCGAGGCGGCCGAGCGGCTGGGCGCCTCGATCCACGCCGAGGCGGGCTGGGACGCCACCTCCGTGGGGCTGGACGTCCCGGCGACGCGGCTGGAGCCGGCGCTCGCGCTGCTGGCCGAGGTCGTGCGGCAGCCGGCCTTCCCCCCGTCCGAGGTGGAGCGGCTGCGCGACGAGCGCCTCACCGACCTGCTCCAGGCGAAGGCGGATCCCCGCCGGCGCGCGGACGAGGCGTACGTGTCGTCGATCTACGGCGAGACCAGCCCGTACCACCGCCCCGCCGGCGGCACGGCCGAGACGGTCGGGCGGCTCACGGCGGACGACCTGCGCGCCGTCCACGACCGCGCCTACTCGCCGGACCGGGCCGCGCTCGTCGTCGCGGGCGACGTGGACCCGGCCGAGGTCGTGCGGATCGCTCGGGCGCTGTTCGGGGACTGGGCACCGGCCCGCACCGCCGGCCGCGGGACCGTGGACGACACGAGTGCCGTGGACCGGCGCTTCGTGCGGGTCATCCACCGGCCTGGCGCCGTGCAGACCGAGATCCGGATCGGACATCCCGGGCTGCCACGCCGCCACCCGGACTTCCACGCCCTGTCGGTGATGAGCGCGATCCTGGGCGGGTTGTTCAACTCCCGGCTGAACATGAACCTGCGCGAGGAGAAGGGCTACACCTACGGCGCCGGGGCCGGCTTCGACCTCCGCCGGGGTCGCGGCCCGTTCACGGCCCGGGCCGCGGTCAACACCGAGGCCACCGTCCCGGCCCTCGCCGAGTTCCTCGCCGAGCTGGACCGGATCCGCGAGGCGCCCGTCAGCGACGCCGAGCTGGCGGCCGCCCGCGACTACCTGGTGGGCGTGTTCCCGCTCCGGTTCGAGACGCCGGGACCGGTCGCCGGGTCGCTCGCCGGGCTGTTCGTCCACGACCTGCCGGACGACGAGCTGGCGCGCTACCGGCCCGCGATCGAGGCCGTGACCGCCGACGACGTGCAGCGCGTCGCGCGCGAGCACATCCACCCGGACGCGTCGGCGATCGTGCTGGTCGGCGACCACGACCAGTTCGGGACGGCCCTCGAGACGGCGGCATTCGCCACCGTTGAGGTGATCCGCGACGAGACGCCGGGCACGACCGGCCCGCTGGGCGCGGCCGATGACGAGGTGGGCCCGGTGGACGCGGGTGAGGGCGGGCCCGCGGACGGCGCGGACGACCCGGGGCTCCCCGGCACGGACGAGCCCGCCGACCCGGGCGACGACCCCGATGCGGTGCTCGACGGAGGCGGCCACGGAGCCTGACCCGGCCGGGGCCGCCCCGCTGGCCGAAGCCGCAGCGCCGGCGGAGCGCTCGGCGCCGGCCGAGGAAGTCGCCCGCCCGGTCGCGGCTCCCGGCCGGGTCGCCACCCGGCTGCCCGCGCTCGCGTCGCCGGTCTTCCGCCGGTTCCTCACCGGGGCGATGGTCGGCTCGATCGGCTCCTGGATGCAGGCCACGGCGCAGGGCTGGCTGGTCCTCGACCTCACCGACTCGCCGGCGGCCCTGGGCGTCGTGTCCGCGCTGCAGACGCTGCCGGTGCTCCTGCTGTCGGTCGTGGCCGGGGTGATCGCGGACCGGCTGGACCGCCGGACGCTGCTGGTGACGACCCAGCTGTTCGCCGCGGTCGTGGCGCTGGTCATGGCCGTGCTGACGACGGCCGGCGTGGTGACCTTCTGGCACGTGGCGCTGCTCGCGCTCCTGGCCGGCACGGCGACGGCGGTCCAGACGCCCGCCTACCAGGCGATCGTGTCCACGCTCGTCGACCGGGCCGCGATCGGGAGCGCCGTGGCGCTCAACTCGGCCCAGTTCAACCTGTCCCGCATCCTGGGGCCGTCGCTGGCGGGGGCCGTGATCGCCGCCGGCGGGCTGCAACTCGCCTTCTGGGGCAACGCCGTCGCCCTGGTCATCGTCGCGCTCGTGTTCCGCACCCTGCGCGCCGCGCCGCCCTCGGACCTCGCCCGTGCCCAGGCCTCGATGTGGTCGAACCTGATCGACGGCATCCGCTACGTCCGCTCGCGCCGCACGATCGCGGTCCTCGTGCTGCTCGCCGGGGTGCCCGCCCTGTTCCTGCTTAACTACCTCGTCCTGCTGCCGGTGTTCGCGCGCGACGTGCTGCGGATCGGCGCACCGGGCCTCGGCCTGCTGTCGGGCGGGATCGGGGCCGGCGCGCTGGCGGGTGCGCTCGGCCTGGCCGCGCTCCGGCCGGCCGGGGGCAGCGGGCGGTCGTTGCTGGCGGGACTGGTCGTGGGCTCGGTGGCGCTCGTCGTGTTCGCGGCGTCGCGCGAGGTCGTCGTCTCGGTCGCGGCGCTCGCGGTCCTCGGCGCCTGCCAGGTGCTGTACTACGCGACCACCAACACGCTGCTCCAGGTGCTGGTCCCGGCGCGGCTCCGGGGCCGGGTCATGAGCCTGTACATCCTGACCTCATGGGGGCTGATCCCGATCGGCAACGTGATCGCCGGGGCGGTCGCCGAGCGCTCGACACCGTCGATCGCGCTGATCGGCGGCGGCCTGGTCACGTTCGCGGCGGCCCTGGCGGTAGCCGTCGCGGTGCCGGAGATCCGGCGGCTGGAGGCGGGCGCGGGTGCGCCGCCGGCGGGTCCCGCGTCGGGCGCCGAGCCAGGCGGGGCACCCGGTCCCACGTCGGGCGCCGCGCCTCCGTCGTCGAGTGTCGCGGGCCGCTGAAACCTTTGCCCGTGCAACCGCCTCGGGAGGGGTGAGGCGGCCCAGCGAGGAGGTCGCCACCGCCGGAGATCCAACCCATGCAGCTCAACCACCGGATGATCCGCTCGATCGGCACCTCGATCGTGGCCCTGTTCCTGGTCGCGGGCGCCGCGTTCGCCACCAGCACCTTCATGAGCGCCCCCGCCGCGGACTCCCTGCCCGCGGGCCTCAGCGAGGACGCGACGGACGACGCGAGCTTCGAGGCCGAGACCGAGGAGCCGACGGCGACCGACGGGACCGAGGACGAGACCGCGGAGCCCACCGGCTCGCTCGAGACC